>NZ_JBITUB010000002.1:0-544084 GCF_044542225.1 Streptomyces sp. NPDC079020
CGAACCCGGATCCAGCAACAGCCCGATACGCTCACGCGCCGTCAGCTTCCCCTTGGCATGCTGCGCCTCGGTCGCCCGGTCACTCGGTCCACGCATCGCCTGCTCACGCAGGGCCAGCAGTTCGGCCACCCGGCCACGGGTGTCGGTCGGCTCACCCGGGGTTTCCTCCACAACGGTCATGTATCGACCCTACGAACCCCGACCCAGAAATCGTGCCGTCGACTCCGAACAGTCTCCTGACCCGTTTCGTGGTGGGTGTGAACAGAACCCCGCCCCGATGCAGCCGAACCACCAGCCCCACGGGGCTCCGCCTTGTGGGGCCTCCACAAAGCGGAGCGTGTGGTGCGCGGCACAGGCAGGGGCGCGCCGTCAGCGCACCTCGCAGCGCAGCACGGCGCCTTCGGTGCCGGGTCCGGCGCGCAGGACGAGCCGGTTCCAGGTGGCCAGGACCTCGATTCCCGCGTCGGCGCGGACCACCGTACGTACCGGCCGGTCCCAGATCACGTCCACCGGGGTGCCGGACCGGTCGGGTCCGCTGACACAGAGCGTAGTGGAGCGCGGGCCCCGTCTGACAAGCACGCTCGCCGGGGCCGTGACGGAGAGCGGTCCCGCCGCACCGGCCTGCCAGAAATTGGCGGCGGTCAGGCCCAGTGAGCGCACGGCGACGGCCTGCGCCGCGGATGTGTTGGCCAGCACCTTCAGCCAGCCGCGGTCGGCTCCCCGGGCGGCCACCGTGCGCCGGTCCGCGCCCGGCATCAGCAGATAGACGTATCCGGCGTCGGCCGGGTCGGTGCCGTGGTCGAGCCAGAGCGTCTGCCAGTGGCGGGTCTCACGGGCGGTCGAGCTGGTGGTGTTGATGTCGGCCCAGGCACCGGTCCTGGCCTCGCGCAGCGTGCGCAGTGCGGCGCCGCCTGGCAGGACCCAGCCGCCGTGTCCTTCCAGGTGGGCCCAGCGCGGGCGCTCCCGGTCGTCGAGCGTGAAGGGGTGGGCGGCGCCGTCCGGGCCGAGGTTGCGGTTGTCGACGACCGTCTCGACGGGCACCCCGTCGGTGGCGGTGATGCCCGCGCCCAGGCAGATGACCGCGTCGGCGGCGCAGAACCAGGACTTGCGGGCCTCCAGGGTGGAGCCGAGGCCCTTGACGTGCTGCCCGACCGCGGCGAACTCCCCGTCGTGCGCGCCGCCGGTCCAGCGCGCCGCGGGCCGGGGCTCGCCCCATTCGCCGCCCGCCCGGTCGGGGAGGCGCTTGGTGGAGACGGTGATGCCGGGCAGGCGGTACCAGTCGACGGTCGGCCAGAACCAGTCGGTGTACTGGTCGCCCCGCTCGGCCCCCGGCCACCAGTAGAGCATCCCCGCCCCGGTGTGCCAGCCGCGCGGGTTCTCGCCGTTGCCGCACTCGTAGGAGCTGATGCGTTCCGAGGACATGGAGATGTTCGCGGCCCAGCCGGGGCGGCGGTGCACGGCCCGGTCCATGGCCGCGAACAGGGTGTGGCCGACCGGCTCGGGAGCGGCGGGGACGGGGGCCGCCGCGGCGGCGTGCAGCCGGGCGAGGTCGGCGACGTCGAACTGCGGGGCGGTCAGGACCGGGGAGGTGGTGTCCCGCTCGATCCATCCCTTGATCATGGCGTTCCACCAGTCGCGCTCGGCGGCGGACGCCCCGCCCGCGAGCAGGGCGATGGCCGCGATCAGGCCCTGGCCGTGGAAGTGGTCGCCGCGCAGCACCCGGCGTTCGTCGCTCTTGAGCAGGCCCCGGCTGATCGCGCGGCCGTTGACGCTGTCCATCGCCAGGCCGTTGTAGATCAGGGGCGCGTAGGCGTGCTCCACGCTGTCGAGGACGGTCTGCCGGGCGGGGTCGGTGACCGCCCAGGAGGACCCGGCCAGCAGCGCGAGGAGCCGGCCGAGGCCGTCGAGCATGACCTGCCCGTACGTCCCCGAGTAGGCGACCCAGGTGTGCTGGACGAAGGAGCCGTCGGCGTAGAGCCCGTCGCCCTTCGTCACGTGCGGGAAGACCGGCGAGAGGGCGTCCCGGGCCAGCGCGGTCTTGGCGGGGTCCCGGCCGAGGATGCCGCGCAGGGCGACGGAACGGCAGAGGTCGACCCGGTTGGCGCCGGTGGAGGTGCCGCTGTAGTCGCGGAGCACGGCATCCGGGATGAAGTGGTCGACGGCGGCGCAGGCGGCCTGCCGCTGCTCCTGGGTGAGGTGGTCGTGCAGGACGGCGACGATGTCCATGAGGAGGCGGGGGCTGCCGATCTGCCACTCCCACCAGTTGCCGTAGCGGGTGGTGGACGGGTTGTAGACCGTGGCGGAGAGGTGGTCGAGGCCGCGTACGACGGTGGCGAGGAGAGCGGTGTCGCCCGTGTGGCCGGTGCCGGGCTGGGCGTACGCCTGGGTCATGGTCCACAGGCGGCTGTAGCTCTGGGTGATGCCGGACGGCGGGTCGAAGGTCCGGTCGGGCCAGAGGGAGCCGGGGGCCGGGCTCATCGACGCGGCGAATCCGGCGGCGCGTTGCCCGGTCGCGGCGAGGCGGGAGGCGTAGGGCTCGGCGGCGGCGTCGTAGCCGGTGCCGAGCGCGAGGCCGGTCCAGCGCAGGCGGAGGGAGTCGAACTCCTCGTCGGCGGGGGCTTCCCGCGGGCCGGCGGCATGCGCCGGTCCGGACAGGGCGGCACCGAGGGCGGTGGCCCCGCCGGTGGCCAGGAAGGCGCGGCGCGACCAGGCGGCGGATGTGAGCGGCACGGAAGAACCTCCAGGGGCGGGGGTCCGGCCACCCGGCCGGGCCCCGAACGGTGTGCGCCGGGCGCCCGCCGGTCCAGCGCCCCTCTCCCGGCAGCCTCTACCCCGCCGCGCCGCCCAGCACGCACGCTCGCGGCGTCGGCACGGGCCCGGGGCGGGACGGAAGTGACGGGGTGGGCGGGGTGCGGTGGACGGGGCGGGCGGCCGGGCCGGATCAGGGGCTCCGAGGGGTGCGGCCGGCATCCCGGCCGCACCCCGTCGGACCGTCAGCTTCCGCAGTGGAAGCGGGCGTTGCCCCAATCCGCGTGGTCGTTGCCATTGCTGTCGCCGCCGTCGTCGACGACCAGCTCGACGTACGCCGCGCCGGTGACATCGGCGGTGAGCGGCCAGGCGGCGTCGGCCGCCCCGAGCACCGGCGACTTCACCTTCCCGGTGCCGTCGGCGGTGACGGAGAACCGCACGCTGCCGCGCGAGGCCTGGACGTCGTCCACGCCCACGTCGGCGGTGAAGGAGGTGCACTTCCCGCCCAGGTAGTAGCGGACCCTGGCCGGGGCGTGGGTGCCGATGCCCTTGGCGTACGTGACTCCCCCGATCTTCAGCGGGGAGCCGTCACCGGTGCCCGTCTCACCGTTGGACATGTCCCGCTCGACCGGTCCCCAGCCGTTCTCGGAGGCCGTCCAGTCCAGGTCACTGGCCCAGCTGTCCGCGGTGGGCGGCGGCGGCAGGGTCCGTACGGAGGTCTGCGCGGCCAGCTTCCGCCCGGCACCGCCGACCGTGTACACGGCCTGCGAACCCAGCTGGTACGTCCGGTACTCGGCGGCCGGCGGCGGGGTGACCCGCCACGTTCCGGTGACCTTCGCGCCCGGGGCGACCGAGTCGAAGGCGACGGCGCCCACGGGCTCGGCGCTCCAGCCCCCGGGCACGGTCAGCGCCACCTCGACGCCGGCCGCGGCCGCGGTCTCGTGGTTGCTGAACGTGGCCCTCACCGTGTTGGCCTCGCCGGGCACCAGCGTCTCCGCCTCGGCGGCGACGGCGAGCGTGCCGCAGGCGGCCTCCTGTCCGGCGGGGGTGGGGCCGAGGTCGGTCACGGTGAAGCCGTCCAGGACGAAGTCGGCGCCGTCCGGGGCGTCCGCGCGCTTGCGCAGCCCGGTCCAGGTGTCGCCGCAGCCCGCGGTGAGTGTCCGGCTGAAGTGGCCGGTGGTGCGCTGCTCACCGATGGGGGTGGTCCGGGTCTGTGTGGTGACGGGGGTGCCGTCCGTACCGGTCCGGTCGTAGCCGTCGGCCCATTCGTAGGCCCCGGCGTGGCTGGACTGGTAGTCGTACTCGATCCGGTAGCTGCGGCCCTCGGTCATGGGCACGGTCCAGGGGGCCGTGCGGTAGACGAGGCCGGCGTTCTCCTCATGGGCCTTGAGCGACTCCTTGCCGCCGAGCACGTCGTCGACGAGCTTCCCGTTCCAGCCCGCCCGGGTGTACGGGGCGTGCAGCTGGGAGATGCTGGTGCGGGGGTCGGTGGAGCCGCCCGCGTCGCCCTTGAGGAACGGCCCCCAGCCCTGGTCGACGTCCTCGAAGTCCTCGTACACGACCGTGTTCTTCCTGGTCGTGGGCGCGTTCTCGACGATACGGACATCATCGGCGCGGACCGTGGCGGCGCCGGTGCTGCCGCCGGTGCCGTCCTTCGCCGCTTCGACGCGCAGTGTGGTGCGGCCGTTCGCGGGGGCGGTGAAGTTGACCTTGGCCCGCTGGAAGTAGGTGCCGTTCCAGTCGGAGGCGGCGACCTGGTCCTTCGCGGTGGAGCGGTCCACGGCGACGGACTTTCCGCCCGCCGTGAGGGTGGTGTGCCGGCTCCGGCCGGGTTCGACCTCGATGAGGGCGGAGGCGGTGTAGCGCCTGCCGGGTTCGAGGCCGGTGATCCGCTGGGAGACGGCGGCGGGGGCGGCGCCGGAGAGCGCGGCGCTGTTGCGCCCCCGGCCGTCGGTGTCACGGGTGACGGTGCCGGTCCGGGTCCAGTCGTCGAGCCCGCTGTCGTTGAAGCCGGGGTCGCCGACCGGGGTGCCCTCGCCCCAGCGGGGGTCGGCGGCACGGGGAGCACGGTCCGGGTAGAGCACGTACGGCTGTCCGGCGGTGGCCTTCAGCGTGATCCGCCCGTCGGCGGGGCGGACGGTGGTGACCTTCTCCCGGCCGTTGTCGGTGAGCCGGTAGACGGTGTACGGGCCCTTGCCGGGCACCGCCCAACTGCTGCTGCCGCCCTTCTCGCTGTAGTGGTAGAGCTTCTTCCCGCCGTCCCAGGGCAGCAGGTAGTCGGTGCCGCTGAGAACCTTGCGGCCGTGGTCGTAGAACGTGCGCTTCTTGTCCTCGACCGTGCCGCGCACCCCACCGGTGAAGGTGATGTCCTGGCCCTTCCAGCGGGTGATCCGCTGCTGCTGGAGGTACTTCGCGGGCAGGTTCTTCTGCCAGATGTTGGCGTAGAAGGCGTTCCAGTCGCTCTCGCCGGTCCAGCCCTCGAACTCCTCGATGGCGGTCTGGCCGAGGACCGGGTCGTTGTTCCAGATGTCCTTCTCGCCGTTGCGGATGAAGCGGATGATCCGCGAGTTGAGGCCCTTGTTGGTGGCCCCGCCGTAGTTCAGGTCGTTCGCCCAGTGCGACCACAGGGAGCCGCGCTCGAACTTGTCGGCCCACTCGGTGCCGACGTTCCAGCCCTGCCGCTGTACGGCCCGCAGGGTGCTGTCGGCGATCCAGCCGTGCGAGTAGTAGACGTCGATGTAGAGCAGGCTGAGGTTCTTGTCGGTCTCGTCGCGCAGCTGCTGGAAGCGCCGGGCCAGGTCACCGCTGTTGATGTCGCGGCGCTGGTCGATGTAGTAGCTCTGGTTGAGCCAGTTCCAGCCGGGCCTGGTCCTGTCCACGAGCTTCTCGTCGAAGGCCTTGGCCTCGGGGTAGGACTCGGTGGCGTTCACATGGACGCCGAAGGTGGCGCCCCACTTCTTCCCGTCCTTGAGCAGTTCGTTGAGGTCCTTGAGCCCGCCGGCGCGCTTGTTGTAGTTGCCGCCGTAGTCGGGGTGGGCCGAGTCGTGGCCCTCGGAGCCGTATCCCTTGAGGACGGCGAGCTGGCCGAGGCCGTCCGTGGCCTGCGAGATCCGCTTGACGTCGTCGAGCGTGCGCAGGAAGGGGTGGGTGGCCTGGCTGGCGAAGTTGAACGGGATGTGGGTGATCACCCGGTCCGGGGTGTCCTGCGCGCCGGGCGCGGCGATGCCGATCGTACGGAACGCGTTGGCGCCGTCCTGCCAGTCGACGGCCTTGTCGCCGTTGGCGTCGGGGGTGATGACGACCTTCGCCCAGGGGAGGTCCGCGCCGCTCGCGGGCTTCGGCGCGCCCTCGCCCCGGTAGGTCCACTGGCCGGACCAGAGGCCGACCCGTACGCTGCCGTCCCCGGCCTTGCGGGCCTGGTGCCAGAAGCGGGCGTCGTCGCCGCCGGTGGCGCCCGCGGGCTTGTCGTACGAGGAGTTGGACTCGACGGCCGCCGCGAGCGCGCCCGTGTTCACCAGGGCGTACGTGGCGCCGACGGGCTTGCTGTCGGGGGCGGTCGCGGCGGTGACCTCCGCGAAGACGTCGGCGGTGCGCGTGGAGTCCGGGTCGAGCGTGGTGAACGCGGTCGCCGCGCCGGGCTCCGCGGAGCCCACGGAGACCAGGTCGTGCCCGGGTATGTCGATGGTGGAGACGCGGAAGGCCTCGGTGTCGCGGACGGCGGTCACCTTGAACGTGGTGACGCGTCCCGCGACGGAGAGCGTGGCGTCGATCTCCACGCCGGGCAGGTCGGTGAGGGTGAGGGTGTAGCGGGCGGTGGACGCGGTGATCCCGGGCGCGCCCTTGAGCTTCACCGGGTGGGCGGTGCCGTTGAGGGTGATGGTGGTGACCGGCCGCGTACTGCCGAGGAGCTGCTTCCCGCCGGCCCGGTCGGTGTACGACAGGACGCGCGGGAAGTCGTCGGCGACGGCGACGGAGAGCTGCGCGGATCCGATGACGGCGGAGCCGCCGGGGCCGGCCTCCTCGGCCGCGGCGGGGAGCGGGTCGGCGGCTGCGGCGGGGAGGCTGGTCCCCACGAGCGCCAGGACGGCTGCTGAGGCGGCGGCGACGGCGCCGGCCGAAGTGAATCTTCGCGACATGGCCCCTGAGTAGTCCTCGTGTCCGGACACCGTCAACGACGTACGCCGCCATGGGCCGTCGCAGTCCAACAACCGCCACGCGTTAGTCCAAGTGGGACGGGCTCGTACCGGACGGGCCGGCGCATTCACCTCTTGATCACCGGGCCCGCCGATCCACCCTGCCCCGCCCGCCCCCTTTCCGGACGGAGCCCGCCAAGTGAGGTGTGTGTGCGACAAGTTGTGAAGACTCCGCACTTCTGAGAGCGCTCTCAGTCACACGTCTTGACGCTCACCCCGGGCGTCGCGAGAGTGGTGCGCACCGCGGACGCTCCGGGGCCCGTCCCCCCACCCCCCCCGGCCGCCTCCCTTCACCACCGCTCTCGCTCCTGCCCCTCGCCACTCCCCCTCACCGCCCCCGCGATCCACCGTCCGCGGTCCCCCACACACACCTCGGGAGTCCCTCGTGATTTCGCGCAGAACGTTCGTGACGGGCACCTCGGCCGCGGCGCTGAGCTATCCCCTCTGGGGAAGCGCGCTGAGCCCCCGCGCCGCCGCGGCGCCCGCGACCTGCGAACTGGCCCTGGAGAACCGCTCGCTGCCCGGCACGGTGCACGCCTACGTCACCGGCCACGAGCAGGGCACCGGCCGCTGGGTGCTCCTGCGCCCGGACGGCGGCGTCTACCGCCCGGAGTCCCCCGGGGCGCCGCAGACCCCGCTGCCGGTCGACTGCGCCATCCCGCTGAAGGGCGCCGGGGCCGGTCCGGTCGTACTGACGCTTCCTCAGATGTTCGGCGCCCGGGTCTACTTCGTACGCGACGGCAAGCTGGACTTCTATCTGAACCCCGGCCCCTCCCTGGTGGAGCCGGCCTTCGCCACGCCCACCGACCCGAACTACGGGCGGACCTGGTCGTTCTGCGAGTTCACCTTCAACCCGCAGCAGTTGTTCGCGAACATCAGCTACGTCGACCTGGTGACCTCGCTGCCGATCGGGCTGAGGCTGGAGGGCGACGCCACGCACACCGTCGCCCCGCTGCCGGACGGCGCGGTGCGGCGGATCGCCGACGGCCTCACGGCGCAGGCCGCCGCCGACGGGCAGCCCTGGGACAGGCTGGTCACCCGGGGGCCGGACGGCGGTGTGCTGCGGGTGATCTCGCCGCAGAACCTGATGGCCCCGTTCTTCGACCGGCCGGACCAGATGCCGTTCCGGGATCTGTTCACGGCACAGATCGACGAGGTGTGGAACAAGTACCGCTCCACCGATCTGCGCATCGACCTCCAGGGCGGCCGGGGCACGCTCGCCGGGCGGGTCAGCGGTGACACCCTGACCTTCGCGGGCGGCCACACCTTCGGCAAGCCGGTGTCGAAGGACATCTTCACCTGCAACCACGGGCCGTTCACCAACAACCCCGGCGACTCCGACGACAAGAAGGCGATCCTGGCCCGGCTGGCGGCGGGCTTCAACCGCTCGATCATGCTCAGCCACCCGGACCAGCCGAACGGCACCACGGTGGCGGACTACTACAAGGGAACGGTGACCAACCACTGGTCCCGCGTCGTCCACGCCAACAGCCCGATCGGCTACGCGTTCCCCTACGACGACGTACGCCCCGACGGCCGGCCGGACGTCTCGGGCGCGGCCCACGACGGCAACCCACGCCGCTTCACGGTGAGCGTGGGCTCCTGAACCCTCCCCCCACAGGGCCGGAGTCGGCCCGGGGTTCCGTGGCTCCCCCGCCCTCCGGGGCGGGGGCGTCGCGCGTCGCGGCGCGGGGCGCCCGGGGTAGGCCGTACACCTCCGGGGCCTCCCGGGCGAGCGGCAGGTTAGGTTAACCTAAGTTCATGCTGGCTACAGTCCCGGGCCGCGAGCGCGGCGAGGCGCCCCCGGCGGTCGCGCCCCGATGGGCCGAGCCGTCGCCGGGCGGCGCCCTGGTGTCCGCCCCCTATCTGCTGACCACCGCGGTCTTCGACGGCTCCGCGCCCACGTCCGCGGCCACCGGAGGGGTGCACACGCACACCGACGCGCTCCTGGTCTGGCCGCACCACGGTTCACTGACCCTGCACACGCGTCACACGATGCGCCGGCTCGTACCCGGCCAGGGGATCTGGCTGCCGCCCGGGACCCCGCACCAGTCCTCCCCCGACCCGGGCAGCGTGAGCTGCTACACCTATGTGACCCGGGCGGCGATTCCGCCGCACTGGTCCGCCCCGCGCCCGCTGCGCGTACGGCGCGCCCTCCAGGAGATGCTGCTCCACCTCGACACCACCCCGATGCCCGACGACCTGCGACTGCGGACCCAGCGCGTCGTCATCGACCTGCTGGAGGAGGACCCGCATCCCGCCATCGACGTCCCCGTCCCCGAGGACGCGCGGATCCGTGCCCTGGCCGACGACGTCATGCGCGACCCGGAGAGCGATCTCTCGCTGGAGGCATGGGCGGCACGGCACGCGCTGAGCGTACGCACCGTCACCCGGGCGTTCGGCCACGATGTCGGCATGTCCTTCGCCCGGTGGCGTTCACTGGTACGGATGTCCGCGGCGACCGCCCTGCTGGCGCAGGGCCGTCCGGTCAATCTGGTCGCGCACCGCTGCGGCTACTCCACGACGAGCGCCTTCTCCGCCGCGTTCCGACGGGTGACCGGAGCCAGCCCGACCGAGTATCTGCGCGAGCAGACCGTACCGGCGCCCGTCGGCCACTGAGCGCTTCCCCTCCCGCCGGACACCCCCTCCTGCCGCCCGAAGGGCCCCCGCCGCGGCGGGGGCCCTTCGCCGCACCGGGGCACCCCGCCCGGTAAGCCGCAGCTCCGGGACACATGGCCGATTCTCGACACACCATGGCCACTTCGCGCCCCCTGCCCGCGACCCGATTCCCTAGCGTTCACTTAGGTGAGGGTTACCTAAGTAGAGGTGCGGGTCCGCTCGTAAGCGTGTCGCCCCGCCGCGGTCCCCTCCCCGTCCAACCGCCGTCGCATCACCGCGCGGTGCACAGATCCGAGGAGAAGCATGTCCATATCCATCCCGGCCGGACGCGGACCGGGCGCCGTGGCCCGCCTCGTGGCGCTGGTGATCGCCGCCGTCGTCGTGCTGGCGGGCTGCGGCAGCGGCACGTCCGAACCGGCCACGGCGAAGGCGGCGAAGGCCGGAGCCGCTTCGGACAGCTTCCCGGTGAGCATCAAGCACGGCCACGGGACCACCACGGTCAAGGAGAAGCCCAAGCGCATCGTGGCGGTCAGCTGGATGTCGCTGGATGTGGTCGCGGCCCTGGGGACGGTCCCGGTCGGCGTGGACGAGCAGTGGGGCGGCGACAAGCAGGGCCACACCCCGTGGTTCCGCAGCACGGTCGAGAAGCTCGGCGGTCCGCTGCCCGAGACGCTGAACTACGGCGACGCGGGCGAGACCGACTTCGAGCAGATCCTCTCGCTGAAGCCGGACCTCATCGTCGGCCTGTACTCCGGCATCACCGATGTCGACTACAAGCGCCTCTCCGAGATCGCTCCCACCGTCCCGTACCTGGAGAAGCCCTGGGACGGCGGGACCTGGCAGGAGATGACCCGCACGATCGCCAAGGCGATGGGCGAGACCGAGAAGGCCGAGGGCATCGTCACCGATGTCGAGGGCCGGCTGGCCACCGTGGCCGAGGAGCACCCGGAGTTCACGGACAAGACCTTCGCCTACGGAGTCGCCCTCACCCCCGGGTCGACGGACGTCGGTCTGTACCTCAACTACGACGCCCGCGTCCGGCTGCTCACCGAGATGGGCTTCAAGAACACCCCGTCGATGGAGACGATCGCCTCCACGGTGAAGGGCACCAACTGGTACGGCGGGATCAGCCTGGAGAAGCTCGACACGATCGAGGCCGACATCTTCGTCGGCTGGGCCAACGGCTCGGCCGAGGTCCCCTACAGCCTCAAGGACCCGCTGTTCTCTCGCTGGAAGCCGATCGCCGGGAAGAACTACGCGTTCGTGCAGGACGCCGCCCTGGGCATGGCCACCAGCGGACCGTCGGTGCTCTCCATCCCCTGGGCGATGGAGCGCTACGTACCGATGCTCGCCGACGCCGTCTCGGGCAAGGGCAACACCGGCGAGGGCTCCTGACCTCCGTCCGCCGCTCCCCCAGGTGACGCCCTCTCCCAAGGACAACCATGACGACCGCCCCACCCACGGGTGACCTCACCACCGGTACGGCGCGCGATGTGCCGGGCCCTCGCAACGGCGCGGGCCCGGCCGCCCCGCGCCACCGGCACCGCTACCGCCTGCTGGTCCTGCTGGCCGCCGTCGCGCTGCTGCTCGCCGTCACCGTGCTCAGCGTGATGGTCGGCGCCCGCTCCATCGCTCCCGGCACCGTCTGGGACGCGCTGTTCCATTTCGACGACTCCGACGAGCACGTGATGGTGCGCGAACTGCGCGTGCCGCGCACCGTGATCGGGCTGGTGGTGGGTGCGGCCCTCGGCCTCAGCGGCGCCCTGATCCAGGCGTTCACCCGTAACCCCCTGGCCGATCCCGGCATCCTCGGTGTGAACGCGGGCGCGAGCCTCGCGGTGACGTTCGCGGTCGCCGTGCTGGGGTACACCGCTGCCGGCCAGTTCATCTGGTTCGCGCTGGCGGGGGCCCTCGGGCTCACCGTGCTCGTCTACACGCTCGGCTCCATCGGCGCCGACCGTGGCAGCCCGGTGAAACTCACCCTCGCGGGAGTCGCGTTCACCGCCGTGTGCGGCGGCTTCACCTCCGCCGTGGCGCTCAAGAGCACGACCACGTTCGACGTCATGCGGTTCTGGGGTGTCGGGTCAATCGGCGGCCGGTCGCTCGACATCCTCCCCATCGCCCTGCCGCTGATCGGCGCCGGCCTTCTGCTCGGACTGTGCAGCGCGGGCTCGCTCAACGCCCTCGCGCTGGGCGACGACTTCGCCCGGTCGCTGGGCACCCGTCTCGCGGTGACCCGGGTGGTCCTGGTCCTCGCCGTCACCCTGCTGGCCGGAGCCTCCGTGGCCGTCGCCGGGCCGATCTCGTTCGTCGGGCTGATGGTGCCCCACATCGTGCGCTGGTTCGTGGGACCCGACCAGCGCTGGATCCTGCCCGTCACGGTCGTCGTCGCGCCCGCCTTCCTGCTGGCCGCCGACATCATCGGACGGGTGGTCCTGCCGTCCGGCGAGATGCGGGTCGGCCTCGTCACCGCGCTCGTCGGCGCGCCCGTCCTCGTCGCGCTCGTCCGGCGCCGGAAGGTGAGCACCCTGTGACCACCGGAACAACGAAGCGCGCCGTACCGGACCGGGTCGACTTCGGACGGACCCTCTGGGCCTGGCGCCGGAACGGAATGGCGCTGCGCGTCGAGCGGCGCTCCGTCCTCGTCTGCGCCGCCCTGGCCCTCAGCGTGGCCGCCCTGGGCATCCTCACCCTGGGCACCGGGTCCATCTCTCTCACCCCGGGGCAGGTGCTGTCCGCCCTGTTCGACCCGGACGCCGACCCCCGGGACCGGCTGGTCGTCGTGACCTGGCGGCTGCCCCGGCTGCTGTTCGCGATCGTCTGCGGAGCGGCGCTCGCCATCAGCGGCGCGCTCTTCCAGTCGCTCACCAAGAACCCGCTGGGCTCCCCCGACGTGATCGGCTTCGCCTCCGGTTCGTACGCGGGCGCGAGCGTCGTCATGCTGCTGCTCGGCACCGCCAACTACCTCGCCGTCGCCACGGGTTCACTGATCGGCGGAGCGGGCACCGCGCTCCTGGTGTATCTGCTCGCCTACCGAGGCGGGCTGGCCCCCTTCCGTCTCATCATCGTCGGGATCGCCGTCGGCGCCTTCCTCAGCTCCTTCACCTCGATGCTGCTCCTCTCCGTCAACCCGCAGCAGGCGATGCTGGCGGCCACCTGGGGAGCGGGCTCCCTCAGCGGGCTCGGCTTCGAGCAGCTGCGGGCGACGGCGGTCGTCTTCGCCGTGCTGCTGATCTGCTCGGCGGCCGTGGTGCGGCCCCTGGTCCATCTGGAGCTGGGCGACGACGCGGCCGTGGCCCTCGGGGTCAACGCGCAGCGCGCACGGCTCGCGGCCACCCTCGTCGGGGTCGCGCTCACGGCGCTCGTGACGGCGGCTGTCGGCCCGATCTCCTTCATCGCGCTCGCCGCACCGCAGATCGCCCAGCGGCTGACGCGGAGTCCCACCACGGTACGGATCGCCCCGGCGGCGCTGACCGGCGCGGCGGTCCTGGTCGGCGCCGACTTCCTCGCCCAGCGCATCAACCTGCCCGTGGGCGTGGTCACGCTGTGCGTCGGCGGGGCCTATCTGGCCTGGCTGCTCGCCCGCCAGTACGCGGGACGGCGCGCATGACCGTACCGGCCCCGCCCCACCCGTCGCCCCTGCCCACCCCGCCGCTCCGGCATGTCCCGACGCCCCTGTCCGCCCCGCCGCATCCGCCCGCCCGGTCGCACCCGCCGCTCCGGCCGCCCATCCGCGAGGAGTACCCGTGACCATCACGACGCAGCGCACCCGGACCCCGGTCCCGGCCCGGCTGGAGGTGCTCGACGCGACCATCGGCTACGGCCGGCGGCCCATCTCGGAGCACCTGGACGTCCGTATCCCGGACGAGTCCTTCACCGTCATCATCGGCCCCAACGCCTGTGGCAAGTCGACCCTGCTGCGCGCCGTGTCCCGGCTGCTGAAGCCCAGCGCCGGACGGGTCGTCCTCGACGGCCGGTCCATCGCGGAGTACCGCTCCAGGGAGGTGGCACGGACCCTCGGACTGCTGCCGCAGACCTCCCTGGCGCCCGACGGGATCACCGTCGCCGATCTGATCGCCCGGGGCCGCCACCCGCACCAGAAGCTGATGCGCCAGTGGACCGCGCGGGACGAGAAGGCCGTACTGGACGCCATGGCGGCCACCTCCGTCACGGAGCTGTCCGACCGGCCGGTCGACGAACTCTCCGGCGGCCAGCGCCAGCGCGTCTGGGTGGCGATGGTCCTCGCCCAGCAGACCCCGATCCTGCTGCTGGACGAACCGACCACGTTCCTCGACATCGCCCACCAGATCGATCTGCTGGAGCTGTTCACCGATCTGCACCGCGCCGGGCACACGCTCGTCGCCGTACTCCACGACCTGAACCACGCGGCCCGGTACGCGACCCATCTCATCGCCATGCGCGACGGCCGGGTCATCGCCGAGGGCACCCCGGAGGAGGTCGTGACCGCCTCACTCGTGAAGGAAGTGTTCGATCTGCCCTGCCAGGTCGTCCCCGACCCGGTCACCGGCACGCCCATGATCATCCCTCTGGCCCGGCAGCGGGACCCCCGGTGAACGCGACCGGAACCGCCCGCACCGGCGGGCACCGTACGCGCGAGGGCGCCGACGGGCCGAACTCCGTCCCGGCACTGTTCCGGGTCGCGCTCCTGCGTGACGGCCGCGGCCGCCGGCTGACCCTCACCGCCCTGGCGTTCATGGTCCACCAGCTGTGCGAGGCGCTGGTGCCGGTCCTCATCGGCGTCGTCATCGACCGGGCGCTGGCTCCCTCGGACCGCTCCGCCCTGTTCTGGTGGCTCACCGTGCTCGGCGTGGTCTTCGTCGTGCTGTCGCTGTCCTACCAGCGCGCCTCGACGGCCATGGTGGACGTCTACGGATACGGCGAGCACGAGCTGCGCCAGCGCGCGATGACCCGGCTGCTGGACCCGCGCTCCCTGCGCCGCCGGCCCGGTCCGGGAGAGGCGCTCTCCCTGGTCTCGTCCGACACCTACCGGGTCGCCGGGGTCTCCTGGAGCGTCGTGCAGCAGGCCTCGACCGTCACCGCGATCCTCACCGCGTCGACGGCGCTGCTCCTGATCTCCGTACCCCTGGGCCTGGGGGTCATCGCCAGCACGGTCCTGGTGCTCGTCGTGATGCGCCGGGTCTCGATGCCGCTGGAGGCGCGGGGACTGGCCGAGCAGAGTTCGGCGGCGCGGGCCGGCGACGTGGCCACCGACATGATCACCGGACTCCGGGTGGTCGTCGGCATGAACGCCCGTTCGGAGGCCGCCCGGCGCTACCGCACCGCGAGCGAGGACTCGCGGCGCGGTGCCGTGGCCACCTCGCGCTCGATGCTCGCGTACGGCAGTCTCAGCCTGCTGCTGTCGGGGGTGTTCCTCGCGGCGCTCGCGACGGCGTCGGGGTACCTCGCCCTGGACGGCGGCATCACGGTCGGCCAGCTGGTCACCGTCCTCGGGCTCGCCCAGTTCCTCCAGGGCTCGCTGGCCCATGTCGGTACGTTCGCCTCCAACTGGATCCACAAGCGTGCCTCCGCGCGGCGGCTGGGCGATCTGCTGGACGAGCCGCCCCTGATCGGCCCCGCCGAAGCGACCGGCACGCCCGCCACCACCGCCACCGCCACCGCCACCGGATCAGCATCCGCATCCGCCACCTCCGCCGGTCCTGTATCCGGTCCCGCGCTGCGGTGGCATCCGTCCGAGCACGGCGAGCCCCTCGATCTGCGGCCCGGCGAGCTCGTCGGTGTCGTCCCCGGTGACCCCGGGCACGCGAGGGAACTCAGCGACCGGCTCGGCTACCGCGTCCCGCTCCGCCGCGGCGAACTCCTGGTCGACGGGGTCGACGCCGTCGACCTCGGCCCGGACGCGGTGCGCGCCCGGATCGCGGCACCGCCCCACCACGGTGCGGTGTTCTCCGGCACCCTGCGCTCCAACCTCACCCCCCGAGGCGGCGAGAGCGACCCGGCCGTACTCCGGGCCGCGATGCTCGACGACGTACTCGAACTGATCGGGGGCGACCGGGCCGAGGTCGGCGAGCACGGCCGCAGGCTCTCCGGCGGCCAGCGTCAGCGTCTGCTGCTCGCCCGTGCGCTGCACAGCGACGCCGACCTCGTCGTCCTCGACGAACCGACCACCGCGGTCGACCCGGTGACCGAACAGCGCATCGCCGAAGGCCTGCGCGGCCTGCCCGCGACGACGCTCCTGATCACCACCAGCCGGATCCTGCTCTCCGCCTGCGACCGGGTCCTCGACCTCGGCGGCGCCCACCCCGAACCGAACGGAACCCCCAGGTGACCCCCGCGAAAGGCACCCTGCCCATCGCCGACCCCCGCCGCACCCGCAAGGAGCTCGTCCACCGGCTCGGCACGCACCGCGGCCGGCTGGCCGTGTCGCTGCTCACCCTGCTGGGCGGTACGGCCGTCACCCTCGCCACCCCCCAGGTCCTCGGTGACATCGTGGACGCCGTCGCGGACGGGGCGGGCCGGGGCCGTATCACGGTGCTCGGCGCCGTCCTCGTGCTCGTCGCCGTCGCCGGGGCCGCGCTCGCCTACGCGGGCGGCCGGATGCTGGTGGTCCTCGTCCAGGGTGTCCTCGCCGCCCTGCGCGAGGACGTGTTCGAGACCGCGGTCCACCTTCCGGCGAGCACGCTGGAGTCCTCGGACAGTTCCGATGTCGTCTCCCGGGTGACCCGTGATGTCGAAGCGGTCTCCGAAGCGGCCTCGGACGTGCTTCCCGATGTCACCGACGCGAGCTTCACGATCGGCCTCAGCCTGGTGGGCCTCGCGGTCCTCGACCTCCGTCTGGCCCTCGCCGGCGTGATCTGCCTGCCCGTCCATGTGTTCGCCACCCGGCAGTTCCTCTCCCGCTCGCACGTCGTGTACGGGGACATCCGCCGGCTGGAGTCCACGCGCGGCCAGTCCGTCATCGAGGCGGTGCACGGCGCCGAGACCATCCGTACGTACCGGACCCAGGACCAGCACCTCGGCGAGCTGGCCGGACACAGTGAACTGGCCATCGCACGGCAACGCGACGGCGTACGGCTGCGCAACCGGTTCACGGGCCTGCTCAACGCGGCGGAGTTCATCGGCCTGGCCGCCGTGCTGGTCACGGGCTTCGTGCTGCTGGACTCCGGGGCCATCACGGTGGGCGCCGCCACGGCCGCCGCCCTGTACTTCCACCGTCTCTTCGGTCCGGTCGGGGCGCTGCTGGGGAGCCTGGACGACATCCAGCGCGCGACGGCGGGGCTGTCCCGGCTCGTGGGCATCACCGACCTGGGCCGCGGGGGCGACAGCACCGGTGTCGGCACCGGCACCGGAGAAGGCGACGGGCGGGACGGCGATGCGGATACGTGCCGCCGCCCGGCCATCGACGTGAAGGGGGTCTCGTTCTCGTACGACGGAACGCGCCCCGCCCTGCGTGATGTCTCGCTCCACGTGCCCCCGGGCACCAGCCTCGCGCTCGTCGGCGCCAGCGGCTCGGGCAAGAGCACGCTGGCCCATCTGATCGCCGGCCTGGGCGAACCGGACCGCGGCGAGATCAGCACCGGGGACACGGAGGGCGTTCACGCCCCCACCCGGTATCTGGTCACCCAGGAGATCCATCTGTTCGGCGGCACCCTGGCCGACAACCTGCGGATCGCCCGGCCCACCGCCACCGACGACGAACTCCGCGGTGCCCTGCGCGAGGCCGGAGCCGACTGGGCGCTGGAGACGGAATCGGGGCTCGGCACCGTCCTCGGCGCCGGTGGCACCCCGCTCGACGACGGATCGGTCCAGCACCTCGCACTGGCCCGCGCGCTGCTCGCCGACCCGGACGTCGTCATCCTCGACGAGGCCACCGCACAGTCGGGTCCGCAGACCCGCACGCTTCTCCGGACGGCTCTCGAACGTGTCACCCGCGGACGCACCAGTGTCATCGTGGCGCACCGTCTGGAACAGGCGCGCGACGCGGACCACATCCTGACCCTCCGCCACGGCGAGGTCGCCGAGCACGGCACGCACAGCGAACTGCTGGCCGCCGAGGGCGAGTACGCCGCGCTCTGGCAGGCGTACACCGCCACGGCCGCCGGTACCGACGGCGCCCGGCGGCCCTGAGGACCGCCGCCCCGCACACGTCCCCGCCGCCGACCCCGCGTTCCCCACCCCCTCCGCGGCACGCACCCCCGATCCGATCCCGCACACGAAGGAGCAGCACCCATGACCATTCACCGCGCCGTGGTGGCCCGCGTCCGGCAGCTCACCCCGTCCATGGCCCGCGTCACGTTCCACGGCGAGGGTCTCGCCGCGTTCACGTCCACGGGCGTCGGCGACGAGTACGTCCGGCTGTTCTTCCCCCACGGCCCCGACCGCACGGACGTCTCCCTGCCCGACACGACGGAGAACGGCGGCTGGCAGACCCCCGAAGGGCAGCCCGAGGCGCCCGTACGGACGTACACCGTCCGGTCCGTCCGCCCGGAGACGGGCGAGATCGACATCGACTTCGTGCTGCACGGCCACGGCACGGCGTCGGGCTGGGCCGCCGCCGCCGCGCCCGGTGATGTGATCGGTCTCAACTCCCCCACCGGCCTCTACAGTCCCCCGGCCGACCTCGCCTGGCAGGTCCTGGTCTCCGACCTGAGCGGTCTGCCCGCCGTCGGCCGCATCGTCGAGGGCGCCCCGGACCACGTCACGACCCGGGCGGTCCTGGAAGTGCCCGACGCCTCCTGTGTGCAGCCCCTCACCGACCGGCCCGGCGTCCGGGCGGCCTGGACCTACGGCGGCAACGGCCGCGGCCCCAGCCGCCTGGCCGAGCTGGTAGCCGCCGCGATCCCGCCCGGCACGGACCTGACCGGCGGCTATGTCTGGGTCGCGGGCCGGACGGACGCCCTGCGCGCCGTACGCCGCTACCTGCGCAAGGACCTGAAGCTCCCCGCCGACCGCTTCAAGGTCGTCGGCTACTGGATGCCGGACGGCGACGTGTGGACCGAACGCTACGAAGCGCTGCCCGCCGCCGTCCGCGCCGAGCTGGACAGCATGTGGGACAACCCCGCCGACGAGCCCGAGGACCTCGCCATCCGGTACGAGGACCGCCTCAGCACCCTCGGTCTGTGACCCGGGGCGGCCCTGGCGCGTTCAGCCCTCAGGACTGCCGTCATCCCCTTCGCCGATGGGCAGGGCCGCGGCGTGGTGCAGCCCGGCGGTGAACCGTTCCGGGGCCGGCGCGGACGCACGGACCTCCCGGGTCGGGTCAGGTGTTCTCAGGACGGTGCGACGGCTCGTGGGATCCAGAACTGCCGGTCCTGCACCTGGTACTGACGTCTGTAGTGCTCGGCCGCCAGCCCGTCGTGATGACGGGCGAGGCGCCGCAGGTGCGCCTGGTAGAAGGAGGCGGCCGCGGCGGCGGTGCCAGGGCGCCGGAGGATGCTGTGGGCGGCCATACTGCCCTGCATGGCGGTGGTCATCGCGGTCTGAACTCCTTGCGCGGACAGGGGGTCCAGGGTCAGCGCCGCCTCACCGATCTTGATCCAGTCACGGCCGACGGTGCCCTCGGCGATCGAGCTCGTGGCATCGCAGGCGAACGTTCCGGTGAGCTGTGTGCCCAGCCAGGGACCGATCAGGTCCGAGGCGGACAGCGTCGAACGGTAGAGCCGCCGCCGCGCGTCCCCGTCCAGCGCGGCGCACCGGGCGCGCTCGACGAAGACCATCGCGTTGATCGTGTCGTCCGGCAGCAGCGCGGCGCAGAGCCATTCGTCGTGACCCGCCTCGACACGGACGCCGGGCCCGTCCCGCACCCCCGGCCGCCAGTATCCGTAGAGAGCGGTGGTACGCGCCCCGGCGCGGCGGCGGTTCCTGCGGAGCAGGCCCGCCCGCCCGCCGGCGTCGATGAGGAACCTGCAGTCCAGATCGAAGCACCGGCCGGCCTGCCGCACCTCGATGCGCCAGCCGTCGTCGTGCCGGCGCGGGCGGCGGGCGAGGGCGGGCTGCGACACCCTCACTCCGGCCGTCCGCGCCGCGTCCAGCAGGAATGCGTCGAAGACACCGCGGTCGGCCACGAACGTCGGTGAGCGGTGCTCGGCGCCCGCCCACCGCGCGAGCAGCTCCGCGGGGCGCAGACCGGAG
This sequence comes from Streptomyces sp. NPDC079020, assembly GCF_044542225.1. Lineage (NCBI taxonomy): Bacteria > Bacillati > Actinomycetota > Actinomycetes > Kitasatosporales > Streptomycetaceae > Streptomyces > Streptomyces sp. NPDC079020. Next base: position 19,671 of record NZ_JBITUB010000002.1, read on the forward strand.
GGGTCGGAATGGCCCAGGGCGCCCAGCACCTGGGAGATCCCCAGCGCCAGACAGTCACCGAGCCGGCGACGGGGGAACACCGCACGTTCCACGAGGTGGACGGAATGCCCCAGCAGGGCGAGCTGGCGGGCGGCGGTCGAGCCCGCGGGCCCGCCGCCGATCACACAGATGTCCGCCCGGTCGGGCATCGTCACCGGCCGGGTCCGATCAGGTCGAGGTAGTCCGGCCGCTTCTCCGTCAGCCGCGCGTACATGCCCAGGCAATGGTGGAGCCAGCCCCGGATGTAGTCACAGGCCGGGCGGCCACGCCCGATCACCTCGTGATGGCATCCCCCGCCGCACAGGTACCGCGCCCAGCAGTCGGAGCACGGCTGCTGGCGATGCACATGCCGGTCCTCCAGCCATTTCAGCTGGCGCGCCGGATCCACCCCGGTGAGGACGTCGCCCATCCTGCGCTCGTCGTCCCCGACGAAACGGTGGCAGGCGAACAGTTCACCGTCGGCGGACGCGCCGAGATACCCCGCTCCGGCACCGCACGGGTACGGGCGGTGGGTACCCCGATGGATCTCCCGCAGCGCGTTGACGGCGTTGAGGAACGGATACGGCTCGCCGTTCTCGACCCGCTTCTCGAAACGCTCGGCGCAGGCAGTCATCTGTTCGAGCATGACGGACAGGTCGGACCCGGCCATCTCGTCGGCGCCCGTGGGCGAGCTGAGCATCGGCGAGAACCCGACGCTGTCGAACCCCAGCGAGATGAACTCCTCCAGCGTCTCCGGAAGGGACAGGTTCCGCGGTGTCACGGTGACGCGGGCGGAGACGTTCATGGTCCGCGGCCGGCCTCTCAGCAGCGGCTCCAGACGCCTGAGCACCCGTTCGTAGGTGGGCCGTCCGTTCCGCGAGGGGCGCAGGCGGTCATGGACGGCGCCCACGCCGTCGAGGCTGACCGTGACGGCGAATCCGTGCCGTGCGAAGAACTCGGCGTCGTCGGGCCTGACCAGGGTTCCGTTCGTCGTGATCGAGTATCCGACGCGGACTCCGCGCTCTGCGGCGCGCGCGGCGGCGTACTCGGTGGCGGACCGCACGACACGGCGATTGGCGAGCGGCTCGCCGCCGAGGAACGCGATGGTGATCTGCTCCCCGGCAGCCGCCTCCTCCACCAGGCGGTCGACCGACCGGTGGGCGACCTGCTCGGACATGAGCTTGGAGGCACCGCCGAAGTCGCCCTGCTCCGCATAGCAGTAGGTGCAGCCCAGGTTGCAGGTCTGCGCGACGGCGAGGGAGATGGAGCGCAGGGGGACCTCGGCGGGGACCTCGTCGAGCGCTACGGGGACATCCAGTCCGAACCGGGCGAGCAGGGCGCTCGCGGCGGCCTCGTCCCGGGCCTCGGCCGCGTCCTCGAAGAGCTCCCGGGCGTCCGGCGGAATCGCGTAGACGAGCGAACCGGCGGAGACGAGGATGTGCGGGCCGCTCCCTCCGTCGAACAGGTGATAGCTGCGGACCCGAGGCTCAGTCACCGTCGCGTTCATCGTTGTCCTTTCCCTCGAGGACGAAGCTCAGCTTGTCCTCCCAACTGGCGATGATGTCCTCGTGCTGGAGCAGGTCCGACTGACGAAGCGTGTAGACCTTGGGCGTGGTGGGGGTCCGATCGCGCTGCAGCCAGTTGTGGCCCCGGCTGCCGTCGGCCTCGTCCGCCTCGACGTTGACGTAGTCGGGCCGGCTGGCGGCCCAGTAGTAGCACCCGCAGCCGACGAAGTCGTTCTGCCACGGGGAGCAGAGGCTCTGCGTCAGCTCCCCGGGCTGGGCGAGCCGGCGGCTGAGCATCGCGGTGCGGGCGTCCTCCCCGCCCTCGGGCCCGGCGTCCTCGAAGATCTTCTGGACCGTCAGTGAGACCTCCTGCTGGTCGTCGTCGCCCTTGGTGAAGGTGCACCGGACTTCCTGCCCTGCCTTCTGCGCGACGTCGGCGAGGGCGTTCGACCATTCCAGGGACCAGTTGCCCAGACTCTCGCTGGCCCCTCCGGGTGCCCGCGGGCCGGCGAGCTCGATCCAGATCGGATGCCCGTCGACGGCGAGGAGGATCTCGCCGACAAGCCCCCGCACCTCCTCGGGCGCGTCGTCGTCGGCGGCCAGGACCAGGGCGACCGCCTCGTGCAGCTGGATTCCGGCGAAGAGACGGCGCCACAGGTTGCGCAGGTCCAGTTCAAGCCCGGGGTAGAAGTTGCCGACGGAGGACGCCGGGGTCGTACCGGGAGGGTTGCCACGCGCCCGGTACGCGAGCTGGGCGGTCAGGTTCCGGGGTGCGATCGGTTCCACGGCTACTCCTGGGCTCTGCGATGTCGGTGCCGGCGGCGTTGATGGCGGTTCTCACGCTTCCCCGTCCGGCGGCATCGCGGCGATCCAGGCCTCGACGATCTCCAGGCCGGTCTTGTCGGTGCCGGGCACGGTGCGGCTGAACGGTCCGTGCATGGGGTGGTCCTCGCGGCGCAGCAGGCGTACGAACGCCGAGGCCTCCACGTCGCCCGGGGTCACCAGGCGCTGCCCGGCCTCCGCTCCCGCGAGCGGCCCCTGGGCATTCGCCGTACGGAGGTGATCCAGCAGGTTCAGGGGATGTACGAAGAGGTCCGACAGCGGACCGGACTCCGTGGGAATGTGCTCATGGAGGGGAGCCATCGCGCGGAAGAACTCCACGAGGCGGAGCATCATGCGCTCGGGCTCGGTCGTGGCCTGCGTCTCCAGGGCAGCACGACGCAGGAGCTCGATCTGACGGCGGGTGAGCGCCAGCTCCAGGGTGTCGCTGCCGCGCATGAGCGCCGGCATCTTCTGGCGTGCCATGGTCGAGAAATCACCGGCTTCGTCGTAGGAACGGATCAGATCACGCGGGATGGGCAGTACGCCGTCCTGCCAGCTCGTCATGAGCTGCTCGTGAATCGCCAGGACCTGGTGATAGGGGGCCTTGCCCTGGCCGAAGACGGGTTCGAAGGCGCGCTCGTACTCGGCGGCCTCGTGCCTCGCCTGGTTGGTGGCGTTCGTCGCGACGCCGCCGATCCCCTGGTCCGCGTTCATGGCCATCGTGTTCATCAGGCGCACCGTCTCCAGGGCGCGGCGCAGGGTGTCCTCCACCTCGTCCCGGTCCAGCTCACCGGACACGACGGGACCGAACAGCGCCTGAACGAGATCGTCCTGCAGCGTGCGGACGTGGAAACTGTCCGGCGCGAAGTCGGGCACTCCGGAGCAGATCCGGGCCGACGCGCTGAGCACCTGGCCACCGACCGTGGCCTCGACGCCCACGATTCCGTCACAGGAGTCGTCGACGTAGCCCTTGGAGATGTAGCGCTGCCCCTGCTGGTCGAGCGTGCCCTCGTAGGTCTGGGCCGGGAAGGTCACCAGGGGCGCGGCCGGGTCGCCGTCGAAGTGGTCGTCCCAGCGCCCCACGTCGGGGTCGTACACATCGTCGCTGACCTGCGGATCCCCCGGCCGTGCCCCGAACACCGCGCCCCGGGCGGGCACGAAACGCATCCGGATCTCGGGGAACTCATCGGTCGGTTTGATGAAGCGGACCGTGCCGAGCGAAATCGACTTGCCCGCCTTGAAATTGTCGGCGCGACCGGCGAGCGGATGCTCGGCGTGGTCGCTGAACGTCCCGGTGTCCGCGTGGATCCCGTCCTTCGCGTCCCCGGTGCGCCGCGCGGCCTTGAGGTTGGCCACCGCAACCCGCCAGCGGAGGTCGGCGGGGGTCAGCCCGACGGCTTCGAGGCGTGCGGTGGTCAGGGGTTCCAGGTCGCCGGTGCCGAAGCGGGCCCACAGCTCCAGGAAGGGCGCCACCGGACGGACCCGGCCCGCGCTGTCCCGGAACCGGACCTCGGCCGGCTGTGTCTCCTGCGTGACCGCTCCGCTGTCGGGGTCGACGCGCAAGGTCGGCGCGGGCTGCAGCTCGCGGTATCCGGTCGGTTCGCGGACCACGGCGTGGTAGTTGTCCATCGGCTCGTCGGAGGACCCGAAGCGGCCGATGGCCAGTGGCGGGAGGATCCGCAGTTCCGTGATGCCGCTTCCGGCCGGCCGGGCGTCGGGCACCGGTCGGCTCTCGGTGTCCCGCACCGGCCGCGGCTCTTCGGCGTCGTCCGCCGCCGTTGTGCCCTCAGGTCTCTCCCGTGCACCCAGCGGCTCGTCCCGACGTACCCGGCGAGGGGAATTCATGGGTCCTCATTTCCTGCGTCGGCTGCCCCCTCAACGCGAAGTGCGGATTCACGGACAGGGGGGAAGACTCTGCTCCCTCGCTGTACCGCGGTCCTGGTCACCTCCTTTGTCCAGGACTTCCCCGCGCGCCCGGCCCTGACCTGCCAATCGTGTGGTTCCGCGTTCCGGCGGTGAAACGCGCGCAGCCGGCGCTCCGCGAGGGGGCGCCGGCTGATCAGAGCCGTCCGCCGGCTCTCCCCCGCCGCCTCGGTGAGAGCGGTGGGGCGGCCAAGGGCGGGACAGCCCCGGGGCACGGGGCGCCTTCCGGCCGGATCCCGGCCGGATCCCGGCCGCGGACCGGAAGAGCGCCCCGTGCCTGTGCTGCCGCTACACGCTCAGCCCGTTGATGCGGTACTGCATCACCCGATAGTTCTGGTCGTCGTACCACTGGCTGACCGCGATGTGGAAGTCGCCGAAGGTCGAGCCCGGGATGATGAACCCGCCGTACGGGCTCGCCACCGCGTTGCCGAATTCCAGTCCGGGCACGGTGGGCACGATGATCGTCTGTTCCGGTGCGGCGAACAGGTTGGAGGTGGGCAGCGGGAAGATCTGCGCGCGCATGTCGAGCGGGGCCATGTTGAGCCAGGTGAGGGCGTACTTCCCGTCCATGGCCCGGAAACAGATCTCGCCCCAGCGGCGCGGCCCGGTGACCGAGGTCGGGTAATTTCCCCAGGCCCAGACCCCATTGGCGTATCCCCAGGGTTCATAGGCCGCGGGATTTCCCAGGGCGTCCTGCGGCACCCGGTGGAGCAGCAGGTCCGATGTCACATCGCGGTTGAAGACCGTGGAAAGGACGTAGCAATACCCGTCGTCCGCCACCGCGTACGTCTTCTGCTGGAACTGCCCGTTGTACTGGTCGCCCGGCCATTGGCAGAGGTATTCCCAGGTTTCCCCGCTGTCCCGGGAGCGCCAGAAGTCGGAGTGGTGCGTCTGGTAGATCACCCCGCGCATCAGGTGCATGTACATGGTGTCGCCGATGGTGAACACATCGGAGGGGATGGCGGTGGTGCCGCCGGCGTGTCCTTCGGGAACCAGGCTCTCGGCGTGGGCGCCTCCGACGCTGTCGTCGATGACGAGCGAGCCGAGGGACGGGTTGCGGGCACGCAGGCCCACCGGGGCCCGCCAGTCGGGTCCGCCGACGCCGCCGCCGTCGAAGGTGTCGCCACCGACGAGGAGCATGGTGCCGTCGGGGCAGCGGGCGGGAATGCCCAGGTCGGTCCAGGGAGCGGCGAAGCGGCCGGTCTCCGCGGGACCGGTGAGGTTGCGGATCCTGGCACCGGTGATCAGCCTCGCGCCGCGCTCGGTGGCGGCCGCCTGTGCGGTGCCCGCGGCGATGCCCGCCGCGGCGAGGGCGGCGCCCGTACCGGCCCTCAGGAGGGAACGGCGGCTCAGGGAGCGGGAGCCCCGCGGGTCCAGGCTCTGCGGATCCAGGCTCTGCGGATCCAGGCTCTGCGGATCCAGGCTCTGTGGTTCCAGGTTTCGCGGACGGGGTCCCTGCGGTTGGGGGGATTGCTGCATGGACAGCTCCTGTGGGGAGGGGTTCGCTGCGGGCGATGCGATACGGCCGCCCATTTCGGCCGCGCCGCTTCACCTCCCGGAGCGTAGGGCGCCAAGTCGGCGCGCGACAGGTGGTGTTGACCGGCGCGAATTGGCTGCCATTGGTCCGACCGCTGAAAGAAGTGCCGCCGGACGGGGCATCTTCCGAAAGCCCAACTCGCCTTTCCTGCAACGGTCTTGACTTTGGATTACCGTGCGCGACACCGTGCTGTATGCGAAAGAACAGAACCCCCCACCGCATGTTCGCAAGCCTGGCCGCTGCCGGAATTCTGCTCGCCCTTCCGGCCACCGCCCATGCCTCGCCCACCCCCGACCCGACATCCCATGGCCTGCGCGCGTTCCAGGCGAACCACGGACTCCGCCCCACCGGCTCCGTGGACGCCGCCACCGCACGGCTGCTCGACGCCGCCCCGGACAGCGAATTGCGTACGGTCTTCACCGTGCCGTCCGATCTCGGGCCGGAGGAACTCGCCAACGCCCGCACCGTCATCGGCGTCGGGAAGGGCGCGCAGATACCGGAGCAGGGTCAGGTCATCGCCCTGATGACGGCCATGCAGGAGTCGAAGTTCGTCAATTACACGGTCCCCGTGGACCATGACTCGCTGGGCATCTTCCAGCAGCGGCCCAGTATGGGCTGGGGCACTCCGGAGCAGATCACGGATGTCGCCACCTCGTCCAAGTCCTTCTACGGGGTGGCCCCGTTCGGCAACAACCCCGGGCTGATCCAGATCGCCGGCTGGGAATCCATGGCGCCCGGTGAGGTGTGCCAGGCGGTGCAGCGTTCCGCCTATCCCGACCGGTACGCGCAGTGGGAGCAGTTCGCCCGCGACCTGCTCGCGACGGAAGGCCCCTCGGTCGACCCCATCTACTGACGGATGAGGCCCGGCGCCTCCACACACGCGGGTGCCCCCGTCCGGCGGGACGGGGGCACCCGTACGTTCGCGGGAGGCGCGGTCAGCAGCCGCCGCAGTTGTAGAACGTCACGTCCCAGTGGTTGCCCTCGTCCGCGTAGATGTTGCCGGAGCCGGACTGGTACTGGGGCGCACCGTCACCCCTCACGCCTATGTAGGTGAAGACACCCTTGACGTAGTTGGTGACGCAGGTGCTCTTGGCGAAGTCGAGCTTGTAGCCGTTCCAGTGGGAGTACGTACCGCCGGCGTGCCCGGTCTCGGTGCCGCCGGTGATGTTGAGCGCACAGCCCGTGGCGCTCTTCAGGGTCTGGGCTCCCTGGGCGGTCGCCAGGTTCAACTGGTCGAAGGACGTGCAGGTGGGCACGTTCCGGTCGGAGCAGCCGCCCGACGACGACCAGGTGACCCCGGACGAGCTGAACCGGGAGGTCGCCTGCGCGTGGGTCAGCTTGGTGTCGGCGTGCGCCTGGGTGGCGCCGCTGCCGAGCGCGCCGATACCGGGGACGAAGAGCGCGCCGAGGACAAGGGCCAGGGCGGTGAGGGCGGAGCGGATTCTCGGGCGGGTCGCCTGGGGCACCATGGGGGGATTCCTCCTGCTCATGACAATTTGCGGGGTGGCCGGGCGCGCGGAACGCACACACCGGGCAGGGAGATAGTGCCCGAGTTCTACGCGCGTCCGCCAGAGGTCGGCATGTTGCCATGCGGTGAACATCGCGACACCCGGCCCGGCGCGCGGTCCCGCACACGGCCGGCACACGGCTGCCGTACGGCCGACGCACGACTGGCGCACGGCTGGCGCGCGATCCGGCTCACGGCCCGGCGACCCCTCGACCACGAGGCGCCCGGACGGCAACCGGTGACCAAGGACCGGCCGCCGGCGACCGGCGACCGGTGGCGGGCACCCGAACCTCTCGATGTTGAACATTGAACTAGATTGCTCTACAGTGAATCTCGTTGAAGGTTAAACAACAACTCCGGCATCAGTACCCGGCCGCTCGAAACGTCCCCCGAGGAGGAGCCATGGCTCTGTTCAACCGCAAGTCCACTGCCACCCCGACCGCCACCGAGATCCCCGCGGTGGACCCCGCGCTCGCCGCCCTGACCGGCGACTACACGATCGACCCGGCCCACAGCAGCATCGGCTTCACCGTGCGTCACGCCATGGTCACCAATGTGCGGGGCTCCTTCGGTGAGCACGAGGGTTCCCTGAAGCTGGACGGGTCCGACCCGGCCAACTCCGCGGCCTCCATCGACGTCAGGATCGCCAGCGTCGACACCGGCATCGCGGACCGTGACGGCCACCTGGTCAGCGGTGACTTCTTCGACGCCGAGAAGTTCCCCCTCATGACGTTCCGCTCCACGCGGGCGGAGCAGCTCGGCGGCGACAAGTACCGCGTCACCGGCGACCTCACCATCAAGGACGTCACGCGTCCCCTCGCCATCGACCTGGAGTTCAACGGTTCGGCCACCGACGTCTACGGCAACGAGCGCGTCGGCTTCGAGGGCAGCGCGGACATCCTGCGCTCCGACTGGGGACTGACCTGGAACGCGGCGCTGGAGACCGGCGGCGTGATGGTCGGCGACAAGGTCAAGCTGAACTTCGACATCTCCGCGATCAAGGCCGCCGCACCGCAGGCCTGATCCTCCCCGGGTGCCACGCCCCGGAACGAGCGCGCCCGCCTTCCCTTCCCCTCAGGGGGTGGGAGGCGGGCGCTCGGCGTGCGGGACCGGTGCGCGGCCGCGGACCACCGCCCCTCCCGCGAGGGTCGGCGGATCACCGGCCCACTCCCCGTGCGCGTCGGCGGACCCGGCCCTCCGTGCGCGATCGGCCGAACACCGCCCCTCCGGTGCGCGGCCGCGGACCACCGCCCCTCCCGTGAGGGTCGGCGGATCACCGGCCCTCCGTGCGCGTCGGCGGATCACCCGCCCTCGCCGGACTGCGCGGATACGGCGGCCCGGCGTCAGGACGACCAGACCGTGCCCCGCGCCTCGTACTCCAGCATGCTCTCGATCCCGGTCGCGGCGTCCGGGCCGAGCTCACGGCGGACGATCCACAGCGCGAGCTCCAGGCCCGAGGTGATGCCGCCCGCGGTCACCAGATCGCCGTCGTCGACGACGCGGGCGTTCTTCAGTACGCCGCCCTGCTGCTCCAGGTCCGCACGGGCGCGCTGATGGGTGGTGCAGGGGCGCCCACGGGTCAGGCCGGCGGCCGAGCAGAGCATGACCCCCGTGCACAGCGCGCCGATGGTGAGCCCGGGGCGTACCGCCGCCGCCAGCGCGCGCGGCAGGGTGCCTCTGTTGATCTCGGCCCACACCCCCGGGCTGTCCCGCCGGGCGTAGCCGCCGCCGGGTACGACCAGCACATCGGCCCTGCCGGGCTCCCAGGGGCCGATGTCGCGCAGGCGCGTGCCGTAGGCGGCGGTGACGCCGGCCGGTCCGGAGGCCCTGACATAGTCGACCGTCACCGGCCGCGAGGTGAAGAACTTCGCGGCGGAGAAGACCTCGTACGGTGCGGCGAAGTCGAGTTCCTCCACCCCTTCGTACATGACGACCTGGACCCGGAAGGGACCGGCCGGTTTCCTCGGCGCTCTCCGCTCCTCCGCCGCTGTCGCTGAGCTCGCGACGCCCGCCAGCGCGCCGGTGGCGCCCAGCGCGGTGGAGGTACGGAGGGCATCGCGTCGGTTCACGGGTTTCACTGGGGCTCCTGTTCGGTCCGGGACGCTCTCCTCCAGTTGTCGGGCTCCTCGCCACCGGAGTTCCCGTCCGGTCCGGGTTTCCGCGGGCGGCGGTCACACAGGGGGCGGGGGCGGAGCCTTCGGACGTCGTCGCGCCGGCCACCGGCGTGCACGGGTGGGCGGGTGCGCCGGGGTCGTAGCGGCCGTCCGCGGCAACAGCGACCACGGCGGCGTCCCCAGCATCCCCGCGGCGTACGAGGGACCACCGACGCCACCGGAACCACCGGAACCACCGGCATCAGCCGATGACCACTCCCGCCCCCGCCCGGCGCGCCTCGACCGCGCGGCGGGTGTCGTCGGCGATCAGGTCGGCGTTGATGGCCATGGCCGCCCGCATTCCCGTGTCGGCCGCGCCGATCACCGTCTCCATCAGGTTGACCACATTGCCCGCCGCCCAGACGCCGGGGACCTCCGTCGCCCCGGACGGGCCGGCAGCGATGGACGACCCGATCACCTGCCCGGCCGTCTCCTGGGCGACCGGGACCAGCCCCAGGCTCTCCAGAACGGCGGACCGGGCGGTGAAGCGGGGCTGGACCACCACGACCTCGCGCGCGACCACCCGGCCCCCGGCCAGACGGAGCCCGGTGAGCCGGTCGTCCGTGATCTCCAGGCCGGTCACCGCACCGTCCACGACGGCGATGCCCCTGGCCGCCAGCTGCTCGTACTCCTCGTCGCCGAACTCCGGCCCGGTGTGGCGGAAGAGGGTGACGTCCCGGCTCCACTGCCGCCACATCAGCGCCTGGTGCGCGGCGAGCGGGCCGGCCGAGAGCACGCCGATCGGACGGTCCGCGACCTCCGAGCCGTGGCAGTAGGGGCAGTGCAGCACATCACGCCCCCACCGCTCGGCCAGACCCGGCACCGGGGGCAGCTCGTCGACGATCCCGGTGGCCACGAGCAGCCGCCGGGCGACATGGGCGGACCCGTCCTCCGTCACGACCCGGAACCCCTCGTCGCCCGGCAGCCGCTCCGCCGACACCACGCCGCCCCGCACGATCCCACCCCCGTACCCGGCGACCTCCGCCCGGCCGGTCGCCAGCAGTTCCGAGGGCGGGGCGCCTTCACGGCCCAGGTAGTTGTGCACGTGCGAGGCGGGTGCGTTGCGCGGGTCGCCCGCGTCGATCACCAGCACCGAACGCCGCGCCCGCGACAGGGCGAGGGCCCCTGCCAGCCCGGCCGCCCCGCCTCCGACGACCACCACGTCGTACCGCTGCTCGCTGCCGTTCACGCTGATCACGCTGTTCATGCCGCTCATGCGAAACACCTCCTGTTACGGGAGAGAGTGCGCGCAGCACAGCCGGAACGACAAATCTACTTGCCGGGACAGCAAACCCCAGGAGTGGCATCGACCAGTCCGGCCCCCCGCGCACCCCTCGCCGCCCGGACCCCGCCGTCGTCGCTGTCGCCGCAGGTCAGGCGCCGGACGGGCCCGCCCCGGCGACCTTGTGCACGGTGGTGTCGCCCGGGTTCAGCAGCCGCCCGTCCTCCGACCGGACTTCCAGCGCACGCAGGCGGCCGCCCCGCTGCCGGTCGACCAGCTCGGAGTGCGGTTCGCCGGGCGCGAAGAAGTTCCGCTCGCCCCACTGCCGCAGGGCCACGATGACGGGGAAGAGGGACTCGCCCTTCGGGGTCAGCACGTATTCGCGGTAGGCACTGCCGTCCGAGGCGGGGACGGTTTCGAGGACACCTCCGGCGACCAGGGAACGCAGGCGGGCGGTAAGGATGTTCTTCGCCACGCCCAGACTGCGCTGGAACTCCCCGAAGCGGCGGCTTCCGTCGAAGGCGTCCCGCACGATCAGCAGGGACCACCAGTCACCGATCGCGTCGACCGATCGCGCGACGGGACAGTCGCTGTCGTCGAAACGTGTCCGGTTCACCATGAGGTCCTCCTTTTCCCTGACTGGTTGCAACATGCTACCAAAATGATTACCGTCCCTACTGGTAGCAAGATGAAACCAACTGCGAAGGGCACTCCATGAGCGGCGACGGCGCGGCGACGGTACCGAGGACCATGGCGCGCGACGGGGGTGCGCCGTTCGCCCTGTCCCGCGGCATCGTCATGCTGTTCGCCGTCGCCTGCGGGGCCGCCGTCTCCAACGTCTACTTCGCGCAGCCGCTCCTGGTGACGCTGGGCCACGACCTCGGGATGAGCCCGGCTCTCGTCGGCAGCGTCGTCACGCTCACGCACATCGGATACGGGCTGGGGCTCTTCCTCCTCGTGCCGCTGGGGGACGTGGCCGACCGCCGCCGGATCATCGTGGCCCAACTGCTGTTGCTGGTCGTGGCGTTGGCCGTGGTCGGCACCGCACACAGCGCGGCCGTCCTGCTCGCGGGCATGGGCGCGGTGGGGCTGCTCGCCGTGGTGACCCAGACACTGGTGGTCTTCGCCGCGTCGCTGGCCCCTCCCGCCGAGCGCGGACGGGTCGTCGGACTGGTGACCGGCGGCGTGGTCATCGGCATCCTGCTCGCCCGCACCGTCTCCGGCCTCCTGGCCGACCTCGCGGGCTGGCGCTCCGTCTACCTCGCCTCTGCGGCGCTCATCGCCGCACTCGCCCTGGTCCTGCACCGGGTGCTGCCGCGCCACGGCGGCGTACCGCCGGCCACCCCCCTGCGCTACGGGCAGCTCCTGCGTTCCACGGTCACCCTGTTCGCGCGGGAGCGGCTCCTCCGCCTCCGGGCCGCGTTCGGCCTGCTGATCTTCGCCGCGTTCAGCACCTTGTGGAGCAGCATCGCGCTGCCGCTCAGCGAGCCCCCGTACTCCCTCTCCCACACCGCCATCGGCGCATTCGGGCTGGTGGGAGCCGTGGGCGCGCTCGCCGCAGCCGGAGCGGGCCGTCTGAACGACCGGGGGCTCTCCCGGCGGACGACGGGCATCGGCCTGGCGCTGCTCGCCGCTTCGTGGCTGCCCCTGGCCCTCACGCGCAGCTCACTCTGGGCGCTGGTCGTCGGCGTGATCGTCCTCGACCTGGCGGTACAGGCGGTCCATGTCACCAACCAGACCCTGATCTACGCGCTGCACCCGGACGCGGGCGGCCGGCTGATCGGCGGATACATGATCTTCTACGCGGTCGGCAGCGCCACCGGCGCCCTCGCCGCGACCTCCCTGTACGCGGCGGCCGGGTGGGGCGCCGTGTGCGTACTGGGCGCCGGGTTCAGCGGCGTCGCGTTCCTGCTGTGGGTGCTCACGAGGCATACGGAGTAAGGGAGTTGAGTCGGTCCGCCCACGCCGTGGTCACCCGGAGCCGCTGGTGTGTACCGGTGCGCGGGAGGCCGTGCAACGGATCTGTACGACCTCCGAGGGTCGTCCGGGTCTCGGCATGGGGAGAGCCGTTCCCCGCACGCGGCCAAGAGCGGGAAGCGGATCGTCACAGGACCGGATCGAACGCCTGATGCCCGCCGATCCGGTCCGTGCGACCACGTTTTCAGTTCAGGAATTCGTAGAACGGGCCGTCGGGCGCGAAGTTGCGGGAGCACAACGTCACGTCATAGCCCTTGAGATAGTCCAGAAACCACTCACCGAACGTCATCTCGTAGAGGGTCCAGGCCGGGCTGTCGAACTCCTGGACCACGACGCGCCAGGGCGACGAGGGGGTGTCGGGACTGCGGAGGAAGACCGCCTCGCCCGTGGTGGCCGTCGCCACCGGCATCAGCTCCCCGGGGTTCGCTCCCACCGGACTCGGCAGGTACTCCGCCATGTCCTCCTCGCGCCAGAGTTCGAGATCGCCCCTGATCTCCCTGCCCAGACTGTGCAGAAGATGGGTGGCGGGGTGCTTCAGATACAGCTGCTTGTTGATCTGGATCGAACCGTAGGCATCCACGATCCCGCGGAAATCCGCCGGGAACCCGATACCGAACTCCCGCTCCAGCTCCCTCCACGGAGCCGGATCCGACCAGTTGAACCGGGGTTCGCCCAACAGGGCTGTTATCTCTGGAAGCGTCGCCACCACTGGATTCCTTCGAGCACGTCGGACCGGTGCCGGTCCTGGAACTGAGCACGGTACGGGAGACAGTCTCCTCGACGCCCCGGCCGCCCGTACACGGTCAGGCGTGGTGCTTGATGGTCTTCCGGATCCAGTTCGCGTAGGCGGGCACGCTGCTGTAGAGGCCGGGCCCGTCCGAGCAGGCGACGTTCGGGGCGCCGGGGCCCGATGTGACGCCCATCAGCTCCCACCGTCCGTGCCGGCCCTTCTGGAGCTGCGGCCCCCCGGAGTCCCCGAAGCACGCCATGGCCTCGGGAACGCGGCTGATCGTGCACAACCGGGTCCGGTCCGCGTAGCCGGGGGCGCACTCGGCAGTGGAGCCCCGGCGCGTGTCGAGCTCCTGCAGCCGCTCCGCGAACTTCAGCTCGGTGTTGACGGTCGTGCCGAATCCCAGGATCCGGGTCGGGGTGCCGGGCCGTGCGGCGCGCTCGGCGATACGGATGGGCTTCTCGGCGACGGGACGGTCGAGGCGGACCAGCGCGACGTCGTCCTTGTTGGCGGCCTTCCCGCCGCCGTTCACATAGCCGGGGTGGACGACGGTCCGCTCGATGGCCCGGACGGTTCCGCCGGACTTCCGGTCCGGGCTGCCGATCCGGACGATGCCGTCCAGCTCAAGGCCGTCGCCCTGGACGCAGTGGGCCGCCGTCAGCACCCACTGCCGGTCGATCAGTGATGCCCCGCAGTTGCCGTCGTACAGGCCGTGGTCAGGGGCCGACTCCGGGATCGTCGCCATGAACGGGTAGCGCTCGGTGGCATCGGACCCGTTGACGATCGCCCCGGCGCTGCCGGTCATCAGGGTGGCGCAGGCCGCGACGGCGAGGGCGCCGACGGCAGTGGTGCGTACCGCGCTGCTGCGCACCGACTTCAAGCTGAACACTGAGAGTTCCTTACCTAGGAGAACCGGACGTGTTCAGCCTGCTTGCTCAGGATCCGCCGGACCATCCGGGCAGCAGGCCTGATGGGGGTGTAACCTGCACCCCCCGCCGTGCCGGCTGCCCCGCCCCGCCGATGGCCGCCCACACCGGCCAGGGGCCCGGACTCCCTTCAGAGAAAGGCCAGTTCGTCTCCGAACCCAAGCAGCAACCACGCGTGGCGGGGTCCGCTAGCCTTCCCCCAGGACTGCGCCGGTCGGGGTCGAGGGGGACGTCATGATGCGTACACGTCGGAGCAGCACAGGCATGGTCCTGGTCATCACGGCGCTGTCCGCCGCAGCGACCGGCTGCGGCGGGGACGGCCCGTCCGGCGCATCGGCACCCCCGTCCTCCGCCGAACGCACCACCGGGCCCGGCACCTACCCGGCACCGGACCGCCTCTGCGATCTGGTCGACTTCTCCGAACTCGCGACCGCCGTCGCTCCCTTCGCGAGCGCACCGCAGGGCCGCGAGACCGGGGGCGATCCGGCGGTGTCCAGCGGCTCGGAGTGCAAGCAGTCGCTCAGCAACGGCACGACGGTGCACGCACGTGCCGTCGCCCTGTGCAGTGCCTGGAAGGAGATCGGCAAGGCGATCGGCGCGCACCGGCACAGCAGGGAGACCGCCGAGGTCGCGGACTCCTCCCTGACCGACGTCAAGGGGCTCGGCAACCAGGCGTACCGCTATGTCTCCTCGGAGGACGGCCCCTGGAAGGCCGACCTCCGGCTGGTGGTCCGGGAGAGCAACCTCGACTGCGAGTTCCACACCCAGAGCGGGCACCCGATGAACGAGCAGGACACGGACATCGCCTTCGCGGCCATGGAAGCGACGGCCAAGCACCTCCTGCCGAAGCTGCGCCCCTGAGTCTCCTCGCTTCCCACCGCCCTCCGGCTGCGGCCTGCCCCGTCACGCCTGGCGCGGAGCTCTGAGGCACTGCGGATCCCACTGCGGTGGATCGCAGACATCCGCAGACGGCGTTCGCCCGCATGGAGGTTCACCCGCGTCCGGCCCGGGGACCCCCGGCGCCCGGACCGTGGTCCGTAGCCCCGGGACCCCGGGCCGGACTCAGAACCCGCCGCCGTCGAAGCCTCCGCCGCCCCCGCCGAAACCCCCGCCGTCCCCGAAGCCTCCGCCGCCGAAGCCGGAGGAGCCGAAGTCGGAGCCGGAGAAGTCGCCGCCGCCCCAGTCGCCTCCGGCGCCCGTGCCGAAGTCACCGCCGCCGTACTCCCCCGCGTACGCCGGGGTGGCGAGCATGGAGCCGAGCATCGTGCCGACCAGGAGGCCCGGCAGCAGGCCGCCGCCGAAGTAGCCGCCCGCCCATGGTCCGTAGGCCGGGCCCGCCTCCCAGTAGGGGCGGCGGCGGCCGTCGCCGACGTCGACCGTGCGGCTCATCGGGTCCTCGCCCTCGCGCAGCCGTACCTCGTCGGCGCCGCAGACGGGCACCTCGCGGGCCGTTCCGCCGGACGGGGTCCACAGCACGTCCGCGACCGAGGGGCCGTGGCGCGGGTCGAAGAAGCAGGGCGGGCGGCGGGCCGGGAGGGGCTTGCCGGTGCGGCGGGCGTCCAGGACGGCGAGGGAGAAGCGCCCGTCCTCCAGGGACTGGGTGACCGGACGGACGTCGGAGGGGTGCCGGGCCTGCTCCATCCGGAACTTGGCGCTCTCGTAGGAGTCCAGGGCCCGTTCGTAGTCGGCCCGCATGGCGTCGTCCGCGCCCTTCTCCGCCGGGTGGAAGTCCAGGCGCTCCAGGGTTTCGCCGTACGCGGTGATGTCCTCGTCGACGACGACCCGGAGCTTGTCGAGGGCGGCCCGTTCCTCCTCCTCCTTGCGGCGCCGGTTGCGGCGGGCGATCGCGTACGCGCCCGCGCCGCCGGCCACGGCGACCGCGCCGAGGGCGATCAGGCCGCCGGCCGGGAACCCGCCGTTGTCCGTGCCGCCGCCGGACCAGGAGGCGGGGGCGCTGCCCCGGGCCTGTTCCACCGCGCTGTCGACGAAGGCGTTGAGCTGGGCCGCCGTGCCGGTGTCGGTGGCCGGTGCCTTCACGGCCGCCGAGAGGTTCTGGACCGCCCGGGTGGGCATGACCTGCGGGTCCGCGCCCGCGTTGAACCCGTCGCCCAGGCGTACCGCGTAGACGCCGGTGATACCGGTCTCGGCGCGCAGGGTCTGGAGCAGGCCCTCCGCGGGGAAGGCCGGGGTGGCCGGGAGGACGGCCACGAACACCGGTTTGTCGGCGTCCGTGATCTTGTTCTCCAGGGCCTTCTCCTGGCTGGTGGAGAGCTGGTCACGGGCACCGGGGTCGACGTAGACCGGGTCCTTCCGCAGTTCCTGCGCGGCATCGTTGATGGTGGCGGCGGGGGCGGCGGGGGCGGCGGACGCAGCCGGGACCAGGGCGAAGACCACCGCTGCCAGCATGAGCAGCAGGCCCGCCATGAGCGTGGGAAAAAGCCTTTTCCTCATACTTCACGCTACTCCAGACGGGCAGCGCGCGCCGCTGCCCGTCCGGGTGCGCCTCGGGACCGTCCCCGCGGCCCGGGGTCCATACGGCCCGGAGCCACGGGGCCGGGCGTGCGGGTGTTGCGGGCCGTGTGGGCGGCACAGGTGGCGCCGGGTGTTGCGGACCGTGTGGGTGGTGCAGGGCGTGCGGGTGTTGCGGAAGATGCGGGTGGCGCCGGGTGTTGCGGGGCGTGCGGGTGGGGCGACGGTCGGGGATGCGGGCGGGTGTCCGGCGCGGCCGGGCCCGTTACGGCGCCGAGTGGCGCACGACCAGTTCGGTGGGCAGCACGGCCGGTTCGTCCGGTACGGCCGTGCCACCGAGGTGGGACAGCAGCATCCGCGCCGCCGTCTCACCCATCCGCCGGGTGGGCTGGCGCACGGTGGTCAGGGGCGGGGCGGTGTGCTCGGCCATCGGGATGTCGTCGAAGCCGACCACCGCGATGTCGTCCGGAACGCGGCGTCCGGCGGCCCGCAGGGCTCGCAGCACGCCCGTCGCGCTGATGTCGTTGTGCGCGAAGACCGAGTCGAACTCCACGCCGGCCGCGAGGAGTTCCTCGACCGCGAGGCGGCCGCCCCGTTCGGTGAAGTCCCCGTCCGCGACCAGGTCGGTGGGCAGGACCGAACGGAAACCGCTGAGCCGGTCACGTACGCAGCCGAAGTGCTGCGGACCCGTGAGGACCAGCGGCCGGGTGCGCCCCGAGGCCAGCAGATGACGGGCCGCCGAGGCACCTCCCTCGTGATTGGTGGTCACGACGGAGGGGAATTCGGGGTGGTGGCCGCGGTCGTCGATGAGGACGATCGGCAGACCCTTGCGGTACAGCGCGGTCAGATGGTCGAGCGTGTTCTCCGGCTCCACGACGACGAGTCCGTCGAAGGCACGCGCCGACACCTGGGCGGTGAAGCGCTGTACGGACTCCGCGCCGCGGTTGCAGGTGAAGAGCAGCAGTCCGTAGTCGGCGGCCTCGACGGTGTCGACGACGCCCTGGAGCAGTTCACCCATCCACGGCCAGGTCAGCGAGGGCACCAGCATCCCGACCCTACGGCTGCTGCCGCGGGCCAGTCCGACGGCACCCGAACTGGGCACATAGCCGAGCTGTGCGATCACTTCACGAACACGGGAGGCCGTGGAGCCGTCCACTTCGCCCTTGAGGTTGACGACCCGGGACACGGTCGTCTTGCTGACGCCGGCCTCACGGGCGACATCGGCGATGGTGACACGCATCAGAGGTCTCCAGTGACAGGGCTGAGCAGGGCAGAGCGAGGTGAAGCGGACGAGGCGCGGAAGGCCGTGGCCATCGATCGCCAGTACCGGTTCCGCAACCGGTTCCGCAACCGGTCCCGGAACCGGTACCGGCGTTGCGGCTGGAGTTAACCCCGCCGGAATACAGCCGTCAATACTTCACACCGAAATTGGTCCGTACCCATCTCGCCACCAGGCAGGGCGAGTTATGCGTTCAAGTTCTGAACGCGCCCCCTCTTGACGTGAGTCCGCGACAGCGGTTCACTCACGCCTCGATCGACGGCATCACCCCCACACACCCGGCCGAGAGGGGCGGCAGCCCATGGTCCGAACCGGCGGGGCCGTACACGTGCGGCGCTCAAGGCGTTCTCGATCGCACATGATCCGCGGGATGTGCTGCCGCCCTCCCGGCAGGCCGGGGCCGGGCGGGCCAGGCGGGCCAGGCGGGCCAGGCGGGCCAGGCGGGCCAGGGAGCTCACCACGGCGGCCTCACCGTGGACCGCGCCACAGCCGGCACCGCACCTCGGCGGCGGTCACCTGGCCGGGCATCCGGTCCGGGGCCTGAGCCCGGTCCGGGTACTGGGCCGGTCCGGGTACTGGGCCGGTCCGGGTACTGGGCCTGTCCCGAACCTGAGCAGCCCCCGGACCTGAGCCGGTCCGGGGGCGCACGGAGCGAAGGTCCGCATGTACATCTGCAACGCATGCGCCGGAACCGTCGACCGGGGGCGGCGGCTCCGGCAGCGGGGCGGCTACTCGGCCGGCTCGATCCCGGCCCGCAGCAGACCGAAGGTGTACGCGTCCTCCAGCGCCTGCCAGGACGCGGCGATGACGTTCTCCGCGACCCCCACGGTCGCCCAGTCACCGGATCCGTCACCCGTGGTGATCAGCACCCGGGTGGTGGACTCGGTGCCGGTACGGCCCTCCAGGATGCGGACCTTGTAGTCGACCAGCTCCAGCTTGGCGAGCTGCGGGTAGAACCGCTCCAGGGCGACGCGCAGGGCCCGGTCCAGGGCGTTGACCGGGCCGTTGCCCTCGGCGGTGGCGACGATCCGCTCGCCCTTGGCCCAGAGCTTCACGGTCGCCTCGTTGGCGTGTGTGCCGTCGGGGCGGTTCTCGACGATGGCGCGCCAGGACTCGGTGCGGAAGTAGCGGCGGGCCCGGCCCTCGACCTCGCCGCGCAGCAGCAGCTCGAAGGAGGCGTCGGCGGCCTCGTAGGTGTAGCCCTTGAGCTCGCGCTCCTTGACCCGCTCGACGACGCGGCCGATGAGCTCGCGGTCGCCCCCGAGGTCGATGCCGAGCTCCTTGCCCTTCAGCTCGATGGAGGCGCGGCCCGCCATGTCGGAGACCAGCATCCGCATGCTGTTGCCGACCAGCTCCGGGGCGATGTGCTGGTACAGGTCGGGGTCGACCTTGATCGCGGAGGCGTGGAGTCCGGCCTTGTGGGCGAAGGCGGAGACCCCGACGTAGGGCTGGTGGGTGGAGGGCGTGAGGTTGACGACCTCGGCGATGGCGTGCGAGATCCGGGTCATGTCGGCGAGCGCGCCCTCGGGCAGCACGGTCTTTCCGTACTTCAGTTCCAGGGCGGCGACGACGGGGAAGAGGTTGGCGTTGCCGACCCGCTCGCCGTACCCGTTGGCGGTGCACTGGACATGGGTGGCGCCCGCGTCCACGGCGGCCAGGGTGTTGGCGACGGCGCAGCCGGTGTCGTCCTGGGCGTGGATGCCGAGCCGGGCTCCGGTGTCGGCCAGGACGGTGCCGACGACGGCCTGCACCTGGGCGGGGAGCATGCCCCCGTTGGTGTCGCAGAGGATGACGACATCGGCGCCGGACTCGTGGGCGGCCCGGACCACGGCCTTGGCGTACTCGGGATTGGCACGGTAGCCGTCGAAGAAGTGCTCGCAGTCGACGAAGACCCGGCGGCCCTGTTCGCGGAGGTGGGAGACGGTGTCGCGGACCATCTCCAGGTTCTCCTCCAGGGTGGTGCGCAGGGCCAGTTCCACATGGCGGTCGTGGGACTTGGCGACCAGCGTGATCACCGGGGCACCCGACTCCAGGAGCGCCTTGACCTGCGGGTCCTCGGAGGCCTTGCCGCCGGCCCTCCGGGTCGCGCCGAACGCGACGAGCTGCGCGTGCTGGAACTCGATCTCCTGCTGGGCACGGGAGAAGAACTCCGTGTCGCGGGGGTTGGCGCCCGGCCAGCCGCCCTCGATGAATCCCACGCCGAAGTTGTCCAGGTGCCGGGCAATGGTCAGCTTGTCCGCGACCGTCAGGTTGATGCCTTCACGCTGTGCACCGTCGCGCAGTGTGGTGTCGAAGACATGGAAGCTGTCGTCGGTGGCCTTGGCCTTGGTGGTCATGCTGATCTGACTCCTGTCGGATGAGTGGATCCGGACGATCTGGCTCCACTTGCCCCCATCATCCCGCGCGCCCCGTCCCGGCCGAGGTGAGGGCCGGAAAACGAAAAAACCCCTCGCGGGTGCGAGAGGTCTGCGCGCGGGTCTGGGGCACGGTGCCCGTGCCGTACGTGGTGGTACGGAACGGTCACTGCGGACCGGCGCGCCTGTTGCCAATAATCATGACGAACGAGGACACGGAAGCAGTCTGGCACACCGCCGCTCCCGCGCCCCCGCCCGTCTCAGGATGCGGGCGGTGGGCGCGGAACGTCACACGCCGTTCATGACGGGGCGGGGAGGGGACCGGCGCTCCCACGCCTGGGCGTGAAGGGCCGCGCCCGGCGGGGAGCCGGGGCGCGGCCTGTTCCGGACCGGACGAGGAGTCCCGGCCGGGCGAGGGCCCTGGGGCAGGAGCCGTAAGCACCGCCCGGCGCCGCTCACGGGGACAGCCCCAAGGGGTGTCCCGCAGTTCGTGGTGGATCAGTGCGCGGCGTCGGATGCGGTGCATCGCAAGGCGGAGGGACGTCCGCATACTGGATGTATGCGGACGTTCCGACAACGCCGCGAGGTGCCGTAGCTGTCGTCGCGCACCCGCCGGGAATTGCGGGACAGCCCTAGCCGAGCGGGTGCATCCAGCCGTGCGTGTCCTCGACCACTCCGCGCTGGATGTCCAGCAGGCGCTCGCGCAGCTTCATCGTGACCTCGCCGGGCGTGCCGTCGCCCTGGGTCCACTCGCCGCCCGCGGACTTGACGGTGCCGACGGGCGTGATGACGGCGGCGGTGCCGCAGGCGAAGACCTCGGTGAGCGTGCCGTTCGCGGTGTCGTCGCGCCACTGGCCGATGGAGACGCGGCCCTCCTCGGAGGTGTGGCCGAGGTCACGGGCGACCTTGAGGAGCGAGTCCCGGGTGACACCCGCGAGCAGGGAGCCCGTGAGTGCCGGGGTGACGATCCGCTTCGAGCCGTCCTCCTGCCCGTACACGAAGTAGAGGTTCATCCCGCCGAGTTCCTCGACCCACTTGTGCTCCACGGCGTCGAGGTAAGCGACCTGGTCGCAGCCCTGGGCGGCCGCCTCGGCCTGGGCGAGCAGGGAGGCTGCGTAGTTGCCGCCGGTCTTGGCGTCGCCCATGCCGCCGGGGACGGCGCGGACGCGGTTCTCGGAGAGCCAGATCGAGACGGGCTTGACGCCACCGGGGAAGTAGGCGCCGGCGGGCGAGGCGATGACCAGGAAAAGGTATTCGTTGGCGGGCCGCACCCCGAGGCCGACCTCGGCCGCGATCATGAACGGGCGCAGGTAGAGGGACTCCTCGCCGCCGTGCGCCGGAACCCATGCCTTGTCCTGCCGGACCAGGGCGTCACAGGCCTCGATGAACGTCTCCACCGGCAGCTGCGGCATCGCGAGCCGCGCGGCGGAACGCTGGAAGCGCTCGGCGTTGGCCTCGGGCCGGAAGGTGGCGACCGAACCGTCGGACTGACGGTAGGCCTTGAGGCCCTCGAAGATCTCCTGCGCGTAGTGCAGCGTCATATTGGCCGGGTCCATCGACAGCGGGCCGTAGGGCACGAGCTGGGCGTCGTGCCAGCCGCGGCCCTCGGTCCACCGGATGGTCACCATGTGATCGGTGAAGTGGCGGCCGAATCCGGGGTTGACCAGGATCGCCTCGCGCTCCGCGTCGGACAGCGGGTTCGAGGAGGGCTTGAGCTCGATCGTGGGCGTCGTCATGAGTGCGTGTCCTTCACCGGTCTTGTGTGTGATGGACCGCGCTCACGCCCGCCTGTCCCGACTGTTTCCGGTCAGGTCCTAGGACGTCCGAGCTTTACCGCAAGCCACGGCCCCGCGTTCGATTATCGCTCGCGGGTGGCCGTGGACGAAATGGCGCGAATGCGGTCCAGTGGTCGATGGTGGCATCCGGAGGCCGCACAGGTGAAGCCGCCGGGTGCGGTAGCGACCCGGCGGCTTCGAAGTGGAGTCGTCGGGTCAGCTCGCTACCCGTACCGCGAGGGCGTCGCCGATCTCGTCGGTGGTACGGGTGGTGCTCCCGTCGCGCTCCGCGAGGTCGGCGGAGACGGCGTCCTCGATCCGAGCGGCCTCGGTCTCGTGGCCGAGGTGGCGCAGCAGGAGGGCGACGGAGAGGATCGTGGCGGTCGGGTCGGCCTTGCCCTGGCCCGCGATGTCGGGGGCAGAGCCGTGGACCGGCTCGAACATCGATGGGAAGGTGCCCGTCGGGTTGATGTTGCCGGACGCGGCCAGGCCGATGCCGCCGGTCACGGCAGCGGCGAGGTCGGTGAGGATGTCACCGAAGAGGTTGTCGGTGACGATGACGTCGAAGCGCTCCGGCTGGGTGACGAAGAAGATCGTCGCGGCGTCGACGTGCAGATAGTCGGTGCTGACCTCGGGGTACTCGGCCGCGACCCGGTCGAAGGTGTTCTTCCACAGGTGCCCGGCGTAGACGAGGACGTTGTTCTTGTGGACCAGCGTCAGCTTCCTGCGCGGACGGGCGTTCGCCCGCTCGAAGGCGTCACGGACGACGCGCTCGACGCCGTACGCCGTGTTGACGCTGACCTCGGTGGCGACCTCGGCGGGGGTGCCGGTGCGCAGCGAGCCGCCGTTGCCCGTGTAGGGGCCTTCGGTGCCCTCGCGGACGACGACGAAGTCGATGTCGGGACGGCCGGCCAGCGGCGTCGCGGTGTTCGGGAAGAGCTTCGACGGCCTCAGGTTGATGAAGTGGTCGAAGGCGAAACGCAGCTTCAGCAGCAGCCCCCGCTCCAGGACGCCGGAGGGCACGGACGGGTCACCGATCGCACCGAGCAGGATGGCGTCGTGGTTCTTCAGCGCGTCGAGCTCCGCGTCCGGGAGGGTCTCACCGGTGCGGTGCCAGCGCTGGGCGCCGAGGTCGTACTCCTTGGTCTCCAGCTTCACATCCTGCGGGAGGACAGCGTTGAGGACCTTGAGGCCCTGGGCCACGACTTCCTGGCCGATTCCGTCACCGGGGATCACTGCGAGATCGATGCTGCGAGACATGACGCCAGCCTAACCACGCGTCCCATCCCATGACATCTGATGTCCACCATGTGGACGCGGGGAAGCCGTACGCACACCGTTCGCCTGCGTGCACGGCGGACCGCCGCCCGGGTGGACGGGTTCCCCGGTCACGACGCCGAGAAGGACCGGCCGGACCTGGTCATCGGCGGGCACGACCCTGACCACGAGCGCGCCGGCGCGGCCCGGCGCGACGCGGTCGCCCGCACGGTGCCGGTCGGCGAGCGCACCGGTCCGACGCGGTCGCCCGTACGGTGCCGGCTGGCGAGCACACCGGTCCGACGCGGCCGCCCGCACGGTGCCGGTCGGCGAGCGCACCGGTCCGATGCGGGACGGCATCGTTGTACGTCACGGCGGGTGGCGCGGGCAGGGCGCCGCGCTGGAAGGCGGCCGGGACCGCGGCGTGGCCCCGGCCGCCTTCCAGCGGCTTCTCGTTCCCGGCGGTGGAGGTGCGGCCGGGGCGGCACGCCCGGATGCGGG
Source organism: Streptomyces sp. NPDC079020 (assembly GCF_044542225.1). Taxonomy (NCBI): domain Bacteria; kingdom Bacillati; phylum Actinomycetota; class Actinomycetes; order Kitasatosporales; family Streptomycetaceae; genus Streptomyces; species Streptomyces sp. NPDC079020. The sequence continues at coordinate 43,626 of NZ_JBITUB010000002.1, forward strand.
CCACGGCGCTCGCCGGGCCGGGCGAACGCGTCGGCCGCGTCGGGATCGCCCGGGGGCCGCCGGGGCCGGATGCCGGTGGGCTCAGTGACCGGTGGAGCCGCCGTTGTCCCTGCGGTCCAGGGCGCGCTGCAGAGCGGCGGCGGCGTTCTTGCGCTCCGACTCGGTCGGGCGGGGGGTGTGACGGACGCGGCGGCGGACAGTCGTCTCGGCCATGATGGATCGACTCCTTGAGATCGCGTGAATGCCGGTTCCGGGATCCGGGGGAAGGCGGAGACCGGCAGTCGGAAGCGGGATTCCGAGGCGCCGGAAGGGCGGGGAGCGTACGCCGCAGGGGTTGCCTGCTCCGTGGCGCGCTCGCCAACACCCGTCGCTGGATCGAGCGAGTCGTTCGGCTCCTACAAAGCTAGGACAGCCGGGCCGCTCTGTCTCCACAATTACTCGGACTTCCTACTATCTGAGACGGCTGCCCCGTCGTCACCGGAAAGCACGGGCGGGGTGCGGGTGGCCGCGGCGGTGATGTACCCAGGCCCTACCCAGGCCGGGGCCGCCGCCCGCCCCCGGTACTCAGCGGCCGGTTGAGTATCCGGGCCGTTTCGAAGAACTGTGCGTCGCACGAGAGTTGCCTCCATGAACGGCCTCTACGCTCTCAAGCCCTGGTACGCGAACCGGCTCGCCGGTGTCCGCGCCACTCTCGTCCGCCGTGAGGTGTCGCCCGACACCCTCACCGCGGCGGGCGTGGCCGCGGCGGCCGGCGGGGCCGCCGCGCTGGCCTGGCTGCCCGCCGGACCCGCCGCCCTGCCGGTCGCCGTACTGCTCGCGGCGCGGCTCGCGTTCGCCAACCTCGACGGGGCGCTGGCCCGTGACACCGGCCGGACCACCCGGCGCGGCGCGGTCCTCAACGAGCTGGGCGACCGCGTGGCCGATCTGCTCGTGCTCGCCGGGTTCCTGGCGCTCGCCCCGCTGTGGCTGGTGGCGGTGGCCGCGCTGGCGGCGACGCTGCCGTCCTGGGTGTCGCTGGCGGGCGCGGCGGCCGGGGCGCCCCGGCTCAACGGCGGCCCGGTCGGCAAGACCGAGCGCTGTCTGCTGGCCGTCGTCGCGGCGGCGAGCGGCTGGGCCGTCCCGGTGCTCATCGTGATCGCCGCCGGTTCGCTGCTGACCGCGGTGCTCCGGCTGGCCGGCCTCCGGCGGGAGCTGGCATGAGCGCCGTACTGATCGCCGAGGAGGCGGCGGCCCGCGCCGTTCCGCTGGTCGCGGGTGTGCTGGGGGCGGGCGGGGTGGCCGTGGCCGTACTGCCGTCGAAGGTCCGGATGCGGGCCGAGCTGCGCAGACGGTGGCGGACCTGGGCCATGGTGGCGCCGGTCTTCCTGGGGGCGTACTTCCTGGGCGCCGGCGGTACGTTCGCGCTGGCCGCCGGGCTCGGGGCCGTCGCGGTGACCGAGTTCGCCCGGATGGCCGGGCTGCGGCGGGGCGACCACGCGGTGCTGATCGCGGCGGCGGTGGGGGTGCCCGCCCTGGCGTGGCTGGCTCCGGAGCTCCTGGATGTGCGGGCGGCGGCCCTGCTGCCGCTCGCGGCGGCGCTGCCCCCGGTGCTGTCGGGCGACGACGGGAGCGGATTCACCCGCGGTGCCCGGACGGCCTTCGGGCTGCTGTGGATCCCGGTCGCGCTGACCGGACTGGTGACGCTGGGCGAGACGGCGGTGGCGGTGGGCCTCGCGGTGGCGCTCGGCGATGTCGGTGCCTGGTGCGGGGGAACGGCGCTGGGGCGTCGGGGTCCGCTCGCCCGGCGGCTCTCCCCGCTCTCCCCCAACAAGACCTGGGCGGGGGTGCTGGGCGCGGCTCTCGCCACGGCGGTGCTCCTGCTCGCGCTCGGGGAGTTCTCGCTGGGGCTGTGGGCCGCGGTGCTCGGCGGCTGTGTGCTCGGCGACCTCATCGAATCGATGGTCAAGCGCGAGTCGGGGGTGAAGGACGCGGGGAGCTGGCTGCCCGGGTTCGGCGGCCTCCTGGACCGGATCGACTCCCTGCTCGTGGCCCTTCTCCTGGCGATGGTGATGACGTGATGACGACCCTGAACCCCGCGCCCGGCCGGGTGGAACTCCCCGCGCGCTCCCGCTTCGCCGCCACGCTGCGCCGGGGCCTGTGGTGGGCGGTGCTGAGCCTGACGGGCGGGGTGGAGCGGCGCGGGCGGCTGCCGCGCGGCGGCTGTGTCGTCGTCGCGAACCACTCCTCGCACGCCGACACCGCCGCCCTTCTCGCGGCGCTGGACGCCCGGCACTCCCCGGCCATCGGGGCGGCCGCGGACTACTGGTTCGCCTCGCCGTGGAGGCGCCGGATCTGCCGCAGGCTCGCGGCCGGGTTCCCGGTGCGGCGCGGCGGGGGCGGCATGGGCGATCTGCTCGCGATGGAGGACGGGCTGCGGGCGGGCCGGGCGGTCGTGCTGTTCCCCGAGGGCACCCGGGGCGGGAACGGTGAGCTGGGCTCCTTCCACCGCGGGGCGCTGGTGCTGGCGGAGCGTGCGGGGGTGCCGGTGGTGCCGGTCGGCATCGCGGGTACGGACCGGCTGCTGCCCAAGCACGGGCGGCTGCGCTCGGCCCTGGTACGGGTGACGATCGGGGAGCCGCTGCCCGCGGCCGTCTCCCCGGAAGGGGCCCGGGACGCGGTCGTGGCGCTGCACTCCCGTACCGTCGCCGAGCCGCTCGCGGACTCGGCGGCGCGCCGCCGGGTGGCCTCGGTCGTCACCTCCCGGTGGGGTGTGGCGCTGCCCTTCGTCTGGGCCCTGGCGGAGGCGCTGAGCTGGCCGCTGATGCCGGAGCTGCTGCTCGGGGTGGTGTGCGTGGCGGTGCCGCGCGCGGCGTGGAGGATGTCGCTGGGAGCACTGGCGGGCAGTGTGGCCGGCGGTCTGCTGGCCCTCCAACTGGCTTCGGCGGGCGTGCAGTTGCCCGCGCCGCTGACCACGGAGCGGATGCGCGCGGAGGTCCGTCTGGGACTGGCGCTCCAGGGGGCTTCGGCGGTGCGGCAGCAGCCGTGGAACGGCATCCCGTTCAAGGTGTACGGCGCCGAGGCGGGCCGCACCGGAGTACCGGCCGGTGACTGGCTCCTCGCGTCCACGACGGCGCGCGGGGCGCGGACGCTGTCGGTGGGACTGGGCTTCGCGGCGTTCGGGCTGCTGATGCGGCGCTACCGCAGGCACTACGGGCGCTATCTGGTGCTGCTGGGCGGCGGCTTCACGGCGGGGCTCTCACTGATCGTGCGCGGGTGGGCCTGAGCCGCCCGCCCCGGGCGGCGCGGCCCGGGGCGGACGGGGAGGACGGGGAGGACGGCGGGGTGAACGAGGTGGACAGGGGGAACGGGGCGGACGAGGCGGACGGGGCGTACCGATTCGGCCCGCGTCGGCCCGGGTCTGCCTGGTTCGGCCCGGTTCGGAGGTGCGGGACCGTCAGTACACGGTCACACCGTAGGCAGCCAGGGCCTCCTTGACCGGCTGGTGGATGGCGGATCCGCTGGTGCCGGTGCAGCCGGAGCTGCCGGAGTGGATGCCGAGGGCGACGGAGCCGGCGAAGTGGGCGCCGCCGCTGTCGCCGCCCGCGGAGCAGGCGGTGGTGCGGACCATGTTGTAGACGGGTCCGTCACCGTAGTTGACGGTGACATTGACGGCGGTGACGGTGCCGCTGGTCACCTTGGTGGTGGACCCGCTCTTGCTGAGGGACTGCCCCACCACGGCGTCGGCGGCCGAACCGATGTCCTGGGAGCTGCCGTTGTACAGGTCCACGCTTCCGGCGGGCGAGGAGCCGTCCGTGTACCGCACGATGCCGTAGTCGTTGGTCGGGAAGCTGGTGCCCTCGCGGACCCCGATGACCGCCCCGCCGGAACTGGCCGACCAGTTGGCGGAGATGTTGGTGCAGTGTCCGGCGGTGACGAAGTAGCGCGCCCCGCCCTTGGTGACGTTGAAGGCGGCCGAGCAGCGGCTCCCGCCGCCGTAGATGGCGCCGCCGCCCAGGACCTCCCGGTGGAAGACGCCGGGCACCCTGGCGATGCGTACGGCGCCGTCCAGCCGGGCCGCGACGGCTCCGAGACGGGCCATGTCCCGTGCGGAGACCGACTGATCGGCCTCCACCGCGACCTGGTTGGTCCGGGGGTCGATGCCCCAGGAGGTGCCGGTGATCTTCGCCTCGGCCTCCAGGGCGTCCATCGCGGCACGCAGCTCAGCGGCGCCGCGCGTCACCCGGCGCACGGTGGCCCCGGCCGCCCTGGCCTGTTCGGCGGCGCGGTCGGTGGTGACGGTGACGACGAGGTCACCGGTCCTGCGGTCGAGGTAGCTCCCGGCGCCGGCGTCCCCGAGCCGCTGCTCCAGGGCGGCGTCGAGGGCGTACGCGGCGGGGGTGGGGGCGGGGGCGGGGCCGGCGGCGGGGGTTCCGGCGGGAACAGCGGCGGCTCCGGAGGGAGTCGCACCAAGGCCGAGGGTGCCGATGACGAGCAGAAGGGAAACGCCGACGCGGGCACGGGTGGTGCGTCTCATGGAGGGCTCCTTCTCGGGGGACGCGTGGGGACGCACCGAGCAAGGAATTTGACATGCCCATTACCTAATCCGCAAGAGCGCGTTACCCGGGGGACGCGCACCGGGCACGTTCTGCGGACACTGACCGGGACGGACGGTTCCGTTGTCCGAAGGCCCCCTGTTCCCCGCCCGGTTCACGCCTCACACTGCCGCCATGCCCGAGAACATGACAGACGCGCCCCAGCGGTGGACCCCGCTCCACGGCACCCCGTACCGACCCGTCCCCTACCGCCCCGAGCGCATGGCCGCGGAGGAGTCGCTGGCCCATGCCGAGCGGCTTCGGCGGCGGATGGACGAACGCAGGACCGTACGCCGGTTCTCCACGGATCCGGTGCCCGGACAGGTCCTGCGGGACGCCATCGCCTGCGCGGCGACCGCCCCCTCCGGCGCGCACCAGCAGCCGTGGACCTTCGTCCTGGTGAAGGACCCCGAGGTGCGGCGCCGGATCCGGGAGGCCGCCGAGCACGAGGAGAAGATCAGCTACGACGGCAGGCTGGGCGAGGAGTGGCTGGAGGCGCTCCGCCCGCTGGGCACCGACGCCGTGAAGGCCCATATGACGGACGCGCCGGCCCTGATCGTCGTGTTCCAGCAGCGGTACTGGCTGGGCGAGGACGGCACGAGGCACAAGCACTACTACGTCGACGAGTCCGTCGGCATCGCGGTCGGGATGCTGCTGTCGGCCCTGCATCTGTCGGGGCTGGCGGCCCTGATCCACACCCCGAGCCCGATGCGCTTCCTGCGCGAGGTGCTGGAGCGCCCGGAGAACGAGAAGGCGTTCGCGGTGATCCCGGTGGGATATCCGGCCGAGGACTGCGATGTGCCGGACCTGGTGCGCAAGTCACTGGACCAGGTGATCGTGGAGGTCTGAGCCGCGCGGACCCGGTCACGGGCCCGGACATGGAAACCGCCCCCCGGCCGGCAGGGGGGCCGGTCGGGAGGCGGGACTCAGGGCCCGGGGCGCCGTGCTGCGGCGCCCCGGGAGGGCGGTTCAGCCCTGGTGGGGGTAGGTGTAGTCGGTCGGCGGGACCAGCGTCTCCTTGATGGCGCGGGTGAGCGTCCAGCGCTGGAGGTTCTGCGGGGCGCCCGCCTTGTCGTTGGTGCCCGAGGCACGGCCGCCGCCGAAGGGCTGCTGGCCGACGACGGCGCCGGTCGACTTGTCGTTGATGTAGAAGTTGCCCGCGGCGTACCGCAACTTCTCCATCGTGTACGCGGCCGCCGCACGGTCGTTGGAGATGACCGCACCGGTCAGCGCGTAGTCGGAGGCCGACTCCATCTGCTCCAGCATGGCGTCGTACTTCTCGTCCTCGTAGACGTGGATCGCCAGGATCGGGCCGAAGTACTCGGTCGTGAAGACCTCGTTGGCCGGGTCGGTGCAGACGATGACCGTCGGACGGACGAAGTAGCCGACCGAGTCGTCGTACGTGCCGCCCGCGACGACCGTGCAGGTCGGGTCGGACTTGGCCCGGTCGATCGCAGCCTTGTTCTTGGCGAACGAACGCTCGTCGATGACGGCGCCGATGAAGTTCGTCAGGTCGGTGACGTCACCCATCCTGATGCCGTCGACCTCGGCCGCGAACTCCTCCTGGAAACCGGAGTTCCAGATGGAGGCCGGCACGTAGGCCCGCGAGGAGGCCGAGCACTTCTGGCCCTGGTACTCGAAGGAACCACGGGTCAGCGCGGTCTTCAGCACGGCGCGGTCGGCGCTGGGGTGCGCGACGACGAAGTCCTTGCCGCCGGTCTCGCCGACCAGACGCGGGTACGTCCGGTAGTTGGCGATGTTGTTGCCGACCGTCTTCCACAGGTGCTGGAAGGTCGGGGTGGAGCCGGTGAAGTGGATTCCGGCCAGGTCCCGGTGGTTCAGGGCCACCTCGGACACGGCGATGCCGTCACCGGTCACCAGGTTGATGACGCCCTTGGGCAGCCCGGCCTCCTCCAGCAGCTGCATCAGCAGCACCGCGGCGTGGGTCTGCGTCGGGGACGGCTTCCACACCACGACGTTGCCCATGAGGGCCGGGGCGGTGGGCAGGTTGCCCGCGATGGCCGTGAAGTTGAACGGCGTGATCGCGTAGACGAAGCCCTCCAGCGGGCGGTGGTCCATACGGTTCCACACGCCCGGGGAGTTGGCCGGGGGCTGCTCGGCGAGGATCTGGCGCGCGTAGTGCACGTTGAAGCGCCAGAAGTCGACGAGCTCGCAGGGGGTGTCGATCTCGGCCTGCTGGGCGGTCTTGGACTGGCCGAGCATCGTGGACGCGGCCAGCGTCTCGCGCCAGGGGCCCGCGAGCAGCTCGGCGGCGCGCAGGATGATCGCGGCGCGGTCGTCGAAGGACATCGCGCGCCACGCCGGGGCGGCGGCCAGCGCGGCGTCGATCGCGTCCTGCGCGTCCTGCTGCGTGGCACCGGCGAACGTGCCGATGACGGCCTTGTGGTTGTGCGGCTGTACGACGTCGAAGCGCTCGCCGCCACCCATCCGCTTCTCGCCGTCGATGGTCATCGGCAGGTCGATCGGGTTCTCGGAGAGCTCCTTGAGCTTCACTTCGAGGCGGGCGCGCTCGGGGGAGCCCGGGGCGTAGGAGCGGACCGGCTCGTTGACCGGCGCGGGGACCTGGGTCACAGCGTCCATGAGTGCCTTGTCTCCTTGGTTCGGCGGGATGGGGTTCGGCCGGGGGGTGGGTCAGCCCTTGGTGAGGACGGAGCGGGCGAAGAAGAGCAGATTGGCCGGCTTCTCCGCGAGGCGGCGCATGAAGTATCCGTACCAGTCGGTGCCGTAGGCCGTGTAGACCCGCATCCGGTGGCCCTCGGCCGCGAGCCGGACGTGCTCGTCGCTGCGGATGCCGTACAGCATCTGGAACTCGTACTCATCGAGTTTGCGCCCCGCCTTGCGGCCCAGCTCCTGGCTGATGGCGATGAGCCGCGGGTCGTGGGACCCGATCATCGGGTAGCCCTCGCCCTCCATGAGGATCTTCACGATGCGGACGTACGCCTTGTCGATCTCGGCCTTGTCCTGGTACGCCACGGAGGCGGGCTCCTTGTAGGCGCCCTTCACGATGCGGACCCGGCTGCCGGCGGCGGCCAGGCGACGGGCGTCGTCCTCCGTGCGGAACAGGTAGGACTGGATCACGCATCCGGTCTGCGGGAAGTCCTTCCGCAGCTCCTCGTGGATGGCGAACATCGAGTCGAGGGTGGTGTGGTCCTCTGCGTCCAGGGTAACCGTGGTGCCGATCGCGGCGGCGGCCTCGACGACCGGGCGGACATTGGCGAGGGCCAGCTCGTGGCCGCCCTCCAGCGCCTGGCCGAACATGGACAGCTTCACGGACATCTCGGCCCTGGTGCCCAGGCCGAGCTCCTTGAGGCGGCCGACCAGCTCCAGGTACGCGTCACGCGCGTCGGTGGCCTGCCCGGGGGTGGTGATGTCCTCGCCCACCACGTCCAGCGTGACCTCAAGGCCCTTGCCCGCGGCATCCTGGATGATCGGGACGACCTGGTCGACGGTCTCACCGGCGATGAAGCGGTCGACGACCTGCTTGGTGCCGGGCGCGGCCGAGATGAACCGGCGCATCCTGTCGCTGCGCGACGCGGCGAGAATCACGGGACCCAGCACGGGGCACCTCCACGGAAAGTACGTACGAACGGCCGTACCGGGACGAAGAGAACCGAAGCGGTACGACACGGAGAACCACCGTGAAATCTAGGGATCTCTCCGATCCTGTGCCATCGACAGCTGTCACGCATCTGTGGCCACGACCTCAGACATCTGTCTGAAGGGGTGCGAGAATGGCCGGGTGAAGGGCGATTACCAGGAACTGGTCGACGAGATCTCCACCCTGCTCGATGCCCCGGCCACCCTGGAGGACCGGGACTTCGCCCTGGTCGCCTTCGGCGCGCACGACAGCGACGACGACACGGCCATGGACCCCGTCCGGACGCGCTCGATCCTGACCCGGCGCTCCACCCCGGCGGTCCGGGCCTGGTTCGAGGGCTTCGGCATCACCCGGGCGACCGGGCCGGTGCGGATTCCGGCCGCGCCGGAGGCCGGGGTGTTCCGGAGCCGGATCTGCCTCCCGGTACGCCATCGGGGTGTCGTGCTCGGCTATGTCTGGCTGCTCGACACGGACCCCGGTCCGACCGACGAGCAGCTGGGCGCCGCGATGGACGTGGCGGCCCGGATCGGGGCGCTGCTCTCCGACGAGGCGCGGGCGGGCACGGACCTGTCGCGGGAGTTCGGCGCGGTCCTCACGGCGGAACGCGGCTGGCAGCGCGACATGGCCGTGGCCGCACTGCGCGAGGCGCTCGGCCCGGACGCGGACGGCCTGCACACCGTGGTGTGTGTGACGCCGTGGGCGGACGACACCCCCTCGGTACGTACGGTCCCCTCGGCGGCGGCCCTCGCGGCGGTGCCCTCCCCGTCCGGTGCGGGCACCCTCTCCCTGGCGGCCCTGGTACGGCTGCGCTCCGCCGGTCACCTGGACCCGGCCACGAGCGCCGCCGACCGGCTCCGCAGCGCGGCGGGCGCGTCCGCCGCGGGTGGCATCGCCCGGCCGCGGCACGGCCTGGCCGAGCTGGCCGGCTCCTGGCACGAGGCGGCGTCGGCGGCCCGCGCGGCGACGGCAGAGAATCGTTTCGGCCCGGTCGCCGAGTGGTCGGCCATCGGCCCGTACCGCCTGCTGACCGCGCTCCCCCGGACCCCGGACAGCACCCCTGACCCGGCGGTCGTCACGCTGCTGACCCCGCCGCACACGGAACTGGCCAGGACCGCCGAGGTGTTCCTCGACTGCGCGGGCCAGGCGAGCCGGACGGCGGCGGAGCTGGGCATCCACCGCCAGACCCTCTACTACCGCCTCTCGCGGGTCCAGCAGCTCACCGGCCTCGACCTGAACGACGGCGAGGACCGGCTCCTGCTGCACATGGCGCTCAAGGGGGCCCGGCTGTGAGCGGCGGGCGGAGCCGGGTACGCCGCGGCTGTGAGCGGCGCGGCGGGGCCGGGTCCGTGCCCGCTCAGCCCGGCAGCAGGCGGACCAGCGAGTCGCGCAGGCCGGTGCGGCCGGTGGTCATGAAGCGGTGCAGGCCGCGGGAGCCGAACGCGACCCGCTGGGCGCTGCGGCGGCGTTCCGCGTCGTAGCCGCGCAGGGCGGCGGGCAGTGCGGCCCTGCCGTGCCGGGCGACGTTCCGGGCCAGGGCCTCCGCGTCGAGGATCGCCGTGCACGCGCCCTGGCCCAGGTTGGGCGTCATGGCGTGCGCGGCGTCGCCGACCAGCGCGACCTTCCCGGCGCGGACGAAGGCGGGCAGGGCCGGGAACAGGTGCCGCATCCGGTAACTGATCCAGCCGGCCGGGTCGGTCCCGGACAGGATGCGCGGGATGGGGTCGTGCCAGCCCTCGAAGTACGCCCGCAGTTCCCCGGCGGGGACGGTCCCGGGGACGGTGGCGTACCAGTTGGTGCGGCCGGGCTCGACCGGCGTCATGCCGAAGAAGCGGCCGCTGCCCCAGGTCTCGCCGTGGATGCCGCTCTCGAAGCCGGCGGTACCGATCCAGGCGACGGTCCCCACATCGCGCGGGCCGCTGCGCTCACCGAAGTACGCGGCGCGCACGACGCTGTGGATGCCGTCGGCGCCCACCACCAGGTCATGGCCGGCCACCAGCGCCTCGACGTCGAAGACGTTCTCCCCGTACGTGAGCGGTACGTCCCCGAAGGCGTCCAGCGCGGCCAGCAGGGCGTCGATCAGATGGGGCCGCGAGATCAGCAGCTCGGGGCGGCCGGCCTGCCGCTCGATCCGCTCCAGCGGGAGGCTCGCCAGCACTCTGCCGTCCGGGGTGCGGATCCGCGCTTCCCGGTAGGGGACCGCCCGGCCGCCGAACGCCGCGTCCACGCCCAGGCGTTCGAGCGCGGACTGCGCGGTGGGGTGGATGCCGAGCGCGGTGCCGTAGCGCGCCGTCTCCGTCCGCCGCTCGACGACCGAGACCGACCACCCCGCGCGGCGCAGTCCGATCGCCGTCGTCAGCCCGCCGATTCCCGCTCCGACGACCACTGCCGTTCCGGTCATTGCGGCCTCCCAGCCCATCCGTCCCGGCGGCTCAGTGCGCCGCGTCGGGCAGTTCCGTGACCGGCCGGTCACTGACGAGGGCCGCCATCACCAGCGGCGCGTCCCCGTCACTGTGCCCGACGCTCACCCCGATCCAGCGGTCCGGCACACCTGCGGGCACCGGCACCGGGCCCCATACGGCCAGGTCGCCGTAGAGGTCCTCACCGAGCAGCGCGTCGAACAGCGGCGGCAGGGGCGCGCCGTCCTGCTTCCGGAACAGCGGCACATGCATCGGCACCGACCGGTGCGCGCCCCACCGGGCGTCCAGCTCCATGACGAGGGCGGCGAGGTGGGCCTCGGACGCCTCCTCGGCGTCGTTCCACTCGGGGGCGTACACCCCGGTGAGCGGGTCGCCCTCCCAGAGCGGGACGATCCGGAAGCCCGCGCCGCCGGTCGCCGTCCACTCGCCGGTGTCCGGGTCGCCCTCCCCCGCCGTGGGCCCGGTGGCCGGTACGGGGCCCGCCAGCAGGTCCTCGATGTCGCGGACGGCCCGTGCCGTGTCGAACGGCTCGCCGGAGCGGGCGCTCACAGCGTGGCCCGGTCCATCGGGCGGGGCAGCGGGCGCAGTGCCCCGGCCTCGCGCAGCCGCTCGTAGGCGCGGACCACCGCGTCGGTGTCGCCGGGCTCCGCGATGCGCAGGAGCACACCGCCGCCGGGCAGTTCCTCGCGGGACGCCTTCAGTTCGTCCGGCACCAGCGCGGCGCGGCCCGGGGAGAGCTGGCCGATCCGGCCGACCAGGGGGTCGCCCACCGAGTGGTCCGCGTCGTCCTCCAGCGCGTCGAGCAGATCGTCGTCGCTCACATCGCCGAAGTCCGGCTCCCACACCCGGGCGAGCGCGGCCAGCAGCGCGGCCTCGGGGACCGCCGCGTCGTCCGGCGCATGGAGGGTGATCACGAACGACTGGAGCAGGAACTCGGGGGCGCCGCCCGCCAAGCCGCTGATCTCGGTCCGCCAGCCGGGGCCGCCCGTGCGGGCGAGCCGCAGTCCGGTACCGGTGACATCGGACCAGTCGTCGGCCGTCTGTGCCGTGAGCAGGGCCGCGAGCAGGGCGTCCTCCGTCGCCGGGATCTCCGTGCCGGGTCCGGACGGGTGGATCTGCCGCCACCCACCCGCCCGACCCGCGCCTTCCCGATCCGTGCCTTCCCGGCCCGCGCCGGCCGGCGGACCGGCCGCCGGGAGCAGCTCCGTGAGCTCGTCCAGCACGCGCTTCCAGCGTCCCGCCAGCGCCCGGGCCGACTCCGGCCTGGGCCCCCAGAAACCCCGCACTACCCGTCGCATCCGCTTTTTCCTCCGTCGACCGTCGTCCGTCGGACGTGGCCCCCGGCCGGGCCGGGGCACCACGCCGAGCAGGCTACTCGTCGAAGGCACCCGGTTTCCTGGTGCTGTCGTTCGGCTTCGGCTTGCTGTAGACGACCTTGATCGGCAGCCCCTCGTCACGGAACGCCTTGCGGGCCGCCTTGGCGACGTCCGGGTCGGAGAAGTGCCACTCGACGGCGCGTCCGCCGGACGCCTCGACCTGGGACCGCGCCTCGGTGACGAACTTGTCCCGGCCCGACTGGGTGAGGGTGCCGCTGTCCGTCTTCGAGAGGTAGCTGCCGTAGCCGTTCTTGGCCTCCAGGAAGGTCTGCCGGCCGGAGTCCCAGCCGTCGTACTCCACGGCGGGCTTGCCCTCCTTGGGGTGCGGTACGACGTACTCCTGGCCGCGGTTGGTCCCGGTGACCTGCTCCTGGTAGCGGAGCCAGGACTCGTTCTTCCAGTTGGGCGCCGGGTTGCGGTCGCGGCTGGCCCAGTAGCCGTCGCCGAGGTCCGCGTCGCCGAGCGTGCGGTCCTTCAGGTCGTCGGCCCAGGAGGGCGGGTTGTAGTTGCGCGGGTCGGAGGTGTCGTTGCGGTTGGCCTCGGGGTACTGCTTCTTCTCCAGCTCGGCCTTGCGCGCCCGCTCCGGTTCCTCCAGCCGCTTCTGGTCCAGGTGGGCGGCGCGTTCCTGGTCGCGGGCCTCCTTGGCCTTGGCCTTGGCCGCCTCGTCGCACCCGCCGTCCGCGAGGACGACGCGGCCGGTGGATCCGGAGGCCAGTACGCCGGTGCCGGCACCGGCGACCCCGGTGGGGCCGCCGCCTCCGGTGGAGCCGCCGTACCGCACCAGGGGCGGCCCGGACGCGATGACACAGCCGGTCCTGCGGGCCGCGTCCTCGGCCGCGTCGGCGGCGTCGTCGGCCTCCTTCGCCGCCTTGCGGACCCCGTCGAGGTCCCCGAGGTCGGCGGCCTTGCGGGCGCGGCGCGCGGCGGCGCCCGCGTCCCCGGCGGCCTCGGCCACCTGCTCGGCGATCTTGCCCAGTTTGCCGAGCTTGCCGACCTTGCCGACGACCTTCGCGACGTCGTAGCCGGGGATGAACAGGGAACCGATGTTCCAGACGACGTCCGTGACGGCCCGGGTCTTCTCACCGTTGTTCCAGCGCTCGCGGACCTCGTCGCCGACGAACACGTCGTCGGCGACCTTGCCCACGGTGTTGCCGGAGGCCGTGGTCCAGTCCCAGATGGCGCCGAGGTAGTCGCCGTCGTCCCACTTGGCGCCGGCGCCCTTGGAGTCCTGCATCCACTGGTCGCCGAGCTGGCTGCCGTAGTCGGCGATGCCGGACCAGGTCTCCGGCTTGAAGAGATCGATGATGCCGGTGACATCGCCCCAGATACCGTCGACCGCGACGCCCTTGACCACCTGGGTCGTCCGGTCCCAGGCGCATCCGAAGAAGCCCCAGCCGCCGCAGTCCTCCTTCTCCCCGGCCTGGTCGCCGCCGCCGTTCCCGGCCTCGTCGTCGCCCTCGGAGGCCACGGGCCGGTCGTAGTCGGCCTCCGGCTCCTCGCCGCCCTCGGGGAAGGTGTCCTCACCGGTGCCCGGACGGCCGTCGTCGTCGGGGCCGCCCGTACCGCCGGACGAACCGCCGGTCGCCTCACCGCCGCCCGTACCGGTGCCGGACGTGTCGCCGCCCGTACCGCCCGTGGAGCCGCCCTCCGTGCTGCCGGAGGAGCCGCCGGACGAGCCGCCGGTGGCGCCGTCCGTGCCCCCGGTGGAGCCGGTGCCGCCCGTGATGGTCGAGCCCTCCGTACCCCCGGTGGAGCCGCCGTCCGCGCCCTCGGCGGAGCCGCCCTCCGTACCTCCGGTGGCACCCTCCGTACCGCCGCCGGCCTCCACCGATCCGCCCCCGGACACCGGGCACGACGAACCGGTGAGCGAGCAGATCGCCGACTGGAGGCCCTCGGTGATACGGCCGCCGAGGCCGCCCACCGTCATCGCCCCGATGAGGGCGACGACGATCAGGACCAGGCCCAGGTACTCCAGGGCCGACTGCCCCCGGTCCCGCCGCCAGGTGATCATGTGCGGGAGCGAGAACCTGGGCTTCTCCCCCCGCTGGCCCTGCGGCAGCAGGAACCACGCGCGGCTCTGCTTCCGGGTGAGGAACACCAGGATCAGTACCGGGAGGAACAACTGGGTGAAGCCGTGCGCCGATCCGTCACCGATGTTGGCCACGCCGCCCAGGACCAGCCACACCTGGAGGGCCGTCAGCCCCCACCACACCCGCTTGCCACCGGTCCGGACGTGCCGGGCCAGCAGCAGGGCGAGGGCCCCGGGAGCGGAGGCGTACAGCAGGACGCCGAGTACCTGCGCGCCCATCGCGTCGGCGGAGAGCGCCGAGCCGAACAGCCCGAGTCCGCCGATGACCGTCGCACCGAACAGCACGACGAGCAGGACGCGTGCCGTGGCGAGCGGGCGGGGCAGCTCACGCCGCGCCGGCCCGTGTGCCGGAGCGGCCGCTCCTGACATGGGTATGCCACCGATCGCAGACATACGTGCCCCCAACCCCCGCTGTCAGTGAGCGACATGACAACCGCCCACGCTAGGGCCGGGGCCCCTGCCGCGTCGTGGGTCCCAGGGCCCAACCCCGGGCCCATCCCGCCCCGTTGCCCCACGCGGCACGGGCCGGGTCCATCGCGGTGACGGACCCGGCCCGGCCGGTGCGGCGGGGCCGGCCTGGCACCGGCCGTCCCTGCCGTCCCTGCCGCGCCTGCCGCCCATGCCGCCGGTTGCACCCGCACCGCCCGCACCGCCCGCACCGCCCGCACCGCCCGCACCGCCCGCACCGCCCGCACCGCCCGCACCGCCCGCACCGACGGTGACGTTGTCCGCACGGCGTACGTCGCCGATGTCGCCCGATGTCTGCCGTTGTGACAGGGCTGCGACAATGGGCATTCCCGGCGGGTCCACGCCATTGGCAGGAACTCGACACCACGACGACGGCGAGCAGTTGCCGGCAGTCGCGCCGGGACCGGTACAGAAGGGGTGGACACCGTGCTGGGCAGGCTGGGCATGTCTCCGCAGGACGAGGAGCTGTATCGCGCGCTCGTCGCACACGGCCCTCTCACCGCCGCCGACGCGGCGCGGCTCTGCGGGACCGGGCGGGAGCGGACCGAGCGGGTGCTGGCCTCGCTGCGCGAGTCGGGCCTGGTCTCGGCCCGGACCGGGCTCGGCGGGAACGTCGGCGAACTGTGGGAGCCGGCGCCTCCCGCACTGGCCCTCGGCGCCCTGCTCGCGATCCATCAGGACGAGCTGCGCTCACTGGCCGGCGAGATCACCGAACTCGACGGAACGTACCGGGAGTCCGGCGGGCACCGGGGCGAGAGCGGGGCCATCGAGATCCTGCACGGACGCGACACCATCGCACACCGCTTCATCCAGATGCAGCAGGGGGCGCGCAGCGAACTGCTCTGCTTCAGCAAGGGTCTCCCGGTGGCCGTGACGGGCCAGGACAATCCGGGCGACGGCATCGCGATGGCCCGTGGGGTACGGGCCCGGCTGCTGGTGTCGAAGGACGCGCTGGAAGCCATGCCGGACAACCTGCGCGAGGGCATCAGTCACGGCATGGAGATCCGGGTGGCGGACGAGCTGCCGACCAAACTCCTGGTGGTGGACCGCAGAATGGCGCTGCTGCCCCTGCTGGCCGACCCGGCCCGGCTGCACGACCGGGCGGTCATCGTCCATGCCTCGGGCATCGTCGCGGCCCTGGCCGGGCTCTTCGATCAGGCGTGGGCCCGGTCCCGTCCGCTGCCGGCCGAGTGGCGCGGCGAGGACGACACGGCGGTGCTCGGGCTGATGCTCGGCGGGCTCACCGACGAGGCGATCGCGCAGCGTCTGGGCGCGTCGGCGCGTACGGTGCAGCGCCGGATCAAGCGTCTGATGGACCGGGCCGGGGCGACGACCCGCTTCCAACTCGGCTGGTACGCACGGGACATGGGGTGGGTGACGGCTCCGGAACCCGGCCCGGCCACCGCTCCCGGTCCGGCCGCGGGCACGGGGCCCCGTCCCGCGGACACCGCCCCGGCCCCCTGACGCACCGTACCCGGCAGGTGGACGCGCGCGGGGCGTTCGTCCACCTGCCGGGTACGGTGTCCGGCCGACGTACGGCGGTCAGTCGGTGAGGTTCACCGAACGGGCCGAGGAGGCGCCGATCTCCACGGAGATCTCGTTCAGCACGGACTGCGGGACGTTGTCGTCGACGGTGAGCACGACGAGCGCCTCGCCGCCCACGTCGGCCCGCGAGACCTGCATGCCCGCGATGTTCAGCCCGGCCTCGCCGAGGATCTTGCCGACCGCGCCGACGACCCCGGGACGGTCCTGGTAGCGCAGCACGACCATGTGGTCGGCCAACGCCAGGTCGACATCGTGCTCGCCGATGGCCACGATCTTCTGGAGGTTCTTCGGGCCGGCCAGCGTGCCGGAGACCGCGACCTCCTCGCCGCTCGACAGCGTGCCGCGGACCGTCACCACATTGCGGTGGTCGGGCGACTCGGAGCTGGTGGTGAGGCGGACCTCGACACCGCGCTCCTGCGCGAAGAGCGGGGCGTTGACGTAGCTCACGGTCTCGTCGACGACGTCCTCGAAGACGCCCTTGAGCGCGGAGAGTTCCAGCACCTTCACATCGTGCTGGGTGATCTCGCCGTACACCTCGACGTCGAGACGGGCCGCCACCTCGCCCGCGAGGGCGGTGAAGATGCGGCCGAGCTTCTCGGCGAGCGGCAGTCCGGGGCGTACGTCCTCGGCGATCACACCGCCCTGGACGTTGACCGCGTCCGGCACCAGCTCACCGGCGAGGGCGAGACGCACGGACCTGGCGACCGCGATGCCCGCCTTCTCCTGGGCCTCGTCGGTGGAGGCGCCGAGGTGCGGGGTGCAGACGACCTGGTCGAACTGGAACAGCGGGGAGTCCGTGCAGGGCTCCTTGGTGTACACGTCCAGACCGGCACCCGCGACGCGGCCCTCCTTGAGGGCGGAGGCCAGCGCCTCCTCGTCGACGATGCCGCCGCGCGCGGCGTTGACGATGCGCACCGAGGGCTTCACCTTGTGCAGCGCCTCGTCACCGATCAGGCCGAGCGTCTCGGGGGTCTTGGGCAGGTGGACGGTGATGAAGTCGGCGACCTCCAGCAGCTCGTCCAGGCTGAGGAGCTTGACGCCCATCTGCGCGGCACGGGCCGGCTGCACATAGGGGTCGTACGCGACGATCTTCATGCCGAAGGCCGACATGCGCTGGGCGACCAGCACACCGATCCGGCCGAGGCCGACGACGCCGAGGACCTTCTCGCTGAGCTCGACGCCCGTGTACTTGGAGCGCTTCCACTCGCCGTTCTTCAGGGCGGTGTTGGCCTGCGGGATGTTGCGCGCGGTGGCGACGAGCAGGCCGCAGGCCAGCTCGGCCGCGGTGACGATGTTGGAGGTCGGGGCGTTGACGACCATCACGCCGGCCTTGGTGGCCGAGGAGACGTCGACGTTGTCCAGACCGACGCCGGCCCGTGCGACGACCCGGAGCTTCTTCGCGGCGGCGATGGCCTCGGCGTCGACCTTGGTGGCGGAGCGCACCAGGATGGCGTCGACATCAACGATCGCGGGGAGGAGCTGGGCGCGGTCCGCGCCGTTGCAGTGCCGGATCTCGAAATCCGGACCCAGGGCGTCGACCGTTGCGGGCGACAGCTCTTCAGCGATGAGTACGACAGGTTTCGAGCTCACGTGAGTCCTCACAAGTCCAGTGCGGACGGCCGTCCCGACGGCCGCAGGCGGTGGAGGGGCTAGCCGCGTGGTAGACGCACGACACTGTGGGCCCTGACGCGTGTATGGGGAGAAGTGTAGTCATGCGGCGGAGCGCATACTGCGCCCCGGTGGAAGGATCACCCGCACGAGGGTGGACATGGTGTACACACGTGCGGTGCCGCCCCTCCCCACCGCCTCTTCCCGCAGTGACACGGGGGTGGTGAGGCGGACGGTGCTGCCGCGGGGCGGGCCCGGTGGGGCCCGCCCCGCGGCGGAGGACCTACGCTTCCTCGTCGTTCACCCAGCTCATGAGCTTGCGCAGCTCACGGCCGGTGGTCTCCAGGAGGTGGTCGCTGTCGGCCTTCTTGTACTCGTTGTACTTGGGCAGACCGTTGTGGTACTCGGCCATCCAGGCCTTGGCGAAGGTGCCGTCCTGGATCTCGGCGAGGACCTTCTTCATCTCGGCCTTGGTGGCGTCCGTGATGATCCGCGGGCCGGTGATGTAGTCGCCCCACTCGGCGGTCTCCGAGATGGACCAGCGCATCTTCTCCAGGCCGCCCTCGTACATGAGGTCCACGATGAGCTTCAGCTCGTGCAGGCACTCGAAGTACGCGATCTCCGGCTGGTAGCCGGCCTCGGTCAGGGTCTCGAAACCGGCCTTGACCAGGGCGGCGGTGCCACCGCAGAGGACGGCCTGCTCACCGAACAGGTCGGTCTCGGTCTCCTCGGTGAAGGTCGTCTTGATGACGCCGGCGCGGGTGCCGCCGATGCCCTTGGCGTACGAGAGGGCGAGCGCCAGACCGCTGCCGGAGGCGTCCTGCTCGACGGCCACGATGCACGGAACGCCGCGGCCCTCCTCGTACTGGCGGCGGACCAGGTGGCCGGGGCCCTTCGGGGCGACCATGCAGACGTCGACACCGGCCGGAGGCTTGATGAAGCCGAAGCGGATGTTCAGGCCGTGGCCGAAGAACAGCGCGTCGCCGTCCTTGAGGTTGTCCTTGATGGACTCCTCGTAGACCTGGGCCTGGATCGGGTCCGGGACGAGGATCATGATGACGTCGGCCTCGGCGGCGGCCTCGGCCGGGGTCACCACGCGCAGGCCCTGCTCCTCGGCCTTGGTCTTGGACTTCGAGCCCTCGTGCAGACCGACACGGACGTCGACGCCGGAGTCACGGAGCGACAGCGCGTGGGCGTGGCCCTGGCTGCCGTAGCCGATGACCGCGACCTTGCGGCCCTGGATGATGGACAGGTCGGCATCGTCGTCGTAGAACAGCTCGGCCACTGGGTCTTCTCCTTGGTGTGCAGGTGTTGCGTCCCACCGTACGGCGGGTGCGTCGTATTCGTTCTCGGGTCTCGCCATGCGAGCGGCGGACCGGCGGCCGGAACCGCCGGCCGGCTACGCCGTGCGGTCGAGTGCGCGCAGGGACCGGTCGGTGATCGAGCGCGCGCCGCGCCCTATGGCGATGGTGCCGGACTGGACCAGCTCCTTGATGCCGTACTGCTCCAGCATCTTGAGCATGGCCTCCAGCTTGTCGGCCCCTCCGGTCGCCTCGATCGTGACGGCCTCCGGGGAGACGTCCACGGTCTTGGCGCGGAACAGCTGGACGATTTCGACGATCTGGGACCGGGTCTCGCTGTCGGCGCGGACCTTCACCAGGACGAGCTCGCGCTGGATCGCAGCGGAGGGCTCGAGTTCGACGATCTTCAGGACGTTGACCAGCTTGTTGAGCTGTTTGGTCACCTGCTCCAGAGGCAGGTCCTCGACATTCACGACGATGGTGATGCGGGAGATGTCGGGGTGTTCGGTGGTACCGACCGCGAGCGAGTCGATATTGAAGCCGCGCCGGGAGAACAGGGCGGTGATCCGGGCGAGGACACCGGGCTTGTTCTCGACCAGGACGGAGAGCGTGTGCTTGCTGGACATGGAGTCGGTCTCTCTCTGTCTCTCAGTCGTCTTCGTTGTCGCCGAAGTCGGGGCGGACACCGCGGGCGGCCATGACCTCGTCGTTGGAGGTGCCGGCGGCGACCATCGGCCACACCATGGCGTCCTCGTGGACGATGAAGTCAATCACGACGGGGCGGTCGTTGATGGAGTTGGCCTCTTCGATGGCCTTGTCCAGGTCGGCCGGGTCCTCGCAGCGGATCGCGTAACAGCCCATGGCCTCGGACAGCTTGACGAAGTCCGGCACCCGGGTGCCCTTCGCCGGGACTCCGTCCGTGTCGGCGCCGGAGTGCAGCACGGTGTTGGAGTAGCGCTGGTTGTAGAACAGGGTCTGCCACTGGCGGACCATCCCGAGTGCGCCGTTGTTGATGATGGCGACCTTGATCGGGATGTTGTTGAGCGCGCAGGTGGTGAGTTCCTGGTTGGTCATCTGGAAGCAGCCGTCGCCGTCGATGGCCCAGACGGTGCGGTCGGGCATGCCGGCCTTGGCGCCCATCGCGGCCGGGACCGCGTACCCCATCGTCCCCGCGCCGCCGGAGTTCAGCCAGGTGGCGGGCTCCTCGTAGTCGATGAAGTGGGAGGCCCACATCTGGTGCTGGCCGACGCCCGCCGCGAAGATCGTGCCCTCGGGGGCGAGCTTGCCGATGCGCTGGATGACCTGCTGGGGGGAGAGGCTGCCGTCCTCGGGCAGGTCGTAGCCGAGCGGGTAGGTGTCGCGCCAGCGGTTGAGGTCCTTCCACCAGGACGCGTATCCCGTTCGGGCGGCCTCGCCGGTGTGGCCCTCGGTGTGCTCGGCCTGGACCGCCTGGACCAGGTCGGCCAGGACCTCGCGGGCGTCGCCCACGATCGGCACGTCGGCGGCACGGTTCTTGCCGATCTCGGCCGGATCGATGTCGGCGTGGATGATCTTGGCGTACGGGGCGAAGCTGTCCAGCTTGCCGGTGACGCGGTCGTCGAAGCGGGCTCCGAGGGCGACGATCAGGTCGGCCTTCTGCAGCGCGGTGACGGCGGTGACCGCACCGTGCATGCCCGGCATTCCGACGTGCAGCGGGTGGCTGTCGGGGAATGCGCCGAGCGCCATCAGCGTGGTGGTGACGGGCGCTCCGGTCAGCTCCGCGAGGACCTTCAGCTCGGC
Source organism: Streptomyces sp. NPDC079020 (assembly GCF_044542225.1). Taxonomy (NCBI): domain Bacteria; kingdom Bacillati; phylum Actinomycetota; class Actinomycetes; order Kitasatosporales; family Streptomycetaceae; genus Streptomyces; species Streptomyces sp. NPDC079020. The sequence continues at coordinate 64,399 of NZ_JBITUB010000002.1, forward strand.
GGTGGCCCCCGCCTTGATGACACCGCCGCCGACGTACAGCACCGGGCGCTTGGCCTGGGTGATGAGCTTGGCGGCCTCACGGATCTGCTTGGCGTGCGGCTTGGTGACCGGACGGTAGCCCGGCAGGTCCAGGGTGGGCGGCCAGCTGAACGTCGTACGCGCCTGGAGGGCGTCCTTGGCGATGTCGACGAGGACCGGTCCGGGGCGGCCGGTGGAGGCGATGTGGAAGGCCTCGGCGATGGTGTGCGGGATGTCCTCGGCCTTGGTGACCAGGAAGTTGTGCTTGGTCACCGGCATCGTGATGCCGCAGATGTCGGCTTCCTGAAAGGCGTCCGTGCCGATGGCCTTGGAGGCGACCTGCCCGGTGATCGCGACCAGCGGGACCGAGTCCATGTGCGCGTCGGCGATCGGGGTGACCAGGTTGGTGGCGCCCGGTCCGGAGGTGGCCATGCAGACCCCGACCTTGCCGGTGGCCTGCGCGTACCCGGTGGCGGCGTGACCCGCGCCCTGCTCGTGGCGGACCAGGACGTGACGGACCCGGGTGGAGTCCATCATCGGGTCGTACGCGGGCAGGATGGCGCCGCCGGGAATGCCGAATACCGTGTCGGCGCCGACTTCCTCGAGAGAACGGATGAGGGACTGCGCGCCCGTGACGTGCTCAACGGTGACGGACGACGGTCCGCCGTTACGGGCGCGCGGCTGCGGGTGGTGGGCCCCGGTGGCCTGCTCGGTCATCGGCATTCTCTTCTCGAAGCTGAGGTTTTCACGGGTGTTTTGCAGCGTTTTGCGGGGTGTCGGTGCAACAAAAAACCCCTCGTGCCGTGAGGCAAGCGAGGGGAGCGCGCCGGTGCGGTCTGCAGAGTGTCATGGAGTGACCCTGCTTCAGCCGACGCGCTTTCCAAGTACGAGAATTCGGGTGCGCATGGCATTGACCCTCTCTCCGGCACGCATGACGTGTCAAGTGGGTGGGACGGGCGTCTCAGCATGTGATCCGGCGAGCAGCGGAATCGAGCCGCCCGCCAGGACGGGCCTGGCGGCGGGAGCACTGGGCACCGGGAAGTGTCCGCGGACCAGCACACGGCGCAGCCGGTACTCGTCCAGCGGGCCGGAGAAGGCCATTCCCTGCCCGTGCGTACACCCCATGGCGCGCAGGGCGAGGACCTGCTCCGGTACGTCCACCCCGTCGGCCACGGACTGCATGCCGAGGTCACAGGCGATCCGGAGTAACCCGCTCGTGATCTTGTGGAGCCGGGCGGACTCCACCACTCCTTCGACCAGACCGCGGTCCAGTTTCAGTACGTCGATGGGGAGCCGGCGCAAGGCGTTGATCGCGGCGTAACCGCTGCCGAAGCCGTCGAGCGCGATGCGTACGCCGAGCCGGCGCAGCGCGACCAGCCGCTGCTCCAGGTCGTCGAAGGAGACCCGCGGGTCACTGTCGGCGACCTCGATCATCAGCGCTCCGGACGGCAGGCCGTGCCGGGTGAGAAGCGCCTCGATGGAGCCGAAGGGCAGGGCCTTGTCCAGGAGCCGCCCGGCGGACAGCCGTACGGAGACCGAGACGGGGTGCCCGGCCCTGGCCCGCTCGGCGGCCTGCTCGACTGCCTCTTCGAGCAGCCAGCGGCCCAGCTCGGCGGTGCGGTCGCTGTCGTCGGGGACGCGCAGGAATTCGGCCGGCGTGAACAGGATGCCCTGTGCGGAGCGCCAGCGGGCCTGGGCGGCGACGGCGGCGACGGACCCGCTGGCGAGGTGGACGACGGGCTGGTGCAGCAGGGCGAACTCCCCGTCGCGCAGGGCGGTCCGCAGCCGTGCGGCCAGCTCGGAGCGGCGGACGACATCGGCCTGCATCTGCGGGGCGTACAGCTCGACGCGGTCCTTGCCGCCCGCCTTGGCGCGGTACATCGCGAGGTCCGCGTTACGCATGAGGTCGGTGGGGGTGATGGCCGGCTCGGCGAAGGCGACGCCGATGGAGGCCGCCACCCTGACCTCGCTGGTGCCGATGCGGTACGGCTGGGAGAGCGTGAGCCGCAGCCGGTCGGCGATCTCGTGGACCTGGTACTCCCGGGCGCCCTGGTCGCGGGTGCCGTCGCCGATGATGAGCGCGGCGAACTCGTCGCCGCCGAGCCGGGCCGCGGTGTCCGCGGCCCGTACGGAGTCCGCCAGCCGGCGGGCGGCCTGGATGAGGAGCTCGTCGCCCGCCTGGTGGCCGATGCTGTCGTTGACCGCCTTGAAGCCGTCGAGGTCGATGAACAGCACGGCGGTGCCCGGGTCGCCGGAGCGGCGGCCGCCGAGCGCCTGGCGCACCCGGGCGGTGAACAGGGCCCGGTTGGGCAGGTCGGTGAGCGGGTCGTGCTCGGCGTTGTGCTGCAACTGGGCCTGGAGGCGGACCCGCTCGGTGACGTCCCGGCTGTTCAGGAGAAGCCCGCCCTGGTGCCGGTTGACGGTGGACTCGACATTCAGCCAGTCGCCGGTGCCGGATCTGAACCGGCACTCGATCCGGGTGGTGGGCTCCTCGTGGGGCGGGGCGGCGAGGAACCGGCGCACCTCGTGGACCACCCGCCCGAGGTCGTCGGGGTGGATGATCGAGGCCAGCTCGCAGCCGACGAGGTCCTCCGCGTCCCGCCCGTACACCCCGGCGGCCGCGGGGCTGACGTAGCGGAGTATGCCGGTGGGCGCGGCGATCATGATGACATCGCTGGAGCCCTGCACCAGGGAGCGGAAGTGGTTCTCCTTCTGGGCCAGCTCCTGGGTGAGGGAGATGTTGTCCAGGAGCATGATCCCCTGCCGGACGACCAGGGCCAGGACGACCGTACAGCCGGTGAGGACCACCACCTGGTCCACCCGGCGGCCCTCGACCACGTTGTACAGGATGCCGAGGGTGCAGACGGCGGCGGCCAGATACGGCGTCAGCGCGGCCAGGGACCCGGCGATCGGGCGGCTCGTGGTGGCCCGCGGCTGGCCGTCGGACCGCTCCGCGTTGCGTGCGCTGCGCCGGGCGCCCCAGGGGGCGTAGGCCAGGAGCAGCGATCCGGCGAACCAGCCCGCGTCGAGCAGCTCGCCGGACCGGTAGGTGGAGCGGAGCAGCGGTGAGGTGAACACCGCGTCGCTCAGAACGGTCAGGGCGAGCGCGGCGATGGCCGTGTTCACCGCGGAGCGGTTGGCGTTGGCCCGGCGGAAGTGCAGCGCGAGCACCATGGAGACCAGCACGATGTCGAGCAGCGGGTAGGCCAGCGAGAGGGCCGCGCGGGCCACGCTGACGTCCTCGACGTGGGCCACCTGGGCGGTGTGGGCGAGGGCGAGGCTCCAGGAGAGCGTCAGCAGCGAGCCGCCGATCAGCCAGGAGTCCAGCGCCAGGCAGACCCAGCCGGCCCGGGTGACCGGGCGCTTGGCGAGGACGAGCAGCCCCACGATGGCGGGCGGCGCGAAGCAGAGGAAGAAGAGATCGGCCAGGGACGGGGTGGGCACCGGGAGCCCCAGCACCACCTCGTACCAGCCCCAGATCGCGTTGCCCCCGGCGGCCATCAGCGAGGACACCGAGAACAGCAGCCAGGCCGGCCGCAGTCGGCTGACGCTCGCGCGTGCGTAGAGGAAGCAGGAGACCGCGGCGATCATCGCGGCGATGCTGAGGCCGAAGTCGCCCATGACCAGGGCCAGTTCCGGTGAGCCCCAGCCGGTTGCCGCACCCACGCCGTACCCCGCGCAGACGATGGCCAGCAGGATCTGGGACAGCAGTCCCGTCCGGCCGCCGGCGACCTGCGGCCGGGTGAGCAGGGCCCCGAGGGCGCTCACCGGAGGGCTCCCCGGATCGGGCCCGGCACCCCCGGCTTCGGGCCCGGCGCCGGGCCTGTCCGGGAACCCGTCCGCGGGCGGGGGCCGTGTCCGCGCTCCGGTGGCGCCGATGACCGCCGTCGCCCGCCCCGCGTCGGATCGTCTTTCCATGGCCAGCACATCGCCCGTCGCCCCCTCGCGTTCCGGTGCTCCCCCCGCGCCGTCCTTCCACGGCGCAGCCCCCCCGGACTGGACGATACACCAGACTCGTCACTCAGGGCCATAGCTTCTCTACTCTCCGTGACGACCTGCGGTTTCGTCGGTACCCGGAGCATCCGGACCGCTCCGCAGCGTCGCGGAGCGCCGCTCAGCCGGTGGTGCGGACGACGTTGCGCACCGGCTCCCCCGCGGCGAACCGGGTGAGCTGAGCGGCCAGCAGGCGCTTGGCCCGGGGCTCGAACGCCGAGGTACTGCCGCCCACATGAGGAGTGATGAGGACATTCGGAGCATGCCAGAGGCGATGGCCCGCCGGCAGCGGTTCCGGGTCGGTCACGTCGAGAGCCGCCCGCAGCCGGCCCGACTCCAGTTCGGACAGCAGGGCCTCCGTACGGACGACACCGCCGCGTGCGACGTTCACGAGCAGGGCGCCGTCCGGCATGGCGGCGAGGAAACGGGCGTCCACCAGGCCCTGCGAGGAGGGGTTCAGCGGGGTGGACAGAATGACGACATCGGCCTCCGGCAGCAGTGCGGGCAGGTCGTCGAGCGCGTGCACGGGACCGCGCTCCGTTGTCCTGGCCGAGCGTGCGACGCGCACCACCCGCGCGCACTCGAAGGGTTCGAGCCGGTCCTCGATCGCCGAACCGATGGATCCGTATCCCACGATGAGGACGGACTTGTCCGCGAGTGCGGGATAGAACCCGGAGCGCCACTCCTCGTTGTCCTGGCCGTGGACGAAGCCGGGGAAGCCGCGCAGGGAGGCCAGGACCAGGGCCAGGGCGAGTTCCGCCGTGGACGCCTCGTGCACACCCCTGGCGTTGCACAGCCGCACCCCGGGGCGCAGCAGGCCGAGGGCCGGTTCCACATGGTCGATCCCCGCGGAGAGCGTCTGCACGACCTGGACCGCCCGCATGGAGGCGAGCGGTCGGACCGCGACCTCGGGACCCTTCATGTACGGGACGACGTAGAAGGCACAGTCCGCGGGGTCGGCGGGGTAGTCCCGTCCGCCGTCCCAGAGACGGTAGCCGAGGCCCTCGGGGAGCCCGTCGATCTCCTCTGCCGGAAAAGGCAGCCATACATCGGCATTGGTCGCAGAAGTCATGGTCAGGAGGCTATGCGACAGGTGTACGAGCGCTCACGGGCGGATCCGCGGCGGCTGCCCGGAGTCCGCGCGGCGGCAGAGGTTACTTTGGGGTCCGGTGTGGTCCCGCATCGGCGGGACCGAGGGAGGGTTCGGGGAGTTGGAGCGCAGGACTATCGGTGCGGCAGGGCTCGCCGTGGGCGCGGTGGGGCTGGGCTGTATGCCGATGAGCTGGGGGTACAGCGCGTCGCAGCGGCTCGGTGACCGTTCGTTGCGAACCGTGCACGCCGCGCTCGACGCGGGTGTCCGGCTGCTCGACACCGCGGACATGTACGGCCCGTTCACCAATGAGCTGCTTGTCGGCCGCGCGCTGAAGGGGCGCCGCTCACAGGCGTTCGTCTCGACCAAGTGCGGGCTGCTGGTGGGGGATCAGCACATCGTGGCCAACGGGCGGCCCGGCTATGTGCGGCGGGCCTGCGACGCCTCGCTCCGGCGGCTGCAGACCGACGTGATCGACCTCTACCAGCTGCACCGGGCGGATCCCGAGGTCCCGGTGGAGGAGACCTGGGGCGCGATGGCCGATCTGGTGACCGCGGGCAAGGTACGGGCGCTGGGCCTGTGCGCGGTGGGGGCGCGGGCCCCGCGCAGGTCCGGTGCGGGAATGCATGACGGAACGATCCGGCAGCTGGAGCGGGTCCAGCAGGTCTTTCCGGTCAGCGCCGTCGAGGCGGAGCTCTCCGTCTGGTCGCCCGAGGCGCTGGAGAGGCTGCTGCCCTGGTGCGCGGCGCGAGGCGTGGGCCTGCTGGCCGCGATGCCGCTGGGCAGCGGCTATCTGACGGGGACGCTGAAGCCGGGGCAGGGCTTCGAGCCGGACGATCCGCGCGCCAGGCACCCCCGGTTCACGGCGGAGATGATGGCCGCGAACCAGCCGGTGGTCGCCGGGCTGCGCCGGATCGCGGAGCGGCACGGGGCGACGGTGGCGCAGGTGGCGCTGGCCTGGGTGCTGCGGCAGGGGCCGCATGTGGTGGCCGTGCCGGGTGCGAAGCGGGAGCGGTGGGCCGTGGAGAACGCGGGAGCCGCGGAACTGAGGCTCCTGGACCGGGATCTGGCCGAGATCGCCGCCCTGCCGCGTGCCCGCGAGTCGTGGGACTGAGCGGGCGGCCGGAGAGAATGGGCGGCATCGGGGCCCCCGGGCGGGCCCACGGTGTATGAACAGTGGTCAGGCGGCCCTCGGAAAGGATCGGTGCTGTGCGCGGTGCGGTGTTCGGGTCTGTGCAAGTCCCTGCGGTGCGCAGGGGGGTGGTGGCCCTGCTGGCCACGGCCTCGCTGCTGTTCTGCGCCGCGTGTTCGTCCACGGACGGGACGGCGGGCACGAAGGGACGGGACGGTGATGCCTCCCCCTCGGCGAGGACGGGTTCCGCTTCCCCGTCCCCGGCCACCCCGTCGCCCGGCCTGCCCCCGGCCAAGGGGTCGGTGAAGGTGCTGTCGACACTCACCGAGGGGCTCACGTCGCCCTGGGGGCTGGCGGCTCTTCCGGGTGGTGATCTGCTGGTCTCCTCGCGCGACGCGGCCACGATCCGGCGGATCGACGGGAAGAGCGGGAAGCAGACCCTGCTGGGCTCCGTCCCGGGGGTGTCCCCGGCCGGCGAGGGCGGGCTGCTGGGGCTCGCGGTATCCGCCACGTACGGTGCGGACCATCTGGTGTACGCCTACTTCACCACCGAGTCCGACAACCGCATCGCGCGGATGCAGTACGACGAACAGCGCCCGGCCGGTCAGCAGCTGGGCGCACCCGACACCATCCTGCGGGGCATCCCGAAGGGCGCCGTCCACAACGGCGGCCGGATCGCGTTCGGCCCGGACCGCATGCTGTACGCGGGCACGGGCGAGACCGGGGACACCGCACTGGCCCAGGACCAGGAGTCGCCGGCGGGCAAGATCCTGCGGATGACCCCCGACGGGGAGCCGGTGCACGGCAATCCCTCGGCGGACTCGGTGGTGTACTCGTACGGGCACCGCAATGTGCAGGGGCTGGCCTGGGACGGGCACAAGCAGCTGTGGGCGTCCGAGTTCGGCCAGGACACCTGGGACGAGCTGAACCGGATCGAGCCCGGCCGCAACTACGGCTGGCCCGAGGCCGAGGGCAGGAAGGGCAAGCCGGGGTTCGTCGACCCGGTGGCCCAGTGGAAGACCTCCGAGGCCTCGCCGAGCGGAATCGCGTTCACCGCGGGCTCGGTGTGGATGGCGGGCCTGCGCGGCGAGCGGCTCTGGCGGATCCCGCTGTCCGGGACGGCGGACAAGGAACCATTGGCGCCGCCCCAGTCGTTCCTGGAGGGGAAGTACGGCCGTCTGCGCACGGTGGTGAGCGCGGGCGGCGACAAGCTGTGGCTGGTCACCAGCAACACGGACGGGCGCGGGACCCCGAAGCCGGGGGACGACCGGATCCTGCTGCTGGAGGTCGGCTGACGCCTGGTGCGGGGTGTGTCGGAGGGAGCATGGCCGGTGTTCAATTTCTTCGAGGAGCTGTTCGCCCCGGGGCGTAAGCACACGTCCGAGGAGCAGAAGCGGCTGGAGCTGAGCCGCGTCGACCTCGGTGTGGGCGATCCGGGGCGGGGGCCGATAGACCTGGCCTCCGGAAAGGTGACGGTACGCGCCCCCGGCACGGAAGCCCGGGAGACGGACGGCGCGACCACGGACGGCGCGACCACGGACGGCGCGGCGGGCGCGGGCACGGCGGACACGGGCGCCACGGACACCGGTCCCGCCGATCCGGAGGACAGACCTCAGGAGCTGTCCCGTACCGGGTAGAGCCGCAGCCGGTGTGCGAGCGCGGCCGCCTCCCCTCGGCTGGAGACGCCGAGCTTGGCCAGGATGTTGGAGACGTGCACGCTCGCCGTCTTCGGCGAGATGTACAGCTCCTCGGCGATCCGGCGGTTGGTGTACCCGGCAGCGACCAGCCGGTGCACATCCTGTTCGCGCGGGGTCAGGCCGAAGGACTCCACGGCGGCCACCGCCGGGTCCGGTTCCCCCGCGCCCGGGTGCCCGCCGCCGTCCCGGACGGCCCCTCCCGGGGCGTTCGACGGGACCAGGACCGCGGGGTGGATCTCGGACTCACCGCTCCGGCCGGGAGCGTCCAGCGCGATCCGCGCGCGGCCGGCGAGCAGTTCCACGCTCTCGGCCAGCGGCCGGGCGCCCAGCCGCCCGGCGGTGGAGTGCGCCTGGCGCAGCAGGGCCGTCGCGGCGCTCCGGTCACCGGGGGCGATCAGGAGCGCCTCGGCCCAGCGGAGCTGTACCTGCGCCAGCTCGTACGGCCGGTGGAGCGGGGCGAACGCCTCGGCGGCACGGGACCAGTGGGCAGGGGTGTCGGTGCCCTCGGCGCGGGCCAGTTCGGCTTCGATCAGCACCCCGTGGGCCGCCCAGACCGGAACGAGCATCGGCAGCTTCTTGAGATGGCCGCGGATGGTTTCGAGGACGGCGGGGCGGCCGGCGTCGGCCGCGGGCAGTCCGCGGGCGTCCGCCTCGATCGACGCGGCGGTATGGAGCAGCGGCAGGGTGTAGCGCTGGGTACCGGGCGCGAAGGCGCGCTCGGTCAGGCCCTCGAACACGGCCCGCGCCTCGACGAGACGGCCCTGCCGGGCGGCGATGGCCATGGCGTGCCGGACGGGGGTGATCAGATGCTGGGGCTGCGGGTCGTACTGACCGAACATGCGCCGCGCCAGAACCAGTTGCTCCTCCGCCTCGGCCAGGTCGCCCTCAGCCAGGGCCAGTTCGGTGCGGCGGGCGGCGACAAGCCCGCGGGACTTGCGGGACTGGGCCAGGAGACCCGCCGCGTCGGCGGCCGCCCGGCTCTCCGCCCAGTGGCCGAGCGAGAAGCAGGACTGGGCCTGGTTGGAGCGGACCCAGGCCTCCGTGTCGGCGAGGCCGTGGTGGTGGCAGACCTCGATGCCGTGGTCGGCGGCGGCGACGGCCTCCAGGGAGCGGCCCATGGATTCCAGCGACGAGGGGAGGTTGATACCGGCCCGGCCCATCAGATGGACGAGCTGCAGTTCGTCGGCGCGGTCGCGGACCGCGTACATCTCCGCGATCCCTTCGTCGATGCCGCCCGCGTCGGCGATGAGCATTCCCCGGGTGAGCCGCGCGTGCAGTTCGATGTACTCGTCGCCGATGAGCCCGGCGTACTCCACCGCCCGGTCGGCGTCGGCGAGCGTCTGCGGCCCCGGGCGGTGCAGGGCGCTCCAGCTCGCCACATTGGTGAGGACGTCGGCGTGCACGGCGGACGGGGGCAGTCCGCGGACCAGTTCCTGGGCCGTGGCCAGTTCCTCCCATCCGTCGCCCCGGGTGAGGTCCTGCATGAGCCGCGAGCGCTGTACCCAGAACCAGGCGGCGCGCAACGGGTCGCCCTCCGCGTCCACGACCCGCATGGCCTTCTTGGAGATGGCCAGGGCCCGTTCGCGGTCCCCGCCGAAGCGTGCGGCGACGGTGGCTTCGGCCATCAGGTCGAGATAGCGCAGCGGGGTGCTGTCGGGGTCGCCGCCGCAGCCCGGGTAGACCTCGGCGTAGTCAATGGGGCGCAGGGTGCGGCGTACCTCGCCGGGTACCTCGTCCCACAGCTCCATGGCCCGCTCCAGCAGCCGCAGTTGCTCGGAGTGGGCGAACCGGCGGCGGGCCTCGACGGATGCCTTCAGTACGGCGGGCAGGGCCTTGGCCGGGTCGTGTGCGGCGTACCAGTAGCTGGCGAGGCGGGTGGCGCGTTCGTCGGCCCGCACGAGTGCGGGGTCGGCCTCCAGGGCCTCGGCGCAGCGGCGGTTGAGGCGCGAGCGCTCACCGGGCAGCAGGTCGTCGCTGACGGCCTCGCGGACCAGCGAGTGACGGAAGCGGTAGCCGTCGAAGTCCGGTGCGGGCTGCAGCAGGTTGGCGCCCACGGCGGCGCGCAGGGCCTCGATGAGGTCGTCCTCGGCGAGCCCGGCCACCGCCGCCAGCAGTGCGTGCTCGACGGTGGAGCCGCCCTCGGCGACGATCCTGGCGACCTTCTGGGCGTCGTCGGGGAGGGCTTCTACACGGACCAGGAGCAGGTCGCGCAGCGAATCGGAGAGGCCGGAACTGTCGCCGCAGCACTCCAGGCTGCGGGCCAGTTCCTCCACGAAGAAGGCGTTGCCGTCGGAACGCTCGAAGATGTCGTCGACCAGGTCCGCCTCGGGTGCCACGGAGAGGATGCCGGTGAGCTGGCGGCGCACCTCGGCATGGCTGAACCGGGCCAGTTCGACCCGGCGTACGGTGCGCAGCCGGTCCAGCTCCGCCAGCAGCGGGCGCAGGGGGTGGCGGCGGTGGATGTCGTCGGCGCGGTAGGTGCCGATCACGACGAGCCGGCCACTGCGCAGGGTGCGGAAGAGATAGGCGAGCAGATGCCGGGTGGAGGCGTCGGCCCAGTGCAGGTCCTCCAGGACGAGGACGGCCGTACGGTCGGCGGAGATGCGCTCCAGGAGCCGTGCGGTGAGTTCGAAGAGTCGGGCGGTGCTGTGCTCGTCGGTCGCGTCCCGGTCCGCCTCGCCGAGCTCGGGCAGCAGCCGGGCCAGCTCGCCCTCCTGTCCGGAGCAGGCCGCGGCCATCTCCTCGGGCAGGGTGCGGCGCAGGGCGCGCAGGGCCGTGGAGAAGGGGGCGAAGGGGAGTCCGTCGGCGCCGATCTCCACACAGCCGCCGACGGCGACGACCGCCTCGCGGCGGTGGGCCGCGGTGAGGAATTCCTCGACCAGGCGGGTCTTGCCCACGCCCGCCTCGCCACCGATCAGCAACGCCTGCGGCTCGCCCGCGGCGGCGCGGGCGAGCGCATCGGTGAGCGAGGCGAGTTCCTCGGCTCGGCCGACGAACACGGGGCTGACGGACCTGGTCTCCACGTCGCCGAGCATCGCACACAAGTCCGGCTCGTCCGCTTCCGGTACGTCACCGGCCCGCGGCACCTGCGCGCCCGCTTCCGGTACGGCTGCGCCCGGGGCTCCCACGGCCCGGTCCTGCCTAGGCGGCGTGCGCGAAGCGGTCCTGGTCGGTGGTCACCCGCCCCTCGGGATCCTCGGGTCCGGAGCGGCGGGCTGCCCGGCGGGCGGCCAGGGCCCGGCGGACGGTGCGCTGAGCGTCGGCCCGGCGGATCAGCTCGGCGGCGTTGACCTGGTGGAGCTCGTACTCGTACATGGTGCTTCTCCCCGATGACGGCGCGCGGCGGACGGGGCTCTCCGGCCGGTCGGCCGGGGCACTGTTCCCGCTCTGTCCGCTGTGCTCCCACTGTCGTCCGGGAGGGTGTGCCGCCGCATCGGGCGAGTTCCGTATCCGCGCGGGCGGGGGGCCTTAGGCGCGGGGAGGGATGCCTTAGGGAAGCGGGCCCGGGGCACTCGGGCCGCCGTACATGCCCCGGGGCCGGTGGGAGGCTCAGCCTCCGGTGGTCGCGGTGGGCGCGTCGGGCAGGGCGACGAACAGGTCGAGGTACATCCCGGCGGAGATGATGACGCCGAGTACGCCGAGCGCGACACCGGCCAGCGCGACGGCACGGATCCAGCCGGGCTGCGGGCGGTCGGAGGGGGCGCCGAAGGCCGGGCGTACGAGGACGATGACGCCGACGAGCAGCGCGAGCAGCGCGAACAGGCCGTTGACGAAGGCGGTGGTGTGCCAGGCGTCCCCGTAGATCTCGTTGATCTGCTGGGCGGCGCTGCCGCCGCCGGACATCTGGATCTGGCCGAGCAGGGTTTCGCGCTCGGCGGCGACGCGGCCGCTCCAGGCGCCGGTCAGGGAGACGACGCCGAGTGCGGCGGCGACGACGGCCGCCGCGCCCGCGCCGACGCCCCGGGACGCCTCGGCGAAGGCGTCGGGCTCCAGGTCCTCGTCGTCCTGGGCGTCGCCGTCCAGGTCCTCGGCGTCGGCCGCCTCGTCCTTCGCCACGGTGCCGGCCGCGTCGCTCTTCTCCGCCGCTTCGGCCGCGTCGCTCCCGCGCGGCGCGTCGTCCTTCGCCGGTGCGTCACGGTCGCCGTCCGTGCCCGGGGTGTCCCGCACGGCGTCCGGCTCCGTGGCCGTCTTCTCCTCGCGGCCGTCGGCGGTGTCGGGGGCGGTGGAGGTCTTGGAGGGGGTGGTGTTCATGCGCCGCACGCTAGGGGGCCCGGATGAGAACCTTCTTAACGTTGCGGCGCACCGTCGTCCCTCAGCCCCGCTGAGCGCGCCATTCCGGTGCCAGGACGGACCAGATCTCCGAGTCGTGCCGCGTCCCGCGGTACAGGTAGTTCTCGCGCAGCACGCCGTCGCGCTTCATGCCGAGCCGCTTGGCCACGGCGATGCTGGCGGTGTTGGCGGCGGAGGCGTCCCACTCGACCCGGTGTATTCCACGGACGTCGACGGCCCAGTCGATCAGGTGCCGCATCGCGCGGGTGATCAGACCGCTCCCCTGTCCGGCCGGCTCCAGCCAGCAGCCGACCTCGCAGTTGCCGGACTCCGCGTCGAAGATCCGGAACAGGACACCGCCCAGGAGCGTGCCGTCGCGCCAGATGCCGTAGAGCCGCCCCGTGTCGGCCGCCTGCTTGTCCGCGTACCGCTGGAGCAGGGCACGCGCCGAGGCGAGGTCGGTGGCGGCGGCCGCGAACGGGATCCACGGGTCGACCACGACGCGCGCCCGGTCCATGTGGGCCAGGAACTCCGGTGCCTGCCAGACCTCCAGCGGGCGCAGTTCGGCTCCGTCGTCACCCAGGGATACGGCGAACATGGTGGTGCTCCTTCTCGTACGGCTGTTCTTGGAGGGCGCGCCGTCCGACCGGTCCGGCATTCTCGTTCACGCGTGCCCCGGGGATTTTCGCATGCGGTGCCCGGCAGTCCGGCGGCTCGATGCTGATCCGCGGCAGCCACCGGTCCAGCCGGCGGGGCAGCCACCAGTTCGCCCCGCCGAGCAGGTGCATCAGCGCGGGCACCAGCAGGGTGCGCAGGACGAACGCGTCCAGGGCGACGGCGACGGCCAGTGCGATGCCGAACATGGAGATGACCCGGTCGCCGCTGAGCACGAAGGCGAGAAAGACCGAGATCATGATCACCGCGGCCGAGTTGATCACCCGGCCGGTCTCGGCGAGGCCGACCCGGACCGCCCGCCGGTTGTCCCCGGTCGCCAGCCACTCCTCGTACATCCGCCCCACCAGGAAGACCTGGTAGTCCATCGAGAGACCGAAGAGCACCGAGACCATGATCACCGGCAGGAACGGCTCGATGGGCCCCGCGCTGCCCAGTCCCAGCAGTTCGCTCCCCCACCCCCACTGGAAGACCGCGACAACGACGCCGAAGGACGAGGCCACGGCGGCCACGTTCATCACGGCGGCCTTCAGCGGGATGCCGATGGACCGGAAGGCGAGGAGCAGCAGGAGGGAGCCGAGGGCGACGACCACGCCGACGAAGAGGGGCAGCTTGCCGATGACGACCTCGGCGAAGTCGTCATAGCTCGCCGTCACCCCGCCCACATGGGCCCGCAGCGAGGTGCCGTCCGTCACCGGCGGCAGGACGTCGTCCCGGATCCGGTCGACCAGCTCGCTGGTCTGCTTCGACTGCGGTGCCGAGGTGGGGACGACGGTGAGGAACGCCGTGTCGCCGGCGTTGTTGTGGACGACGGGTCCGACCGACGCGACGCCCTCGGTGGCCCGCAGCGCGGCGGGCAGCCCGTCCAGCGCGAGCCGGTCGTCGGCACCGTCGAGCTGCGCGGCGATCGTCAGCGGCCCGTTGACGCCGGGCCCGAAGCCGTCGGCCAGCAGGTCGTACGCCTGCCGGGTGGTGGAGGTGGCGGGGTTGCTGCCCTGGTCGGAGGTGCCCAGGTGGAGCGCGGTGGTGGGCAGGGCGAGGACCAGCATGATCGCGGCGGCGACCGCTCCGAGCAGTTTGGGGTGCCGTTCGACGAACGCGGACCAGCGGGCGGCGAAGCCGGTGGGCGGCTCGGGCTGCGGCCCGCGTTCGGCGAGCTGCCTGCGCTCGCGCCGGCTCAGTGCCCGCATGCCGGTGAAGGAGAGCAGCGCGGGCAGCAGGGTCACCGAGGCGGCCACGGTCAGCACGACGGTGAGCGAGGCGGCTATCGCGACGCCATTGAGGAAGCCGAGCCGCAGGATCAGCATGCCGAGCAGGGCGATACAGACCGTCGCCCCGGCGAAGACGACCGCGCGTCCGGTCGTCGTGACAGCGTTCCGCGCCGCCTCGGAGACTGTCATCCCGCGCTTGAGCCCCTGGCGGTGCCGGGTGACGATGAACAGCGCGTAGTCGATGCCGACGCCGAGCCCGATGAGCATGCCCAGCATCGGCGCGAAGTCGGCGACGGTCATCACATGGCCGAGGAGCACGATGCCCGCGTAGGCCGTGCCCACGGAGACGAGCGCGGTGGCGAGGGGCAGCATGCTGGCCGCGAGCGAGCCGAACGCCAGGAAGAGGACGACCCCCGCGACGGCCACCCCGACGGCCTCCCCGAGGTGGAGGGCGGGTGCTTCGGTGAGAGCGACGGCGGTGCCGCCCAGTTCGACCTGGAGCCCGTCGCCCTCGGCCGCCTTCGCGGTGTCGACGAGCGCCTGTGCCTGTTCCTTCGGGATGTCGTCGGCCTGGTGGTCGAAGGTGACCGCGGCGTAGGCGGTGTGGCCGTCCTCGCTGATCTGTCCGCTGCCGGAGGCCCCGTACGGCCCGGTGACGTCCCCGATGCCGGGCAGGTCCTCGATAGCGTGCAGGGTCCGGGTCATCGTCTGCTCGACGTCGGCGGCCCGGACCGTGGAGCCGGTGGTGTGCCAGACGACGGTGTCGGTGTCGCCGCCCAGGTCCGTGAAGCCGTGCCGCAGGAGCTCGGTGGCCCGGCCGGACTCGGTGCCGGGTGCCTCGTAGTCGTTGGAGTACGCGGAACCCGCGAAGCCCGCCGCGGTGGCGGCGCCGCCGAGGGCGAGCAGCCAGATGAGAACGGTGACGAGGCGGTGCCTGATGCACCAGCGAGCGATGGCGGCCAACGGACGGCTCCCTGCGGGTTCGTGGACCCTTATCCGGATACAGCAGGAACTTCCGGTAAACGTCGCATCACCTGACAACCGTCACTCTGACAGCCAACTGTGATCATTTGCCCCTTTCGTGGCCATGGTCACAGGGCTTGATCTCATCCCTGCACGCCGCGGGCCCGCCCTCCGTACGCCGCGGGCCCGCCCTCCGTACGCCACGGGCCCGCCCTCCGGATCGCCGCTCGCCGTTGCCCTCCCGGGCCCCGCCCTCTCAGCCGGAGACGCTCGCCCGGCCGTTCTCGATGTGACCCATCAGCCGGCGCCGGAAGGTGCCCTCCCCCTCGGCCGTCACATCGAGGTCGTACCAGCCGTGGGCATCGGCCGCGGAGTGCACGACCGTACGGCTGCGTCCCGGCTTGACCCGGACCTTCCGGGTCCAGTCCCGGAGGTCGTCCTCGTCGACGTACGCCAGGGGCCGCACCGTGAAGGTCAGCGTCCGCCTGCCGGTGTTGCGCAGGGTGAGGTGCAGATCGCGCTCATGGGCGTCGATCCGGGACGCGACCTCGGCGGTGCCCTCGGCCGGCCCCTCGAACTCCCGCCGGAAGCCGTTCGGCCCGGTCACCGTGAACCGGTACGCCTCGCCGGTCAGGGGCACCGTCCACTGCGCGGTGCCCCGGACATCGCGGTGCTGCGGAGCGGGGAACTCCGCCGCGTACGGATACAGCGCGAAGTGCGCGGAGGACCGGCCGGTGTTGCTGAGGGCCACCCGCAGCTGTCCGTCCACCCGGCGCACCTGGGCGTCGGGCTGGTACGGCAGGGCCCTGGCCGGGCGGGCACCCGGCTCCTGCACGGGCCGCTGCTGGACGGCGGGCGGCTTGGGCTGCCAGCGGCCGCTGAAGGGCGGAATGGCGGCGGGGTGGGCCATCTCCGGCTGCCGGCGGGCCCGCTTGAAGTCGAAGGCCGAGGTGAGGTCCCCGGTGACCTGGCGCCGCCAGTCGCTGATGTTCGGCTCGCGCACCCCCGTCCAGCGCTCCAGGAAGCGGATCACGGAGGTGTGGTCGAAGACCTCGGAGCAGACGTATCCGCCCACGGTCCACGGCGAGACGACCAGCAGCGGCACCCGCACCCCGAGTCCGGTCGGCCTGCCCTCCCACTGCTCCTCGGTCACCTCCGGAGGGGCGACCGGCGGCGGCACATGGTCGAAGAAGCCGTCGTTCTCGTCGTAGTTGATGAGCACGGCGGTGTGCCGCCAGACGTCGGGGTGCTTGCCGAGCGCGTCCAGGACCTTGTAGACGATCGTGGCGCTGTGCACCGGCGAGGAGACGCTCGGGTGCTCGGAGTCGATCGCGGAGGGCACCAGATAGGAGACCTCGGGCAGCGTCCCGGCCGCCACGTCCTTGGCGAACTCGTCGGCCAGGGTGCCGGTCTCGACCCGGCGCAGCGCCCGTTCGAAGAGGCTGCGCTCGGACTTCGTCAGCGTGGCGACCCCTTCCTCCAGGAGCCCCAGCAGCCGTTCCCGCTCGCCGGCGTCGTCCGTGTCCCGGACGGCGGCGTAGAAGGACTCCATGTACGTGTGCCCGCCGGTCCTCGCCAGCGCCTTGCGGGCGACGGCCTTGAAGGTGGCGAAGAACTCGATCTGGTTGTCGGTGAAGTTCTCCCACTCGGTGTACGTCCGCCAGCTGCGCCCGGCCTTCTCCAGCCGCTCCGCGTACGTGCTCCAGTCGTAGCCGGGGTGTGTGCCCTCGTTGTACGCGTCGTTGCCGACGGCCCGCTTGCCGTTCGGCTCGTTGCCCGTCTTCCCGCTCCACAGGTGGTTGCGGTTGGGGCTGGTCGACGTGTGGATCGAGGAGTGGTAGGCGTCGCAGACCGTGAAGGTGTCGGCGAGTTCGTAGTGCAGCGGGATGTCGCGGCGGTCGTAGTACGCCATCGTGGCGGCCGTCTTCGCGGTGATCCAGCCGTTCATCCAGCCACCGGCCCAGGCCTTGGAGCCACCGTTCCAGGAGTGGTCCAGGGCCCCGATGTACTGGAGGTCCTTCTTCTGGGTCTCGGCGGCCCCACGCACCGGGAACGGCAGCACGGTGGTGCCCAGCGGGCCCGGCTGCTCGAAGACGGGCCTGCCCGAGGGGAGTTCGATCGCATTGCGGTCGCCGAAGCCGCGTACCCCGCGCAGCGTCCCGAAGTAGTGATCGAAGGAACGGTTCTCCTGCATCAGGATCACCACATGCTTGATGGCGCCCAGACCGTCACGGCCCGCCCCCGCCGCAGCGGCGGGCTGGGCGGCTATCGCGGCCTGGAGCGACGGTGGCAGGAAGGAGCCGGCCGCCGCGGCGCCGAGTGCGCCGCCGCCGAGCGCGAAGAGCCGACGCCGTGAAATGTCCGTGGTCAAGTGAGCCTCCCGATTCCGGTGGTACGGCGGGGAAGTTAGTCAAGCCAGATGGCTGCGGGAAGGCCGCTGCACGGCATGGCGGTGAACGTCCAAGAGGTGGCCCCGGAAAGTCCAAGCGCCCGCCCCCGGGCCGCGGCCGGCTGACCGGCCCCACGGCCGCCGTTCCTCACACCCCGATCAGCCGCAGCGACCCCCACGGCGCGACCGTCGACACCGCCGGCGTCGCCGGTACCGCCACCAGCCCGAGCCGGGTGAAATGACCGAGTTCCGGTTCCATCCCGTGGACGTGCAGGCGTACGACGGCGAACGCCGGCACCCCGAGCAGCAGCGCGGCGGACATCCCGGCCATGACGGTGTTCAGCGGGTGCTCCGGAGCGGCCAAAAGGGGCGGTGCGTCCCGGATCACGGGTGCACCGCCCCTACAGGGACGTACGGGACGGGCTCAGCCCTCGACGCCGAGCTTCTCCAGGATCAGCTCACGCACCCGGGCCGCGTCCGCCTGGCCGCGGGTGGCCTTCATGACCGCGCCGACGAGCGCGCCCGCCGCCGCGACCTTGCCGCCGCGGATCTTGTCCGCGATGGCCGCGTTCGCGGCGATGGCCTCGTCGACGGCCGTGCCCAGCGCGCCCTCGTCGGAGACGACCTTCAGGCCGCGCTTCTCGACGACGGTGTCCGGGTCGCCCTCGCCCGCGAGGACACCCTCGATGACCTGGCGGGCCAGCTTGTCATTGAGGTCGCCCGCGGTGACGAGCTCGGCCACCCGGGCGACCTGCGCCGGGGTGATGGGGAGCTCGTCCAGGCCGCGGCCGGTCTCGTTGGCATTACGGGCCAGCTCGCCCATCCACCACTTGCGGGCCTGGTCCGAGGGGGCACCGGCCTCCGTCGTGGCGACGATCAGATCGACCGCGCCCGCGTTGAGGATGGACTGCATGTCGTGCTCGGAGGCACCCCACTCCTCCTTGAGCCGCGCGCGGCGCAGCCGGGGCAGCTCGGGGAGGTTCCGGCCGAGCTCCTCGACCCACTCGCGGGCCGGCGCGACCGGCACCAGGTCGGGCTCCGGGAAGTAGCGGTAGTCCTCGGCGTTGTCCTTGATGCGGCCGGCGGTGGTGGAGCCGTCCTCCTCGTGGAAGTGCCGGGTCTCCTGCACGATCGTGCCGCCGGAGTTCAGTACGGCGGCGTGCCGCTGGATCTCGAAGCGGGCGGCGCGCTCGACCGAACGCAGCGAGTTCACGTTCTTCGTCTCGGAGCGCGTGCCGAACTTCTCGGTGCCGTTGGGGCGCAGCGACAGGTTCACGTCGCAGCGCATCTGGCCCATCTCCATGCGGGCCTCGGACACGCCGAGCGCCTTGATGAGCTCGCGCAGCTCGGCGACGTACGCCTTGGCCACCTCGGGGGCGCGGGCGCCCGCTCCCTCGATCGGCTTGGTGACGATCTCGATCAGCGGGATGCCGGCGCGGTTGTAGTCGAGCAGGGAGTGGGACGCGCCGTGGATACGGCCGGTGGCACCGCCGACGTGCGTCGACTTGCCGGTGTCCTCCTCCATGTGGGCGCGCTCGATCTGCACGCGGAAGATCTCGCCGTCCTCCAGCTGGACGTCCAGATAGCCGTTGAAGGCGATCGGCTCGTCGTACTGGGAGGTCTGGAAGTTCTTCGGCATGTCCGGATAGAAGTAGTTCTTCCGGGCGAAGCGGCACCACTCGGCGATCTCGCAGTTCAGCGCGAGACCGATCTTGATGGCGGACTCGACGCCGATCTCGTTGACGACCGGCAGCGCGCCGGGCAGCCCGAGACAGACCGGACAGGTCTGGGAGTTGGCGTCCTGCTTGAGCTCCGTGGAGCAGCCGCAGAACATCTTGGTCTTGGTGCCGAGCTCGACATGGACTTCGAGGCCCATGACGGGGTCGTAGGACGCGAGGGCGTCCTCGTACGACACCAGGTCAGTGACAGTCACGGTGAAACTTTCCCTCTCAGCCCAGCAGAACGTCGTCGTCGCCGATGCGCTTCAGCTCGCGCAGCAGCAGGGCGACACCGGTGGCGATGGCGGCGGCGGAGACGACGGCGTCGATCAGCCGGAGCGTGTCGCCTTCGAAGCGGGCCTTCCTGGCCTGCTTGATGACGCCGACCGCGCCGAAAGCGGTGGTGCCGATGGACAGGTACGTACCGGTCTTGGACTTCTTGAAGCCCTTGGCCTTGGTCAGTGCGCTCACAGCGACGGAGCCTCCTCCAGCAGCGGGTGCCCCCACTTTTCCACGAATGCGGCCTCGACGGCCGCTCCGACCTTGTAGAGACGGTCGTCCTTCATGGCGGGGGCGATGATCTGGAGCCCGACCGGCAGACCGTCCTCCGGGGCCAGGCCGCAGGGCAGCGACATGGCGGAGTTGCCTGCGAGGTTGGTCGGGATGGTGCACAGGTCCGCGAGGTACATCGCCATCGGGTCGTCGGCGCGCTCGCCGATCGGGAAGGCGGTGGTGGGCGTCGTCGGGGAGACGATGACGTCCACCTGCTCGAACGCCTTCTCGAAGTCCCGGGTGATGAGGGTGCGGACCTTCTGGGCCGAGCCGTAGTACGCGTCGTAGTAGCCGGAGCTGAGCGCGTACGTACCGAGGATGACGCGGCGCTTGACCTCGTCGCCGAAGCCGGCCTCGCGGGTGAGCGCGGTGACCTCCTCGGCGGACTTGGTGCCGTCGTCGCCGACCCGCAGGCCGTAGCGCATGGCGTCGAAGCGGGCCAGGTTCGAGGAGCACTCGGACGGCGCGATCAGGTAGTACGCCGACAGGGCCAGGTCGAAGGACGGGCAGTCGAGCTCGACGACCGTGGCACCGAGCGACTTCAGCAGCTCGACCGACTCGTTGAACCGCTGGACGACACCTGCCTGGTAGCCCTCGCCCGAGAACTGCTTCACGA
The DNA here is from genome assembly GCF_044542225.1 of Streptomyces sp. NPDC079020. NCBI lineage: Bacteria > Bacillati > Actinomycetota > Actinomycetes > Kitasatosporales > Streptomycetaceae > Streptomyces > Streptomyces sp. NPDC079020. Next base: position 84,719 of record NZ_JBITUB010000002.1, read on the forward strand.
CGCCGACCCGCATGCCCTGTACGGAGCCGTTGCGGGCGGCCTCGACGACCGGCGGGACCGGGGCGTCGATGGACGTCGAGTCGAGCGGGTCGTGGCCGGCGATGGCCTCGTGCAGCAGCGCCGCGTCCAGGACCGTACGGGCGCAGGGCCCGCCCTGGTCCAGGGAGGACGAGAACGCGACCATGCCGTAGCGGGAGACGCCGCCGTAGGTGGGCTTGACGCCGACGGTCCCGGTGACGGCGGCGGGCTGGCGGATGGAACCGCCGGTGTCCGTGCCGATGGCGAGCGGGGCCTCGAACGAGGCGAGCGCGGCCGCGGAGCCGCCGCCCGAGCCGCCCGGGATACGGGTGAGGTCCCACGGGTTGCCGGTCGGGCCGTAGGCGCTGTTCTCGGTGGAGGACCCCATGGCGAACTCGTCCATGTTGGTCTTGCCGAGGATGACGACGTCGGCCTCCCGGAGCCGCTGCGTGAGGGTCGCGTCGTACGGCGGGACCCAGCCCTCAAGGATCTTCGAGCCGACGGTGGTCGGCATGTCCTTGGTCGTGAAGATGTCCTTCAGCGCGAGCGGTACGCCGGCCAGCGGGCCGAGCTTCTCGCCCGCGGCCCGCTTCGCGTCGACGGCACGGGCCTGTGCGAGTGCGCCGTCCCGGTCGACGTGCAGGAACGCGTGGACCTTCTCGTCGATGGCGTCGATCCGGGCCAGGTGGGCCTCGGTGACCTCGACGGCCGTGAGCTCACCGGAGGCGATCTTCTCGGCGGTCTGCGCGGCGGTGAGCTTGATGATGGTGCTGATGTCCGTCATGGCTGTTTAGTCCTCCCCCAGGATCTGCGGCACCTTGAAACGCTGCTGCTCCTGGGCCGGGGCGCCGGAGAGTGCCTGCGCGGGGGTGAGCGACGGACGGACCTCGTCCGCGCGCATGACATTGGTCAGCGGCAGCGGGTGGGAGGTCGGCGGTACGTCTTGGTCGGCGACCTCGGAGACGCGGGCGACCGCGCCGATGATGTCGTCGAGCTGACCGGCGAAGTGATCGAGCTCTTCGCCCTTCAGCTCCAGACGCGCCAGCCGGGCGAGGTGGGCGACCTCCTCGCGCGTGATGCCAGGCATGCAGCGATCCTCAGGGGTTGGTGTGTGGTTTTGGCCCAATCCTATGGGGTCGCCCACGGCCCGGTCCCCCACCCGCCCGTTCCCCCGGCGGGCGTACGTCCGCGCCGTGCGTCAGGCGGTGGCCGGTCCGGTGTTCACCGCGCGGCCCGACGGCCGCTGCTCGGCCTCCGCGGCACCGTTCAGCCCGGCGCCGTTCGCCGCTCCGTTCACGGCCCCGCTCGCCGCGGCTCCGTTGGCCGCCCCGTGCGCGGCTCCGTTGACCGACCCGTTCACCGACCCGTTCACCGACCCGTTCACGGCTCCGCTGACCGCGCCGTTCGTCACAGCGCCGTTCGTCATCGTTCCGTTCGCCGCCGTGCCGTTCGCCGCCGCCGCGGCCGCGGCGGCCGCCGCCAGCTCGGCGGGCCGCCGCCAGCCGTGCTCTCCGCGGGCCCGCAGCCAGGCCGTGGCCTCCTGCGGCGGCATCGCGGCCGCGACCAGCCAGCCCTGCACCGCGTCGCACCGCAGGTCCCGCAGGCGCTCCCAGGTCTCGTCGTCCTCGACGCCCTCGGCGACGACGAGCAGGCCGAGGGAGTGCGCCAGGTCGATGGTGCAGCGGACGATCTCCGCGTCCTCGTGGTCGATGGCCAGCCGGGCGACGAACGACCGGTCGATCTTGAGCTCGCTGACCGGCAGCTTGCGCAGATGGACCAGGGAGGAGTAGCCGGTGCCGAAGTCGTCGAGGGACATCTTCACGCCGTGGCCGGTCAGCCCGGCGAGCGTGTCGGCGGCGCGCTGCGGGTCCTCCAGCAGTACGTGTTCCGTTATCTCCAGCTGAAGCGCCCCGGCCGGGACACCGTGCCGGGCCAGCCGGGCCGCGACGCTGCCCGCGAAGCCCGGGGTGTGGACATCGCGCGGGGAGACGTTGACGGCGACGGGGACGAAGAGCCCCTGCGCCCGCCACCTGGCGACCTGGGCCAGCGCCGTCTCCAGGACGTACTCCGTGAGGTGGGGCATCAGGCCGGACGACTCCGCGATCGCGATGAACTCGTCCGGGGGGACCCTGCCGCGCTCCGGATGCACCCAGCGCACCAGCGCCTCCAGGCCGGCGACCTGCCCGTCGAAGCGGACCTTGGGCTGGTAGTGGAGTTCCACCTCGCCGGCGTCCAGCGCGCGCCGCAGGTCGCCCAGCAGGCCGAGCCGGTCGGGGGTGTTGCTGTCCCGCTTGGACTCGTACACCTCGACACCCGTACGGTCCCGCTTGGCCTGGTACATGGCCACGTCCGCGCGCCTGAGCAGTCCCTCGGCGTCCAGCGCGTGGTCGGGGTAGACGGCGACCCCGGCGCTCGCCTCCAGCACCAGTGTGAGGCCGTCGAGGTCGAGCGGCGAGGAGAGCTCCGCGACCAGGTGGCGGGCCACCCGCTGCGCGCTGGTGGTGGAGTCGGCCTGGGGCAGCAGCACGGCGAACTCGTCCCCGCCCAGGCGGGCGGCCTCCGCGCCGCGCGGCAGGGCCAGCCGCAGCCGGTCCGCTATCTGCAGCAGCAGCCGGTCCCCCGCCAGATGGCCGAGGGTGTCGTTGACGGCACGGAAGCGGTCGAGGTCGATCAGGACCAGCGCGGACCTGGTGCCCACGCTCTCGGCGTCCTCCAGCGCCGACCAGGTCCGCTCCAGCAGCCACTGCCGGTTGGGCAGCCCGGTCAACGGGTCCCGCAGCTGCTCCTCGGCCCGCGCGCGGGCGATCCAGAGCGTGGAGTCCAGGGCGATCAGGGGAACCGCGAACAGCGGCAGCAGTACGGGCATGGCGATCGCGACGACGCAGATCAGCGGGGCGATACCGAGCAGGGCGACGGCGACGAGGCCCTGGCGCAGGAGCGCGGTCCGGGCGATGGTGGGCAGCCCGCCGCACTGCGGTGCCCGCGCGTACCACAGCAGTACCCGGGTGACGAGGAGATACGTGGAGGCGGCCAGGAGCACTTCCGGAACGGCGTCGATGCCCCAGTCGGGTGGCTGCCAGGGCTTCTCGACGGTCGGGACCTCGCCGAAGGCGGCGAGGACGAGGGCGGCGGCGCCGATACCCAGGATGTCGACCGCTCCGTGCAGCAGCCCCTGCCACCAGCGGTGCCGCCGGGCCGTCCCGACGAGGACCACGACGACCGTGCTGACCAGGCCCGCGGCCACCCAGCCGTAGAGCAGCAGCACGGCCAGGGTCAGGGCGGCCCCGGAGCCGGTGCCGCCCCACCAGCGGTCGCGTCCCAGCGCGACCAGGTGGCCGACGACGACCCCGGTGAGCAGCGCGAGGGACCAGCCCGCGGAGCCGTCCGGGAAGAGCGCGTGGCCCTCGCGCACCGTGCGGTAGAAGCCGGTCGCCAGCTGGACGGCGGCGATCATCACGACGACGGCACCCACTTTGGGTGTGAGGCCGACGAAACCTTGCAGCCGCGCCACCGGTGCGGCGCTCTCGGTCGGTTTCATTCCGTCCCTCTCACAGCCGGCGGTGCCGATGTCCCACGATGGCCCCCGCTCTCGTGCCCATCACGGCCCGTCGAGCGGCCGTGCACGGCAGGCGCACGTCTCAACAGTAGGCCGCGAAGGGCATCCACGGGCAGCGCTCTACAGCTCTTGCCCGAATGCGAGCCGACCACCCGTCACCTTCTGATATGCGCCGAACGGGTGGCAGCGGTCGGCCATTCGGGCCTCCCCGTCGCCACTCGCCCCCTCTGGCCCGTTTTCTTCCCCCCTGATCGGCCGCCACGCCTGTCAGGTGTCTCGATGTCGTCTCGAAGACATCTCGATCGCTGTCGTGTTCGAGATGCCCGGAACCGATCCCTCCGCCCCGCCCGCCCCGTACGGGCGGCCACCGCGGACCACCCGTACGGCCCCGCCCGCCGTCCGGGTCACCCGCCGGCGGGCGGTGCCGCCTCCTCCGCGCCGGGCAGTGCGGCCTCCTTCGCCGCCTCCGGCCCCTGCCCGAGCAGCACGGCGAAGCCGTCCTCGTCGAGCACGGGCACCTTGAGCTGCACCGCTTTGTCATACTTCGAGCCGGGGTTGTCCCCCACCACCACGAAGGCGGTCTTCTTCGAGACCGATCCGGTGACCTTCGCCCCCTGGCTCTGCAGCGCCTCCTTCGCGCCGTCCCGGGTGTACGAGGCCAGCGTGCCGGTGACGACGACGGTGAGCCCTTCGAGCGGCCGCGGACCCTCGTCCGGTCCCGCGCCCTCGTCCTCCATCCGGACTCCGGCCTCCCGCCACTTGCGCAGGATCTCGCGGTGCCAGTCCTCGGCGAACCACCGTTTCACCGAGTCGGCGATGATGGGGCCGACCCCGTCGGCGGCGGCCAGCTCCTCCTCGGAGGCCTCGTCGATCCGGTCGATGGAACGGAACTGACGGGCCAGCTCCTGGGCGGCCACCGGGCCGACATGACGGATGGAGAGCCCCGTCAGGATCCGGGCCAGCGGAGCCTGCTTCGCCGCGGCGATCCCCTCCAGCATCGCGAGGGCGTTCTTCTTCGGCTCGCCCTGCTGGTTGGCGAAGACCGTCGCGATCTTCTCCTCGCCGGTCTTCGGGTCGCGCTTGGGCAGTCCGCTGTCCTGGTCGAGGACATAGGCCCGGATCGGCAACAGCCGGTCCACGGTGAGCCCGAAGAGATCGCCCTCGTCCAGCAGGGGCGGCTCGGCGGGCTCCAGCGGTCTGGTCAGTGCGGCGGCCGCGACGTACCCGAAGTGGTCGATGTCCAGGCTCTTGCGGCCTGCCAGATAGAAGATCCGCTCCCGCAACTGGGCGGGGCAGGAGCGCGCGTTGGGGCAGCGGAGGTCGATGTCGGCCTCCTTCATGGGGCGCAGCTCCGTGCCGCACTCGGGACACTCGGAGGGCATCACGAACGCCTTCTCCGTGCCGTCGCGCAGATCGACGACCGGGCCGAGGATCTCCGGGATGACATCGCCCGCCTTGCGGAGCACCACCGTGTCGCCGATCAGGACGCCCTTCGCCCTGACCACGTTCTGGTTGTGCAAGGTGGCGAACTCCACCTCGGAGCCCGCCACCTCGACCGGTTCGACCTGGGCGTACGGGGTGACCCGGCCGGTGCGGCCGACGCCGACCCGGATGTTCACCAGCTTGGTGTTGACCTCCTCCGGGGCGTACTTCCAGGCGATCGCCCAGCGCGGGGCGCGCGAGGTCGAGCCCAGCCGGCCCTGGAGCGGGATCTCGTCGAGCTTGACGACCACGCCGTCGATCTCGTGCTCCACGGAGTGCCGGTTCTCGCCGAAGTACGCGATGAACTCCCGTACGCCGTCGAGCGTGTCCACGACCCTGTTGTGCCGGGCCGTGGGCAGGCCCCATTCGCGCAGCAGCTCGTAGGCGTGCGAGAGGCGGTCGATCCCGAAGCCCTCGCGGGCACCGATGCCGTGCACCACCATGTGCAGCGGCCGGGTCGCGGTGACTCTGGGGTCCTTCTGGCGCAGGGAACCCGCCGCCGCGTTGCGCGGATTGGCGAAGGGCTTGTCCTCGGCCGCCACCAGACGGGCGTTGAGCTCCTCGAAGCCCTCCATCGGGAAGAAGACCTCGCCCCTGATCTCGACGAGGGCCGGGATCCGGTCCCCCTTCAGCCGGTGCGGGATCTCGGAGATCGTCCGGACGTTGGGGGTGATGTCCTCGCCGGTGCGGCCGTCGCCGCGGGTCGCCGCGCGGGTCAGCAGGCCGTTCTCGTAGGTGAGGTTGACGGCGAGCCCGTCGATCTTGAGCTCGCACAGGAAGTGGTGGTCCGTGGTGCCGACGTCCTTGGCGACGCGCTCGGCCCAGGCCGCCAGCTCCTCGTCGTCGAACGCGTTGTCCAGGGAGAGCATGCGCTCCCGGTGCTCCACGGAGGTGAACTCCGTGCGGTACGGGCCGGCGACCTTCTGGGTCGGGGAGTCCGGTGTACGCAGCGAGGGGTACTGGTCCTCCAGACCCTCCAGTGTGCGCATCATCCGGTCGAACTCCGCGTCGCTGACGACCGGCTGGTCGTTCACGTAATACCGGAAGCGGTGCTCCTCGACCTGCTCGGCCAGCTGCGCGTGCTGCTCCCGCGCGTCCGCCGGCACGGTGCCCGACTGCTCTGCCCGGTGTTCGCCGGCCATCATCCCGTCCTCCCGTTGGCCCGTCGTCCCCATCACTCAGGGTTGTCTGCGAGCGATCTCGCCGCCCTGGCGCAGTGGGCGAGCGCGGCGCGGGCGTACGCGGGAGATGCCCCCGCGAGCCCGCACGACGGAGTGATCACGACGGACTGGGTGAGAGTCCCCGGATTCAGCCCCAACCTGCTCCACAGCGTCCTGACCCCCATGACGCTACCGCCCGGGTCCGACAATCCGGCCGAGCCCGCATCGGTGCCGGGCACCACTCCGAGGAACAGCTGGGTGCCGCCCTCGACCGCTTCCCCGATCGCCTCCTCCTCACGCTCGGTGAGCAGGGAGAAATCGAAGGAGATCCCGTCGGCACCGGCCCTGCGCAGCAGCGCGAACGGCACCTCGGGGGCGCAGGAGTGGACGGTCCCCGGCCCGTCGCCCCGCACCGCGAGCACCTCGCGCAGGGCGCCCTCGACGACCTGGCGGTCCACGGCCCGGTAGGTGCGGTAGCCGCTCGCGGACCGGACCCGCCCCAGCAGTACGGCGGTCAGGGACGGTTCGTCGAGCTGGAGCACGACCTGGGCTCCGGGCACCCGGCGGCGTACGTCGGCCAGGTGCGCGCGCAGCCCCTCGGCCAGCGACCCGGCCAGGTCGCGGCAGGCGCCGGGGTCACCGAGCATGGCCTCGCCGCCCCGCAGCTCCAGGGCCGCGGCCAGGGTCCACGGACCGACGGCCTGCACCTTGAGCAGCCCCTCGTACCCCTGGGTGAACTCCTCCAGGGCGTCCAGGTCCTCGCCGAGCCAGGACCGGGCCCGTTTGGTGTCACGGCCCGGCCGGTCGCTGATCCGCCAGCCGCTCGGCTCGACATGGCCGTACATCTCGACGAGCATCCCGATGGTCCGCCCGATCATGTCCGCGCCCGGACCGCGGGCCGGCAGCTCCGCCAGATGCGGCATCCCCTGACCGTCCGCGAAGGAACCGGTGACGGTCTTCGCCGCCTCCCGCGCGTCTCCCCCGGGCATGGACCCGACCCCGGTCGCCGGACACCCGCTGAACTTGCTCTTCTCGCTCACCCGGGAAGCCTACGGGTGCGGGACCTCAGCGTCCGGGGCGGACGGTGAGGTCGTTGACCTCGGCGTCGCGCGGGAGGTCGAGCGCCATCAGGATCGTGGTCGCCACGGACTCCGGGTCGATCCACCGGGCGGCGTCGTACTCCTTGCCCTCCTGCTGGTGGACCTTGGCCTGCATGGGGCCGGCGGTGCGCCCGGGGTAGACGGAGGTGACCCGGACCCCATTGCCGTGCTCCTCGTGGCGCAGCGAGTCGGCGAGGGCCTTCAGGCCGTGCTTGCTCGCGGCGTACGCGCCCCACTCGGCGTGCGCCTGGAGCCCGGCGCCCGAGTTCACGAAGACCACATGCCCCTGGGCGACGCGCAGTTGCGGCAGCAGGAGGCGGGTGATCTCGGCGGGGGCGACGAGATTGGCGTTGAGCTGGAAGTGCCAGGCCTTGGGGGTGAGCTCACCCACACGCCCGAGTTCCACGACTCCCGCGATGTGCAGCAGCGTGTCGATCCGCTCGGGCACCGACTGCTGGCCGAACGCCCAGGAGAGCCGGTCCGGGTTGCCGAGATCCCCGACGAGCGTACGGGCACCGGGGTACAGGGCGGCGAGCTCCTTGGCCCGGCCCGCGTCCCGGGCCAGCAGGACGATCTCGTCACCGCGCTCCAGGAGACGGCGGGCGACGGCTGCTCCGATGCCGGAACCGGCACCGGTGATGAGGTGGGTAGACATGGGGCGATCCTCCCATCACCGGCCCCGGCGGGGCGGGGCGGCCCGGTCACCGCCGCCCGGCGGACTCCTCCAGGTGGGCGAGTGCGCCGACACCGTCCTTGGCGAAGAAGACCAGGTCGGTGAGGGGCAGCGGCAGGAACCCCTCGTCCTCCATGCGCTGGAACTGCTGGCGCAGACCGTCGTAGAAGCCCGCCGTGTTCAGCAGGACGACCGGCTTGGCGTGCTTGCCGTGCTTCTTGAGCTCCAGGATCTCGGTGGCCTCGTCGAGCGTCCCGGTCCCCCCGACCATGATCACGACCGCGTCCGCCTTCTCCAGGAGCAGCGCCTTGCGCTCGGCCAGATCGCGGGCGATCACCATCTCGTCGGCGTTCGTCCGGGCCCGGTCGGCCAGGAAGTCCACCGACACCCCGACGAGCCGCCCGCCCGCCTCCTGGACCCCGTCGGCGACGACCTTCATCAGCCCGCTCTCCGAACCGCCCCAGACCAGCGTGTGGCCGCCCCTGCCGAGCAGCTCGGCGAACTCCCGGGCGGGCTCGGTGTAGCAGTCGTCGAGGTCGGCGGCGGAGAGAAAGACGCAGATGTTCATGGAGCCACCGTACGGTCCGCCGCCGACAGCCCCCGGGCCCGGGGAAGAATTCGGGCCACCGGACCGCTGCAACAGACATGACTTCCACTCCAGGACACCGCATCACCGTCGAGCCGGCCACCGAGCACGTCCGGGCGGTGCACGACGGTCAGGTGCTGGCCGAGAGCCGCCACCCGCTCGTGCTGCGCGAGACGGGCTGTCCGGTCCGCTACTACCTGCCGCCCCAGGACGTCCGCACCGAGCTGCTCACGGCGTCGGACACCAGCACCCACTGCCCGTTCAAGGGCGACGCCTCCTACTGGTCGGTGCCGGGTGCCGCCGATCTCGTCTGGGCCTATCCCGACCCGAAGCCCGAAGTCGCGGCGATCAAGGACCACTTCTGCTTCTACGCGACCGAGCCGGTGGCCGGGTAACAGCCCGGGACGGCCGCCGGGGACCCGGTGCGGCGAGCGGCGGCCGGCCCGCGAACGCGGCCGACAGAGTGTCAGAAACCGTGCGCCGGGGCGCCCCTGGGAAACTTCCCACGGAAATTCTCCGGCGGCGGCGATGAGTTCTCGCGGCCGCCGGAGTCAGCCGTCACATGGACAAGACTCTCTCCGCCGACGGCACCCCGCTCGCCTACCGCCGCCAGGGCGACGGTCCCCCCGTGGTCCTGGTGGGCGGGGCGCTGAGCACGGCGGCGACCGAGGCGCCCCTCGCGGCCCTGCTGGCACCGCACTTCACCGTCGTCACGTACGACCGCCGGGGCCGGGGCGCCAGCGGTGACGGCGGGCGGTACGCGGTGCGGCGGGAGATCGAGGACCTGGCCGCGGTCGCGGGCGCGGTGGGCGAGCGGGTCTCGGTCTTCGGCATGCTGTCCGGCGGGGCCCTGGCCCTGGAGGCGCAGGCGGCGGGGCTGCCGGTGGATCTGCTCGCGGTCTACGAACCCCCGTACACCCCGGGCCCTTCCGGCCTGGTGCACAAGGCCCGCCACACGGACCGGCTGCACCGGTTACTGTCCGCCGGGGATCTCGGCGGCGCCGTGGAGCTGCACCTGTCCACCACCGGCGTCACGGCCGGGATGATCGCCCGGATGCGGCGGGCACCGATGTGGCCCGGCCTGGAGTCGCTGGCGCACACCCTCGCGTACGACGACGCCATCCTGGGCAACGGCGCGCTCCCGGCCGAGCGGCTGGCGTCCGTCACCGCACGCACGATGGTCGTCGTCGGCGGCTTCAGCCCTCTCCAGGCCCGCGACACGGCCCGCAGCCTCGCGGACGCACTGCCACGCGCCCGCCACCGCACCCTGACGGGCCAGACGCGCGAGGTGGCACCCCAGGTGATCGCCCCGGTACTGGCGGCCTTCTTCGCCAAGGATGTGTACGCCGGCCGGGCGGCGTAGCCCGTAGGGCGTCCTGAATCACGACGCGTGTGATCAGGAACAGCCTCGGCTGTACGGGAGAAGCGGAAACGCCACCGGGATCACCGGAGGCACCGCGCCACAGCTGTGCTCGGCGTCGGCAAACAGCCGCTCTCGCTGATCGGCGTCGGCAGCACCCGACGCACTTGTCGGCGGAATGCCTCGCCATGCCGCGACGGGTGCGGGCGCCACGACGCCCGCGTACCCAATGACCCGCTCACTGCGGCATCCAGAGCGGCCCACCGCTCGCCTCTTGCCGGTGGGCGGCGACTCGACCAGGCGCTGACCACGAGGGCCGGTCAGGCGCCGAGTGCGAGCTCGAACCAGACGGTCTTGCCGCCCGGCCCGTACTCCCCTTCTCCTATGGCGCACCCGCCCCAGCGGTCGGCGACGAGTTCAAGGATGGCCATGCCACGTCCGGCCTCCGCGTGGGGATCGGCGGGTGTGACGTACGGCTTGGGCAGGTCCGGGCCCATGTCCCACACGCTGATCCGCAGTACGGGGTGCCGCCACTGGAGCCGTACGGCAGCGGGGCCCTTGGTGTGCCGGACGGAGTTGGTGGTCAGCTCGGACGTCAACAGTTCGGCGCGGTAACTGAGTTCGGTCAACTCGTGGGCACCGAGGATGGCACGGAGGGCGGTGCGGGCGATGCGGGGGCTGCGTGGGTCGCAGGGGAAGGCGAGTTCGTACTTCCAGGGCGCGGCGAACGGAATGGGGGCGGGGTGGGGGATGTACGGGGTGGAGGGAGTTGGTTCAGTCCTCACGGGCACCTCCTGGGTGCGTGCGAGTGGGGGCGAGTGGACGTGCGCCACGGGTGGTTGCCGCTGGTGGACGGTGGCAACGCCGGTCCGGGGCCCGCCTTCCTGGGTGGGCAGCGTGGACCGGTGCACTCCGCCGTAACGATGAGCGAGTGGCGCTCATCACAGAGTAGGGGGCAGATTCATAACCGTGCTACCAAGTCACTCCGAAGAGTTAACTCTTCGGATTCGCCGGGCCGGGGAGACTCCAGCTGGACACACTGTGCGCGAACCCAGGAGAGGAAACATGGCACCACGGCATACCCCCACCATCCTCCAGCGCCGATTCGGTACCGAGTTGCGGCGGCTCCGCGAGGCGGCAGGCATGACGGCCCCGGAAGCCGCTGGCCTGTTGGGCACTGACCGAACAGTCATCTCCAACGTGGAAGCTGGGCGGTTCGGCATCAGCGAAGAGCGCCTACGGCGCCTGGGCAGCATCTATGAATGCGGTGATCCGGACCTGCTCGACGCGTTGGCAGGGCTGACCGGCGGTCGCAGGACGGGCTGGTGGGAGGAATACCGAGGCAAGATCCCGCCAGGCTTTCTGGATGTGTCAGCGCTGGAGCGCTACGCCGTACGCCTGCGCACAGTCCAGACAGCGCACCTGCCTGGTCTGTTCCACACGGAAGACCACGCACGTGCCGTCTTCCAGCTCTTCCTGCCGGCTCTGCCACGACTCGAAGTCGAACTGCGGGTGGCACACCGCTTGGCCCGCCAATCCGTGATCATGGAGGACCACCCAACCCCGTACACCGGCGTGATCCATGAAGCCGCGATCAGGATGCAACTCGGAGGTCGCGACGCTGCTCGCATCCAGCTCATGCACCTCTTGGACACAAGTGAGCGCGCCAACGTCACGCTCCAGGTCATCCCGTTCGCGGTCGGCGGGTTCCCACTCCTCGGCGACTCTTCGGTCTTGTACGCGGAGGCGCCCAATCACCATCTGGACACGGTGCAGATGGACTCACCGACCGGCGCGGTGTTCATCGACTCCCCCACACAACTGGCCAACTTCCGCACGCGACTGGACTTGGTCGAGAAGGTGGCGTTGACTCCCACCAAGTCCAGAGATTTCATCCACTCCGTCGTCAGGGAGCTGTAAGAGGTGCCTCACGTGTCCGGCCTGCACTGGGTGAAATCATCGTTCTCCGACGCAGGAGGGAACAACTGCGTCGAGGTAGCCGCAGCAGGCGCGGACAGCATCGCGATCCGCGAGAGCGAGAACCCGGCGGTCGTCATGCGGACCAACCGGGCCGCGCTGCGCGCGCTTGTGCTCAGGGTGAAGGCTCAGAAGCCCGGCCTCAGCTAGCGGGGACGAGCGGCTGCCGTGATGATCCGCTGGGCATCAACACCGAAGACGGCAGATTCACGGAGCAGATTCCATGTGCGCCGATAGACGGCGATGCTGTCGGTGTCGTCGATCCAGAGTTCCGCGTGCCAGTCCTCGGCGATGACCAGCCTGTCGTCGTAGATCCAGAATCCATTCGCCGGGTGGATCTTCAGCGGCGCGGCGAACGGGACGATTCCCATCTCCACCGTGTCGAGCCCCATGAGGCCGGACAGCCGGTCGAGCTGGGCGGCCAGCACCGCAGGAGAGCACACGAGGGCGCGCAGCGCCCCTTCCCACATGATGATCCGATGTCGCTTCCCGGAGTCGTACAACGCTTCCTGACGCCGAACCCGGGCCCGTACAGCCTCTTCGGTGTCCCTGGGAGAACGCATCAGCCGGGCGTGCCGGGTGAACACCGCGCGGGCGTAGTCGGGGGTTTGGACCATCCCTGGAATGAGAGCGTTCTCCCAGATGTACAGGGTGGTGGTTCGGGCGTGCTCGGCGGTGATCGCGTCCTGAACCGGCCGGTGTCCCGTGGCGAGTTGGCGCCGCCATGAACGGACGTGGGACTCAAGCCCTTTGAGTCGGGAGAGGAGTTCGGGAGCGGCGTCAGGCCGTCCGGTGGCTTCCGCCCACGCTCGGAGGTCTTCGGCATTCGCGGTCTGCCGCCCGTTCTCCAGCTTGTAGATCTTGGAGTGGGGCCAGCCGAGCTGTTCGCCCAGTTGCGGACCGGTGAGCCGACCCCGGGGGCCCGTGGTGCGAAGCTCCCGGAGACGTATCCCGAGGGCGTCCCGTGCCTTCTGAAAGTCTGTGCTCACCGGTCCACGCTAACTGCCGCGCAGGGCGGTCAGAGAGCCGCTGCGAAGGCGTCGTACCGGATCGCGTGATGCCATGCCGCGTCCCGGGCCTGGGCGTAGCGGTTCACTTCAGCCGGCTCGGTGATCAGCTCGACATCGACGAGGTCGTCGGCGTCGTCGAAGTTGAGGAGTGCCACGAGCCGTGAGTCGAAGATCCAGAAGTCTTCGGCGGGAAGGCGCAGCCGGTCGGCATCGGTGCGCCAGAGGTTCCGGATGTCCTCCCCGGCGGCGCAGTTGCGCTTCGCGTTGTCGAGCAGGTACAGCTGCCCTGGAGTCGGCGGAGCGTCGACGACCCGGACCCGCTCGAACCGCTTGCCGTGCCCCGTCTGTGTCCGGACGTTCTGGCACCACCCGTCGTTGTAGTCCCACTCAACGGGTTGCCCCGCAGCGAACTGGGCGTACGTCTCAGTGGCTTCATCGGACGCGAACCGGCGGCGCGTCTCCAGCCGCCAAGCCGTGTGCTCGAACGTCTCGAACAGTCTCCCGAACGCGTCCAGGTCGATGATGCGCGGCCTCCGGGTCTTCGGGGCGAAGTCCACCAGCAGTTCCCGGGGCACCACGATCGGTACCTCTCCGGTGTTGAGGTGCTGGAGCTGGGCGACATCTTCGGGGTCGGTGAGGGGCGTGCCGTGAACGATCACCTCGCCGCTGTCCAAGTCCTCATGTACGGCAGGGCATCCGCCCCCACCTGAGCCTGTGCCGTTGAAGCGGAGGTTCCGCGCCACTGTCCCCACGTCCTTCCAGTCCACGTGCTCCTGCCTGTACGGCACATCATTGCCGGTACCCCTCTTCGCCAGTACAGGATTCCTGACGCCACGTGGGACCATGCGCGAACATTCCGCTGGTGTGCGCGAACATTCGAGAACATTGGATGGTGTACCCAGGTCGTGCTCTCTAGCGTCGCGTTCCATGGACGACGCGAAGACGACGATGGCGGCCCCGGTGTACCTGGTGGACTCCCCCGAGCCGCCGAAACCTGACCGGAACTGTGACGTGTGTGGCGCGCTGGCCGGTGAGCGAACCGAAGCGGCGAGGGTCGGCAACTGGTCGAAGGTGACCGACGCCAACGTGGAGATCGGACGTCACCGTTCGGGCCGGCACACGTGACCGGGGTGGTTCGGGCCGCGTACCGGTACGTCCTGCACCGCATCACTGAACACCCGGACACCGAAGTCACGTTCGAGGCAGAGTGTTTGTGGTGTGACTGGCAGGCGACGCCCTCGACCGATGCGGAGCCGGTCGACGTCGAGTGCATGGGTCACACCGGGCGGAGCGGTCACAAGTCGTTCCGGCGGCTGCGTACGTCGTTCGCGATGGTTGTCCGGGTCGAGTGACCAGGCGTTGACGGTGGGGAGCGCTACAGCTTGAGGGCGTAATCCTTGGTTACCTTGTCGATCTTGCCTGCCAGGACGCTGAGGTGGGTAAAGTCCGCCCGGCTCCAATCTTTCACCGGGCAGGCGAGGTCGACGCCCAGGCCGGAGAGAGATTCGACCTGCTGTCTCAACTGTTCGATCACAACGAGATGGTGCTCAAACTTCGCAAGTTCGGCGGATGCTTCGGCTCCGGACGTCTCGCGCGGGAATGTTTGGCTTATGAACACCTTCATGTCGACCAAGGTGCTATCCGTGTAGGTGCGTACGGCCTCGTTCACGACGGGCAGGGCCTTCTTGAGCTCGGAGTGCGCCCGGCGGACCCTCTTTCGCTCTGCCTCCTTGGCCAAGGCATCTGCCACCAGTTGTTGGTCAAGCTTCGTGTGGCGGACTGCCTGCTTCTTGCGGCGGTCGGTCTTGCGTACCTTGACGATGTCGCGGAGGTCGTCCAGCCATGCCAGTACGGCCCCCTTGGCTGCGATGCGCCAGGCTGTCATCAGCCCGCCGAGGAACCCGAACACAGCTCCCGCGAGTAATTCGACCAACATTGTGACTCCCATCCCCGTGTTCCTCTGGCGACAGAGTGTAACTGCAGCTGAGGTCTCGGCCGGGGGCGTGGCCCGCTTCAACGTGCGCGGAGGGCACCGGCGTTGTCGGTGGCGGGTGCCAGAATGCACTGCATGGGTGAACAGCTGTCGTTGGTCGCTGCTGCGGGGAACCAGCTCTCGCGCGTCCCCTTGGGGTAGGCGTGCAGCCACTCCGCCTCGACGCGGTCGTCCGAGAGCTCGAAGCCGTAGGTGTCACCGCACGCACGATGGTCGTCGTCGGCGGCTTCAGCCCCCTCCAGGCCCGCGACACGGCCCGCAGCCTCGCGGACGCGCTGCCCCGCGCCCGCCACCGCACCCTGACGGGCCAGACGCGCGAGGTGGCACCCCCGGTCATCGCCCCGGTGCTGGCGGCCTTCTTCGCCAAGGACGTGTACGCCTGCCGGGCGTAGCCGCCGGCCGCTCAGGAGGGCGAGGACACCCGCTCGCGCCTCGCCGTCGTCGCAATCGTGGCCGAGCCGACCACCCGGGTGCCGTCGTACAGCACGACCGCCTGGCCGGGGGCCACGCCCCGTACCGGCTCGGTGAAGGTGACGTGCAGTGTGCCGTCCACGAGCTCGGCGCCGGCCTCGGTCTCGCCGCCGTGGGCGCGGAGCTGGACGGTGTAGGTGCCGGGGCCCACCGGGGGCGTGCCGCACCAGCGGGGCTTGATGGCGGTCAGTGCCGTGACGTCCAGGGCCTCCACCGGGCCGACGGTGACGGTGTTGTTCACCGGGGAGATGTCCAGGACGTAGCGCGGCTTGCCGTCCGCCGCGGGGTGGCCGATCCGCAGGCCCTTGCGCTGGCCGATGGTGAAGCCGAAGGCACCGTCGTGGGTGCCCAGCTTCGTGCCGGACTCGTCCAGGATGTCGCCCTCGGCCGGGCCGCCGAGACGGTCGGCCAGGAAGCCCTGGGTGTCGCCGTCTGCGATGAAGCAGATGTCGTGGCTGTCGGGCTTCTTGGCCACGGCGAGGCCCCTGGCCTCGGCCTCGGCCCGGATCTCGTCCTTGGTGGTGAGGGTGTCGCCGAGCGGGAACATCGCGTGGGCGAGCTGCTTCTCGTCCAGGACGCCGAGGACGTAGCTCTGGTCCTTGGCCATGTCGGAGGCGCGGTGCAGCTCGCGGCTGCCGTCCTCGGTGAGCACGACCGTGGCGTAGTGGCCGGTGCACACGGCGTCGAAGCCGAGCGCGAGCGCCTTGTCCAGCAGCGCGGCGAACTTGATCTTCTCGTTGCAGCGCAGGCACGGGTTGGGGGTGCGGCCCGCCTCGTACTCCGCGACGAAGTCCTCCACGACGTCCTCGCGGAAGCGCTCCGCCAGGTCCCAGACGTAGAAGGGGATGCCGATGACGTCCGCCGCGCGGCGGGCGTCGCGGGAGTCCTCGATCGTGCAACAGCCGCGCGCCCCGGTACGGAAGGACTGCGGGTTCGCGGACAGGGCTAGGTGCACACCGGTCACGTCGTGGCCCGCCTCGGCGGCGCGGGCCGCGGCGACGGCGGAGTCCACACCGCCCGACATCGCGGCGAGCACTCGGAGGGGGCGCTGGGAAGTCTGAGTCATAGCCTCTCCAGGGTACGGGTCGCCGGGAACCGAACGCTCGCGGATATGCGTTGTCGCTCACATGGGGACCAAGGGAAACGGCCGGGCTTCGCGGAAGGGGCCCGCGCCGGGCATCAGCAGGCGCGCCCTCATGATCGGCGGCGGAGTGACGGCGGCGGGTGCCGTCGTGCTCGCCCGCGACGAGCTCAGGCGCGTCTGGTGGCGGGTGCCCGGCGTGGAGAAGCCCCGCAGGCAGGGCGAGCTGGACTACGCGGACGCCCGGTGGGTCGCGGCCTCCGAGGCGAACTGGCGGCGTGCGGACCGCCCCGACGACTACGGCATCGACCGTGTGGTCATCCATGTGACCCAGGGCAGCTTCGCCAGCGCGGTCCGGGTCTTCCAGGACCCCGCCCACGGCGCCGCCTCGCACTACGTGGTGCGCAAGGACGGCCATGTGGCGCAGATGATCCGTGAGCTGGACGTGGCGTACCACGCGGGGAACAGGTCGTACAACGAACGCAGCGTCGGCATCGAGCACGAGGGCTTCGTGGACCGCCCCGGGGACCTCACGAAGGAGATGTACGAGTCGTCGGCGCGGCTGACGGCCGCGATATGCGGGCGGTACGGCATCCCGCTGGACCGCGAACACATCATCGGGCATGTGGAGGTTCCCGGCACGGACCACACCGACCCCGGTCCGCACTGGGACTGGGACCGCTATCTGAAGCTGGTGCGGCGGGCCGCGACGGCCGGGCCAGCGAAGTCCGCGAAGCCCTCGGGCTCCGGAGCCGCGTGATCCCGGGCGCGTGATCCCGGGCGCGTGATCCCGGGCGCGTGATCCCGGGCGGGGCCGCGCAACGGCCCCGGCCCTCAGCTGAGTCCCGCGGTCCTGGCGCGCTCCACCGCCGGGCCGATGGCGCGTGCGAGGTCCTCGACATCCTGCCGCGTGGTGGTGTGGCCGAGCGAGAAGCGCAAGGTGCCCCGGGCCAGGTCGGGGTCGGTGCCGGTGGCCAGCAGGACGTGGCTGGGCTGGGCGATCCCTGCGGTGCAGGCCGAACCGGTGGAGCACTCGATGCCCTGTGCGTCCAGCAGCAGCAGGAGCGAGTCGCCCTCGCAGCCGGGGAAGCCGAAGTGGGCGTTGGCCGGCAGGCGCCCGCCCGGGTCCGGGTCGCCGCCGAGCACGGCGTCCGGTACGGCCCGGCGCACGGCGGTGATCAGGTCGTCCCGGAGCGCGCCGACGCGGTGGGCGAAGTCCTCGCGCCGCTCGGCCGCGAGCCGGCCGGCGACGGCGAACGCGGCGACGGCGGGCACGTCCAGGGTGCCGGAGCGCACATGACGCTCCTGCCCGCCGCCGTGCAGCACGGGTACGGGGGTGTACTCGCGGCCCAGGAGCAGCGCGCCGATCCCGAACGGGCCGCCGATCTTGTGTCCGCTGACGGTCATCGCGGACAGCCCGGACCGCGCGAAGTCGACCTCCAGCTGGCCGAAGGCCTGTACCGCGTCGGCGTGCATGGGGATGCCGAACTCGCGGGCGACGGCAGCCAGTTCACGTACCGGCATGACGGTGCCGATCTCGTTGTTGGCCCACATCACCGTGATCATCGCGATGTCGTCCGGGTTGCGCAGGACGGCCTCGCGCAGGTCCTCGGGGTGCACCCGCCCGTGGCGGTCGACGGGGAGGTATTCGACGGCCGCCCCCTCGTGCTCGGCGAGCCAGTCGACGGCGTCCAGGACGGCGTGGTGCTCGACGGGGGCCGCGAGGACCCTCGTGCGCCGGGGGTCGGCGTCGCGGCGGGCCCAGTAGAGGCCCTTCACCGCGAGGTTGTCGGCCTCGGTGCCGCCGGAGGTGAGAACCACCTCGCTGGGGCGTGCGCCGAGGGCGTCGGCGAGGGTCTCCCTGGACTCCTCGACGGTGCGGCGGGCCCGGCGCCCGGCGGCGTGCAGGGAGGACGCGTTGCCGGTGACGGCGAGCTGGGCGGTCATCGCCGCGATCGCCTCCGGAAGCATCGGAGTGGTCGCTGCGTGGTCGAGGTAGGCCATGGTGGGCTCGATTCTACGAGCCCCCGGCGGGACGGACGCCGGTGCGTCGCACACCCGGCGTCCGCGCCCGGTTCACGGACGGTTCGCGAAGAGCGCGGACAGCACGCGAGGGGACGCCCGGACGCGTCACGCGGACGGGTACGGCGGTGGCGCCGGGAGGGTACGGCCGGGGGGCGCCGGGGGCGCTGACACCGCCGGAGCGGGCCGGCGCGGCACCTCAGCCACGCGAGGCCTTCGCCAGCTGACGGGACTGGGCCACCAGACGGTCCGCGCTGTCCCAGACCTCCGCGTCCTCCTCCAGGAAGCCCCCCGCGAGGTTGCGCGTGGTGATGGAGACCCGCAGCGGGCCCGGGGCCGGGCGGCAGCGGATGTGGGCGGTGAGCTCGACGGTCGGGGTCCAGCCCTTCAGGCCCAGCTCGAACGAGGTCGGCGGCAGCGCGTCGACGGTGAGCAGCAGGGACAGCGGGTCCGCGTCACGGCCGTCCGCCAGGCCGAACCAGCCGCGCATCTCGCCCTTGCCGGACGGTGCGCCGACGGCCCAGCCGACCGTCGCCGGGTCGAGCCTCATGTCGAGGCGCTCGGTGATGGCCGAGCTGCCGGGGATCGGGGCGGGGCCGTCGGCCGGGCCGAGGCAGTGCTCCCGGGGCGGCATGGCGGGTGGCCGGGCCGACGTACGGACCTCGTCGGAGAGGGCGTCCAGATCGCCGTAGGTGGCGAGGACCCGGATGCGCTCGACCTCGGTACCGTCGTCCGCGAACTGGAAGAGGGAGGCCGATCCGGTGGAGAGGCCGCGGCCCGCCCGGACGACCTGGGTCCTGATCACCGCGGGGCCGGGCACGGAGGCGGTGAGGTAGTGCGCGGAGACCGAGAACGGGTCCGGGTGCGGCAGCGCGTCACCCAGGGCCCGGCCGAGCAGGGCCAGCAGATAGCCGCCATTGACGGCGCGGATGATGGTCCAGCCCGCGGAGAGTTCGGCGTCGTAGACGCCTTCCCCGCGGAGTGTGACAGCGGTGTCGCGGTCGAACTCGCTGTCCCCGATGGTCGCCTGCGCGGTCTGTGTGCTCCGCGCCGCCTGCGCTGCTGCCTGTGCCATGCCATGCACCGTACACCGATCGCATTACTGAGCGGTAGCTTTCTTGGGCTGCCCGTCAGCTCGCCCCGCTGTCCTCGGCCGTGGCCGAACGCCGGTTGTAGGCGCGCGGGGCCCGCCAGTGGAAACGCATCGCCAGCAGCCGCAGGACGAACGCGGTGATCACCGCCGTACCGCTGGTGAACGCGTTGAGGGTGTCGAAGCGGATGCACAGCACGACCATGACGGCGCCGACGATCGCGGGCACCGCGTACAGGTCCCGGTCCCAGCGCAGCAGCGAGGGCACCTCGTTGGCCAGCATGTCCCGCAGCACACCGCCGCCGACCGCGGTGGCCAGGCCGAGCGCCGCCGACGCGGTGAGGCCGAGACCGTAGTCGTACGCCTTGACCGTGCCGCTGACGCAGAACAGGCCGAGCCCCGCCGCGTCGAAGACGTTGACGCCGACCTGGATCCGCTCGACGTGGGGGTGCAGGAAGAACACCAGCACGGCGGCGAGCAGCGGCGTCGTGAAATAGCCGAGATCCGTGAAGGCGGCCGGCGGGATCGCGCCGATCATCACGTCACGGAACAGCCCCCCGCCCAGCGCGGTCGCCTCGGCGAGCACCGCGATGCCGAAGACATCGAAGTTCTTGCGTACGGCGAGCAGCGCGCCCGAGATCGCGAAGACGAAGATCCCGGCGATGTCGAGCGCGTGCTGGACGGAGGGCGTGAACAGTTCGTTGAGCACCGGCCAATTGTGCCGGTACTACCCCTTCGGGCTGTCCTCCGCCGGCCGGGCGGCAGGCGCGTCGGCCTGCCCCGGCACCTTCGCGGGCTTCTCCGCGGGGGTCCCGGGTGCGTCGCCCTCCGCGGTCTCCACCGCTTCGGCCGCCACCGTTCCCGTGCCGACGACCGCCTCGATGCCCGTGGCCAGGGTCTGCCTGACCGTCCCGGCCTCGATCTCCGCCGTGAAGTGGCAGGCCACCTTGTGCCCGTCGCCGGTGTCCAGCAGTGGCGGACGCTCCGTGGCGCACTTGGTGTCCTGCACCCACGGGCAGCGGGTGTGGAACCGGCAGCCGGCCGGCGGGTTCGCCGGGGAGGGCAGGTCGCCGTGGAGCAGAATCCGCTCGCGGCGGTCCTCGACCTCGGGGTCGGGCACCGGGACCGCCGACATCAGCGCCTTGGTGTACGGGTGCCGGGGCCCCGCGTACAGCGCGTCGCTCGGGGCCTCCTCGACGAGCCCGCCGAGGTACATCACCCCGATGACGTCCGAGATGTGCCGGACCACGGCGAGGTCGTGCGCGATGACCAGGTAGGTCAGGCCCAGCGACTCCTGGAGTTCCTCCAGCAGGTTGATCACCTGCGCCTGGACCGAGACGTCCAGCGCGGACACCGGCTCGTCGCAAATGATCACGTCCGGCTCCAGGACCAGTGCCCGCGCGATGCCGATGCGCTGGCGCTGGCCGCCGGAGAACTCGTGCGGGTAGCGGGACATCGCGTTGGACGGCAGGCCGACCTTGGCGAGGATGGACTCGATCTTCTCCCGGCGCTCCGCCCGGTCCTTCCCGATGCCGTGGGCGGCCATGCCCTCGGCCAGGATGGACTCGATGTTCTGCCGGGGGTTGAGGCTGCCCAGCGGGTCCTGGAAGACCATCTGGAGCCGGCGGCGGAAGACCCGCATCTCCTCGGAGGGCAGCTTCGCCAGGTCGGTGCCGTCGAAGACGACCCCGCCCTCGGTGATGTCGTTCAGCCGCAGGACCGCGCGGCCGAGCGTCGTCTTGCCGCAGCCCGACTCGCCCACCAGCCCGTACGTCTGGCCGGCCTCCACGCTCAGCGAGACGCCGTCGACCGCGTAGACATGGCCCACCGTACGGTCGAAGAGGAGGCCCTTCCTGACCGGGAAGTGGACTTTGACGCCGTCCAGTTCGAGAAGGCTCATGCCGGGACCTCCGCCTTGGGCAGGACCGGGTTGACGCAGCGCACCTGGTGTCCGGACGTGCGTGGTTCGGTCAGTTCGGGGGTGCCGGTGAGGCACTCCATCGTGTAGTGGTCGCACCGGGGTGCGAACGCGCAGCCGTCGGCCCAGGCGATCTTGTCGTTGATGGACCCGCGGATCGGGTTGAGCGGCTCGCCGCGCGGCGCGTCCAGCCGCGGGATGGAGCCGAGGAGCCCGTGCGCGTACGGGTGGGTGGGGTGGGCGAACAGCTCGCGGCGGCCCGCCGATTCCACCGCCCGTCCGGCGTACAGGACGTTGACCTCGTCGC
The DNA here is from genome assembly GCF_044542225.1 of Streptomyces sp. NPDC079020. Taxonomy (NCBI): domain Bacteria; kingdom Bacillati; phylum Actinomycetota; class Actinomycetes; order Kitasatosporales; family Streptomycetaceae; genus Streptomyces; species Streptomyces sp. NPDC079020. The sequence goes on from NZ_JBITUB010000002.1 coordinate 106,523, forward strand.
AGAGACCGGCGACGACACCGAGGTCGTGCGTGATCATCAGCAGGGCGGTGCCCTCCTGGTCGACCAGTTCCTTCAGGAGCTCCAGGATCTGCGCCTGGATGGTCACGTCCAGGGCGGTCGTCGGCTCGTCGGCGATCAGCATCCGGGGGGCGCAGGCGACCGCCATGGCGATCAGCGCCCGCTGGCGCATACCGCCGGAGAGCTGGTGCGGGTACTCCTTGAGCCGCCGGTCCGGGTCGGGGATCCCGACCCGGTCGAGCAGGGACGCGGCTTCCTTGCGGGCCTTCTCGCCCTTCAGCCCGCGGTGGCGCTGAAGGATCTCTGTGACCTGGATCCCGATGGGGACGACCGGGTTCAGCGAGGAGAGCGGGTCCTGGAAGATCATCGCCAGCTGGCTGCCGCGCAGATCGCGGAGCTTGCGCTCGTTCATGGTCAGCAGGTTCTGGCCGTCGAACTCCGCACGGCCGCCGACGCGCACGCCCTTGCGGGGCAGCAGGCCCATCAGGGCGAGCGAGGTGACGGACTTGCCGCAGCCCGACTCGCCGACCAGGCCCACGACCTGACCCTGGTCGACCTCGAAGGAGACGCCGTCCACGGCCGTGGCGTCCTTGCGGCCGCGGGCGGTGAAGGTGACGCTGAGTTCCTCAACGGAGAGCAGTGACATGGGACTTCAGCCTCGCAACTTCGGGTCGAGGGCTTCGCGCATGGCCTCGCCGAGCAGAGTGAAGCCGAGAGCGGTGACGATGATCCCGACGGCCGGATAGGCGGCCATCATCGGCTCGTTGTCGAAGAAGCGCTGCGCCTGGGAGAGCATCACGCCCCACTCGGGGACGGCCGGGTCGGGGTTGCCGAGGCCCAGATAGGACAGGGCCGCGGCCTCGATGATCGCGGTGGCCAGACTCAGGGTGGCCTGGACGATCACGGGACTCAGCGAGTTCGGCAGGATCTGCGTGAGCACGATCCGCTTGCGCCGGATACCGACCGCCTTCGCGGCGAGCACATAGTCCGCGCCGCCCTGGACCAGCATCGAACCGCGCAGCAGGCGGGCGAAGATGGGGATCTGGACGACGCCCACGGCGATCATCACGGTGGTCAGCGACTGGCCGAGGACCGCGGCGATGGAGACGGCGAGCAGCAGCGACGGCAGCGACAGCATGATGTCGGTGAAGCGCATGATCACGGTGTCGACGCGCTGCCCGGCCTTGCCGCCGAGCGTGGCGGCGGCGCCGGAGAGCACACCGACCAGCGCACCGATGATCAGGCCGATGAGCATGGAGACCACACCGACGAGCAGCGTCTGCCGGGCTCCGACGAGCCAGCGGGAGAACATGTCCCGGCCCAGGTGGTCCAGCCCGAACCAGTTCTCGCCGCGCATGCCGACGAACTTGCCCTGGTTGGGGAAGACTTCGCTGCGCCAGTTCTGCGCGGTGGCGCCGTGCGGGGCCAGCATCGGCCCGACGACGGCGACGAGGACGAACGTGGCGATGATCGCCGCGCCGATGATCGCCATCTTGCTGGAGCGCATCCGGCGGAACGCCTCGCGCCACAGGCTCGTACCGGCGACCGTCTCGGAGCTCTGGGTCAGCTCGGCGAGGCGGTCGATCTTGTCTGCCTTGTTGGTCAGGATCGTCACGTCAGTGCACCCGCACTCTCGGGTCAATGATGCTGTACGCGAGGTCGACCAGCAGGTTGATCAGCACGTACACCATCGCGATGAAGAGAATGAACCCGACGAGGACGGGGTAGTCGCGGCCGTCGATCGCGGTACGGATGAAGGATCCGATGCCGCCGAAGTCGAAGACGGACTCGGTGAGCACCGCACCGGACAGCAGGCTGCCGGTCAGCAGGCCGACCGCGGTGATCACGGGCAGCAGGGCGTTGCGCAGCACATGGCGGCCACGCACGACGCGCTTGTCCAGGCCCTTGGACTCGGCGGTGCGGATGTAGTCCTCGCCGAGCACTTCCAGGACGCTGGCGCGGGTCATCCGGACGATGACGGCGAGCGGGATCGAGGCCAGCGCGACGGCGGGCAGGATCAGGTGCATGATCGCGTCCCAGCTCGCGTCGAACTCGCCGGTCAGCAACCCGTCCAGGACGGAGAACCCGGTGATGTCGGTGGCGTCGAGTCCGGTGGTGAGCCGGCCCTGGCTCGGGAACCAGCCCAGCTCCACGGAGAAGATCCCGCGCAGCAGCATGGCCAGGAAGAAGACCGGGATGCAGATGCCGAGCAGCGATCCGGAGACGGAGGCGACGTCCAGCCAGCCACCGCGGTGCTTGGCCGCCAGGTAACCCATCGGGATGCCCACGACCACGGCGATCAGGATCGCGGCGACGCTGAGCTCCACGGTTGCCGGGAAGCGCAGGGTGAATTCGTCCCACACCGGCTGGCCGGTCTGGGTGGAGGTTCCGAGGTCGAGCTCGAAGATGCGCTTCAGGAACCGCCAGTACTGGACGTGGACCGGCTCGTCGAGCCCGAGTGCCCGGTTGATTCTCGCTACTTCGGCTTCGGTCGCCCGCTCACCCAGGATCGCTGAGGCGGGTCCGCCGGGCAGTCGGTTCAGCCAGAGGAACAGCAGGACCGACAGGCCGAGCAGGGTGGGAATGAGCTGGAGAAGTCTTCTGACGACGAGTCGCAGCACCCCGCATGCCCCTTTCTCACGTACGTCTATGCGGGTCCGCCCGGCCACCTGGTTGCTGTGGCCGGGCGGACCCGCTGGTGTGCGATTACTTGAAGGAGACCTCGGCGAAGTTCTCCTGCGTCAGCGGGGAGACCTTCGGCGGGTTGACGTTCTTGGCGAACGCGATGGCCGGCGGCGACGACGAGACCGGCACGCCCGGCACGTACTCCGCGATCGCCTCGTTGGCCTTCTTGTAGGCCTCGGTGCGGGCGGCCGGGTCGACGACCTTGGAAGCGGCGTTCACGGCGTCGAAGACCTTCTGGTCCTTGAAGCCCCACTGCTTGTCGGGCCCGGCGAACCAGGTGCCGATGAAGTTGTAGCCGTCGTTGAAGTCACCGGTCCAGCCGAGCATGTGCAGGGCGCAGGAGCCCGCCTCGGTGGCGTCCAGGTAGTCCGGGGCCCACTTCATGGCCTTCGGGACGATGGTGATGCCGGCCTTCTCCAGGTCGGCCTTCATCAGCTCGAACATGTCCTGCGGGGCAGGCATGTACGGGCGGGTGACCTCGGTCGGGTAGCAGAAGTCGATCTTCAGCTTCTCCTCACCGGCCTGCTTGAGGAGGTCCTTCGCCTTGGCGGTGTCGAACGGGTACGTCTTCACCTTGTCCGAGAAGCCGGCGACCGTGTCGGGCATGAACTGGGTCGCGACCTTGCCGCCCTCGGGCAGCTGGGTGTTGACGAGGTTCTCGCGGTCGATGGCGTGCGTGATCGCCTGACGGACCTCGGGCTTCTTCAGCGCCGGGTTCGCCGACTGGCTCATGCCGAGGTAGAAGATGTTGAAGACGTCACGGGTCGGGACCTCGTAACCCTCCTTCTCCAGCGTCGTCACATCGGCCGGCGCGACCAGGTCGTAGCCGTCGATGTCACCCGCCTGGAGCGCCTGGCGGCGGGTCTCCTCGGTGGAGATGGTGCGGAAGACCAGGTTCTTCACCTTGGCCTTGCTGCCCCAGTAGCCGTCGAAGGCCTTCAGGGAGACCTCCTTGTTGCCCTTGTTCCACTTCACGATCTCGTACGGGCCGGTGCCGGCGACCGTGCCGGCCTCCTGGCTGTACTTGGGGTACGTGATCGCGTCGCCCTTGGCGGACGCGTCCTGCTTCTCGTACTCCTTGATCGCCTTCGGCGAGTGGATCGCCAGCGCCTGGAGGGAGAACCCGCCCGGCAGGTTCGCCGAGGGCTCGTTCACCTCGATGACGGCCGTGTTGTCGTCCTTGGCGGTGCAGGACTTGTAGTTGGGCTTGGGCGCCTCGGCGTCCTCGTTCTTCGCGAACCCACCCATGATGGTCTGCCAGTAGTAGGAGACCGCGCTGGACTGGTACGTGCCCTTCCAGTTGAACCAGTGGTCGTAGTTCGCGCAGACCGCGGCGGCGTTGAACGCCTCGCCGTCGTGGAACTTCACGCCCTGGCGAAGGTTGAACGTCCAGACCTTGCCGGCCGGGTCGCTCGACCACTTCTCGGCGAGGCCGCCGACGAGCTTGCTGCCACCGGGCTCGTGCTCCAGGAGCGCCTCGAAGGCCTGACGGGTGACGCGGAAGGTCTCGCCGTCGCTCGCGAGCGCCGGGTCGAGGGAACTGGGGTCACCGGCTCCGGCGAAGACGAAGGTGTCCTTGTCGCCCCCCTTGGAGCCGCCCTCGTCCCGCTCGCTGGAACAGCCCGTGGCGATCAGACCGACAGCGACCGCTGCCGTGATCGCCCGGACAGCCCGGGACTTGAATATTCGCATGGGTCCACCCCTGGTTCGCCCTGTGGTGAGGTTTGTTGGCCGCACACTACAGACGGTGCCCACCGCAAGAGAACAGTCCGGATAACGGTGAGACCTAGTCGAGACCCGGACAGTTAACAAACCGTCCAGTTCCGGGACATCCTCACGTCGGCAGTCAACAGGCCGGACATCGAGGGGTGTTCGACGTCCGTTTACCGGACGTCGCGCTCGTCGCAGTTCAACGGGGCTGGGGCGGGTATCCGTAGCCGGGCACGGCGGCGGGCGGCGGGCCCGGGGCGTGCGCCTCGCGGTCGTAGAACGGGCGGGAGTTGGCGCGCAGCCACATCGCGACCGGGTCGTACTCGTCGGACATGGCGACGGTGGAGACGGGCAGCCCCTCGGGGACCGCGCCGATCGACTGCCGCATCATCTCGCGCACCGAGTCGACGGAGGCGCGGCCCGTGTCGTAGAGATCGAGACCGATCGCGAGGTACGGAACACCGACGGCGGGATGCACCCAGGCGCGGCGCAGCGAGCGGACCGCCGGGGTGCGGTGGGCGTTCTGCGTGAGCAGCGCGTAGAACTGGGGGATGTCGACGGCGGGGTCGGAGAGCCGCAGGGGCCCGGCGGGCAGCCGGTCCAGGCCGGTGGCGATGCGGCGCAGATCCAGCCAGGGGATACCGACGCCGCCGCCCGGGGCATGCGGGTTGAGCCAGATTCCCCAGCGGTCGGGGAACAGGGCGCGGGCGATGTCACGGCCGGTGACGAGCTCGTGGGCCCGGTTCCACCCGCTGGCGGAGAGCTCCTGGGCGGAAGTCACGCACGGGGCGTAGCCCATGCCGTCGATCTCCATGTTCCCGTACTGGGCGTCCGGCGAGCCGGCCGTGCCGTGCCAGAGGAGCATCCAGATCCGGCCATCGGCGAGGGCCGCCAGCAGCGCCTCGTAGGCGTCGTAGCGCCCGGGGGTCACCTGGCGCAGCATGTGCTCGACCTGTCCGGCCGCCGCAGTGCCTGCACTCACCCTGTGTTCCGCCCCTCATCGATCCGCTGTGTCGCGTCGCCGCTCCCGGGCACACGGGAGCGACCCCGCCATCAAACCAGCTTATGCGCCGCTACTGACACCGACTTGACGCCACGGGTTGACGTCGCCACCCGGCAACGGCGGTTGACCCCGGCCCCGGGTGCGGCCGGCACCCTCTCCGGCGGTGGGGTCAGTGCCCCTCACGCCGGTAGAACGGCCGGACCTTCTCCCGCATCCAGTCGCCGACGAGGTCCTGGGCCACATCGAGCAGGACCAGGTTGACGGGCCACGGCACCTGGACCCGGCCCAGCGCCCGGCCCAGCGCGTCCATCGGGGCGCTCTGTCCCGCGCCGTCCCAGTCGGCGAACTCGACGCCGATGAAGAGGACGGGGTCGCCGCCCTCGATGCTGGCGAGCGTCCGGCGGGCGGTGCTGACCACGCCGCTCTCCTGGAACTCCCCGGCCACCGCGGCGAGGAAGTCGACGGGTTCCTCCTGCCAGTCCGGCTCGAACAGGCGGACCCGGGCACCGCTCGCGGGCCCGTCCAGGGGTGTGCGGCCCGCCCGGCAGAGCTCGGCGACGGCGGGGGGCGGCAGTGGCACACCGACCGCGCCGCCCGGGTTCACGGCTATTCCGACCTGCGGCGGCAGTCCGCGGGCGAATTCCCGGGCAGGCGCCACGGTGAAGGACATCTGAGTACCGACGCAGCTGAGAAACTGCGATTCGGAGCTGAACACGGGGACATGGGCGACGCCGTCGATCTCCATCATCGGCAGGTCGAGATCGGGGCTTTCGGGGCTGCCCCCGTTGGGCAGCGGCACCCAGAGCGCGCTGCGGCCGAGCACCTCGACGATCCGGCCGCCCGCCTCCGGGACTCCGATCGAGGCGGCGAGCACCTCTTCGAGCTCATTGGCCGGCCATCCCTGGCGCGGATGTGTCTGTGCCGGTACCGGAATGTCCACTGCCCCTGTGTCCCTCTCTCGACCGTGCGTTCCGGCGGAAACCCTAGCCTCCCGGGTCGACCGCCCGGCGGCCTGCCCGGCGGTGTGCCCGTCCGGCGTCCGGCGGCCGGACATCCCGGCGGGCACCCGGTGGCTGTGCGTCTGCGAACGGGGCGCGCGCGTGACGCCCGCCCCGCTTCTCCCCGTACGCCCCGCGAGCCCTACTCGTCCGCGAACGAGATCCGGCCGAGCACCCCCGCGGCCTCACGGTCCAGCAGCACCGCCGAGGCACATCCCGGGGGCAGCAGACCCCGCTCCGTGTCGTGCAGCAGCCGGCCGACCGAGCGCCGGTGCCGGGCGAAGGCGTAACCGGAGACGCCCCGGCCGCGCTCGCGCTGCCCTTCCCGCGCCACCTCGGGCGTGACGTCGAGCAGGACGAGGTGGAGGGTGCGGACCCGTCGCCGGGCGTCCCGGGCCAGCCAGCGGCGCACCCAGGCCTGGGTGCCGCAGTCGTGCACCACGACGGACTCGCCGGAGCGGAGCGCCCGCCACAGCCCGTAGTAGTGGGCCACCCGGACCAGCGGGCGGTAGAGGGCGTACGGGAGTAAGCGGGGCAGGGCCCCGGCCCAGGTGTCCCGGGTGTCCTGGGAATCGATGGCGCGGTCCGTGACGGCCCGCCGGATCAGTGTCGACTTTCCGCTTCCGGGCAGCCCGGAGACCACCACGAGATCGCCGGACGCGAAGTCCAGGCTGTGCGGGCTGCGCCCGGCGCGCCCCCGGAGGTCACGCACCACCGGCGCGTGCGTGCCCAGCATTTCCCGGGCGGGTGCGCCCGGCTGTGCGGGCATCGCGCCCTGCGCGACCCCCGCGGTCGTCGCGTACCGCTGCAAGTCCATCGCCCTCCCCCTGTCGGGTCACCCACACCTGCCCAAGAAGTGTAAAGAAAAGGTAATGCGGCACAACCAGGCCCGCTGCCCGTGTCGGTGGGAGACCGGACGCCCCACTCTTCCGCAAGGCGTGCGATGATGACCCCGCCAACTGCATACCGGCCGTTTGAATCCGCGCGGGAGAGTTCCGGTCACTGTGTGTGCCGGGCGCCGAAGGAGCAAGTTCCTCCCTTGAATCTCTCAGGCCCCGTACCGCGTGGATGAGGCAGATCTGAAAAGCGAGCCGCCCGGCGGCTCCACCCAAGGTGCAAGCCGAACCCGGCGAGGGCTGACCCCTTCAGGGCCTTTCGGCGAACCTCTCAGGTTCCGATGACAGATGGGGAGGGATCGTCCTCTGTCGTCATGCCCTGGAGCCGAATCCATGAGCAACGCCCCCCGTCTCACCGCCCTGGACGCCCTGCATCGTTCGCTGGGCGCCACCATGACCGACTTCGCCGGCTGGGACATGCCGCTGCGGTACGCGAGCGAGCGCGACGAGCACAACGCCGTACGCACCCGGGCGGGTCTCTTCGATCTGTCCCACATGGGTGAGATCACGGTCACCGGGCCGCAGGCCGCCGCCTTCCTCAGCTACGCGCTGGTGGGCAACATCGCCACCGTCGGCGCCGGCCGCGCCCGCTACACGATGATCGTCGGGAGCGACGGCGGCATCCTGGACGACCTGATCGTCTACCGGCTGGGCGAGACCGAGTACATGGTCGTCGCCAACGCGGGCAACGCGCAGACCGTGCTGGACGCGCTGCGGGACCGGGTGGCCGGTTTCGACGCCGAGGTGCGTGACGACCGTGACGCGTACGCGCTGCTCGCCGTGCAGGGTCCGGAGTCGCCCGCGATCATGAAGGCCGTCACGGACGCCGACCTGGACGGGCTGAAGTACTACGCGGGCCTGCCCGGCACGGTCGCCGGGGTGCCCGCGCTGATCGCCCGTACCGGCTACACCGGCGAGGACGGCTTCGAGCTGTTCGTGGCCCCCGAGCACGCCGAGCAGCTGTGGCGGGCACTCACCGAGGCCGGTGCGGCGCACGGCCTGATCCCCTGCGGGCTCTCCTGCCGCGACACGCTGCGCCTGGAGGCGGGCATGCCGCTGTACGGGCACGAGCTGACGACCGCGCTGACCCCGTTCGACGCGGGCCTGGGCCGGGTCGTGAAGTTCGAGAAGGAGGGCGACTTCGTCGGGCGCGAGGCCCTCGTGGCCGCCGCCGCGCGGGCCGAGACCGCCCCGCCCCGCAAGCTCGTCGGCCTGATCGCCGAGGGCCGCCGGGTCCCGCGCGCCGGATTCCAGGTCGTCGCGGGCGGTGAGGTGATCGGCGAGGTCACCTCCGGCGCCCCGTCGCCCACCCTGGGCAGGCCGATCGCCATGGCGTACGTGGACGCGGCGTTCGCCGCGCCCGGCACCGAGGGTGTCGGCGTGGACATCCGCGGCACGCACGAGCCGTACGAGGTCGTCGCGCTGCCGTTCTACAAGCGCGAGAAGTGACATCCCGGGCATCGCGCCGTCCCGGAAGTGACGTAATCGCGTCTCACACCGTAAGACCACCGTTCATCAGCACTCCCCCGCGTACAGGAGAATTCAGGTCATGAGCAACCCCCAGCAGCTGCGGTACAGCAAGGAGCACGAGTGGCTGTCGGCCGTCGAGGACGGTGTGGCCACGATCGGTATCACCGAGTACGCGGCCAACGCGCTCGGTGACGTCGTCTACGCGCAGCTCCCCGAGGCCGGCGAAACGGTGACCGCGGGCGAGACCTGCGGCGAGCTGGAGTCGACCAAGTCGGTCAGCGATCTGTACTCCCCCATCACGGGTGAGGTCGTCGCGGCGAACCAGGACGTCGTGGACGACCCGTCGCTGGTGAACTCCGCTCCGTTCGAGGGCGGCTGGCTGTTCAAGGTACGGGTGGCGGAGGAGCCGGACGACCTGCTCTCCGCCGACGAATACACCGCGTTCTCCGGCAACTGAGACCCTAGGGATCCCCTGATGTCGCTTCTCAACTCCTCCCTCCACGAGCTGGACCCGGACGTCGCCGCAGCTGTCGACGCCGAGCTCCGCCGTCAGCAGTCCACCCTCGAAATGATCGCCTCGGAGAACTTCGCTCCGGTCGCCGTCATGGAGGCCCAGGGCTCCGTCCTCACCAACAAGTACGCCGAGGGCTACCCCGGCCGCCGCTACTACGGCGGCTGTGAGCACGTCGACGTGGTCGAGCAGATCGCGATCGACCGGGTCAAGGCCCTGTTCGGCGCCGAGGCCGCGAACGTCCAGCCGCACTCCGGTGCGCAGGCGAACGCCGCCGCGATGTTCGCGCTGCTGAAGCCGGGCGACACGATCATGGGCCTGAACCTGGCCCACGGCGGTCACCTGACCCACGGCATGAAGATCAACTTCTCCGGCAAGCTCTACAACGTGGTCCCGTACCACGTCGACGACACCGGCACCGTGGACATGGCCGAGGTCGAGCGCCTGGCCAAGGAGACCAAGCCGAAGCTGATCGTCGCGGGCTGGTCCGCCTACCCGCGCCAGCTCGACTTCGCCGCCTTCCGCCGCATCGCGGACGAGGTCGGCGCGTACCTGATGGTCGACATGGCGCACTTCGCGGGCCTGGTGGCCGCGGGTCTGCACCCCAACCCGGTGCCGCACGCCCATGTCGTCACGACCACCACGCACAAGACCCTCGGCGGTCCGCGCGGTGGCGTCATCCTGTCGACGCAGGAGCTCGCCAAGAAGATCAACTCGGCGGTCTTCCCCGGTCAGCAGGGTGGCCCGCTGGAGCACGTGATCGCGGCCAAGGCGGTCTCGTTCAAGGTCGCGGCGACCGAGGAGTTCAAGGAGCGCCAGCAGCGCACCCTGGACGGCGCCCGCATCCTCGCCGAGCGTCTGGTGCAGCCGGACGTCACCGAGGCCGGCGTCTCCGTCCTGTCCGGCGGCACGGACGTGCACCTGGTCCTCGTCGACCTGCGCGACTCCGAGCTGGACGGCCAGCAGGCCGAGGACCGCCTCCACGAGGTCGGCATCACGGTCAACCGGAACGCCGTCCCGAACGACCCGCGGCCGCCGATGGTCACCTCGGGTCTGCGGATCGGCACCCCGGCCCTGGCGACCCGCGGTTTCCGGAACGAGGACTTCACCGAGGTCGCGGAGATCATCGCCGCCGCGCTGAAGCCGTCGTACGACGCCGCCGGCCTGAAGGCCCGCGTCACGGCACTTGCGGAGAAGTTCCCGCTGTACCCCGGTCTGAAGTAGTCCGGAAGCAGTTCGCACGTTTCGGGCGGGGCACCGCGCACACTGGACAGTGAGCGCGGTGCCCCCACCCTTGTCCTCGCTCTTCGGGCCGACCCCGGCCCGTACCGCACCACCCGGCAGACAACGGCGTCTTCCCACCCTTAGGAGTCATCCCGTGGCCATCTCGGTCTTCGACCTGTTCTCGGTCGGCATCGGCCCGTCCAGCTCCCACACGGTGGGACCGATGCGCGCCGCCCGGATGTTCGCGCGCCGACTGAAGAACGAGGGCCTGCTGGCCCACACCGCCTCGATACGCGCCGAGCTGTACGGTTCGCTCGGCGCGACCGGCCACGGCCACGGCACGCCCAAGGCGGTCCTGCTCGGCCTGGAGGGCGAATCGCCGCGCACCGTCGACGTGGAGTCCGCCGACGCCCGCGTCGAGCAGATCCGCGCCACCGGCCGGATCAACCTGCTCGGGGCGCACGAGATCCCCTTCGACGCCGACGAGCAGCTGATCCTGCACCGCCGCAAGGCCCTGCCGTACCACGCCAACGGCATGACGATCTTCGCCTACGACCACGAGGGCGCCCCGCTCCTGGAGAAGACCTACTACTCCGTCGGCGGCGGCTTCGTCGTGGACGAGGACGCGGTCCAGGGTGAGAACCCGATCGTCCCGGACGACACCGCCCTCCGGCACCCCTTCCGCACCGGCGACGAGCTGCTGCGGCTCTCCGGCGAAACCGGCCTGTCCATCTCCTCGCTGATGCTGGAGAACGAGAAGGCCTGGCGCACCGAGGACGAGATCCGCTCGGGTCTGCTGGACATCTGGCGCGTCATGCAGGCCTGTGTCTCGCGCGGCATGTCCCGCGAGGGCATCCTCCCCGGCGGCCTGAAGGTCCGCCGCCGCGCCGCGAACTCCGCCCGCCAGCTGCGCGCCGAGGGCGACCCGCAGGCCCACGCGATGGAGTGGATCACCCTCTACGCGATGGCGGTCAACGAGGAGAACGCGGCGGGCGGCCGCGTCGTCACGGCCCCCACCAACGGCGCCGCGGGCATCATCCCCGCCGTCCTGCACTACTACATGAACTTCGCGGCCGGCGGCTGCACCGAGGCCGAGAAGGAGGACAGCGTCGTCCGCTTCCTGCTCGCCGCCGGAGCCATCGGCATGCTCTTCAAGGAGAACGCCTCCATCTCCGGCGCCGAGGTCGGCTGCCAGGGCGAGGTCGGCTCCGCCTGCTCCATGGCCGCGGGCGCGCTGGCCGAGGTCCTCGGCGGCTCCCCCGAGCAGGTCGAGAACGCCGCCGAGATCGGCATGGAACACAACCTCGGCCTGACCTGCGACCCGGTCGGCGGCCTGGTCCAGATCCCGTGCATCGAGCGCAACGGCATGGCGGCCGTCAAGGCGGTCACCGCGGCGAAGATGGCGCTGCGCGGCGACGGCAGCCACAAGGTCTCCCTCGACAAGGTCATCAAGACCATGAAGGAGACGGGCGCCGACATGAGCGTCAAGTACAAGGAGACGGCGCGGGGCGGGCTCGCGGTGAACATCATCGAGTGCTAGGCGGATGGGCCCTGACCAGTGCTTTTCGTTCTTTCAGCGCTGTCAGGGCCTTCCCCGCTCACGCGCCGGACCAGGACCGTCTGCACGCCCTGACCCGCACCGGCCTCCAGTTCCGCGGCCATCTCGTCGAGAAGCCGGGCCTCACCCACCGCTATCGGGGCTCCTACGAGATGCGGGAGTGGCCCTGTGACGTGCGTGGGTCACGGTGAACGGCTTCGCCGTGATCCGCCCGGCTCTCATGTCGATGCAGGGGGATGGTCCGTTGCCTTCGGATGGCTGGAAGTCACTGCCTGACATTGCACCAGGTGTGATCTCGGTTACCTTCGGGGGGACTGAATGGAGAACCGTGATGATTCGGGGCTGGGAAGCCGATCCCTCTTCGCCACTGGTGCGCCGCCTGGGTAAATCCCCCGCCGAGCTCGGAACCACGGGCGGCGAGCAGGGATGCCCGGACGTCTGGGAGCTGGAGAACGGGGACATCGCCGTCGTTGGCCGCGACCTCACTGAGTCCTACCTGCCGAGCCTTCCCCCGGGGCTCGTCGTCGCCCCGGACGAACGAATCGTCGTCATCCCCCGCAGGACAGCCGCGGCGGCGAAGGCAGACCTTCCCGATGCTTAGCCCCCAGGCCGACGGCCCCGGCCAGCGCCTCGGACTTGACGACTACTCCGAGGATTTCGGTCGCCATTTCTGGCGCTCCGGCTCCGAGGGGTTCTGGAAACTCGAACGTCAGCAGAGCTTCCGGGAGCCCGGAGTGGAGAGCTGGGAGGCCTTCCACAAGGGTCACTGGGACGAGTCCCTGGCGTTGCTCGAGGGACAGCGGGGGCACTACGAGGAGTACTTCCGGCGAATCGCCGGAAGCGGGTTCGCTCTCCACCGTGTCCGCTGTGTGGAGGAGCCCATCTCTCCGTACCTCCAGTGGGAACTCCACCTGCTGCACCTGAAGGCCCAATACGGGGAGGACACGAGAGTCCTGAGCGGGGACGGCATCCGCCCGTACGAAACACAGCGCCCGCTTCCGGAGATCGTCGTCCTCGGCTCATCAGTCATGTACGAGGTGCTCTATGACGACGACGGTAAACTCGCCGGCGGTATCCGCTTCGACGACCCGCGCGATATCTCCCGATGCCGACAGGCGATCCAGGAGATGCACCGGTCCGGCGAGCCATTGGACGACTTCTTCAGCCGCCAGGTCACCCGAATGCCTCCCCCGGCCGTGACTGAGGAATAGGCCCGAGCAATCACACCGGATCCCGGTGGAGATTCGGGGATTGAGGCAGAGAATTTCGAACCAAGTCCTGGTCACACCACAAGGGCTACATATGCGCGTCATCCTGATTTCGTACTCCGCACAGGGATTCGCCCTCCTGCACAGCGTGTGCGTGCGGGCCGGGCACACGCCCGTCGCTTACCTGCATGCACGATCGCTGCGGCCGGGCGAGCCGACACGCCGCGGTGCGGGCGATGCCGTGGGCGAGATAGTTGATGCACTGCCGAACGGGATGGATCTGCTGATTCCGGGCCGGAAAAGCATGTTGCCGCATATCGTCGCCGGGTATCGCGCCGATCTTATCGTCTGCTATGGATTTCCCTGGAAGCTGCCATCGCCCGTATTGCGGGCGACAACTTTGGGTGCCATCAACGTGCACACGTCGATGCTGCCGAAATATCGAGGCCCCATTCCGGTCAATTGGGCAATCAGGAACGGCGATAAGGAAATCGGCGTCAGTATCCACTGGATGAACGGCGAATTCGACTCCGGCGGGATCCTGGCTCAGGAGGCCGGGATCGCGTTGGGCGACGATGTCGCCCCCCGGTTGTTGTGGGAAGAGGTCGACCGATACATCGAGCGCCTTCTGCCCCTCGCGCTCTCGCAGGCCATGAGCGGTTTCCCCGGTACACCGCAGGACGAAGGGTCGGCCACCTACGCCGGGTGGATGGAACCCGAGTTCTCGCAGATCGACTGGAGCACCCCGAGGGAAGAGATCCACAACCAGGTGCGCGCCATCAGGTTCGGCAGTTCGGGAAGATCCGGCCCGGTGGCCAGGGTGACTGACCGTCGGCTGCGAGTTCTGCGCACGTCGTTACAGCCGGCGAACGGAATCAAGGTGATGTGCGGAGACGGACCCGTGTGGATCACGGAGTCCGTACCGGTGACGGACTCCGAATCCTGAAGCGGCATCGAACCGCCGTGTGTCAGATCGCGTCTCGTGACGTTGCCTCCGCCAGGGAACGCCGATACCGCCCCAGCTTGTCCCGGATCACCGTCGTCCACGGGTGCTCCGGACCGAGTACCCGCTCGCGCCATTCCCTGACAACCTCCGCCTGTTCAATTGCTTCCCGATCCTCGCCGACCGCGTGCAGAACGCTGCTGAGCAGGCTTCGTGCCGCCAGCGTGATGGGGTAGCCGGTTCCGAACCGATGCTCGTGTGCTGCCAGTGCACGGCGGGCCGACAGCAGTGCTTCGGAGTGCCTTCCGGTGTTGAGCAGCGCTCCGGCGCAGTTGAGTTCGGCCGACAGTGTGATCGGGTGGTCGGGGCCCAGCTCACGGCAGCAGTCGGCAACCAAATCCGTTCCTGTCAGCGCCTCGCGGTCCAGTTCAGGTCCAGGAGGCAGTTCGAGCAGACACGCCCTCGCCTCCAGCGTCAGCGGATGCCATGGGCCCAGCACCGCGGTTCGCCCGGCGACCGTACGGTGCATCAACTGCAGGGCTTCCGTCAGTTGACCGAGCCAGACCAGCGGGCGGGACAGGTGGATGCAGGCGGTCAGGGTGTCGGGTGCTTCGGGGCCACAGACCCGTTCGAGGTCGTCGAGCAGCCCGCGGTGGAGAGTCGCCGCCTCCTCAAGGCGCCCGAGACGATCGGTCGCCTTCCCGATCCGCTGCCGCAGGCGCAGCACAAGGAGGTGATCGTTTCCTAGTCGTCGTCGCGCGAGAGCCGTCGCCTGTTGGGCCGTGGCCAGCGCTGATGCGTAATCGCCGGAGCGATGTTGGGCCGTCACCAGGCGCAGGGCACAGGTGGCCGCGGACTCAGCTGTGCCGTTCGTGATCTCGGGCCACTTGATGACGCGGCGGAGCAGCGCCAGGACATGTGGGGCGAGGGGGGTGAGCAGGTCGTCTCGCAAGCCGCGTTCCGGTGACGCGGGTAGGGAACGCAGCAGAAGTCCGGCCGCCGCGGAGGTGAGTCGGTCGCGTTCGCCGGCCGGGGTGGCTCGTGCGACGCTGTCCAGCAGCACTCCGTGCGTGCGCAGGCAACGGATGTCGCCGGGAACGAGTTCGGTGAGCGAGTGGTCAAGCAGCCCACGAAGCGCCAGTTCCACCCGGTCTGCGGGCAGGGGCAGGTCGATCCGGACGTTGGCCAGCAGCGACAGGGGCAGTGGGTCGTTCGACCAACAGGCCAGAAGGCGCAGCAGAGTGACCGCCTCGGGCAGATTCTGCCTGGCCAGGGAGTTCAGCGAAAGCTGCCACGTTCCGCTGACCAGGTGACGCGAGTCGTTGCCCGCATCGGTGGCTCCCTGGTCGATCAGCTCGATGGGGTCCGGGCGCTCGTGCAGGCGACGCCCGTACTCCTCCATCGTCCAGGGGTCGATCACTTGGTGAGCCAGGAAACCGCCGGCCAGAGTCAGGGCGAGCGGCAGGCGGCCGAGGCTGTCGGCGATGGCGGCCGCGTCCTCGGTGGAACCCGTTCCTGGGGCGAGATCGCGCAGGACCTGAGCCGCATCCTCGCGAGGCAGGACATCCACGTACAGGAGCTCGGCGGCGGGCCACCAGTGGCCGGCTGCCTGCCGCGTGGTCACGAGGACGGTTCCGCGCGGGCTGGTGCGCAGCCATCCGCCGTCCCGCAGCACCGCTGGGTCATCGGCGTTGTCCAGCACCAGTAGCCATGGCACGTCCGACCGGTCGAGGTGGTCCCAGACCAAGTCCGCGGCCGCACGTAAACCGTTGCGCGCGGCCATCAGCTCACCGTCGCCGGCGCCGCGGTCGGCGGCCACAGCAAGCATCCCGGACCGCAGGGATGCCTGATCGGAGGCGTTGACCCACAGGCCCAGGCGTCCGCGTTCCCGGGTGGCGTGTGCGAAGAGTGCGCACGCCACGGCCGTCTTTCCACATCCTCCCAGGCCGTGCAGGACGAACACGGCGCCTCCAGCGTCCTCGGATACCGCCTCTTTCAGGCGTCCGACGAGTTCGCCGCGATCCCTCAGGATCGCCGGTGCTCGGCCGATGGGCGGGTGCCGCACCGAGTCCGGGCCGGTCCAGGCAGCGCCGTGATGATGGTGCTCGATGATGTGCTGGTCGCCGGAAGCCTGGTAGACGCGCCCCTGGTCAGTGGCCCGTCCGTCGCTGCGGCCGGTCACCGCTGGCCGACGTTCATGTCGCGGCCGGCCTGGTACACGCGTGAGTTGCCGGAGGCGGTCGCACGTTGTGTGACAGCCGGGGCAGCGGGTGCGCCGGGGTCGAGTTCGGTCATCAGGGAGCGTAGTTCCGCAATCAGCTCGGGGTGAGCGACGAGAAGGCGGCGAATGCGGCCCTGCCACTCCGCGGCGATCTCCCGCTCGGTCTCCTCGTCACCATCGCTCTGCGCGCCCAGGAGGTCCCGGCGTGATGTGTCGAGCTGGGCGGCGACTTGCTCCTCGTGGTCCGGCCGGACACGTCGCCACAGTGTGATCACGCCGTTCCGCACGCCGTTCCAGGTGTCGGTCGCCAGCAGCGTCGCGATCGCCGTCCCAGCGGTGCCTGCCAAAAGGGTGATCTCCGCGTCCATCCTTCGTCCTCCCTCGATCCGGCCCGGGTGACAACTCTAGGGAGCCGACGCCGTGGCAGTACACCGGACTTTCGGCGACGTTTCGTGCCGTCGTCGGCTCACTGCCACGGACCTGTCGTTCCCCGTCGTCGGCGTACCCCCGTGTCTGCTCAGGACGGTGCAACCGGAAACGCTCAGCTCACTTGCCGGGATGAGGGCGCTCGGCATAGTCGGTAGGTGGCACGGGCGAGGGATGCGGAACAGGTCGCCCACGGTCTCGACCAGGTGACCGGTCGTCGTACTCATCAGGCTCACTCCTTCGGGGAGATCCACACCTGATAGCCATGGCACTCGGATCATTTGGCGCAGTGGGCGGTTACGCGGGTCGGTGGCGGAGCGAGCTGATGCCGGGGGCCGGTATGCACGGCGTCGCCGCCACGGACGCGCGGCTCGCGCAGGACCAGCGGCCGACTGTTTTCCCTGAGAAGTCCCTGAACACCACGTGGACGTCGAAGCTGAGTACGAGTTCCAGGTCAGGGATCTGACCGGCTTGGGTACCCACTTGAGCGTGAAGTACAGGGAGACGGCCCGCGGCGGGCTCGCGGTGAACATCGTCGAGTGCTGAGGGTGGGGCCCTGACCTGCGGCTGCATGCCCGCGGCACGGTCGGGGCCCCCTCGGTGGCCGGTGCTGGGGTGGGGGGATCAGGCCGCGCAGTGGGGCAGGCTGCCGTGGAAGTCGACCATCTCGGAGAACAGTTCCCCGATGTCCAGGGGGTGGCCCGGCGCCGCGCCGTTGGCCTCGGCGCAGGCTCGGTGCAGGTTGGGTACCAGGCGTTCGCTGTCCAGGAGGTGGGCGAACGGGGTCGGGTCCGCCTCGCGTGCGATGGCGAGCGGGGAGAGTCCCGCGGCGATGCCGTCGGCGGCCAGACGCTGGACGTGGCGCAGCTAGGACTCCGTGGCGTCGAGGAGTTCGGGGCCGCCGACCGGGCCGTGGCCGGGACCACGATGCGGGGCGAGAGGGCGCGCAGCCGCTCGATGACGGAGATCGACCCGGCGACGGAGCCGGTGAGGCAGAACGGTGTGGCTCCCGACATCACCACGTCGCCGGTGAACAGGACGCGCTGGTCCGGCAGCCAGACCACGGTGTCGTTGGTGGTGTGGGCGGTGCCCAGGTGCATCAGCTCCGCCCGTCACCGCCGAGGTGGAGGGTGATCGGTGATCGGCTCGCGGAAGGTGAGGGCGGGCAGCTCCACCGAGAGGTCGCCCCAGCAGACTCCGGGCCACAGGCCGGTCAGGTGCAGTCCGGCCAGGTCCATCTCGGCGCGGATCGCCTCGTGGGCGGTGATCACTGCCTTGTCCGCGAAGAAGCGGTTGCCGAAGGTGTGATCGCCGTGCGGGTGGGTGTTGATGACGTAGCGGGGATCGTGCGGGGTGACGTCGGCGACCGCCGCGCGCAGGGCGAGGGCACGTGCCTCGGTGGCCGCGGTGTCGATGAGCGCGGGGCTGCCCCCGCGGTGATGAGGCCCGCGTTGTTGAGGCACCAGCCGCCGTCCGGCCGGACGTAGGCGTAGATGTCCTCGGCGACCTCCTGGAGTCACGCGGTGGACGTGGCAGGACTGGTCATGGTTCTCTCCCCGTTTCGATACGGCCGGTCTGCGCGTCGAGCGGTCCGCGCACGACGGCCCGCATGATCCGCTGATCGACCATTTCCGCCGCACGCGGGATCCCGGTGGGCGCGAAGGCCGAAGGGCCGATGGCGGCGCTCAGCGTGCAGCCGCCCTCCAGCGGGTGCGTCTCGAACTGCCAGCCCCCGGTGTCGGAGGGCTGTCCGTCCGCGTTCAGCAGCCGCGGGGCTGTGCCGTCTGAGCCGCGACCCGGCCGAATCCTGGTCACCCACCCGCACGAGCGCCCCACCGGACCGGCTTGCGTTCTAGTGGTCGTCGCAACACCCCAGCCCAGGGGGTGCGATGGACTTCAAGATCCGGGAGAGTCGGAAGCCGAGGTGTCACGCGGGTAGCGTCACCCCCAACAACCTGACGCGGTATAGCCCGCGTAGTTGTCGTTGTAGACGTAGAACCAACCGTTGCCGTTCGATGTCCCGCAAGCGGTATACCGGCCGCCCAGGATGACGCTATTTGCACCACAGGCCCACGTCTGCCCCTTCAGGGCAGTGGTCACCAGAGCGGCACTGGTACTGGTACTGGTGCGGATGGCCACGTTTTCCGATGCTGTCGCCTTGCCGTCGTTACAGGCCGTGTTGGACCTGAGCTGGGTCGAGCCATCCGCCGCACCGGCAACTCCCGGAAGGGCAAGGCCGACCACGGCGGCAACCGCCAGCGTGACAGTCAGCCTCGATCGCATGATCTTTCCCATTGAGACCCCTTTGATCGGCATTTATGCAGTGAGCACCGACAAGTAGCGCCCGAGCTCCGCACCCCGTCAAGCGCCCTGTATGAGGTTGACCTGTTTTCAACGTGAGCTCGTGGTTGAGGAACTGGAGACTCGTCGGCCGGGTGCAGCCGCCAGGAGCTGGACGCTGCTGTCGCCGAACTCGACAACGGCCCACTCGGAACGCTCGGCTGGGGTTTCCCGGCCGAGCGCCTGCATACACTGCTCGCCACCACACGTCAGTGATCACGTGTTGCGACGATCCCCGGAATCCGCCCGGGTCCGGTGGGGCGCTCGTGCGGGTGATCCCGGCTGCGGCCGCGGGGGTCTCACCCGGTGGCTCTCACTCCGCGGCGGCGAGCCGTTCCCCGGCCCCGTCGCTCTGCTCCTCCGACGCCTTGGACCCGGCCTTCTCCCTGATCGTGAGCGAGACGAGTACCGCGAGGAGGCCGAGACCGCCCAGGACGAGGAAGACCGTCTTGATGCTGCTCCCCATGCCCTCCAGGATCGGGCGCGCGACGCGCGGGTCGAGGGTGTCGAGCACCGCCGTGTTGTCGAGGTCGATGCCCTCGGTGCCGTGGAGCAGCCCGGTGAGCACCTTCCGGTCCGTCGCGCTGGACAGCACCTCCGGGTCGTTCATCGCGGCCTGCAGTTCGGGCGTGTTCCGTACCGAGGCGAAGGAGTCGATGATCCGGCCGGCGGCGATACCGAACATGACCGAGAGGAAGACGGCCGTACCGGAGATCGCGCCGAGCTGCCGCGAGAAGCTGTACAGCCCGCTGGCCACCCCCATGTCCTGCGGGGGAACACTGTTCTGCAGGGCCGTGAGGACCGTCTGCATGAAGATGCCGAGCCCCAGGCCCATCGCGACGGCCAGCGCGCCCATGACCCACAGCGAGGTGTCCACCCCGACCGTGCTCAGGACCAGGTAGGTAGCGCTGAGCATGGCCAGTCCGCCGGCCAGCATGAACTTGTAGCGCCCGGTCCTGGCGACGATGGGGCCGGCGAACTTGGCTCCCACGGTGGTCGCCAGCGACTGCGGAAGCAGCAGCAGGCCGGCGGTGGTGGGCGACAGGCCCTGCACGATCTGGAGGTAGAGCGGCAGGAACGTCATGGAGGTGAAGGCGCCGATACCGCCGATGAAGTTCACCACGTTGACCCGTGTGAACGCGCTGTTGCGGAAGAGCCGGGGCGGTATCAGCGCCTCGTCGCCCATCCTGCGCTCCACGAGCAGGAACCACGCCAGGCCGGCCGCGCCCAGGACGAACAGCCCCAGCGAGAGCGGCGACGTCCAGCCCCACTGCTTGCCCTGCTCGGCGACCAGCAGCAGCGGCACCAGCCCGACGACCAGCGCGGTGGCCCCCCAGTAGTCCACGCGCTGGGGGATCCGGACGTTCCTGAACGTGAACAGCTTCCCGACGACGGCCAGCGTGATCAGACCGATCGGCAGGTTGATGAGGAAGATCCAGCGCCATCCCGCGATGCCCAGGAAGTGGTCCAGGCCCGCGAACAGCCCGCCCACGGCCGGGCCCAGGACGCTGGCGATCCCGAAGACCGCCCCGAAGTTCGCCTGGTAGCGCACCCGCCGCTCCGGCGGCAGCATGTCGGCCAGCACGGCCAGGGCGACCGAGCCCAGCCCACCGCCGCCCAGCCCCTGGATGCCGCGGTACAGGGCGAGTTCGTACATCGACTGGGCCATCGCGCAGAACAGCGAGCCCAGCAGGAAGAGCACGATGGCGATCATGTACAGCCGCTTGCGGCCGAAGATGTCGGAGAGTTTTCCGTAGAGCGGCAGGGAAATGGTCGCGGTGATCAGATAGCCGGTGGTGGCCCAGGCCTGCAGGGTCTGCCCGTGCAGGTGGTCGGCGACCGTCCGCATCGCGGTGGCCATGATCATGCCGTCGAGTGCGGACATGAAGACCGCGAGCAGGAGCCCCGTCACCACCAGGGTGATGGTGCGCTGACTGAGCTCGGGGTACTTCGGGTCCTCATGTGCCGCGACTGACTCAGCCATGGCTGGTACATCCCTTCTCGGATCGAGCCATGACGGTCAGAACACCAGCTGCGGCTGCGGCACCGTACGGTCCCCGACGACCTTCATCTCGCCGACCAGCCCCTCGGCCGCGACCAGCCGGAAGCCGTCCCACAGCCGCCCCGCCCGTTCCCCCGCGGGAATCGCGCTGAACACGGGACCGAACCAGCCGTTGCCGCCGTTGACGGAGATCACCGGAACACCGATGAGCTCGATCCGCCGGCCGTCGAGCGGTATCGCGGCATGGGACGCGCTCAGGGCCCCGTCCCACTCCGTGGAGCGCATCTGTTCCGTCAGGTCCGGTGACAGCCCCACCTCGGTGAGTGCGGCGGCGACCGCCCCTTCGGCCCTCCCCAGCACCTCCAGCTGGACCAGCCTGCGGTCCTCGGGCGACAGATCGCGCGCCCGCCCGAAGGTGCCCTCCAGGACCCCGCCCGGGGCGTGCAGGCGCGAACCGACCGCGTCGTAGAGCGGTGCCAGGATCTCGTCGCCGTGCACGGCGTGAGCCGCCGCGATCACCCGCGCCGGGCCCTGCGCGAGCTCGTGGTACTCGGGGTTCACCTCCACCTGTCCGGTCCGTGCGCGCATCAGCGCGAGCCCGGTGGGACGAAGGCGCACCGACACCCCACGCACACTCTCCACCTGGCGTAACCACTGGTACGCGAGCCAAGTCCAGCCGCACAGGGGGTCGAACCAGAAGTCCACCTGGTCGCGGTCGGTGTGTTCAGTCGTCATAGCGCTCTCCTCCGGTTGGCCGGCCGTGGCCGGTAGCCGGTCTCCACTGGGCCACCTCAACCAAACTTGAGGTCAAGTCACGGTTCGGTCTCACGTGCGCGAGGCATCACCGGGCAGGATCCCGGGCCGTGCTGGGGCCTTCCTCGAAGCCCTCTCGAACGGCACGGGCGGGTACGGGCCCCGCCCGGACGGCCGGTCCGTGTCGCGGCATCAGCACCGTCGTGGTCCGGGCGTAACGCGAGTTCGGCTGGATATCCCCGGCGGCCCGCCGACGGCTCCGCGGCGATCACCGGGCCGCCGAAGGGGGCAAGTGGCCGATACCCGCCGATCGGCCCCGATGTCCGCGGGCCGGACCTCCGGCACTCTCCGGACACCCGCCGGCCAGGCGCGACGCCCTGCCCTACCTCTCCGGCGGGACAAGGGGAACACGTCTTCCATCGTGCTCAATGCGCCCGCGATCGCGGATCGGAGGGCGGCCGGTCAGTAGCCTGATCATGGACGGCCTGTTACCGGCGGGCGTCCGTCACCGTTTCGCCC
This sequence comes from Streptomyces sp. NPDC079020, assembly GCF_044542225.1. Taxonomy (NCBI): domain Bacteria; kingdom Bacillati; phylum Actinomycetota; class Actinomycetes; order Kitasatosporales; family Streptomycetaceae; genus Streptomyces; species Streptomyces sp. NPDC079020. Next base: position 129,008 of record NZ_JBITUB010000002.1, read on the forward strand.
GTTACTCCATCCCCGGTCCCCCCACGACCAGTACAGGAGCCTTACCGTGGACGTGCCCTTCGCCATCGACCCGGCCGGGAGCGACATTCCCGGCGAGGGCGCACGGCTCCGCGCGGCCGGACCCGCGACTCCCGTGACCCTGCCCGGCGGGGTCACCGCCTGGGCCGTCAGCCATCACTCGCTGATCAAGCGGCTTCTCACCGACGACCGGGTGAGCAAGGACCCCCGCGCGCACTGGCCCACCTGGCAGCGCGGCGAGGTCACCCCCGATTCCTGGCTGCACACCTGGCTCGGCGTGGTCAACATGTTCACGGCGTACGGGGAGGACCACCGGCGGCTGCGCAAGCTCGTCGCCCCGGCGTTCACCGCCCGCCGCACCGAGGAACTGGCCGGTGACATCGAGAAGGTGGCCGGGCGGCTGCTCGACTCCATGGCCGCCGAGCCGCCCGGCCGGACGGTGGATCTGCGTGCCCGGTACGCGCACCCGCTGCCGATGCAGGTCATGTGCCGGCTCTTCGGGATCCCCGAAGGGCTGCGGCCCCGTACCGCGGCGGTCATCGCCCGCATCTTCGACACCGACATCGGCCCGGAGGAGGCCGCGTTCACCTGGCGGGAGATACAGGAGGTCCTGCGCGAACTGGTCGCGCTCAAGCGCCCCGACCCCGGCGACGACATGACCAGCGTCCTCATCTCCGCCCGGGACGAGGGCGGCACCCGGCTGAGCGAGGAGGAGCTGATGCACACGCTGTGGCTCGTGATCTCCGCCGGGTTCGAGACCACCGTGAACCTCATCGGCAACGCGGTGCACGCGCTCCTCACCCACCCCGAGCAGCTCCGGCTCGTCCTCGCGGGCGAGGCTTCGTGGAGCGATGTCGTCGAGGAGACCCTGCGCTGGGCACCGAGCGTGGCCAGTCTGCCGCTGCGCTTCGCCGTGGACGACATCCCGCTCCCCGACGGCCGCACGATCCGCCGGGGCGAGGCGATCCTCCCCGCCTACGCCGCGGCGGGCCGGGACCCCGGACAGCACGGGGCGGACGCCGGCTCGTTCGACATCACCCGGCCCGCGCAGGGGCATCTGGCGTTCGGGCACGGTGTGCACATGTGTGTCGGCGCGCCCCTGGCCCGCCTCGAAGCACGCATCGCCCTGCCGGCCCTCTTCGAGCGGTTCCCCGGTCTGGCGCTCGCCGGGAGGCCGCAGGACCTGGTGCCCCTGGAGTCGTTCATCTCCAACGGGTTCCGGACACTGCCCGTCGTCCTGTGACCGCCCGGCGGACCGGGCGCGATCCGGAGGGCGGGGGCTAAGGGCTGTCCCGTAGTCCCTGGCGGATCAGCGCGCGGCGTCGGATGCGGTGCATCGCAAGGCGGAGGGACGCCCGCATACTGGATGTATGCGGGCGTTCCGACAACGCGGCGAGGTGCCGTAGCTGTCGTCGTGCGCCCGCCAGGGACTACGGGACAGCCCTTACGCCGCGGAATCCCGGCGCGCCGCACGGCGTCCGCGCACCGCCGACGCCAACTCGCCCAGCAGCGCCTCGGTCCGCTCCCATCCGACACAGGCGTCGGTCACGCTCTGCCCGTACGTCAGGGTGTCGAGGGGACCCGGCTCCTGACGACCCTCCCGCAGGAAGCTCTCCACCATCAGCCCGACGATCCCCTCCTCGCCCCCCGCGATCCGCTCCGCGATCTCGACGACGACCTCCGCCTGCCGGTGGTGGTCCTTGCCGCTGTTGGCATGGCTGGCGTCGATGACCAGACGTTCGCCCATCCCCGCTCCGGCCAGCACCGCGAGGGCCTCGCGGACGTCCTCTGGGCCGTAGTTGGGGCCGCCGCGACCGCCGCGCAGGATGATGTGGCAGTCGGGGTTGCCGCTCGTGGAGACGATGGAGCCGCAGCCCTGTTCGTCGAGGCCGAAGAAGACGTGCTCGCCCGCGGCGGCCCGGCATCCGTCAACAGCGGGCTGCACGACGCCGTCGGTCGCGTTCTTGAAGCCCACGGGCATCGACAGGCCCGAGGCCAGCTGGCGGTGCACCTGGCTCTCCGGGGTGCGCGCGCCGATCGCGCCCCAGGTCACCGCGTCCGAGATGTACTGCGGGCTGTTCGGCTCCAGGAACTCGCAGCCCACCGGCAGGCCGGTGTCGAGCACATCGAGCAGCACCTGGCGGGCGGTCCGCAGCCCGTGCTGGACATCGTGCGTCCCGTCCAGGTGGGGGTCGTTGATGAGGCCCTTCCACCCGAGCGTCGTGCGGGGCTTCTCGAAGTACACCCGCATCACCACGCAGAGGTCCTCGGCGAGCGGGGCGACGGCGGCGGCGAGACGCCGCGCGTACTCCCGGGCGGCCGCGGGGTCATGGACGGAGCACGGGCCGACGACGACCAGCAGGCGGTCGTCCTCCCCGGCGAGCACGTCCCGGACGGCGCGGCGGCTGTCCTGGACCAGCGCGGCGCGGGCAGGGCCCAGCGGCAGGTCCGCGAGCAGGGCGGATGGGGCGATCAGGGGCTGGAAACCGGTGACGCGCAGGTCGTTGGTGCGCGGCGCGTCGGTGCGGGGGTGGCCCGTCGTGGGCGTGGTCATGGGTGATCCTGTCTCTGTGCCGAGGCAGGGTCCCGGTCCCGCGGTGCTACGTCCGCATCACCCGCTACCAGCCGCCTCAACGACGAAAAGGCAGAGACGAACGTCTCTGCCCTGCTGGCTCCGGGTGTTCGGTCGGTGATCAGCGCATGTGACCACCGGCTCCACCCGGAGCCGGCGTAAAGCGCGGATACCACCCGAACAACGTAGACATGCGGAGGACCATAACACGAGCCGGCGCCCATCCGTCCCGGGCTTCGCCGGCTCTCCCGGGGGGGGTCGCCAACTGCTCATTGCCGCTCAGACGTTCGCGACGATCAAGCAATTTCGGTCACAAATAGGGTTCCCACAATCACTTACAAGGGGTTGACTGTGGCTCACGCATGGTGAAGCGGTCGCCCCCACCGACACGCTGAACACGGCTCCGATACCCCCGGCCCCGGCGAAGGAAAGAGGAAAGCAATGACCGCCCCACCTCGCACGGTGACCCTTTGGCCACGACCGGAGGGCGCCCGGCGCACCGCCGCTCAGCGAGTCGGCCCCATGCGCGATCACGTGATATTCCCGCTCGCATCGTTCACCCGTTCCGTTTCGACGAGGGGCACCAATGAGCCAGATCGCCTTACCGACGTTTCATATGCCGTTCAAGAGCACAGGGTGCAATCCGGGAATGGAGGAGACCAGAAAGGCCGCCTGGGAGTGGGCGGAATCCCATGATCTTTTCCTGGCGCCGCCGGCCCGCAAGAAGATGCTCCGGACACGTCCCGAGCTCTGGATCTCGCTGATATTCCCCACGGCTTCCCAGCGCCATCTCGATCTCTTCTGTCAGTGGCTGTTCTGGGCGTTCCTGGTGGACGACGAGTTCGACGACGGACCGGCGGGGCGTGACCCCCGCGTGTGCGAGGAGGCGATCGCCCGGCTGGTCGCCGTGCTCGACGGCGCTTCGCCGCGCGGCCCCATGGAGCGCGCCCTGGAGGAGTTGCGCGAGCGGACCTGCCGGGACCGGTCGCCGCACTGGGTACGGCAGTTCCGGCGGGACACCGTCGCCTGGCTGTGGACGTACTACGCCGAGGCCGTCGAGCGGGCGGCCGGACAGGTGCCGAGCCGGGCCGACTTCGTGAAGCACCGCCGGGATTCGGTGGCCATGCAGCCGTTCTTGGATCTGCACGAGATCACCGCGGGCATCGACCTTCCCGATTCCGCCCGCAGTCTGCCCGCCTATATCGCCCTTCGTGATGCGGTGACCGATCATTCCGGACTCTGCAATGACATCTGCTCGTTCGAGAAGGAGGCCGCGCTCGGTTACGAGCACAACGCCGTGCGGCTCATCCAGCGGGACCGAGGATCCACCCTCCAGGAGGCGGTGGACGAGGCCGGGATCCAGCTGGCCCGGATCGCCGAGCGGGTGCGGCGGGCGGAGCGGGAGCTGACCGAGGAGATCGCCGCGGCGGGTATCGGCGGGCCCACCCGGGCCGCCCTGGAACGCTGCGTGCACGACTACCGGGGGCTCGTGCGGGGCGACTTCGACTACCACGCCCGCGCCGAGCGGTACACCCGTCCCGATCTGGTGGAGCTGGACGAACGGAACTCGCTGTCGCAGTACTTCGCCGCCTGAGCGGGCCGTTCCGGAAACCGCGGAAGCGGATGCCGCGCACAGGACCCGGGCAGTCCCCGCCGAGGGGACCCCGGGTCCTGCCCAACCGTGATGGGACCGAGTCCTGACAGGGTGGGACAGGGCGGGACAGATCAGAGATGATCGCATGGAAGACTGTTGAAGCGTATACATCCGCAGGTCGTCGTCGGCCGGGCCGATCGAGCCGCTGTTCCCCCAGACAGCGCATGACCTGCCGGAACGCAGTTCCGTCCACCAACGTCCCCGGGGAATCACGTGAGTGCAAAGCGAAGAATATGGGCCACGGCCGCCGTCACCACGGCAGCCGTGGCGGGTGTCCTGGTCTTCCAGGGGGTGACCGGCACATCCCCCTCGGGCGAGGATGCCGACGCCAAGTCCGGTCCCGCACAGGTCGATGTGCGCAAGACCGCGCTGAAGGTGTCCGCGGACGGCGGCTCCGCCTCCCTGCGGCAGCGCGACGCGGAACCGTTCAGCCTGCTCGGCGTCACCTGGACCGACCCGGCCGCCAAGGTGACGGGTGAGGTCGAGGCACGTACCCGGTCCTCCGTCACGGGCCGGTGGACCGGCTGGATGCCGCTCGACACGGAGATCGACGGGCGTACCGAGACCGGCCGCCCCGGCGTACGGGGCACCACCGAACCCCGCTGGGTCGGCCCGTCCAACGGCGTCGAGGTACGCGTCAGCGCCGGGAACGGCGTGTCGGCAGGGCTCCCCGCGGGCCTGCGGCTGGACACCGTGGATCCCGGGAAGGGCTCGGCCCCGGCCGCGTACACCGCCGCCGGACCCGCCGCCTATGTGGCCGCCGACCTCGTGCCGGCCGAGCCCACCGGGGACCCCGCGGCCACCGAGGAGCCGACGGACCCGCCCGTCACCCCGCCGTCGCCCGATCCGGCGGAGACCACGGCCGCTCCGGATCCCTCCGCGACGGCCCAGGACCCCGAAACCCCCAGTGCCGAACCGGAACCGGACCCGACGTCCGAGACGCCGTCCGCGCCGCCGACCACAGCGCCGTCCGTGACCGCCGAGCCGACGGCGACGCTGCCGCCCGCCCCGCAGTCCACGGTCCCGCAGCCGCCGATCACCTCCCGGGCCGGCTGGGGCGCGGTCGAGTCGCTCAACAGCGAGCAGCCGGACTACATGAACAAGGTCAAGGCCCTGTTCGTCCACCACACCGCGCAGACCAACAGCTACTCCTGCGCCGACTCGGCCGCCATCGTGCGCGGTCTGCACGCCTTCCATGTGAAGTCGAACGGCTGGAAGGACCTCGGCTACAACTTCCTGGTCGACAAGTGCGGAAAGATCTTCGAAGGCCGTAAGGGCGGCGTGGACCGGCCGGTCCAGGGCGCGCACACCTACGGCTTCAACCGCGACACCGCCGGTATCGCCGTGATCGGCATGTACACCGACACGAGCGCCGCGAGCGCCGCGACCGCCTCGGTCGCCCGGATCGCCGCCTGGAAGCTCGGGCAGTACGGCGGGAACCCGGCCGGTTCGACGACGCTGACGGCGGGCGCGGCGGGCGGCAACTTCGCCGGTACCAAGTTCACCGCCGGGTCCACCTACACCTTCAAACAGATCTCCGGTCACCGGGACGGCTTCAACACCCAGTGCCCCGGCACGAAGCTCTACGGACAGCTCTCCGCCGTCCGCGGTCTCGCCGCCGGACCCGTCACCGGTCTCGCCGTCACGTCGGTGACCGGGGCGAGCGCCTTCGGCGGCACGTACTACACCAAGTCGAACATCACCGTCGGCTGGAAGGCGGCCACTCCCGCCGCCTTCATCACGAAGTACGAGCTCCTGGTCGACGGCAAGGCCGTGGCCACCACCCAGGGCAACGTCGTCTCCGCCGGGGCCGCACTCGCCGCCGGCAGCCACCGGGTCCAGATCCGCGCCACCCACCAGTCGGGGAGCACCAGCCTCTCGGCCGTCGCGACCGTGGTCGCCGACCGTACGGCGCCGGCCTTCTCCACCAAGCCGAACCTGTCCCTGCGCAAGGGCACGGTGAGCACCACGTCCGTCCCGCTGACACTGAAGTGGAAGGCCACCGACGCGGCCTCCCTCAAGGAGGTCAGGCTCACCGCCCCCACCGCGAAGACCTACGGCCCGACCACGACGAGCGCCTCGCACACGGCGAAGCCCGCCGTGGCGACCGCCTGGAGGATGACGGCGTACGACCGCGCCGGCAACACCGCGGCCGCCTCGGTCACCGGCACTCCGGTGATCCTCCAGGAGTCCGCGGCAAGCAAGTCCGGTACCTGGTCGACGAAGTCCTCGTCCAGCTATCTCGGCGGCAGGTCGTATGCGAGCAGCACCAAGAACGCCAGCCTGACCTGGACGTTCACCGGCCGCTCGGCCGCCTGGGTGGTCTCCCGGGCCTCGACCTCCGGCCAGGCGTACGTCTACGTGGACGGCGTCAAGGCGGCCACGGTGGACCTCAGGTCCTCCACCACCAAGTACCGCGAGGCGATCTGGACCAAGTCCTGGGCCTCCAGCGGCAAGCACACCGTCAAGATCGTGGTGGTCGGCACGAAGGGCCGGCCGGCCCTCACCACGGACGGGCTCGTCTACCTCAAGTAGGCGTCTCCCGGGGCGGATGCCTCCCAGTAGCCGTCGTCGGGCGCCGGTTCACCGCCGGTGCCCGACAGCGGCAGGGCCCGCAGGGCCAGTGCCCACCCCAGCCGGTCCTCACCCGACTCGGCGGATCTGCCGGTGAGTTCGGCGACCCGGCCGATCCGGTTGAGGACCGTGTTGCGGTGGCAGTAGAGGAGTTCGGCGGCCCGCGCCGCCGAACAGCCGTTGTCCAGCCAGACGCGCAGCGTGCCGAGCAGGGCCTCGCGTTCGGCCGCGGTGTCCAGGACGGGGCCGAGGTACCGGGCGACGATCCGGTCGGCGATCTCGTGGCGCCCGGCGAGCAGGACCTCGGTCAGCCGGTCGTCGAACGCCGCCGCACGGCCGCTCTTGGCGGGCAGCGTACGCAGCGTCTGCTCGGCCAGCCGCAGGGCGCGGCCGGCCCCGTCCAGCCGTTCGAACTCCGGGGACACCCCGGCGGTCGCCCCGGTCCGCTCGCGCAGCAGCTCCAGCAGCATGCCCGACTCCCCCGCGGCCAGCCGCACGATGCCCGCGTACCTCCCCGAGCGCGGCCGCCAGAACGACCAGAGGCCGTGCTCGTCGAGCACCGGTGCCGGATTGGGCGGGGCGGCCGGGTCCTGGGCGGCGACCACGATCACATACCGGTCGTGCAGGGGTACACCGAGTGCGGCGGCGGCCGCCGAGGCGACGGCCGGGTCGGAGCCGCGCCCGTCCAGCAGCGCCTCGAAGAGTGCGACGCGCCGGGTGTCCTGGCGGCCCTGCATCTCCAGCTGGGTCAGCCGGTACGACTCGGCCATGACCAGGGAGTACCGGTCGATGGTCTCCCAGACGGCACCCGCCACATCGAGCTCCAGATCACGGCGGTCCACCTGGGCGGCCTCCCGGTGTCCCGGCCCCCCGTGTCCGGTGTCCGGCTCCTCCGGATTTCCCGGTGTGCGGCCGGTGCCCGCGCGCAGGTACTCGGCCATGACCTGCCACATCACCCGGCCGCCGCGCCGGTAGGCCTGGAGCACGGTGTCCAGCGGGAGGTTCTGCTCGGCCCTGCGGCGTCCGGTCTCGCGGGCCGCGTGTTCGAGGTCGCCGCCGGTGGGCGGCAGTCCGCCGAAGTCCTCCAGCGCGCAGACCAGGTTGTCGCGGCAGATGCGCCACAGGTCCTCGCGGCTGACGGGGTTCCGCGCGGCGTACGTACCGCTGTGCGCGTGGATGTCGTCGACGACCCGGTGGGTCAGCTCGTCGAGCCCCGGCAGCAGGGCGGTGGCGAGGGTGCGCCGCAGTCCGATGTCCTCGCCGCCTCCGGGCCGCAGGTCCTGCGGGCTCCGGGCGCTCCGGGGGTGTTGTGCAGACGCCATGACAGCGAGATTAGGCGAATGCCGCGACGGGCGCACGGCTGCGGGTGCCGCTGCCCAGGTGAGCGGGGTGGATGGTGGGCACCTGCACATTGTGCGGAGATACGGCGACGACCGATTCTGGGGGGCATCAGCCGTGTTGACGCCGTGTTTCCCGGAGCGTGCCATGTCTCTCACCGTCGCCTCTGTCCTGGGCGAGTCCGCCCGCCGGTATCCGGCCCGTACCGCCGTGGTGGACGGCGAGGTACGGCTCACCTACGCGCAGCTGTGGGAGCGGTCGCTGCGCTGCGCGGGGGCGCTGCGGGCCTCCGGGGTGCGGCCGGGCGACCGGGTGGCGGTGCTGCTGCCGAACTCCGCGGACTTCCTGTACGCGTACTACGGGGCGCTGGCCGCCGGGGCGACGGTGGTCCCGGTGCACGCGCTGCTCGTCGCGGACGAGGTGGCGTACGTGCTGCGGCACAGCGGTGCGGTGGCGCTGATCAGTGCGGGACCGCTGTGGCCGCTGGCCGAACAGGCCGCCTCGATGGCGGGCGTACGGGCGCTGGACGGGGCTCCGGACGGTGAGCCGCTGACCGCCGTCGAACCCGCCGGGGCCGAGGACGTCGCCGTGATCCTCTACACCAGCGGGACGACGGGCCGCCCCAAGGGGGCCCTGCTGACCCATCTCAACATCGTGATGAACGCGTCCGTGATCACCACGGACCTGCTCGGTCTCGGCCCGGACGATGTGGTGCTGGGCTGCCTTCCCCTGTTCCACAGCTACGGCCAGACCTGCGCGATGAACGCGACGATACGGGCCGGCGCGACGCTCGTGCTGATGCCGCGCTTCACCGGTGCCGGGGCGCTGAGCGCGCTGGCGGCGGAGAGCGTGAGCGTCTTCATGGGCGTACCGACGATGTACCACGCCCTGGTCGAGGCGGCGGCGCAGAGCGAGGAGGCGGCGGCCGGGCCGACCCTGCGGGCGGCCGTGTCGGGCGGCGCGGCGCTCCCGGTGGCGGTGCTGGAGCGGTTCGAGGCGGCGTTCTCGACGCAGGTACTGGAGGGGTACGGACTGACGGAGACCTCCCCGGCCGCGACGTTCAACCAGCCGGAGCTGGGCCGGCGGCCCGGTACGGTCGGGCATCCGGTGTGGGGGGTGGAGATCGGGATCGCGGACGCCGCGGTGGACGACGAGGTGCGGCTGCTGGCGGACGGGGAGACCGGTGAGGTCGTGGTGCGCGGGCACTGTGTGTTCGCTGGTTATCTGAACGACCCGGAGGCGACGGCCGCGGCGATCGTGGACGGCTGGTTCCGCACCGGGGACCTGGGGGTGCGGGACGAGGACGGTTTCCTGCGCATCGTGGACCGCAAGAAGGACCTGGTCATCCGGGGCGGGTTCAACATCTACCCGCGCGAGGTCGAGGAGGTCCTGGTACGGCATCCGGCGGTCAGCGAGGTCGCGGTGATCGGGGTGCCGGACGAGGAGCGGGGCGAGGAGATCTGCGCGGTCGTGGTGGTACGGCCGGACGCGGCACCGGTCACCGGGGACGAGCTGATCGCCTGGTCCAAGGAGCGGCTCGGGCGGCACAAGTACCCGCGGATCGTCCGGTTCACCGAGCGGCTGCCGCTCGGCCCGACCGGCAAGGTGCTCAAGCGGGCCCTGACCGCCACCGCGTCCTGAGGACCGGCCGCCAGGTCCTGACCGCCGCCCCGTCCCGGGCCCGGCCGTACCCGCTACGACAGCCGCGGCGCCGGAACGGGTACGTATCGGATCACCGGTCCACCCCTCATCCGCACGGCACCTCGGCCGTCGAACCGCGAAAGGGCTGATGCACACCATGTCCGAGACCAAGGTGGAGATACCCCCGCGGGCGGACACCGCCCACGGCACCGTGCGCGGCACGGTGGAACACGGTGTGGCGGTCTTCCGGGGCATTCCGTACGCGGCGCCGCCGGTGGGCGCGCTCCGGTTCCGGGCCCCGGAGCCGCCGGAGCCGTGGCAGGGCGTCCGGGAGACGGTGGCCTACGGCCCGACGGCCCCCAAGCGCCCCTACTCCCCGCCGCTGGACCGGCTGCTGCCGGACCCGGAGGTGCCGGGCGAGGACTGGCTGAACCTCAATGTGTGGACTCCGTCGACGGAGCCGGCCGGGCTGCCCGTGATCGTGTGGATCCACGGCGGTTCGCTGCTGCACGGCTCCAGCGCGGTGCCGGTGTACGACGGGGCCGCCTTCGCCCGGGACGGGGTGGTCCTCGTCTCGGTCAACTACCGCCTGGGCATCGAGGGCTTCGGGGTGTTCCCGGACGCGCCCGCCAACCGGGGGCTGCTGGACCAGATCGCGGCCCTGGAGTGGGTGCGGGACAATATCGCGGCGTTCGGCGGCGATCCGCACCGGGTGACGGTGGCCGGTGAGTCGGCGGGCGCGATAAGCATCGGGGCGCTGCTGGCCGCGCCCCGGGCGGCGGGGCTGTTCCGGCGGGCGGTGCTCCAGAGCGGGGCGCCCACCGCGCTCTCCGTGGAGGCCGGGCGCGGTACGACGGAGCTGATCGCGAAACGGCTCGGCGTCCCGGCGACGGCCGCCGCGCTGGCAGCCGTGGACCCGGCGGAGCTGCTCGCCGCGCAGACCGCGGTGACGAGCGGCGGATCACCGCTGACCGGCGGGAATTCCTTCCAGATCGTGGTGGACGGCGATCTGCTGCCGCGCGACCCCGCCGAGGCGCTGCGGGACGGCATGTCCCGTGATGTCGATCTGCTGATGGGGACGACCGCCGAGGAGTACCGGCTCTGGTTCGTCCCCAGTGGTCTGATCGAGAAGCTGGGGAGGCTCAAGCTCCGGCTCGCCCTGCTGAAGTTCAAGGTGCCCGCCGCCACCGCGCGCACCTACCGGGCCAACCGTCCGGATGCCACGCCGGGTGAGCTGCTGGGCGCGCTCGCCACGGACCTGCTGCTGCGGGTGCCGCTGAACCGGCTGGCCGACGCCCGCGCGGACGCCTCCGGGGCGACGTATCTCTTCGAGTTCGGCTGGCCCTCCCCCGTACAGGGTCTCGGAGCCTGCCACGCGCTGGAGATCGGCTTCGTCTTCGACACCCTCGCCCACCCCGACACCGTGGCCCTGACCGGCCCGGACGCCCCGCAGGAGCTGGCGGACGCGATGCACGCGGCGTGGGTACGGTTCGCCGCCACGGGCGATCCCGGGTGGCCGTCCTGGGACGCGACCCGCCCGGTCATGGGCTTCGGCCCCGGTGCGCCCGCGGTGGTCCTGGCCCCGCGCGACGACGAGCTGAGCGGCTGGCCGCGCTGAAGGCTGTCCCGTGAGGTCCCGGGCGGCCCGGGGTGCGTGGACGGCGACGGACCCCGGCCGGTCGGGGCCGGGGGTCCCCCGGCGGTCACGCCTTGTTCTGGGCCGCCCAGAACTCGTCGAAGGTGAGCCGTCCGTCACCGTTGGCGTCATGGGAGTTGATGACCGCCTGTGCCACCGTCTCGGTGACATAGGGGTCGCCCAGCTGCGCCATCACGCTCTTGTACTCGGCCGCCGTTATCAGGCCGTCGCCGTTCTGGTCGAACCGCTCGAATGCCTTGCGCGCCGACTCGATGTCCGCCACTGTTCCGCCCCTTCGTCATGCCGACTGTCGGGGTCAGATTATCGGGCCGCCGCCGCGCCCCGTGCGGCGGGACTTCGCGGGGCGGCCCGGGGCGCCGCGGCCGGATCAGCGGAAGATGCCCGTGTGGCCCAGCGAGTAGCGGCCCGGCTGCGGGTACACGGCGAGTCCGTGCGGCCCGCTGCCGACCGGGATCCGGGCGAGCTGCTTGCCGCTGCCGGTGTCGATCGCGTACACCTCGGCGTCGTAGCGGCCCGACAGCCACAGCACCTTGCCGTCGGCGGACACACCGCCCATGTCGGGGCTGCCGCCGTCCGGCAGGTGCCACTTCTTGGTCAGCCGGTTCCGCGCGAAGTCGAAGACGGACACGGAGCCCTCGCCCCGGTTGGAGATGTACATCTCCCGGGAGTCGCGGCTGACGTAGAGACCGTGGCAGCCCTTGCCGGTGGGCAACAGCTTCGGGGCGGTGAACTTCTCCCCGTCCAGCACCCACATGCCGTGCGCCATCATGTCGGCGATGTAGAAGGTCTTCCCGTCCGGGGAGAGCTTGACGTCCTGCGGCATCGCGCCCGCCCGCGGCAGCTTCCGCTGACCGACGACCTTCATCCGCTCCGTGTCGACCTTGAGGAGTTCGCCGGAGAACTCGCACGAGACGATGAAGTACCTGCCGTCCGCCGAGAAGTCGGCGTGATTGACGCCCGCGCAGGTCACCGGGACCGTCTTGACCCGGTCCATGGTCCGCGGGTCGCGGAAGACCAGCTCGCGGTCCATGGAGGCCATGACGACGGCGTACTTGCCGTTCGGGGTGAAGTAGAGGTTGTACGGGTCGGAGACCTCGACGGTCCGGCCGGTCCTCCCGGTGGCCGGGTCGATGGCGGTGAGGCTGTCGCCGAGGTCGTTGTTGACCCAGAGTGTCTTCATGTCCCAGGACGGCACCACGTGCTGCGGCTGGTTGCCGACGGGGATGGTCTCGATCACCTTGTACGTCTTCGGGTCGATCACCGACACCGTGTTGGAGCTGGTGTTGGGGACGTACACGCGGGGCGGGAACTTCCGGACCGCCGGGGCCAGCCTGCCCGGCCGGTCGGCCGCGTAGATGTCCTTCGGGTCGAGCACCGGCGGCATTCCGGGCAGTGCGGGCGGGGTGGCGGCACGGACCGGTTTCGCGGGTGCGGCGGCCTCGGTGTTCCGGGCCCGGGGACGGTCCTGGTCCGCGGGACCGCCGCAGGCGGCGAGCGCGGCCACCAGAACGCCCCCGAGCAGCAGGGCGGTGCGGGCGGAGGGCCGGGGGGCAGCCGCGGCGGTGCGCGTGGGGGCGGCGGTGCGCGTGGTGGGAAGCATCAGGTCAGCAGCTCCGTGGTCGTCACCGCGCGCAGTCGGCGCCGGTTGATTTCGGCGAGGAGAAGGGGCAGCGCGGCGGCGGTGTCCGCGTAGCCGAAGTGCAGGCTCACCACGGATCCGTTGCGGATCTCCCCGGCGACCTTGCGGGTGACGGCCGCGACGCCGGGCGAGGTGAAGTCGAGGGAGTCCACGTCGTACGAGAGGACGTGCGGGTATCCGGCCCGGCGGGCGAGCCGCTGGACGAGCGGGGTGGCGTACCGGGCGCGCGAGGGCCGGAACCAGGTGCCGATGGACCCGGTGAGCCGGCGCAGCCGCTGGGCGCAGGCGGTGATCTCCGCGTACGCCTCGTTCTCGCTCATCGTGTTGATGTCGAGGTGGCGCTGGGTGTGGTTGCCGAGGTCGTGGCCCCCGTCGAGGATCCGGCGGGCCATGCCGGGGTGTTCGTCGAGCCAGCTGCCGACGGCGAGCACGGTGAGGCGGGCCCCGGCCCGTTCGGCCTCGGCGAGTACGGCTCCGGCGACGGCGGGGTCGCCCTGCCCGTGGAAGGTGAGGGCGACGCGGGGCCGGGACCGGGGGCCGTTCTCCACCTGGACCGGCTGCCCCGGGAAGCGGCGTGGGGCGGGGGCCGGGGCATGGGCGGGTGCGGGGTCGCGCGCGTTCCTCGCCGGGGAGGCGGAAGGTGAGGCGGCGTGGGACCCGGCGGCGGACGCGGCGTGGGGGTCGTCGGCGGCGGCGGGCGTGGTGCCCCGGCCTTCCGCACAGCCCGCCAGGAGAGCGCCGGCCGTGAGCGCCCCGGCGCCCGCGCGCAGGGCGCCGCGGCGGCACATCTCTGGTTCGCGACCGTTCATGGCCGACACAGTAGAGGCGCCATGCCCGATATTTAACGATTGACCGATCCCATGGATGATCTATGAAATATCCATCGAATGCCATAAGAATTCACCGAATACCAGGCGAGTGACTCAACACACCTACGATTCACCCGCCGCCTGTCCGTTTTGGGAAAGAATGCAGGGAAATGCAACTTTGGCACCGGGGTCGCCCGTCTGCCATAGTCGGTGACACGACCCCCATTGACCCGGGCACGGTCGTCACAAGCGGCCGTGAACACACCCCCCAGCTCACGGCCTCCCGCAGAAGCCCCCGCAGCGCCGCACCACGGCCGACCGGGGGCTTCGGCGCGTCACGCGTGTCAGCGGTCGGCGATCCGCATCTCGAACCAGGTGGTCTTGCCGCGCGGCAGCAGATCCGCCCCCCAGCGGTCGGAGAGCTTGTCGACGAGGAACAGCCCGCGCCCGCTGACGTCCATCTCACGGACGGGCATCAGACAGGGCAGCCCGCGCGAGGGGTCGCGCACCTCGATCCGGATCCAGCCGCGGCGGCGCAGCATCCGCAGCCCGAAGACCCGGGCGCCCGTGTGCCGCACCGCGTTGCCGACGAGCTCGGAGACGAGCAGCACGGCGAACTCGGCGGTCTGCGGGGAGAGCGCCCACTGCCGGAGCACCACACAGGAAGTCAGCCGCCGCGCGGTGGCCGCGGATTCCGGACGGGACGGGAGCCGGACCTCGCCCTCGGTCGGATTTCCGAACAACTCCAGTACCTTGAACGCCTGTTCGTCGTCGATCGTCGACGTCAACCGTGCCGCTGTCGCGCCGCTGCGCGGTCGCGGCTGTTCCACACCCTCCAGGCCCGCCATGTCCACCATCATGGCCGCACAATCCGCCCCCCGGGGCCGTTCCGGGGGAATCCGCCCCCCGGAACGGCCAATTCCAGGGAGGTGGTTTGACATATGCCACAGGCATGAAGTCCGCCCCATCGGCCCGGCCGACCTGCGGGGACGCTCCCCCGATCGGGGATTGCCGCGCCGGAGCGCACGCGGGCCTTAAGGTTGCCTTAAGGCCCGCATAATCCGCCCGCACGGATGAACCGCCGTCAAAATCAACCCAACTGACGTTCGGTCAGAGGAACCGGGCCTTGCCCGGACCCTCCTCCACGAAACTGCGCATGCCGCGCTCGCGGTCCTCCGTGGCGAACAGACCGGCGAACCAGTTCCGCTCGATCGTGAGCCCGGTGTCGATGTCGGTCTCCAGCCCGCCGTCCACCGCCTCCTTGGCGGCGCGCAGGGCCAGCGCGGGCCCCTTCGCCAGCCGGGCGGCCCACGCGTGCGCCTGCTCGTACACCTCGGCGGCGGGCACCACGCGGTCGACCAGGCCCATCGCCAGCGCCTCGTCGGCCTTCACCTGCCGGCCGGTGAAGATGAGGTCCTTGGCCTTGGACGGACCGACCAGCCGGGCCAGCCGCTGCGTCCCCCCGGCCCCCGGGATCAGCCCGAGCAGGATCTCGGGCTGGCCGAGCTTGGCGTTGTCCGCCGCGACCCGGAAGTCGGCGCAGAGCGCCAGTTCGCAGCCGCCGCCGAGCGCGTAGCCGGTCACCGCGGCGACGACGGGCTTGGGGATGCGGGCGACGGCGGTGAAGGAGTCCTGGAGCGCCTTGGACCGCACGATCATCGCGGTGTGGTCCATCTGCTGCATCTCCTTGATGTCCGCACCCGCCGCGAACACCTTCTCACCGCCGTAGAGGATCACGGCGCGCACGTCGTCGCGCCGGGTCACCTCGTCCGCCAGCTCGCGCAGCCGGTCCTGGACGGCGATGTCCAGGGCGTTCATCGGCGGCCGGTCCAGCCGGATCGTGCCGACGTTGTCGCGTACTTCGAGGGTTACCGTCATGGGAAGCAGGTTAACCAACGCTAACGACAAGGGGCCCGGTGCTGTTGGTCACAGCACCGGGCCCCTTCACTTCTCCGTCCGCGGCGGACCTACTCGGTCCACTCCGACCAGTCCATGTTCCAGCCGTTGAGGCCGTTGTCCGGAGCGATCGTCTTGTCCTTGGAGTTCTTCACGATCACCACGTCACCGATGAGCGACCTGTTGAAGAACCAGGCGGCCGGGGTCTGGCCGTCGTAGCCGCCGCGCACATCACGCAGACCGACACAGCCGTGGCTGGTGTTGGTCGTGCCGAAGATGCCCGAGCTGCCCCAGTAGTTCCCGTGGAGGAAGGTGCCGGACGTGGACAGGCGCATCGCGTGCGGCACGTCCTTGATGTCGTACTCACCGCCGAAGCCGACCGTGTCACCGTTCATCCGGGTCACCTTGAGCTTCTCGCTGATGACCATCTGCCCGTTGTACGTGGTCGTCGCCGGGGCGCCCGCGGAGATCGGGATGTCCTTGATCTCCTTGCCGTCCCGGACCACCTTCATCCGGTGCGTGCTCGCGTCGACCGTGGAGACCTGGCTGCGGCCGATGGTGAACTTCACCGTCCTGGACTGCTTGCCGTAGACCCCCGGCCGTCCCTCGACACCGTCGAGGTTGAGTTCCACGGTCACCTTGGTGCCCGCGGCCCAGTAGTTCTCCGGGCGGAAGTCGAGGCGGTCGTTGCCGAACCAGTGGCCGGCGATCTCGACGGCCGGCTCCGATGTCACCTTGATCGCGTTCTCCACGGCGTCCGGGTCCGTGATGCCCCGGGTGAAGTGGATCGACACCGGCATCCCGACGCCGACGGTCGAACCGCTCTCCGGCGTGTACTGCCCGATGAAGGTGTTCTGCGGGACCAGCGTGGTGAACGAGGTGTCCTTGGCCGACTCACGGCCCTTCTCGTCCTTGGCCACCGCGTGCACCGTGTACTTGGTGGCGGCGGCCAGATGCCGCTCCGGCGTCCAGCTGGCACCGTCGGCGGCGATCTTGCCCTCGACCGCGTTGCCCTTCGGGTCGGCCACCTTCACCGTGGTCAGCTTGCCCTCTTCGGCCGCGACCTTCAGCGCTCCGCTGGTCGCCACGGACTCGGCGCCGTCCTTCGGCGCGACGGTCACCACCGCCTGCGAGGCGCTGGTGTCCCCGGCCTTCCCGCCGTCGCCCGCGCCGCCCTTGCCCCCTGCGGTGTCCCCGCCGCCGCAAGCCGTCACCAGCAACAGCAGCGCACCCAGTACCAGAGCCAGGAGTCCCGGGCCCCCGCGCCCGCGCCGTCCCCTGCCCGCCCCGGCCGATGCCCCCGATATCGGCTGCCCGTTCAATGTGGTCGTCTCCCCTCGCACGGCCTGGCCCCAGCCATGGCCCGCACCCCCGCGCGCTGTTCATGCACGCATTGCGCAAGATAATCACACCGGGAGTGGGAGGTCTGTGCGTCGGATGTCACCATTCGGTCCCAACCCGTCCGGGACCTGCGCAGGTGGCGCGGGGTACCGGGTTCCGCGGGCGGGCGGGACCGGGACGCCGGCTCCGGAGCGGGCCGGAGCCGACGTCGTACCGCCCCGGGATCAGCGCAGGGCCGAGCCCGCCTTCCACCGCTTCCAGTCGACGTTCCAGCCGCCGAGACCGTTGTCCGGAGCGACCTTCTTGTCACGGGAGTTGACCACCTCGACCACATCCCCGACGAGCGTCCGGTCGAAGAACCAGCCCGCCGGGGTGTCGCCGCTGCCGCCCTTCACATCGCGCAGCCCCACACAGCCGTGACTGGTGTTGACCTCGCCGAACGTGTCGTGCGACGCCCAGTAGTTGCCGTGCAGGAAGGTGCCCGACTCGGTGAGCCGGATGGCGTGCGGCACGTCCTTGATGTCGTACTCACCGCCGAAGCCGACCGTGTCACCGTTCATCCGGGTCACCTCGTGCATCTCGGTGACCACCATCTTCCCGTTGTACGTGGTCGTCTTCTCGGCGCCCGCGGAGATCGGGACGGTGCTGATCAGCTCCCCGTCGCGGCGTACCTCCATGGTGTGCTCCTCCGCGTCCACCAGGGACACCTGGGACCGGCCCACCGTGAAGGCGATCTTCTTGTCCTGGCTGCCGTACACACCACGGGCACCCTGCACATCGCGCAGCCCCACGTCCACGGTGACCTCGGTGCCGGGCTTCCAGTAGCGGGCGGGGCGGAAGTCGAGACGGTCCTTGCCGAACCAGTGGCCCACGACCTCCACCGCAGGTTCGGCGGTGATCCTGATGGCCTTCTCGACGGCGGCCCGGTTCGTGATCGGCCGGTTGAACGAGAAGGAGACGATCATCCCGGTCCCGACGGTGGACCGGTTCTCCGGCTTGAAGTAGCCGATGAAGCGATGTTCGGGGATTCCGGTGGTGAAGGTGGTGTGGCGGGCCGAGCGGCGCCCCTCGCCGTCCACGGCCACCGCGTCGACGCTGTACTTCGCGGCCGGCCCGATCCGGACCGCGCCGGGCTCGGGAGCCCAGGACAGCCCGTCCCGGGAGATCCGTCCCGCCACCTCGTCCCGCTGCGCGTCCTCGATCCGCCGCACCTGCACGCTCTCCAGGTGCCCGTCGGGGACGGTCACCTGGATCCGGGTGTCCGCCCCGACATCCTCGGCACCGTCCGCGGGAACGATCCGGATCGGATCGTCCGGCGTACGCGGCTTGCCGTTGAGGACGGCCGGTGTTCCGTCGGTGCAGCCGGTCAGTACGGCCAGCACGGTGAGTAGTCCTGCCCATGTCAGCACGGCGGCCGAACCCGCCCGTGCTCTCTTCGCTTCGTGGTTCACGCCTCCCCCAACGACCATGGCCGGTCGGGGGAAACGTGAGCGCCGGGCCGACGCCCCAGGGGCCGTCCCCGTCATCACCGGGAGGAACAGGAGGGATGTCGGCCCCGGGACCGGGGTCCGCCGGAACGCGGCGGAGCCGCTCCTCGATCCGTACGCCCGCACGGTGGACGGCTGCTTCACCCTTCCGGCCGAGGTCTTACGGCCATGTGCGCGACCGGCCCCACCGGCCCGTCGCCGACGCCCTGCGCGACGACCGGGACTCCGTCGTCCACGAGCGCGCGTACGCGGATTCACCAGACCGCACCCCGGCACCCCGGCATCCCGGCATCCCGGCATCCCGGCATCCCGCCGGAGCATCGGGGCACGTACGCCGGTCCCGGTCTCGCGGACCCGGCGGGGACCGGCCGTCCGCGACGGCTCGGGGTGACGGGCGTGAGGCGGGCGGTCAGCCGAGGATGCCCCGGTCGTAGCCCACGGCGACGGCCGCGGCCCGGTCCTTGGCGCCGAGCTTGGCGAAGACATGGGTCAGATGGGTCTTCACGGTCGCCTCGCTGATGAACAGTTCGGCGGCGATCTCCCGGTTGGTGGTGCCGCGCGCCACCAGGGCCAGCACCTCGCGCTCCCGGGCCGAGAGGCAGTCGTCGACGGGGGCGGCGGGGGTGCGGACCCGGGTCATCAGCCGGGAGGCGACGGCGGGCGACAGGACGCTGCGGCCGTCGGCGGCGGCCCGGACGGCGGCGAACAGCTCCTCGCGCGGGGCGTCCTTGAGCAGATAGCCGGTGGCGCCCGCCTCGATCGCGGGCAGCGTGTCGGAGTCGGTGTCGTACGTCGTGAGGACGAGGACCCTGGAGCGGGTGCCGCGCCGGGTCAGCTCGGCGATGGCCGCGACCCCGCCGCCGCCCGGCATCCGCAGGTCCATCAGGACGACATCGGGGTCCAGGCGGACGGCCAGGGCGACACCCTCGGGCCCGTCCGCGGCCTCTCCCAGGACCCGGAAGCCCGGGGCCGACGCGAACATGCCGCGCAGACCGTCCCGTACGACGGGGTGGTCGTCGACGACGATGAGTGTGATGACGCGTGCGGATTCCTCAGTCATGGCAGGCCGAACGGTACGCGTGATCACCCCTGGCGGACCAGGGGCAGCCGCGCGGACACCGCCGTGCCCCGGCCCGGAGCGGACTCCACGTCGACCGAACCGGCGACCCGTTCGGCGCGCGCCCGCATACCGCCGAGGCCGAACCCGCCGGTGCGGCCGGCCGGGGGCACGGCGTCCGGGTCGAAGCCGCGGCCGTCGTCCCGGACGTCCAGGGCGAGTTCGTCGTCCATGAAGGACAGGGTGACGCCCACCCGGCCCGCCCCCGCGTGCCGTCCGGCGTTGGCGAGGGCCTCGCCCGCGATGCGCACCAGGGTGGCGGCGATCTCGTCGTGGACCGGCTCGACAGTGCCGGTCACGGTGAAGTCGGCCCGCGTCCGGTGCTGCCGGCCCCAGTCGGCCACCATCCCCTTCAGCGCGCCCACCAGGTCGTCGTGGTCGAGGGCGACGGGGGCCAGGTTGTGGACCGAGCGCCGGGCCTCGCCGAGGCTGTGCCGGGCGAGCCCGAGCGCCCGGTCGAGATGGGCGCGGGCGGTTTCCGGTTCGCTCTCCGCGAGGGAGGTGACGACCTGGAGCTGGGCGATGATGCCGGTGAGGCCCTGGGCGAGGGTGTCGTGGATCTCGGCGGCGAGCCTGCGGCGTTCGTCGTCGACCCCGGCCTCTCGGGCCTGGACGAGGAGCTGGGCGTGCAGGGCCGCGTTCTCGGCCATGGCCGCCTCCAGCCGGAGGTTGGTGCGCTCCAGTTCGGCGATGGTCTCGGCCTGGATCCGGGCCTTCTCCGCCTCCTTGGCCCCGACGTTGCTGAAGAACTCGACCAGCGAGGCGTTGAGGACGAACAGCGCCCCGAAGGCGACCCAGTTCATCAGGGAGGCGGGCGGCAGCCCCCCGCTCTCCGAACCGGCCATGGTGACCGCCGTGGCGAACAGCCCGATGCGGAGCAGACGCCTGGGGAGCAGGGGTTCGACGTCGAAGTAGCCGAGGCCCGCGTAGATGGAGAAGAAGGGGTTGAGCCAGCTCAGCGCGAAGGCAAGAACGGTGCGCAGGGCGTAGTAGACCTGACCGGCCGGGGCGCCAGGTGCGGTGCGCGGGCGGACACGGCCCCACCAGAACTGGAGGGCGTACGCCGCCGCGACCAGCGCCCCGGCCACGTACATCTCGGTACGGGTCATGATCAGGCCGGCCACGACGGCCGCGACGAGGGTGGCGAGGGTGAGAATGGCGTAGGAACCGTAGCCGTAGAACTGCTCCCAGCGCTGGTCGGCCCGGTTCGGGCCGCCTGCTCCGGGCATGCTCGGGGTACGGAGCGCCTGCGTCATGCGCGCAGTCTCCCCCGGGCGCCCGGTACCCGTCACTACTCCCACCGGAAGACACGGCTCGCCGTGAAGCCCAGCACAACGGTCCACAGGGCGACGGTGCCGAGGTGGGCCCAGCTCGGCCACTGACCGGAGACCGCCTGGTCCAGGGCCTGGGAGGCGGCGCCGAGCGGGGTGAACTCCACGGTGCGGCGCAGGGTGCCGGGCATCGTCTGGACCGGCAGCCACACCCCGGCGGTGAACATCATCACGAGGTAGGAGACCGACCCGACCGCGCCGGCCGCCTTCGTCGTGCGGGACAGGGCGCTGATCGTGGCGCCGAGGGCCAGCACACCGGCGACGGCGAGGAGCAGCGCCAGCGTGTATCCGGCGAGTTGTGCGGGCAGCCGGACGCCGTAGGCGAGGCGGCCGACGGCGAGGACCAGGGCGGCCGAGCCGAGCGCGGCCGCTCCGTGCAGCACGATCTGGGCGGTGAGCAGGGCGGACGGCCGCACCGGAGTGGTCGACATCCGGCGCAGGATGCCGCGTTCGCGGTAGGTGGTGAGCACCGGGGGCATGGTCTGGATCCCGGCCATGATCATGGCGAGCAGCACGGAGACCGGGACGTACAGGTCGATGACGCGGCGTCCTCCCAGGTCGTCCTGCGCTTCCATGAAGGGCGGGACGAAGCCGAGGACCACCAGGAGGGCGGAGGGGAAGGCCAGGGTCCAGAAGAGGCCGCCCGGTTCGCGGAGGAACAGCCGGGTCTCGGCCCTCAGGACAGCACGTACGGATCCGCGGCTCCGGGCGGGGGTCCCGGGGGCGGCGGGAGCGGGGGCCGGGGTGTTCCGGGTGGTGGGCGCGGTGGCCATCTCAGGCGTCCTGTCCGGTGAGGTCGAGGAAGGCTTCGTCGAGGGTGGTTTCGGTGACCCGCAGCCGGCGGGCGGTGATGCCGAGCCCGGCCAGCAGCGCCAGGAGCGGGGTGACGGTCTCGTCGGTGGCGTGGAGGACGACGGTGCCGTCACCGTCCGGGGGCGTCACGGACGCGACGCCGCACAGCGCGGCGAGGTCCGCGAGCTCCGGGCCGGTGAACGCGCGGGTGGGGACGAAGGAGACGACGGTGGAACCGGCGGCCTGCCGGACGAGTCCTGACGGGGTGTCCAGAGCGACGACGCGGCCCTGGTCGATGACCGCGATCCGGTCGCAGAGGCGCTGGGCCTCCTCCATGAAGTGGGTGACGAGCAGAACGGTCACCCCGCTGTCGCGGATGTCCTCGATGAGCTTCCAGGTGTCGCGCCGGGCCCGCGGGTCCAGACCGGTGGTCAGCTCGTCGAGGACGACGACCCGGGGGTCGCCGATCAGGGCGAGCGCGATGAACAGCCGCTGCTTCTGGCCGCCGGAGAGCTTCCCGAAGCGGGTGGTGAGCCGGTCCTCCAGGCCGAGCCGCCCGACGAGGGGCCGCCAGTCGGCGGGGGCCGGGTAGAACGCGCTGTAGAGCTCCAGCGCTTCGCGCACGGTGAGCTTGGCCTGGAGTTCGCTCTCCTGGAGCTGGGCGCCGAGGAGCCCGGTCACCCGGTCGTGGTCGGCGACGGGGTCGAACCCGGCGACCCGGACCGTACCGGCGTCGGGGACGCGCAGCCCCTCCACGCACTCGACGGTGGTGGTCTTGCCCGCGCCGTTGGGACCGAGGATCCCGAAGATCTCCCCCTCGTCGACGCGGAAGCTGACTCCGTCGACCACGGGCCGCCCCCCGTACGCCTTGTGCAGTCCGTTCACTTCGATGATCGCCATGACCACAAGGATTCCGGCGGGCGGGGTCCGGCGGTATCGGCCGGATCGCTCGAACCGGCATCGGCCGATCGGTTGATGCCGGGCTACGACCTCCGGGCCGGCGACATCGGTCGGAAATCCACAGGACCGATGCCGGTGGTGAAACGTAGGGTCGGCCCTGATGCCCGAAAAACCTGCAGAGCACACGGAACGGTCCGCCGTGCGCTCCCTCCTGCGCCTGTGGCCCTATGTCCGCCCCGTCCGGTTCCGCCTGGTCAGCGCCGCTGTCGTGGCGATCCTCGCCTCCTGTCTGGGGCTGGCGATCCCCCTCGTGCTGAAGTGGATGGTGGACGGCCCGGTCGCGGACCGCGACCCGGGCGGTGTCTGGCTCGGCGCGCTGTACCTCCTGCTGCTGGGCATCGTGGAGGCGCTGCTGTTCGGGCTGCGCCGATGGCTGGTGGCCCGGCCGCTGGCCGGGGTGGAGGCGTCGATGCGCGCCGCCCTCTACCGGCATCTGCAGCGGCTGCCGGTGGCCTTCCACGACCGGTGGCCCTCGGGGCAGTTGCTGTCGCGCGGAACCACGGATCTGATGCTGCTGCGGTTGTTCCTGGCGTTTCCGCTGACCTTCCTGCTGGTCAACGCCACCACGATCGTGGTCGGTTTCCTCATTCTGTTCGCCCAGGACTGGTCGCTCGGTCTGGTGCTGCTGGCACCGGCGGTCCCGTTGATGATCGTGTGCTCGCTCTTCGAGACGAAGTACGCGGTGGTCGCGCGCCGGGCCCAGGACCAGGTCGGGGACCTCACGACGGTCGTCGAGGAGAGCGTCCTGGGCATCCGCATCATCAAGGGCTTCGGCCGGCACCGCAGCCAGGCGCTGGCCTTCCGTGAGCTCTCGCGGCGGCTGCGCGCCACGGAGCTGGGCAAGGCCAGGCTGCTCGCCGGTATCTGGGCCCTCATCACCGCCATCCCCGAGCTGGCGATCGGTGCCGCGCTGGTGCTCGGTACGGTCCAGGTGGCCGACGGGGACCTGTCGGCGGGCACACTCGTCGCGTTCCTGTCGACGGCCCTCGCGCTGCGCTGGCCGGTGGAGTCGATCGGCTTCCTGCTGGCGATCAGTCAGGAGTCGGCGACCGCGACCGAGCGGTATTTCGAGGTCATGGACGTGGCGGAGGAGCTCGATACAAAGGAGGCGGTCACGTCCGCACCGGGCACCGGCCCCGCGACCCCGCATTCCCTCTCCCCCTCGCACTCCCTCGCCTCCGCCCCTCAGCCCGCCCGGTCCGGGACCGGCGACCCTGACCCTGACCGTGACCGTGACCGTGACCGGGGCGGACTGGCCTTCGAGGGCGTCGAGTTCCGCTACCCCGACGCCGCCCCCGGCTCCGTACCCGTACTGACGCGGATCGATCTGCACATCCGGCCCGGCGAGACGATGGCCCTGGTGGGTGCCACCGGTTCCGGGAAGACCACGCTCACCGCGCTGGTCCCGCGGCTGCACGAGCTGACCGCCGGGCGGATCACCCTGGACGGCGAGGACATCGCCGCGATGGAGCGGCCCCGGCTGCGCGAACTGGTGTCGGTGGCGTTCGAGGAGCCCACGCTCTTCTCGGCGACCGTCGGCGAGAACGTGCTGATGGGCGCCGAGGGGGCCGGTGAGGAGGAGCTGCGGCGGGCACTCGCGGTCGCACAGGCCGACTTCGTGTACGACCTGCCGCACGGCCTCGACACCCAGGTCGGCGAGCAGGGGCTCAGCCTCTCCGGCGGCCAGCGGCAGCGTCTCGCGCTGGCCCGGGCGGTGGTCGGCAAGCCCCGCTTCCTGGTGCTCGACGACCCGCTCTCGGCCCTGGACGTGCACACGGAGACCCTGGTGGAGGCGGCGCTGCGGCGCGTGCTGGAACACACGACCGCCGTGGTGGTCGCCCACCGGCCGTCCACCGTGATGCTCGCGGACCGGGTGGCTCTGCTCTCCGAGGGCCGGATCAGCGCGGTCGGCACCCACCAGGAACTGCTGCGCGGCAACGCCGAGTACGCCTGGCTGATGTCGGGCGCCGAGCTCACCCCCGCGAAGGAGGGCAGTACGCGATGACGACCACCGCCGACGACTCCGCACCCGCGGACGACGACCTGGCGCGCGACGCCGCGCCGCGTCCCGGGGCCGCCGAGGACACCAAGGACACCAAGGACACCAAGGGTTCCGCGGGCTCCCGGGACCCCGAGTCCCCGGACTCCGGGGATCCGGACTCCGGGGACTCGTTCGACCGGGACGCCCTGCCCGCGCCGCGCGGGGCGACCCGGGCGCTGCTGGCCTCGCTGCTCGCCCCGATGCGCGGGCGGGTCGTCGTCGCCGCCCTGTTCCTGCTCCTGCAGCAGGCCGCCGTGCAGGCGGGCCCGCTGCTGGTCGCGTACGCCATCGACCGCGGTGTTCCGGCCTTCCGGGACCACGACTACGGGCCGCTGATCGCGGTGGCCGTCGGCTACGGGCTCTGCTCCGTCGGCGCGGGAGTCCTCCAGTACGCGTTCATCAGGGCCGCCGCACGGATCAACCAGGACGTCCTGCTCGATCTGCGCGGGCGGATCTTCCGCCACGCCCAGGCCCTCAGCGTGGACTTCCACGAGCGCTACACCTCGGGCCGGCTGATCTCGCGCTCCACCACGGACGTGGAGTCACTGCGCGAACTCCTGGGTGAGGGGCTGCAGGAACTGATCGGTGTGGTCCTGTCGTTCGTCTCCATCTCGGTGGTGCTGCTCTGGCTGGACCTGGGCATCGGGGCGATCGCGGTGTTCTCCTTCGTACCGCTGTATCTGCTGGTGCAGCTGTACCGGCGACGGGCGGGCCGGGTCTTCGCGGCCCGGTCCACGGCGATCGCCGCGGTCATCGTGAAGTTCGCGGAGACGATGAACGGCATCCGCCCGGTCCAGGCCTTCCGCCGGGAGCGGACCAACGACGCGGCGTTCGACACGCTCAACCACCGCCACGAGCGGACGAACGGGGACGCGCTGCTGGAGATGGCCCGCTATGTCGTCGGCTCCCGGCTGGTCGCCAACACGGCGGTGGCGGGGATGGTGCTGTGGGGTGCCTACCGGGTGGCCTCCGGCACGCTGGCGCTGGGGGTGCTGGCCGCGGCGGTGCTGTATCTGCGGCGGCTGTACGACCCGATCGACCGGCTCGGGATGTTCCTCAACTCCTACCAGTCGGCCGCCGCGTCCCTGGACAAGATCGCCGGGCTGCTGGCACAGACGCCCACCGTCCCGGAGACGGCCGATCCCCAGGAGCTGCCCGCCCGGAGCGGCGAACACCCGGGCCGCGAGGTGACGTTCGACGGGGTGAGCTTCGGCTACCGCACGGGCGGCGAGGTCCTGCCCCGCTTCGGCCTGAGCATCCCGGCCGGGCAGACCGTGGCCGTGGTCGGTTCGACGGGGGCCGGGAAGTCGACGCTCGCCAAGCTGCTGGCCCGGTTCTACGATCCGACCGACGGCCGGGTCCTGCTGGACGGCGTCGACCTGCGCGACCTCGACACCGCCGGGCTGCGCAAGGGGGTGGTGATGGTGACCCAGGAGGCGTTCCTGTTCTCCGGCACGGTCGCCGAGAACATCGCGATCGGCCGCCCGGACGCGACACCCGAGGACATCGAGCGGGCGGCCAGGGCCATCGGGGCGCACGAGTTCATCGCCGGCCTCCCCGAGGGCTACGACACGGACGTACGCAAGCGGGGCGGCCGGATCTCCGCCGGTCAACGCCAGTTGGTCGCGTTCGCGCGGGCCCTGCTGGCCGACCCGGCGGTACTGATCCTCGACGAGGCGACCAGTTCGCTGGACGTCCCCGGTGAGCGGGCGGTGCAGCGGGCCATGGACACGGTGCTGCACGGCCGCACGGCGGTGGTGATCGCGCACCGGCTGTCGACCGTGGAAATCGCGGACCGGGTGCTGGTGATGGAGCACGGCCGCATCGTGGAGGACGGCGCTCCCGCCGAACTGATCGGCGGAACGGGCCGGTTCGCCGGACTGCACCGCGCGTGGCGGGACAGCCTGGCCTGACGGCGCCCCTCTCCGGGGTCCCCGACGCCGGGGGCGTGACGAAGCCGGTGCCGCCGAACGGGCGGCACCGGCTTCGTCATGCCCGGGTGACGGTCCGTCCGGGACCGCTCCCGCACTCGCGCACGGCGCACGGGCAGCGCACGAGCGGCACGCAAGCGGTGGCCGGAACGCGCCAGAGCGGCGCTCGGTCTCAATACGTGGTCAGAAGCTGCTTCCCCGTTCGCTGTTCGAACACGATGCCTGGCGGCCGATCCTGTGCGCACGCTGTGAATACGGGCCGCCAGGGCCCCCAGGTGTCATTGCGGTGATGATCGACGAAACGTCCGCTTAACGAACATGACCTTTCCGGCAACGAACGAATTCCGGCCAACTTTTTGACGCGGTCCTGACACGAGTAGCCATCTGCTGACACTCTTCCCCCGTTCTGCGCACCGCCTGCACTGTCCGGACGGCCACCAGCGCCGCCGGTACCCCCCTCGCAGAAGGAGTCCGCGTGAGATCCACGCCCAGCCGTCGTGCCACCGCGACCGGCGCTCTGATAGCCGCAGCAGCCCTCCTCGCCGTCGGTGTCCAGTCCGGCACCGCGACCGCCACACCCGGCAGCGCCCCCGGCGCCGTCCCGGCGGCGGCCTCCAAGGCCGACCCCGGTTCGCTCCCCGCGAAGCTCTCGCCCGCCCAGCGCGCCGAGCTGATCAGCGAGGCCAACTCCACCAGGGCGGCCACCGCCAAGGAGCTCGGACTCGGGTCCCAGGAGAAGCTCGTCGTCCGCGATGTCGTGCAGGACCAGGACGGCACCACGCACACCCGCTACGAGCGCACCCTCGCCGGGCTGCCCGTCCTCGGCGGCGACCTGGTCGTCCAGCAGACCAAGGCCGGGAAGACCGAGGGCATCACCAAGGCGTCGCGGGCGACCACCGCCCAGCTGAAGGCCGTCGGCCTCTCGGCCGACGTGGCCCCGGCCGCAGCCGAGAAGCAGGCACTCGGCGCGGCGAAGGCCGAGGGCTCGAAGCAGACCGAGGCGAGCAAGGCCCCGCGCAAGGTCGTCTGGCTGGCCGGCGGCACCCCGCAGCTGGCGTACGAGACCGTCGTCGGCGGTCTCCAGCACGACGGCACCCCGAACGAGCTGCACGTGGTGACCGACGCCTCCACCGGCGCCAAGCTGTACGAGTGGCAGGGCGTCGAGAACGGCACCGGCAACACCCAGTACAGCGGTCAGGTCACGCTGGGCACCGCGCCGTCGTACACCCTGACGGACACCACCCGCGGCAACACCAAGACGTACAACCTGAACCACGGTTCGTCCGGCACCGGAACGCTGTTCTCCGGCTCCGACGACATCTGGGGCGACGGCACCCCGCAGAACGTCGAGACCGCCGGGGCCGACGCCCACTACGGCGCCGCCGAGACCTGGGACTACTACAAGAACGTGCACGGCCGCACCGGTATCCGCGGTGACGGTGTCGGCGCGTACTCCCGCGTCCACTACGGCAACAACTACGTCAACGCGTTCTGGCAGGACAGCTGCTTCTGCATGACGTACGGGGACGGCAGCGGCAACGCCGCACCGCTGACCTCGCTCGACGTGGCCGCCCACGAGATGACGCACGGCGTTACCGCCGCCACGGCCAACCTGGTCTACAGCGGTGAGTCCGGCGGTCTGAACGAGGCCACCTCCGACATCTTCGCCGCGGGTGTGGAGTTCTACTCCAACACCGCCCAGGACCCGGGCGACTACCTCGTCGGCGAGAAGATCGACATCAACGGCGACGGCACCCCGCTGCGCTACATGGACAAGCCGAGCAAGGACGGCGCGTCCAAGGACGCCTGGTACTCCGGTATCGGCAACGTCGACGTCCACTACTCCTCGGGCCCGGCGAACCACTGGTTCTACCTGCTCTCCGAGGGCAGCGGCGCCAAGACGGTCAACGGAGTCAACTACGACTCCCCGACCTCCGACGGTCTGCCGGTGACCGGCATCGGCCGGGACAAGGCCCTGCAGATCTGGTTCAAGGCGCTCACCACCAAGTTCACCTCCACGACGAACTACGCCGCCGCCCGCACCGGCACGCTCGCCGTGGCCAGTGAGCTGTACGGCGCCACCAGCCCGGAGTACGCCGCCGTGGCCCACGCCTGGGCCGGCATCAACGTCGGCGCGCGTCCCGGCGGTACCGACCCGGGCGGTGTGGTCTTCGAGAACACCACCGCGGTCGCCATCCCGGACAACGGCGCCGCCGTCACCAGCTCGGTCAACGTCACCGGCCGTACGGGCAACGCCCCGAGCGCCCTCAAGGTCGGCGTGGACATCAGCCACACCTGGCGCGGTGACCTGGTCGTCGACCTGGTCGCCCCGGACGGAACCGCGTACCGCCTGAAGAACTCCTCCTCCGGCGACTCCGCGGACAACGTGGTGGAGACCTTCACGGTCAACGCCTCGTCCGAGGTGGCGAACGGCACCTGGAAGCTCAAGGTCCAGGACATCGCCTCGCAGGACACCGGACGCATCAACAGCTTCAAGCTGACCTTCTAGTCGCGGGCGGAGGCCGGACGCCTCCGATCGCACACACAGGTCGCACGCACAGCCCCACAGGAACGGCCCGGGAGGATTTCGTCCTCCCGGGCCGTTCCGGCGTTCGCGCCGGCCGTCCCCCGGATCAGGCCGGGTTGTCCGCGTGTGTCAGGGTCTCCCAGGCCACGAAGAGATTGCTGGCGCCGGCGGGCCGCTGCTGCTCGGTGAGCCGCTGGGTGTTCGTCATGCCGTAACCCATGCGGTGGTGCGGCGCGTTGAGGCCGACCTCGGTGACGGGGCCGAGCCTGTCCTTGAGCGTCCCGCCGCACAGCGTGGCGGGCACGGCCGCCCCCGGCTGGTACCTGGCGTGCAGCCCCAGCGCGTGGCGGAGCCGGTCGGCGATCTCCGGGTAGAGGTCCTGCCCCTGGATACGGCTCGTCTCGGCGATGTGCGAGATCGCGGAGAGCCCGTAGCCGGTGTGGGTGAGGTCGCGGCGGGTCTCCTGGGACATTCCGTCCATGAAGGTCGACTGCCCCTGCCAGTACCTGATGACCTTCTCCCGGGTGTCCAGCCCGCTCCCCGGCGCGGTCCTGGGCAGCGAGCCGTCCGCGGTCACATAGATGTACGCGGGAACCCGCCCGCGGAACGCGAACCCCGAACACGAACCGGGGACATGGAGACCCGGGACCGGACCCGGGACCCGCGCACCCCGCGCACCCGGCGGACCCGGCGGACCCGGCGGACCGGATCAGCGCACCGGATCAGTGGACCGGCGGCGCGACGGGCCCGGCGCCGTACGCCGGCACCGGGCGCGCCGGGGCCCACCGGGGCGGCCCCCTCATCGCATCAGCACTCCCCCGCCCTCCCCCGTCGCGTCCGTCGGCAGCGCGACGAGGCCGAGTTCGGCGCTGGAGGCCAGCAGCGGGTGGGCCGGCAGAACGCGCACGGTGTAGCCGTACGGTCCCGTACGGTCCAGGGCCAGCGGCCCCTCGTACAGCAGCCGGTCCTCCAGGTCATGGCCGCCCGCCGGTTTCAGCGGGAAGACCTGGGCGTCCGCGATCGCGTCCCCGGAATCGACCCGCCCGGCGACCGCCTGCACCTCCACGTCGTCCGGGTCGAGACCGCCGAGCGCGACGCGGACCCGGAGCGCCAGGGTGGACCCCAGCTCCGCCGGACCGGCCGCGGCGGTGCCGGTCACGGCCTCCACGTGGTCGACGGACACCTTCGGCCAGGCGGCCCGGACGCGGGCCTTCCAGTCCGCGAGCCCCCGGGCCGTCTCCGGCCCCAGAGCCCGCCCGGCCCGTGCGGCTGGGGCGTACAGCCGCTCCACATACTCACGCACCATGCGCCCGGCGAGCACCTTGGGGCCCAGTGTGACCAGGGTGCGGCGGACCATCTCGACCCAGCGCTCGGGCAGCCCCTCGCCGTCGCGGTCGTAGAAGCGGGGCGCGACCCGGTTCTCGATCAGTTCGTACAGCGCGTTGGCCTCCAGCTCGTCGCGCCGGTCCTCGTCGACGGCCGAACCGTCGGCGGTCGGGATGGCCCAGCCGAAGTCCGGCTCGAACCACTCGTCCCACCAGCCGTCGCGCACCGAGAGGTTGAGGCAGCCGTTCAGCGCCGCCTTCATCCCGCTGGTGCCGCACGCCTCCAGCGGGCGCAGCGGGTTGTTGAGCCAGACGTCGCAGCCCGGGTAGAGCTTCTGCGCCATCGCCATGCCGTAGTCGGGCAGGAAGACGATGCGGTGGCGCACCTGCGGGTCGTCCGCGAACCGCACCAGCTCCTGGACCAGCCGCTTCCCGCCGTCGTCGGCCGGGTGCGCCTTGCCCGCGACGACGATCTGGACCGGCCGGTCCGGGTGCAGGAGCAGCGCCCGCAGCCGGTCGCGGTCGCGCAGCATCAGCGTGAGCCGTTTGTACGAGGGGACGCGGCGGGCGAAGCCGATCGTGAGGACGTCCGGGTCCAGGACACCGTCGATCCAGCCGAGTTCGGCCGTGCCGGCGCCGCGTCTGCGCCAGGAGGCGTAGAGCCGTTTGCGCACCTCGGTCACCAGCTGTTCGCGCAGCGTCCGGCGCAGGTCCCAGATCTCCCGGTCGGGGACGGCGCTCACGGCGCTCCACCGCCGGGGAGTGCCGGAGCGGCGCGCGCCGGCCACTTCGCCGCCGGTCAGGGCGTCCTGCGCCCGGTCGGTGCCGAAGTGCCGGGCGCCGAGCCGGAGGACTTCCGGGGCGACCCAGGTCGGGGCGTGGACCCCGTTGGTCACCGAGGTGATCGGCACCTCCGCGGGGTCGAAGCCGGGCCAGAGGCCGGAGAACATCTCCCGGCTGACGGCCCCGTGCAGGGTGGAGACCCCGTTGGCGCGCTGGGCGAGCCGCAGCCCCATGACCGCCATGTTGAACAGGTCCGGCTCGCCGTCGCCGGGGTGGGTCTCCCGGCCGAGCCGCAGGATCCGTTCGACGCCGACGCCCGGCAGTTCGCCGCCCTCGCCGAAGTGGCGGGCGATCAGCTGCGGGTCGAACCGGTCCATCCCGGCGGGGACCGGGGTGTGCGTGGTGAAGACGGTGCCGGCCCGGACCGTCTCCAGCGCCGCGTCGAAGCCGAGGCCGTCCCCGGAGAGTTCGCGGATCCGTTCCAGACCGAGGAATCCGGCGTGCCCCTCATTGGTGTGGAACACCTCGGGGTCCGGGGTCCCGGTGAGCCGGCAGTAGGTGCGCACGGCGCGCACTCCGCCGATGCCGAGCAGCATCTCCTGGAGCAGCCGGTGGTCGCTGCCACCGCCGTACAGCCGGTCGGTGACATCGCGCTCGCCCGGCGCGTTCTCCTCGACGTCGGAGTCGAGGAGCAGCAGGGGCACGCGGCCGACCCGGGCGTGCCGGACGCAGGCGTGCAGACTGCGTCCGCCGGGCAGGGCGAGCACCACCCGGGCGGGTGTGCCGTCGGCCTCCCTGAGCAGGTCGAGCGGGAGTTCGTTGGGGTCGAGGACCGGATAGTGCTCCTGCTGCCAGCCGTCGCGGGAGAGGGTCTGGCGGAAGTAGCCGTGCCGGTAGAGCAGGCCGACCCCGATGAGCGGTACGCCGAGGTCGCTGGCGGCCTTGAGGTGGTCGCCCGCCAGGATGCCGAGCCCGCCGGAGTACTGCGGCAGTGCGGCCGTCACCCCGAACTCGGGGGAGAAGTAGGCGATGGAGGCGGGCAGT
Source organism: Streptomyces sp. NPDC079020 (assembly GCF_044542225.1). Taxonomy (NCBI): domain Bacteria; kingdom Bacillati; phylum Actinomycetota; class Actinomycetes; order Kitasatosporales; family Streptomycetaceae; genus Streptomyces; species Streptomyces sp. NPDC079020. The sequence goes on from NZ_JBITUB010000002.1 coordinate 161,485, forward strand.
TCAGCGCCCTCGGCCTGCCGGTTCTGGTACCACCGGGGGTCCTCCAGATACTGCCGGAGGTTCTCGGACGCCCCGGCGAGCCGGGTCAGGAACTCCTCGTCCCGGGCCAGCTCGGCGAGCCGCCCCGCGGACAGGGCGCCGAGCAGGCATACGGGGTCGGCGTCCGCCGGCCGCCGGCCTTCGGGATCGGCGGACCGGAAGAGCTCACGGGTCTCGTGGTGCCAGGACCAGCGCAGATTGCGGGCGAGGTCATGGAGGGGTCGCAGGGGTTCGGGGAGGACGGGACGCACGGTGAATCGACGGATGGCCTTCACGTCGTCCACCTTTACAGGGGACGCGGGGATCCGAGGGGACGCACCACGGTGTGCGCCGCTCCGTCACCCTCGACGACCGTCGGCCACGGCGACCGTCACCCCCGACGACCGTCGGCCGCGGCGACCGTCGGCCACGGCGACCGGCGGCCACGGCGACCGGCGGCCACGGCGCGGACGGCTCAGGGCTCCGTCACCCTCGACGACCGTCCCCAACGGCTGTCCCGTAGCGGCTGGCGGGCGCGCGACAACAGCCAGGGCACCGCCCCCGCTCCTCCCCCGGACGCCCCCCTGTCCCCGCGGGCCTCGTTCCGCCTCACCGTTCACCTGGGGGTTTGGCCGGTTTCTCCCCCGTGCACGGCCTTGTGGACCCTCGCGTCACAGGGAAGGCTGCCGGGTGGCGCCGCAGAACGGGCACCCGGAAACCCGTGGAGGCGCCCCGGCCCCGTACGCCCACCGGGGCGCGCGCCGGAGCCCGGCCACGACCGGGCAGCCGGCGGGAGCGCCGGACGGCCTCCCCGAGGCTCGGGGAGGGCTTCCCCGGTACGCGGACCGCCCGGGACCCCCACACGTCCTTCGCGCACGTCATCCGCGTGCGAACACCCGCGACCCATCCATTCGACTGCCATTGGAGTGAACGCGGACAGGAGCGGCCATGCCCACAGCCCATCACCCGACAGCAGAGCGGCTAAAAAGGACAGATCCCCATCATCGCGACATGCGCGGTCGGTCCTCCGCGTCCGTGCCGCACCCCGTGCACGCCCAGCCCCCAGGTGATTCCATGATCGGTCGAATTCCCGTCCTGGACGTCCGTCCTCGTCTCGACTGCGGCAGACGGCCGGCGAAGGCCGTGGTCGGCGAGACCTTCGAGGTCACCGCCACCGTCTTCCGCGAGGGTCATGACGCGGTCGCCGCCAACGCCGTGCTGCGCGATCCGAACGGACGCACCGGCCCATGGACACCGATGCGTGAGCTGGCCCCGGGTACGGACCGCTGGGGCGCCGAGGTCACACCCGGCACCGAGGGCCGCTGGACGTATACGGTCGAGGCCTGGAGCGATCCGGTCACCACCTGGCGCCGCGCCGCCGCCATCAAGATCCCCGCGGGCATCGACACGGCCCTGGTGCTGGCGGAGGGCGCCGCGCTGTACGAGCGGGCCGCCGCCGGCGTACCGAAACGGGACGGGCGCGAGGCGGTGCTGGCCGCGGCCGACGCGCTGCGCGACACGGCCCGCCCGGCCGCGTCGCGGCTGGCCGCGGCGCTGACCCCGGAGGCGGACGCGGCGCTCGCCCGTCATCCCCTGCGCGAACTGGTCACCCGCTCCCGCCCGCTGCCGGTGACGGTGGAGCGCCGACGGGCCCTGTACGGCTCCTGGTACGAGCTGTTCCCGCGCTCCGAGGGTGCCAGGGCGGAGCCGTGCGAACCGCCGGGGAGGAAGGCCCGGGGCAGGGCCGCCCGGCGGGCCCCCGCCCCCACCCGCCTCGTCAGCGGCACCTTCCGGACGGCCGCCGAGCGGCTGCCCGCCGTCGCCGCCATGGGCTTCGACGTCGTGTACCTCCCGCCGGTCCATCCCATCGGCACCACCCATCGCAAGGGCCGCGACAACTCCCTCTCCCCCGGCCCCGACGACCCCGGGGTGCCGTGGGCGATCGGTTCGGCCGACGGCGGTCACGACGCCGTCCACCCGGAGCTGGGCACGCTGGAGGACTTCGACCACTTCGTCGGGACGGCCCGCACGCTGCGGATGGAGATCGCGCTGGACTTCGCGCTCCAGTGCTCCCCCGACCACCCCTGGGTGAAGGAACACCCCGAGTGGTTCCACCACCGGCCGGACGGCAGCATCGCGTACGCCGAGAATCCGCCGAAGAAGTACCAGGACATCTATCCGATCGCCTTCGACAGGGATCTGCACGGTCTCGTCGCCGAGACGGTGCGCATCCTGCGGTTCTGGATGGACCACGGCGTACGGATCTTCCGCGTCGACAATCCGCACACCAAACCGGTGGTCTTCTGGGAGAAGGTGATCGCCGGGATCAACGGCACCGACCCCGATGTGATCTTCCTGGCCGAGGCGTTCACCCGCCCCGCGATGATGCGGACGCTCGGCGCGATCGGGTTCCAGCAGTCCTACACGTACTTCACCTGGCGCAACACCAAGCGGGAGCTCACGGAGTACGTCACCGAGCTGGCCGGCGAGACCGCCTCGTACATGCGGCCCAACTTCTTCGTGAACACCCCGGACATCCTGCCCGGCTACCTCCAGGACGGCGGCCGCCCGGCCTTCGAGGCCCGCGCGGTGCTCGCCGCCACGCTGGCCCCGTCCTGGGGGGTGTACGCGGGCTTCGAACTGTGCGAGAACACCGCGGCCGGGCCCGGGAGCGAGGAGTACCTGCACTCGGAGAAGTACCAACTCAAGCCGAGGGAATGGGAGTCGGCCGAGCGCGAGGGCCGTTCGCTGGCGCCGCTGATCACCTCGCTCAACCGGATCCGGCGCCGCCACCCCGCGCTCCAGCAGCTGCGCGACGTGCATTTCCACGACACCGGCAACGAGGCGCTGATCGCGTACAGCAAGCGCTCCGGCCCGGACATCGTCCTGGTCGTGGTGAACCTCGATCCGCACCACACCCAGGAGGCCACGGTCTCGTTGGACATGCCGGAGCTCTGCCTCGACCGGCACGAGACCGTACCGGTGCGCGATGAGCTCACCGGCGACACCTACCACTGGGGCAGGACCTTCTATGTGCGTCTGAAGCCGGGCATCACGCCCGCGCACATCGTCGTCCTGCGACCGTCCCCGCCGACCGGAGGGTCACCCACACCATGATCGTCAACGAGCCCGTCCACGACACGTTCGAGGACACTCCCGCCAAGGACCGCGATCCCGACTGGTTCAAGCGCGCCGTCTTCTACGAGGTACTCGTCCGGTCCTTCCAGGACTCCAACGGCGACGGCATCGGCGACCTCAAGGGCATCACCGCCAAGCTGGACTATCTCCAGTGGCTGGGCGTCGACTGCCTCTGGCTGCCGCCGTTCTTCAAGTCCCCGCTGCGCGACGGCGGCTACGACGTGTCCGACTACACCGCCGTGCTGCCGGAGTTCGGCGACCTCGCCGACTTCGTGGAGTTCGCGGACGCCGCGCACCAGCGCGGCATGCGCGTGATCATCGACTTCGTCATGAACCACACGAGCGATCAGCACGACTGGTTCCAGCAGTCCCGCAGCGATCCCGACGGCCCGTACGGCGACTACTACGTCTGGGCCGACGACGACAAACAGTTCCAGGACGCCCGGATCATCTTCGTCGACACCGAGACGTCCAACTGGACCTTCGACCCGGTGCGCAAGCAGTACTACTGGCACCGCTTCTTCTCCCACCAGCCCGATCTCAACTACGAGAACCCGGCGGTGCAGGAGGAGATCATCTCCGCGCTGCGCTTCTGGCTGGACCTCGGCATCGACGGGTTCCGCGTCGACGCCGTGCCCTACCTCTACCAGCGCGAGGGCACCAACTGCGAGAACCTCCCCGAGACCCACGGGTTCCTCAAGCGGGTCCGCAAGGAGATCGACGCCAACTACCCGGACACCGTGCTGCTCGCCGAGGCCAACCAGTGGCCCGAGGACGTCGTCGACTACTTCGGCGACTACTCGGCCGGCGGCGACGAGTGCCACATGGCGTTCCATTTCCCGGTGATGCCGCGGATCTTCATGGCCGTACGGCGCGAGAGCCGCTACCCGGTCTCGGAAATCCTGGCGAAGACCCCGGCGATCCCGAAGAACTGCCAGTGGGGCATCTTCCTGCGCAACCACGACGAGCTGACGCTCGAAATGGTCACGGACGAAGAACGCGACTACATGTACGCGGAGTACGCCAAGGACCCGCGGATGCGCGCCAACATCGGCATCCGGCGGCGGCTCGCGCCCCTCCTGGACAACGACCGCAACCAGATCGAGCTGTTCACCGCTCTGCTGCTGTCGCTGCCCGGGTCCCCGATCCTCTACTACGGGGACGAGATCGGGATGGGCGACAACATCTGGCTGGGCGACCGGGACGCGGTCCGGACGCCGATGCAGTGGACGCCCGACCGGAACGCCGGGTTCTCCTCCAGCGATCCCGGACGGCTCTACCTCCCCACGATCATGGACCCCGTCTACGGCTACCAGGTCACCAATGTCGAGGCGTCGATGGCCTCGCCGTCCTCACTGCTGCACTGGACGCGGCGCATGATCGAGATCCGTAAGCAGAATCCGGCCTTCGGCCTCGGCTCGTACAGCGAACTGCCCTCGTCGAACCCGGCGGTACTGGCGTTCACGCGGGAGTACAAGGACGACCTCGTGCTGTGCGTCCACAACTTCTCGCGCTTCGCCCAGCCCACGGAGCTGGACCTGCGGTCGTTCACCGAGCGTCATCCGGTGGAGCTGATCGGCGGGGTCCGCTTCCCCGCCGTCGGCCAGTGGCCCTACCTGCTGACACTCGCCGGACACGGCTTCTACTGGTTCCGGCTGCGCAAGGACGCCCCGGCGGCCTGACGCCGCCGCCCCGTGCGCCGCGGTTTCCACCATCCCGCACGGGGCACTCCACCCCATATCCTGCTCTTCCGGACTTATCCGGACCATTCATTGCTCATCCGTCCGAGTCCGTACGGATCATCCTCACCCGACACGTCCCGCACAGCCGGACAGGCATTGCCGCAATCCTGGACACTCTTCGCATCCTGTGGTGTGCCCGGGGAAAGGACGCGATGCCATGTCGGAGGCTGCATCCACTCACGTCGCCCTGGCGAAGAGCACGAGGAAGAGCGCGCGAAACAGCACGACGAAGCACGGTCCGAGGCCGGGCGCTCCGGCGGACGGAGCACTGCTGCCGTCCCTCGCCCCCCTGCTCCATGAATGGCTGCCCCGGCAGCGGTGGTTCGCCGGCAAGGGAGCGCCGGTCACCGGCTTCTCCCTCGTGTCGGCGACCGAGATGCTGCCGGTGGACGGCACCGGCCCCGGTCTGATCCATCTGCTCGTCCAGGTCCAGCAGCCGTCCCTGTCCGCCCGCCCCGCCGACGACTGCTACCAACTCCTGCTCGGCGTAAGACAATCGCTGCCTCCACGGCTCGCGTCCGCGCTGATCGGCGGGGTGACGCAGGGGCCGCTGGCCGGCCGCACCGTGTACGACGGACTGCACGACCCACGCCTGACCGGCCTGCTGCTGGAACGATTCCGCCGACCCGGTTCCCTCGGCCCCCTCCGCTTCGAGCGGACCGCCCCGGTCCCGGCCGGGCTCGCCCCGCGGGTGCTGGACACCGAGCAGTCCAACTCCTCGCTCGTCTACGGCGACGCGTACATCCTCAAGATCTTCCGGCGGGTCTTCCCCGGCACCAACCCCGACCTGGAGCTGCCGCTCGCGCTGACCCGCGAGGGGTGCGGCCGGGTGCCGGCCCCGGTCGCGTGGTTCGAGGCCGCCACTCGCGAACCCCTCACCCTGGGGGTGCTCCAGCCCTTTCTGCGCGGCGCCCGGGACGGCTGGCAGCTGGCCCTGGCCGCGCTGGCCGAAGGCCGCGACTTCGTTCCCGAGGCGCGGGCGCTGGGCCGGGCCACGGCCGAGGTGCACACCGCGCTCGCCACCGCCCTGCCGACTCCCTCGCTGCAGGGCCCGCAGACCACGCACCTCGTCGCCCGGATGAAGCGACGACTGGAGGCGGCGGCGCAGGCGGTGCCGGACCTCGTGCCGTACGTCCCCGGGCTGCACACCTCGTTCGACGCCGTCACGGCCCTCGGGCACCAGGGCCGCAACTGGGCCGCCCAGCGGATCCACGGCGATCTGCACCTCGGCCAGACGCTCCGGGCCGACGACGGTTTCTGGTCACTGATCGACTTCGAGGGCGAGCCGTCCCGCCCCCTCCCGGAGCGCCGCCGCCCGCAGCCACCGGTACGCGATGTCGCGGGCATGCTCCGTTCCTTCGACTACGCGGCCCGCTCGCACCACCCCTGGAACGCGGAGTGGGCGGCCCGCTGCCGTGCCGCGTACTGCGAGGGCTACGCGGAGGCCTCGGGCGCCGATCCGCGCAGCGAACCGGAGCTGCTGCGCGCCCATGAGACCGACAAGGCGGTGTACGAGGTGCTGTACGAGGCCCGGCACCGCCCCGGCTGGCTGCCGGTCCCGATGGCCGCCATCCACCGTCTGGCCACGGCTCCCACGGCCTGAACCGCCCTGGCCCCCCTCCACGCCCCTGGTTCCCCGACACCCTCCAAGGAGGCAGTCCCCCGTGACCGCCCGCAAGCCGTCCCGCAAGCCGTCCCGTTCGCGCAAGCCCGCCGAGTCGGTCGAGGCCGCCGTCGAAGCCGTCGTCGAGTTCGCCCGGGCCGCCGAGCCCGCCGAGCCCGTTCAGGCCGTCGAGGGCATCGAGGTCGCGCCCGTTCAGGCCGTCGAGTTCACCGAGGCCGTCGAGGCCGCGTCCGTTCGGCGGCCCGCACCCACCGCCGCCCCGCCCCGGCCCCGACGCGGTGGGGGCGGGGCGGGTGTCCGGCCGGCCCCGCCCCTGGACGGCGGGGAACGGGCCCGGCTGCTGGCCGGTGAGCACCACGCGCCGCACGATCTGCTCGGGGCGCATCTGACCCGGAGCGGGGTGGTCCTGCGGGTGCTGCGCCCGTTCGCCCGAGCGGTCACGGTGCTCGGCAAGGGCCTGCGGGCCGAACTGCACGAGGACGGGGACGGCTTCTTCTCCGGGATCCTGCCGATGCCCGCGGTGCCCGACTACCGGCTCCACGTGACCTACGAGGACAACGAGACCGAGGCGCAGGACCCGTACCGCTTCCTGCCCGCGCTCGGTGATCTCGATCTGCATCTGATCGGCGAGGGACGGCACGAGGAGCTGTGGACGGCGCTCGGCGCCCGGCCCATGGAGCACCAGGGAGTCACGGGGACCCGGTTCACCCTGTGGGCGCCGAACGCTCGCGGGGTGCGGGTGAGCGGCGACTTCAACTACTGGGACGGCACGGGCTTCCCGATGCGTTCGCTCGGCTCCACGGGGGTGTGGGAGCTGTTCCTGCCCGCCGTCGGTGAGGGCGCCCTGTACAAGTTCGACATCTGCCGCCCCGATGGTACGCACACCCTGCGGGCCGACCCGATGGCCCGGCACGCCGAGGTGCCGCCCGCCAACGCCTCGGTGGTCACTGCCTCGCACCACCAGTGGCAGGACGCCGAGTGGATGGCGCACCGGGGCGACCGCCCGGTGCACGAGGCACCGTTCTCGGTCTACGAGGTTCATCTGCCGTCCTGGCGACCGGGCCTGACGTATCGTCAGCTCGCCGACCAGCTGCCTTCCTACGTCAAGGACCTGGGCTTCACGCATGTGGAGCTGATGCCGGTCTCCGAGCACCCCTTCGGCGGCTCCTGGGGCTATCAGGTCACGGGATTCTTCGCGCCGACCTCGCGCCTGGGGACGCCGGACGACTTCCGGTTCCTGGTGGACGCGCTGCACGGGGCGGGCATCGGCGTGATCGCCGACTGGGTGCCCGCGCACTTCCCGCGCGACGACTGGGCACTGGCGGAGTTCGACGGGCGCGCGCTGTACGAGCACTCGGACCCCGCACGGGCCGCGCATCCGGACTGGGGAACGCTGGAGTTCGACTTCGGGCGCAAGGAGGTGCGCAACTTCCTGGTCTCCAACGCCACTTACTGGTGCGAGGAGTTCCACATCGACGGGCTGCGGGTGGACGCCGTCGCCTCGATGCTTTATCTCGACTACTCCCGCGAGGACGGCGAGTGGTCGCCGAACGAGCGCGGCGGCCGGGAGAATCTGGACGCCGTCGCCTTCCTCCAGGAGATGAACGCGACCGTGTACCGGCGCAACCCCGGGGTCGTCACCATCGCCGAGGAGTCCACCGCCTGGGACGGTGTCACCCGCGCCACGCACCATGCGGGCCCCGGCGGCTTCGGCGGTCTCGGCTTCGGGCTGAAGTGGAACATGGGCTGGATGCACGACTCGCTCGGCTACGTGGAGAAGGAGCCGGTGCACCGCAAGTACCACCACGGGGAGATGACGTTCTCCATGGTGTACGCCTACAGCGAGAACTACGTCCTGCCGATCTCGCACGACGAGGTGGTGCACGGAAAGCGCTCGCTGGTCAGCAAGATGCCGGGCGACTGGTGGCAGCAGCGGGCCAACCACCGGGCCTACCTGGGCTTCATGTGGGCGCACCCCGGAAAGCAACTCCTCTTCATGGGGCAGGAGTTCGCCCAGGGAGCCGAGTGGTCCGAGGGCCACGGCCCGGACTGGTGGCTGCTCGACCCGTCGTACGGGGCGTCGGCCGACCACCGTGGCGTACGCACCCTGGTCGGCGACCTGAACGCGGTCTACGGCGCGCTGCCCGCCCTCTGGCAGTGCGACACGGTGCCGGAGGGCTTCAGCTGGGTGGACGGCGGCGCGTCCGAGGACAACGTGTTCGCGTTCCTGCGGTTCGACGCGGACGGCTCACCGCTGCTCGCGGTCTCCCACTTCTCCCCCGCCGTACGGCACGACTACCGCCTCGGCGTCCCCGAGGCGCCGGACGCCTGGGTGGAGGTACTGAACACGGACGCGGTCCGCTACGGCGGGGGCGGTGTGCGCAACGAGGAACCGGTGAAGCCGGAGGCGGTGGCCGCGCACGGCAGACGGGCCAGCGTCACGGTGACGCTGCCGCCGCTGGCGACGGTATGGTTCCGCCCCGCCTGACCCACCGGACCGCCTGGCCTACCGGACCGCCTGCCCCACCGCCCCGCCTGCCCCACCGGACCGCCGGACACCCCGCCCCGCCTGACCCACCGGACCGCGGACACCCCGGACACACGGCCCGCCGGCGCCGCCGACCACAGCTGCTCGTCCGGGGAGCAGCTGTGGTGGCTCCTGCCGGGGGAGCCGGTACGGTGGCCGGCCGGTCAGACCCGGAGCTCGAACACGTCCTCCAGCTCCTGGAGCAGTCGCCGCTTCGGGCGGGCACCCACCATCGACTTCACCGGTTCGCCCGCGCGGAACACCATCAGGGTCGGCATCGACAGGACTCCGTACCGCGCGGTGATGCCCGGGTTGTGGTCGACGTCGAGCTGGACGACCTTGAGGCGGTCGGCGTCCTCCTGGGCGATCTGGCTCAGGACCGGGGCGATCTGGCGGCAGGGGCCGCACCAGTCGGCGGTGAACTGCACCAGGACGGGGCGGTCCGTGGCCGCCAGAACCTCTCGGCCGAAGGTCTCATCGGTGACCTCGGCGACACCTTCTGCGTGGATCATCTGTCATCCTCCCCATTCACAACGTGGTTCCGGACCGCCGGGCAGTTCGGCGGACGCTTCGAGCTCTGCCCGTGCGAGCTGTGCGCCGACTTCGCCGCGGACCGTCCGCAACTGTTCGATCAGCGCGTCGAGTTCGTCGAGCTTGCGCCGGTAGACGGCGAGCGAGGCGGGGCAGGCGTCACCGGCCGGGTGCCCGGCGCGCAGGCACTCGACGAACGGGCGGGTCTCCTCCAGATCGAACCCGAAGTCCTGGAGGGTCCGGATCTGCCGGAGCATCCGCAGGTCGCCCTCGTCGTAGGTGCGGTAGCCGTTCACCGCACGCCGCGCGCGGAGCAGTCCGCGTGACTCGTAGTAGCGGAGAGTCCGTGTCGTCGTCCCGGCCCGCTCGGCCAGCTCACCGATTCGCATGACATGAACGTAATCCTTGACGCCGACGTCAAGGCAAGCACCGGATCCGCTGACTCTCCGTGAGCATGCGAGCGGCCGGTACGGAAGTGGTTCCCGTACCGGCCGCGGCGTGTCCCCGGAGCCGGGGCGCCGCTCCCTATCTCTGTGCCGCCGGGCGCCTGCGCACCGCGTAGAGGATCCCGCCGCCGGCGACCAGCGCCGCTGCCGCCGCGCCGATCAGCGGCCCGGTGGAGGTGGCCCCGGTCGCCGCCAGGTCGCCGCCCGCCGTCGTCTGCGAGCCGGTGCTGCCGGTGCTGCCGGTGGAGGAGCCGCCGGTGCTGCTGGTGGAACCGCCGGTGGAGGAGGAACCGGACGAGCCGCCCGTGCTGCCGGTGGCGCCTCCGGTGGACGAGGAGCCGGACGAACCGCCGGTGGACGAGGAGCCGCCCGTACCGCCCGAACCGGCATCGATCACGATCTCGGCGGTGTCATTGGCCGGGTTGCGGTCGAAGGGCCGGGCCTTCCCGGTGAACGTCACCTTGCCCACCGCGTTGTCCACGGCCTTGTCGATCCGGAGCACGAAGGAGTACGTCTCGCCGGTGTTCTCGTCGACCCAGGACTGCGAGGTCCCGCACCGGTAGTGCGACGTGGTCACCTTGTGGCAGAAGCCGTCCGGCTTCACCACCGACGTCCCGGCCGGTATCCGGATGTCGACGGTCGCGGCCCCCTGGCCCTGTTCGAGGTAGACCCAGGCCGGTCCCTTGTTGATGAACTTCACGTCGGCCGTGACCTTGTCACCCACCTTGCCGGTGAGCTTCTCCCCGGTCAGCGCGTAGTCGGCGGTGTTGTCGGAGGTGACGTCGGTGACGGCGTACCGCTCGGGGTGCTTCTCGCGGTCGGCCTCGTCGGCCGGGCCCTTCTCCACCAGCTTCAGCGGGGCGCCCGTGCCCGGTACGGGGTCGGAGCCACCGTCGCCGGAGGGGTCCGGCTCGGTGCCGGTCACCGTCATGTAGACATCGTCGTACATCGCGCTGTCCAGTGCCTTGAGCCCGACCGGCCGCTCGGGGGCATAGACGACACCGGGCTTCAGCGGCTGGTCGATCGCGCAGACCGCGTAGTGCGAGTCCGGGTTCTCGTCGTGGGAGTAGGTGGTCCCGTACTCGCAGTTGGAGTACGAGTCGGCGGGGCGGAGCCCCGGCGAAACGGCGTAGGAGACCCAGACCTTCGCCACCTCCTCGGTCCCCTTGTTCAGCACCGAGAACGGCATGCCGAAGCCGCCGCCGGGCTCGGCTCCGGTGATCCGGGCGAGGTTCCCGATCCCGATGTCGGGCTCGTCCTCATCGGCGAGCGCCGGTGTGGCGCCCAGCCCGGTCAGGGCGACGGCGGCGAGGACATGGGCTCCCCCGCGCAGCATGCGGCGGCCGGTACGGGTCTGGTTCATACGGGTCCCCTGTGTGTGACGCGTGGTCGGATCTCGTTGCTGTACGGAAGACAGCTGCCCTCCCCCAGGGGTTGTACCGCCGCCCCGGCGCGCCCGCCGGGGCGGGTGCGCCGGGGCGGGTGCGCCGGTGTCCGGAGTGTCAGACCTTCGCCGGCAGCTTGTCGTCCCCGCGCTGCTCCGGGACGTCCGCCGTCGCCGCCGGGGCGTGGTCGTCGACGAGCGTCCTCTCGTCGAACGGGACCCGCCCGGCGAGGACCTGCTCGACGCGGTCCTTGTCGATCTCCTTGGTCCAGGTGCCGACCAGGACCGTGGCGACCGCGTTGCCCGCGAAGTTCGTCAGGGCGCGGGCCTCGCTCATGAAGCGGTCGATACCGACGATCAGGCCGACGCCGTCGACCAGGTCGGGGCGGTGCGACTGGAGGCCGCCCGCGAGGGTGGCGAGACCGGCGCCCGTGACGCCCGCAGCGCCCTTCGAGGCGATCACCATGAAGACCAGGAGCGAGATCTGCTCGCCCGCGCTCAGCGGGTCCCCCATCGCGTTGGCGATGAAGAGGGAGGACATCGTGAGGTAGATCGCGGTGCCGTCGAGGTTGAAGGAGTAGCCGGTCGGCACCGTGATGCCGACGACGGGCTTGCTGACGCCGAGGTGCTCCATCTTCGCGATCAGCCGGGGAAGCGCCGACTCGGAGGACGAGGTGGAAAGGATCAGCAGGAACTCTCGTCCCAGGTACTTCAGCAGCGAGATCAGGTTGACCCCGGCGACCAGCCTCAGGATCGTGCCGAGCACCACGAAGACGAACAGCGCGCAGGTGACGTAGAAGCCGATCATGATGATCGCGAGGGACTTCAGCGCGTCCAGACCGGTCTCGCCCACCACTGCCGCCATGGCACCGAAGGCGCCGACGGGCGCCGCCCACATGATCATGGCGAGGATGCGGAAGACGAGGCGCTGGATGTGGCCGATGCCGCGCAGGACCGGTTCGCCGGCGGGCCCCATGGCCTGGAGCGCGAAGCCCGCGAGGAGCGCGACCAACAGCGTCTGGAGCACTTCACCCGCGGTGAAGGCGGAGACCATGGTGGTCGGGATGATGCCGAGCAGGAAGTCGACGGTCGACTCGCTCGCTCCCGCCGCCTGCTTCTCGCCCGCCGCGCGGGCCGCCTCGGTGAGGTGGAGGCCCGAGCCGGGCTCCAGGATGTTGCCGACGACCAGGCCGATCGCGAGAGCGACCGTCGACATGACCAGGAAGTAACCGAGCGCGAGCCCTCCGACGGCACCGACCTTGGCGGCCTTGCGGACCGAGCCGACGCCCAGCACGATCGTGCAGAAGATGATGGGCGAGATCATCATCTTGATCAGGTTCACGAAGCCGGTCCCGATCGGCTTCAGCTCCACGGCGACCCCGGGGGCCACGAAGCCCACGAGAATGCCGAGAACCACGGCACCGATCACGGCGATGTACAGATAATGGGTTCGGTCCCGCTGTGCGGCTGACACTGCCACGGGGGCCTCCTCGGCTCGGTCGTGGGCGCACCCCGTCCCTGGGGGCTCCGGTGACTATCCACCTCCCTGTGACCCCGGTCACCGTTGCGTTCATATCGTTCACAGCCGCTTTCCGGCCACCCGATGAGCGGCCGGCCGGGGCAGGCAGACTGGGTGCCATGCGCCTTCCCCGTACCCGCCCCCGCAGCCTGGCCGGCCAGCTCTTCGCCATGCAGGTCGTGCTGGTGGCCGCCGTGGTCGCCGGGTGCGCGGTCTTCGCGTATGCCTCCGGCAGCGCGCAGGCCGAGGAGACAGCCGCACGGCAGGTGCGGGCGGCCGCACTGGCGGTGGCCGGTTCTCCCTCCGTACGGGAGGCCATCCGCACCCCGGACCCGTCCGCCGCGCTCCAGCCGTACGCGGAACAGGTGCGCGAGGAGACCGGGATCGCCTTCGTCACGATCATGGACCCGAAGGGCGTGCGCTGGACCCACCCGGACTCCGGGCTGATCGGCGACACCTTCCTGGGCCACACCGAGCAGGCGCTGCGCGGCGAGACGTTCACGGAGACGTACACCGGCACGCTCGGCCCCTCGATCCGGGTGGTGACCCCGGTCCGGGACGGCGGCGGGATCACCGGACTGGTCAGCGCGGGCATTACGGTGGAGCGGGTCTCCACCCAGGTACGGGACCAGCTGGGCGCGCTGGGGCTCGCGGCGGGCGGGGCCCTGGCGCTCGGCGGGCTCGGCACCTATGTGATCAACGCCCGGCTGCGGCGGCACACCCACGGCATGAACGCCACCGAGCTGAGCCGCCTCCACGACTACCACCAGGCCACGCTGCACGCGGTGCGCGAGGGGCTGCTGATGCTGGACGGGCGGCGCCGGATCGCGTTGATCAACGACGCGGGCCGGGAGCTGCTGGGGCTCGCGCCGGGCGCGGTCGGGCGGACGGTCGCCGAACTGGCGCTGCCGGCCCCGCTGACCGGGGCCCTGCTGGCCTCCGAACCACGTGTCGACGAACTCCATCTGACGGCGGACCGGTTGATCGTGGTCAACACCCGTCCGGTGGTGGGCGGGGAACAGCGCGGCACGGTGGTGACGCTGCGGGACCACACCGAGTTGCAGGCGCTGTCGGGCGAGCTGGACTCGGAGCGCGGTTTCACCCAGGCGCTGCGCTCCCAGGCGCACGAGGCGGCGAACCGGCTGCACACGGTCGTGTCGCTGATCGAGCTGGGCCGGGTGGACGAGGCGGTGGGCTTCGCGACGGCGGAGCTGGAGCTGGCGCAGGAGCTGACCGACCGGGTCGTGGGCGCCGTCGCGGAACCGGTGCTGGCCGCGCTGCTCCTGGGCAAGGCCTCGCAGGCGCACGAGCGGGGTGTGGAGCTGGTGCTGGCGGACGACAGCCTGATCGACGACGGAGCGCTGCCGGCCCGCCCGGCGCAGCGCGATCTGGTGACGATCCTGGGCAATCTGATCGACAACGCGGTGGACGCGGCCTCGGAGGCGGCGAGCGGAGAACCGGAGAAGCGCCCGGCCCCGGACTGCGCCGCGGAACCGGGACACGGTGCGGGACCAGGGGCGGGGGTCGGTGCCGGACCGGGAGCCGGTTCCGGGCCGGAGCACGGTGCGGGACCAGGGGCCGGTTCCGGGCCGGAGCACGGTGCGGGACCGGGGGCCGGTTCCGGGCCGGAGCACGGTGCGGGACCAGGGGCCGGTATCGAACCAGAGCACGGTGCCGGACCGGAGCACGGTGCCGGACCGGAGCACGGTGCCGGACCGGAGCACGGTGCCGGACCGGGAACCGGTAACGGATCGGGAACCGGCCATGTCCCAGCGCCGACCCGGGCTCCCGCTCCCGTACCCGCCCCGCGGGCCTCCTCACGTGCCCGGGTCACCGTGACCGCCCGCGCCGTCGACGGTCTGCTCCTGCTGCGTGTGGCCGACACCGGGGCGGGCATCGGCCCGGACGACGCGGCCGAGGTGTTCCGGCGGGGCTGGTCGACGCGCGGCGCCGGGCGTGGGCTCGGGCTCGCGCTGGTGCGGCAGGCCGCGCACCGCAACGGCGGCACGGTCGAGCTGGACCGGGGCCCGGACGGCGGGGCACGGTTCACGGTGCGGCTGCCGCTCGGCGGCCGTACGCGGAGCCCCGGCGACAACGCACGTGACACGAAGGAGGTCGGCCCGTGATCCGGGTACTGGTCGTGGAGGACGATCCGGTGGCCGCCGACGCCCATCAGCTGTACGTGGAGCGGGTCCCGGGCTTCGAGGTGGCGGCGGTGGCGCACACGCGGGCGGAGGCGGTGCGCGCGCTGGAGCGTACGCCGGTGGATCTGCTGCTGCTGGATCTGTATCTGCCCGACGGGCACGGGCTCCAGCTGCTGCGGGCCCTGCGGGCCGCCGGTCATGGTGCCGATGTGATCGCCGTGACGTCGGCGCGTGATCTCGCGGTGGTCCGCGAGGGTGTGTCGCTCGGGGTGGTGCAGTACGTGCTGAAGCCGTTCACGTACCCCACCCTGCGCGACCGGCTGGTGCGGTACGCGGAGTTCCGCGCGGCGGCCGGGGAGGCCAGCGGGCAGGAAGAGGTCGACCGGGCGCTGGGGGCGCTGCGCGTCGCGCATCCGGCCGCGCTCCCCAAGGGCCTGAGCGGTCCGACGCTGGAGGCGGTGACCCGGGTGCTGCGGGCGGCCCCGGTCGGGGTGACGGCCGCCGCCACCGGGGAGGAGCTGGGGATCTCACGGATCACCGCGCGCCGTTACCTGGAGCATCTGGTGACGGTGGGCAGCGCCGCACGGCGCCCGCACTACGGACAGGTGGGGCGCCCGGAACTGCACTACCGGTGGCTGGCGCAGGGGCGCTGACCCAACGGGCCCCGGGGCACAACAAGCGCTTGCCGCACGGGCATTGACCTCTTCGACGGGCCGGACCTACGGTCGCGGTCAGCCCTCGTGGCCATGAGGAGGTCGTGCCCGTGCGCCCCACCGCCCCGCTGATCCTCGCCGCCGCAGCCATCGTGCTCGCCGCCGGTTCGCTCACCGCCTGTTCCTCCGGCTCCGGCCGTGACCCGGACACCGTGAAGGTCGCGTACAACCGCTCCACGGACAACAAGATCCGCTTCAAGGACGAGCACTTCCGCTCCGTGAAGGAGCAGTTCGAGAAGGAACACCCCGGCAAGAAGGTCGAGTTGGTGCCGATCCAGGCGCCGGACAACGACTACGCCACCAAGGCGCAGCAGATGATGCGCTCGCCGAGGACGGCCCCGGACCTGGTCTACGAGGACACGTTCCGGATCAGCTCCGACATCGAGGCGGGGTATCTGCGGCCCCTGGATCCGTATCTGGCGAAGTGGGACAGCTGGGACCGGTTCGTGGACACGGCGAAGACCGCGGCCAGGGCGGAGGACGGCCGGACGTACGGCATCCCCGACGGCACCGACACCCGCGCCCTCTGGTTCAACAAGGAGATCTTCGCGAGGGCGGGGCTGCCGGCCGACTGGCAGCCGAAGAACTGGGAGGAGGTCCTGGACGCCGCACGCACCGTGAAGAAGAAGGTCCCCGGCGTCATCCCGCTGAACGTGTACACGGGAAAGGGGCCGGGCGAGGCGGCGGTGATGCAGGGCTTCGAGATGCTGCTGTACGGGACGGGCGCGGACCCCCTCTACGATGCGACGGCCAAGAAGTGGGTGGCGGGCAGCCAGGGCTTCAAGGACGCGCTCGCCTTCGTGGAGACGGTGTACGGGGAGAAGCTCGGCCCGGACCCCTCGGACGCCCTGGACCCGAACATCGGCACCAAGGTGGCCACCGAGTGGTTCCCCGAGGGGAAGCTCGCGATCTCGCTGGACGGCTCCTGGATGGGGCAGAACTGGATCAACGGCGGGCCGAGGGCGTGGCCCGAGTGGGAGACGGCGCTCGGCCAGGCCCCGATGCCGACGCAGCACGGCCGGGCGCCCGGGAGGGTGTCGATGTCCGGCGGCTGGGCCTGGGCCATCCCGCGGAAGGCGAAGAACCCCGACCTGGCCTGGGAGTTCATCAAGACGCTGCAGACGGCCGAGAACGCGGTCAGGTGGGATGTGGTGGGTGCGCAGATCGCCGTCCGGGAGGACGTGGCCCGGGACCCGGAGTATCTGAGGTCCATGCCGGGCATCACGTTCTTCACCGCGCTGGTCGGCCACACCCACTACCGTCCGGCACTGCCCGCCTATCCGCAGGTGTCGACGGCGATCGGCGAGGCGATGGAGAAGGTGACGACGGGGGACGGCTCGCCCGGGTCGGCGGCGAAGGAGTACGACGAGCAGCTGAGGACGATCGTCGGCGACGCGGTCGTCGGCGGGTGACCGGGACCGGGATAGGCGGCACGGCGGACGGCGCGCTCCCCCGACGGAAGCGGCGTCCAGGCACACAAGGCCCCGACGGACACCGGACCGGGACCGGCGGCACGACGGACGGCGCGCTCCCCCGACGGGAGCGGCAGCCGGGCACACAAGGCCCCGACGGACACCGGGCCGGGACCGGCGGCACGACGGACGGCGCGCTCCCCCGACGGGAGCGGCAGCCGGGCACACAAGGCCCCGACGGACACCGGCGGGTGGTGCGGTGGCTGCCCCTCGCCCCCGCCACGGCACTGCTGCTGCTCTTCCTCGCCGGACCCATCGGCTATTGCGTGTGGATCGCGTTCACCGACACCCGGCTGACCGGTGCGTCCGGCTCCTCCTTCGTCGGCTTCGACAACTTCCGCCGGGCGTTCGCCGACGACGGCTTCCGCAACGCCGTCCTGCTCACCCTCGTCTTCACCTTCCTGTCCTCGATCGTCGGCCAGAACAGCCTCGGCCTGGCACTGGCGGGACTGATGCGGGCCGCGTCCCGTCCCGTCCGTACAGCGACGGGCGCGCTCGTCATCGCGTCCTGGGTGCTGCCGGAGATCGTGGCGGCGTTCCTGCTGTACGCCTTCTTCCGCCGCGAGGGCACCCTGAACATGATTCTGGGCTGGCTCCATCTGCCGTCCCAGAACTGGCTGTTCACGCTGCCCATCCTGGCCGTTTCCTTCGCGAACGTGTGGCGCGGCACGGCGTTCTCGATGCTGATCTACTCGGCGGCGCTCTCCGAGATCCCGCAGGAGATCAGGGAGGCCGCCGCGGTCGACGGGGCGAGCGGGCCGCGCAGGCTGTGGCATGTCACGCTGCCGATGATCCGCCGTTCCATCGGCACGAATCTGATGCTGAACACCCTCTCCACGCTGTCCGTCTTCGGGCTGATCTGGGCTATGACCCGGGGCGGGCCGGGCAATCGCAGCCAGACCCTCCCGGTGTTCATGTACGACCAGGCGTTCGTGAACAGCCTGATCGGTTACGGGACGGCGGTCGCCCTGCTGCTGCTCCTGGTCGGCGCGCTGTTCTCCGTCGTCTATCTGCGGCTGATGAAGGTGGAGGTGTGATGACGGCCCGCCGTACCCGGGCCCGGCTCGCGGCCGACGGGGCGCTGCTGCTGGTGGGCGCGTCCTTCGCGCTGCCGCTGCTGTGGCTGCTGTTCGCCTCGCTGGACAGCGGGGCGAACCTGCGGGTGAGACCCCCGCGATCGCCGACGACGGCCAACTTCGAGGCGGTGCTCACCGACGAGATCACCTTCACACCGATGCTCAACAGCCTGCTGCTGTGCGGCGGTGCGACCCTGCTGACAGTGGTGTGCGCGGTGCTCGCGGCGTATCCGCTCTCCCGCCACCGCTCCCGCTTCAACCGGCCGTTCCTGCTGGCCGTCCTGTTCACGACGTGTCTGCCGATCACCGCGATCATGGTCCCGGTGTACGGGCTCTTCGTCCAGGTGGACCTGATCGACACGATGCACGGCACGGCGCTGTTCCTCGCCACGTCCCAACTGCCGTTCGCCATCTGGCTGATGAAGAACTTCATGGACGGCGTACCGAAGGTCCTGGAGGAGGCGGCCTGGACCGACGGGGCATCCGTGCCCCAGGCCCTGTGGCGGGTGGTGCTCCCGCTGATGGGGCCGGGCGTGGGGGTGGTGACGATCTACACCTTCATCATGCTCTGGGGGAACTTCTTCGTCCCCTTCATGCTGCTGCTCTCTCCCGAGCAGCTGCCCGCGTCCGTCTCGGTCTTCACGTTCTTCGGCAACCACGGCTCGGTGATCTACGGGCAGCTGGCAGCGTTCTCGATCCTGTACTCCACCCCCGTGCTGCTCCTGTACTTCCTGATCTCGCGCAGACTGGGCGGCGGGTTCGCACTGGGCGGCGCGGTCAAGGGGTGACGGTGGCCGCCGGGGTGACGGTGGCCGCCGGGGTAACGGGTACTACCGGGGCCACCGGGGTGACGGTGCTGATGAGGGTCGCGGGGGGCCCGAACAGGCCCGGTTCGTCCTAGGAGGTTCCCACGAAGCACGTTCTGGGCGGAACGTACCGTAGCCAGGCCCGTTCCCGACTTCTACGGTGGGGCCGTGCACCCCACCCCGCCCTTCAGCTCCCCCGCCGCGCGCCGACTCCGCGAGGCTCTGGGAATGGCACCCGGTCATGTCGCCTACGGTCTCGCCGCGCAGTACGGGCTCCGCGTCAGCGCCGAGACGGTGATCGCCTGGGAGCGCGGGGCGGCGACGCCGACCGAGCGGGAACTCACGGCGCTCGCCGGGGTGCTGTGGTGCGCACCGGGCGAACTGCTGGCCGCGGCCTCCACGTTGCGGGAGCACCGGATGGCCCGGGACCTCTCGGTCGACGACCTGGCCCGACAGCTCGGGATGAACGCGTCGGCGTATCTGCGGATGGAGGAGTCGGGCCGCTGGCGGGGCAACGAGCGGCAGTCCGCCGCGCTGCGCGAGGCGCTGGACCTGTCGGCGGCGCAGTTCCTCACGGCGGCGGGCCGCGACGAGGAGCTGGCGGCGCTGCTGCGCAGCGCTCTGACGACGCGCTGGCAGGCGTATGTGCGCCCGGTGTCCAAACTCGTCCCGCTGGACCGTCGCCTGGTCCAGGACGTGCTGGAACAGCTGCACGCCGACTACCGGTCGCTGATGGTGTCGACGCTGAGCTGGAGCAGTACCGGTGAGGAACGGTCGGGAGCCACGGGGGACGCGGGGCGCGCGTTCCTGGCGCGGGTCGTCGACCAGTTCTGGCGGACGGCGGGCGTGCAGCGCCGCTCCGGGATCTGATCGGTTCCGCGGGCCCGAACCGGCGTGTGGTCCCGGGCCCGGCACCCGATCGTGCGGGCCCCGGGCGCTGGGCCCCGGCCCGCCGGCCGTCGGCCGCCCCGTCAGGCCGGGTCGAAGGAGAACAGCAGCCCGTCGTTGCGCCCCTCGCAGCTCAGCTGCACCGCCTGCGCGCCCCGGTCCTCGACCGCGTCGTCGATCCCGGCGCAGAGGCCGGTGTGCGTGGGGCGCAGGCGGTAGCCGCGTACGGGGTCGCCGACGGGTTCCACCCAGAACGCCTCCGCCTCCCCGCGTTTGCCGCACTCCTGGTCCTGCAGCGCGGCGCCGATCTCCGTCCCGCCGTCCCAGACGCCGGTGCAACCGGGCCCGTAGTCGGGGTGATCGGTCTCCAGCCGCCAGACGCTGTCGCCCATCGGCCTCAGGGCGAACCCGGGGACGGACGCCGAGGCGCACGGCACCTGGTAGAGACGGCCACTGCGGTTGTCCCGCTCGGCGAGGCAGATCCCGGAGTGCACGGCCCGGATCTTCACCGGACCCGGGGCAGGAGCGCTGAGCGGGGGCACCTTCTCCCCGTCCTTGACGAGAAGGACGACGCTCACCGTCGCGGCGGCGAGCACCGCGACGCCGGCGGTGGCCACGAGGGCCGTCCGTCTCCGGCGTCGACGGCGATCAGTGGGCACGGGTGCGGGTGCGGAGAGGTGTGCGGAGACGGGTGCGGAGACGGGTGCGGGTGCGGGTGCGGGTGTGGAGACGGGTGCCGGTGCGGACGCGCCCGGCTCGGGCGAGGCCACCACGTCCACAGGGTCCGTCGCCTCCGCGGCGGCGCCCGCGGGATCCGCGGCGCGCAAGGAGTCCGCCGCGCCCGCATGTTCCACCGCGCCCGCGCTGTCCGCCGCGCCCGCATGTTCCGGCGCGCCCGCATGCTCCCGCGTGCCCGCGTCGGCCCGCGCGCCCGCGGCTGTCTCCGGGGCGAAGGGCGCCCCCGGCACCACGATCTCCTTGCGCGCCGCAAGCCAGCGTTCGGTCTCCTCGGGGGCGCAGCCGCAGGCGCGGACGAAGGCGGTGAGCAGCTCCTCCCTGGGTATCGTCGCGCGGCTCAGCATGTTCGCGATCGTGGAGCGGGGCAGGACGTCGCCGACCGCCTCGGCGCGGTCGGCCAGCTCCCGGAAGGTCAGCCCCGACGCGTCCTTCAGCGCGCGCAGCAGCGCCACGAACTCGGCCGGGCCCCGCGCTCCCCGTGGATCCGGAATCCTGCCCTCGACGACCATGCCCTGTGTCCTCTCCCCTGCACGGGTCCGCGCCGAAGCCACCGGACCTCATCTGACCTGGCTCTCGGACAGAGTTGGGACATGTCCGGGACAAGGCCAAGCCTTGTTGATCCGGGTCGTGGGCTCAAGAGTGGATTGCGGCACATACCGGCGGGGGAACGGTGAGCGGCCCTGACCGTCCACGGGGGGACAGTCAGGGCCGCTGGTGCTGCCCCGGGCCGGAGCACGGGCGCGGAATCGGTCAGAAGACCGACTCGGCCTCGTACATCCGGTCCGCGGGCACCGTCTTCAGCCGGGTGACCGCGTCGGCGAGCGGCACCATCTCGATCGCGTTTCCACGCAAGGCCGTCATCCGGCCGAATTCGCCGCGGTGCGCGGCCTCGACCGCGTTCCAGCCGAACCGGGTCGCGAGCACCCGGTCGTACGCGGTCGGCGTGCCGCCGCGCTGGACATGGCCGAGAATGACCGGCCGGGCCTCCTTGCCGAGCCGGGACTCCAGCTCGACGGCGAGGCGGTTGCCGATGCCCTGGAAACGCTCATGGCCGTACTGGTCGATCTCGCCCTTGGCGTACGGCATGGAGCCCTCGGCCGGGTGCGCGCCCTCGGCGACGCAGATGACGGCGAACTTCTTGCCGCGGGCGAAGCGCTCCTCGACCATCTTGACCAGATCGTCGACCTGGAAGGGCCGCTCGGGCAGGCAGATGCCGTGCGCACCGCCCGCCATTCCGGACTCCAGCGCGATCCAGCCCGCGTGCCGGCCCATCACCTCGACGACCATGACCCGCTGGTGCGATTCGGCGGTGGTCTTGAGCCGGTCTATGGCCTCGGTGGCGACGCCCACCGCGGTGTCGAAGCCGAAGGTGCGGTCGGTGGCGGAGATGTCGTTGTCGATGGTCTTCGGTACGCCGACGACCGGCATGCCCGCGTCGGACAACATCCGGGCCGCGGTGAGCGTGCCCTCGCCGCCGATCGGGATGAGCGCGTCGATGCCGTAACGGCGGCTCAGCTCGTCGCAGTTCTCGGCGGCTTCGCGCAGCCGGTCGCGCTCCAGCCGGGCCGATCCGAGGATGGTGCCGCCGCGGGCCAGGATGCCGCTGACCGCGTTGAGGTCGAGCGGGCGGAAGTGGCCGTCGAGCAGTCCCTTGAACCCGTCCTCGAATCCGATGACTTCATCGCCGTGACCCACGACGGCGCGGTGCACGACCGACCGGATCACTGCGTTCAGGCCTGGGCAGTCGCCGCCTGCGGTGAGAATTCCGATGCGCATCGTGCTGTGTCTCCTGCTCGCTAGTGCCGCGCTGTTCGGGGGCCAGCCGATGAATCCCCCGTACCGTGAGCCGTGACGATTGTCCCACGCCGGGTCCGGACCCCGCGCTTTCGGCTACTCCAGCGGGCGCGCAACGGGACAACCGGGGGCGAAGGACCGGTCCGGCCGGGGCCGGACGTCCCACCGCCCCGGGACCTTGTGTCCGGGCGGCGCGGGACTTCGGACCCGACCTTCGAGCACCCCTCGGCCCGGACCCCGCTCCGGGCCCCGAGAATGGGTCACTCCGGCGGGCGGCGTAGTCGCCCGCGCAGGTATCGTCAAGAGGCAATGCCAGCCAAATCTGCCCAATAAGGACGGGAGAGCACGCGTGGCGCGCAGCGTGTACGTGACCGGGATCGACCGGGGAGACGGCCGTCAGGTCGTCGAGCTGGGAGTCATGGAGCTTCTGACGCGTCAGGTGGACCGGGTCGGGGTCTTCCGTCCGCTGGTCCATGACGGTCCCGACCCGCTCTTCGAGCTGCTGCGGGCCCGCTACCGGCTCTCCCAGCTCCCCGCCGACGTCTACGGCCTGGACTACCACGAGGCCGCGGCGATCCAGGCGGAACAGGGTACCGACGAACTGGTCTCCCGGCTCGTCGAGGGATTCCACCGGGTGGCCCGGGAGTACGAGGTGGTGCTGGTCCTCGGCAGCGACTTCGCCGCCACCCAGCTGCCCGACGAACTGGCGCTCAACGCACGCCTGGCCAACGAGTTCGGCGCCTCGGTGATCGCGGTGGTCGGGGGCAAGGGGCAGACCGCGGAGTCCGTACGCTCGGAGACCCGCAACGCCTACCGCGCGTACGCCGGGCTCGGCTGCGACGTCCTGTCGATGGTGGTGAACCGGGTCGCGTCCGAGGACCGCGAGATCATCGCCGAACGGCTCGCGGCCCGGCTGCCCGTCCCGGTCTCGGTGCTCCCGGACGATCCGGCGCTCTCGGCGCCCACCGTCGCCCAGATCTCCGCCGCGCTGGACGGCACGGTGCTGCTCGGCGACGACGCGGGCCTGGCCAGGGACGCGCTGGACTTCGTCTTCGGCGGCGCGATGCTGCCGAATCTGCTGAACGCGCTGACCCCGGGCTGCCTGGTCGTCACCCCCGGGGACCGGGCGGACCTGGTGGTGGGCTCGCTGGCCGCGCACAGCGCGGGCACCCCGCCCATCGCGGGCGTACTGCTGACCCTGGACGAGCAGCCCGGCGAGGAGATACTCACGCTGGCCGCACGGCTCGCACCGGGCACCCCGGTCGTCTCGGTGGCCGACGGCTCGTTCCCGACGGCCGGGAAACTCTTCGCGCTGGAAGGAAAGTTGAACGCGGCCACCCCCCGGAAGGCGGAGACCGCGCTCGGCCTCTTCGAGCGGCATGTGGACACCGCCGGGCTGCTGGACCGGATCTCGGTGGCCCGCAGCGGCCGGGTGACACCGATGATGTTCGAGCACGAGCTGCTGGAGCAGGCCCGCGCGGACCGGCGCCGGGTGGTGCTGCCCGAGGGCACCGAGGAGCGCGTACTGCGCGCCACCGATGTGCTGCTGCGCCGCGACGTCTGCGAGCTGACCCTCCTCGGCGATGTCGACGTGATCCGCAAGAAGGCCGCGGACCTCGGCATCGATCTCGCCGGGACACAGCTCATCGACCCGCAGACCTCGGAACTGCGCCAGAGCTTCGCGGAACGGTACGCGGCGCTGCGCGCGCACCGCGGGGTGACGGTGGAGCTGGCGTACGACGTCGTCGCCGATGTGAACTACTTCGGCACCCTGATGGTGCAGGAGGGTCTGGCCGACGGGATGGTCTCCGGTTCGGTGCACTCCACCGCGGCGACGATCCGCCCGGCCTTCGAGATCATCAAGACGAAGCCGGACGCCTCGATCGTCTCCTCCGTCTTCTTCATGTGCCTGGCCGACAAGGTGCTCGTGTACGGCGACTGCGCGGTCAATCCCGACCCGGACGCGGAGCAGCTCGCGGACATCGCCGTGCAGTCGGCGGCGACCGCCGCGCGGTTCGGGGTGACGCCCCGGATCGCGATGCTGTCGTACTCGACGGGCACCTCGGGCTCCGGGGCGGACGTCGACAAAGTGCGGGAGGCGACGGAGCGGGTACGGGCCTCCCGGCCGGACCTGAACGTCGAGGGCCCGATCCAGTACGACGCGGCGGTCGAACCGTCCGTGGCGGCGACGAAGATGCCCGGCTCCGAGGTGGCGGGCCAGGCGACCGTACTGATCTTCCCGGACCTGAACACCGGCAACAACACCTACAAGGCCGTGCAGCGCTCGGCGGGCGCGGTGGCCGTCGGCCCGGTGCTCCAGGGCCTGCGCAAGCCGGTCAACGACCTGTCGCGCGGCGCGCTCGTCCAGGACATCGTCAACACGGTGGCCATCACGGCGATCCAGGCGCAGGGCGAGGAGTGAACGCCATGTCCCCTACGACCACCCCCACCGACGAAGGTCCGGCCCCTGTGGAACCCCATCGCGTACTCGTCCTCAACTCCGGCTCCTCGTCGGTGAAGTACCAGCTCCTCGACATGCGCGACCACTCCCGGCTCGCGGTCGGCCTGGTCGAGCGGATCGGCGAGGAGAGCTCCCGCCTGGTGCACACCCCGCTGAACGGGGGCGGCGCGGAGCCCCGCGAGCGCGCCGGCCGGATCCCCGACCACGAGGCGGCCCTGAAGGCGGCGGCCGAGGAGCTGGCGGCGGACGGGCTCGGCCTGGACTCCCCCGAACTCGCGGCGATCGGCCACCGGGTGGTGCACGGCGGGCTGCGGTTCACCGAGCCGACGGTGATCACCGACGAGGTGCTCACCGAGATCGAACGGCTGGTGCCGGTGGCGCCGCTGCACAACCCGGCGAACATCACCGGCATCCGTACGGCGCGTGCGCTGCGCCCCGATCTGCCGCAGGTGGCGGTCTTCGACACGGCGTTCCACACGACGATGCCGGAGCACGCGGCGCGGTACGCGATCGACGTGGAGACCGCCGACGCGCACCGTATCCGCCGCTACGGCTTCCACGGCACGTCGCACGCGTATGTCTCGCGCAGGACGGCACAGCTGCTGGGCCGCCCGCCGGAGGACCTCAACCTCATCGTGCTGCACCTGGGCAACGGCGCCTCGGCCTCCGCGGTGGCGGGCGGGCGGTGCGTGGAGACCTCCATGGGGCTGACCCCCTTGGAGGGGCTGGTGATGGGTACGCGTTCCGGGGACATCGATCCGGCCGTCACCTTCCACCTCAAGCGGGTGGCGGGCATGTCGGCGGACGACATCGATGTGCTGCTGAACAAGAGGAGCGGCCTGGTCGGGCTGTGCGGCGACAACGACATGCGGGAGATCCGCCGCCGGGTCGACGAGGGCGACGAACGGGCCGCGCTGGCCTTCGACATCTACATCCACCGTCTGAAGAAGTACATCGGCGCCTATACGGCGGTCCTGGGCCGGGTGGACGCGGTGGTGTTCACGGCGGGGGTCGGGGAGAACTCGG
Organism: Streptomyces sp. NPDC079020; assembly: GCF_044542225.1. NCBI lineage: Bacteria > Bacillati > Actinomycetota > Actinomycetes > Kitasatosporales > Streptomycetaceae > Streptomyces > Streptomyces sp. NPDC079020. The sequence goes on from NZ_JBITUB010000002.1 coordinate 187,532, forward strand.
CCCCGGTACGGGAGGCCGCCATCGCCCCGCTCGCGGAGCTCGGCCTGGCGGTGGACGCCGATCTGAACGCCGTACGGTCCGCCGAACCCCGGCTGATCTCGCCGGACTACGCACGGGTGGCGGTCGCCGTGGTGCCGACGGACGAGGAGCTGGAGATCGCGAACCAGACCTTCGCCCTCATCGGACCGGACGGCGTCGGACAGGTCGACAACTGAGCACCCCCGCGCCCCTTTGTATCTTCCACCAGACGGAATATTCCGCAGCTAAACAAACCGATAGGATCCGCCTCATGCGCCGTTCCAAAATCGTCTGCACCCTCGGTCCCGCCGTCGACTCCCATGAGCAGCTCGTCGCTCTGATCGAGGCCGGCATGAGCGTGGCCCGTTTCAACTTCAGCCACGGCACCCATGAAGAGCACCAGGGCCGTTACGACCGGGTCCGCAGGGCCGCCGCCGAGACCGGCCGCGCGGTGGGCGTGCTCGCCGACCTCCAGGGCCCGAAGATCCGCCTGGCGAAGTTCGCCGAGGGTCCCGTGGAGCTGGTCCGCGGGGACGAGTTCATCATCACCTCCGAGGACGTCCCCGGCGACAAGTCGATCTGCGGCACGACCTACAAGGGCCTGCCCGGCGACGTCGCCAAGGGCGACCCGATCCTCATCAACGACGGCAACGTCGAGCTCAAGGTGGTCGCGGTCGAGGGCCCCCGGGTCAGGACCATCGTCATCGAGGGCGGTGTCATCTCCGACCACAAGGGCATCAACCTGCCCGGCGCGGCGGTGAACGTCCCGGCCCTGTCCGAGAAGGACGTCGAGGACCTGCGCTTCGCCCTGCGGATGGGCTGCGACCTGGTGGCGCTCTCCTTCGTGCGGGACGCCGAGGACGTCAAGGACGTCCACAAGGTGATGGACGAGGAGGGCCGCCGGGTCCCCGTCATCGCCAAGGTGGAGAAGCCGCAGGCCGTCGAGCACATGGAGGGCGTCGTCATGGCGTTCGACGGTGTGATGGTGGCCCGCGGTGACCTGGCCGTCGAGTATCCGCTCGAAAAGGTCCCGATGGTGCAGAAGCGCCTCGTCGAGCTGTGCCGCCGCAACGCCAAGCCGGTGATCGTGGCGACCCAGATGATGGAGTCGATGATCACCAACTCGCGGCCGACCCGCGCCGAGGCGTCCGACGTCGCCAACGCCATCCTGGACGGCGCGGACGCGGTCATGCTCTCCGCGGAGTCGTCCGTCGGCGCGTACCCCATCGAGACGGTGAAGACGATGTCGAAGATCGTCGTCGCCGCCGAGGAGGAGCTGCTGTCCAAGGGCCTCCAGCCGCTGGTCCCGGGCAAGAAGCCCCGTACCCAGGGCGGTTCGGTGGCCCGCGCGGCGTGCGAGATCGCGGACTTCCTGGACGGCAAGGCCCTGGTCGCCTTCACCAAGTCCGGTGACACGGCCCGCCGTCTCTCGCGCTACCGCGTCGCGCAGCCGATCCTGGCCTTCACCACGGACGAGTCCACCCGCAACCAGCTCTCGCTGAGCTGGGGCGTCGAGGCCCATGTCGTGCCGCACGTGGACAACACCGACGCCATGGTCGAGCTGGTCGACGCGGAGATGCTGAAGCTGAACCGCTACAACGACGGCGACACGATGGTCATCACGGCCGGCTCGCCCCCCGGCATCCCCGGCACCACCAACATGGTCCGGGTCCACCACCTGGGCGGCGGCGAGCGCGACTGATCCCTGTCCGCGTGACAGCCGGCTGTGGCCCGCACCCCGTCGTCCAGGGGTGCGGGCCACAGCCGTCGCGCGGCTCCCGTACGGTCCGGTGGGGTGTCAGCCGTTGCCGCCGGTGTAGAAGTTCTCCAGACCCGGCACCGTGAGCGAGCCGCCGAACTGGCCGGCCTGAACCACCTTCACCTTGGTGAAGAAGGCGAAGGGGACGTTCAGCGGCGGCGGGGTCTGCGGGTTGAACGTGATCGGGATGAGGCCGAAGAGGTTGCCCTTCAGCTCCTCCGTGTACATCGTCACCGTGCCGTCGCGGATCGTCGACGTGGACCCCGGACGGGACTTGACGTGGCCCGTGGTGCCGGGCACCGGGCCGGTCGTCAGCTGGTGGAGGTCCTTGATGTCGATCGAGCTCGCGGTGAACTTCAGCACCTTCTTGATGCTGCCGTCCGCCTTCCGCACCTCGACGATGCCCTTGTAGTCGAGGCCGTTGAGCGTGAGGAGCGACGATTCCAGGATCCACGGGTCGGTCGGGAGCAGCGGCAGGCCCTGCTCCAGGTCGGCCGCGGCGAGCGCGTCGGGGTCGGCGGTGGGGCACGGGAAGCGCGGCTTGGCGCCGTCCGGGATGTCCTCGTCCTTCTTGGGGTCGAGTCCCTTGACGTCCTCGTCGAGTTCCTCGACGTCCTTGCCCGCCCGGTCCGCCGCGTCACGGATGGCGTCCGCGGTCTTGTCGGCCGTGCCCTTCGCCCCGTCCTTCACCTGGTCCCCGGCCGGGTCGGCGGGCTTCCCGGTGGCGGACTCCGACGGCTTCGGGGCCTCGGTGGTGGCGCTCGGGGACGGGCTCGCCGTCTCCTCGTCCGGGCCGTCGAAGAGGTCCCGGAGAGCGTCGCCGACACCGAGCGGGTCGAGCGGGTTCTTCGACCTGGTGGGGGTCGGCGTCGGTGTCGGGGCGGCGGTCGCGGCGGACTTCTCCTTCGCCGTGTCGCCCGCCGGGCTCCCGTCCGCCGGTGAACTGGCCGAGGGCTTCGGGGCCGTGGTGCCGTCCTTGCCCGGCTCCTCGCCCGGCTCCTCGCCCGGCTCCTCGCCCTTGCCCGCCCCGTCCGTGGACGTGGCCGACGGGGACGGCGTGGCCTTCGGCGACTCGGACTCGCTCGGCTCGTCGGACCGGGTCACGCACGGGCCGGGGGCGAACGGGATGTCCGTGTGGTCGTCGGCCAGTGCCAGCTTGGGCGTCAGGCCCATGCCGACGAAGACCGCCGTGGGCATCGCGGCGAGCGCGAACGCCTTCTTGCCGCTGGGCATGTGCAGTTTGGTCAGCAGCGACTTCTTGGGGGCCGCGTGACGCGGTCCTCTTCGCTCGCGGAGTTCCCCGCCCGTGGCGGAGTCGGTCCGCTGTCCGTCGTCACCCCGCATGATGCCTCCCGCCATCGGCCTCGGCCGATGTGTCGTACCCGCCCTGCTGCTGGGGAACGGCCGCGCCGTGGAAGGCTTCCTCCTGCCGCTGCGCCTCGAACGCCCCGCTCGCGGCGGCGTCCTTGCCGGGTGCGTCCCCGTCCTTCGCCGGCTCGCCGGGAGCCCAGGAGATGGACAGCGCTCCGCCCAGCAGGGAGAAGAGGAAACCGATCAGGAATCCGCCGATGTTGGCGACCGGTATGGAGATCAGCGCCAGCAGGATCGCGGCGACGCCGGCGAACACCCGGACGATGTGGTGGAACCACATCGTCATGCCCAGCGTGATCAGCAGGATCCCGATGATGAGGGATCCGGCGCCGGCGGTGGTGGACATCGCCAGCGTCATATTGCCGAGGTGCATGTTGGCGTACGGGAAGTAGGCGATGGGTACACCGCCCACCATGGTGAACAGACCCGCCCAGAACGGCCGGTTACCCCGCCAGGTACGGAATCCCCGCCGGAAGACGGTGAGGTAGTGCTCGTTCTGCCCTGTGGACTCGGGGCTCATGGAAAACAGCTCCCTGGAACCGGTACTGCTGTGAGAAGAGAAAGGGTGGGCGGCCGGAGGCCCGCAGGGAGCGTTCCGGCCACCCGGGCGAGTGCTAGAAGCACTCCTTGACGCCCTTGTGCAGCTTCAGGCTCAGGTTGCTGAGCTTGAAGGTGCCGGCCGTGGTCGCCCAGGCCGTCTGCTCGACACCGGTCAGGACAGCCTTGTCGGCCCGCTGCGCGAAGCCGTTGGGGTTGGCCTGAGTACCGGGCTGGATGCCGATGCTCTCCGGGTTGTTCGGGTCCTTGAGGGAACCCGCCGCCACCCCGATGTCGATCTTCTCGAAGTACGCGTCAGCGTCGAGCTGCGAGATGTCGAGATACAGGTTGGTCGCCTTGACCGGCTTCTTCGGGTTCGTACCGGCGTTCAGCTCCAGGCTGACGCTGCCGAGACCGAAGGGCAGGTTCGGCGTGACCACCGACTGACACATGTTGGTGATCGTGGCCTTGCTGAAGCCCGACACCGCGACGGGGTGCGCCGCCGCCTTGCCCTCGAGGTCCTTGCCGACAGCGACGCTGCCGTACTGGACGAAGTTCTCACCGACGAGCCTGTCCGTACTGACCTTGAAGCTCTGGCCGGACACGCTGAACGACGCGGCGAGCGCGCCCTGCGCGAGGCCGACACCCACAGCCGCGGTCGCGACGACGCTCGGCACCATGACCAGAGCGAAACGCTTCCATCTCGTCCCACCACGAACCTGGGAACTCATAAATTTCCTCCTTCTCGGACGTACATCTCCGGATGAGCATCGTGCCCGTCCTGGGATGGGAGAAGTGCTACGTCCTCGGGAAGGAGAGCGCCCGTACCGGAGGCGCGTACCGCATCCGATTCACCGGCGATCACCCCCGAGCGACAACCACTGGCCGCGCGTTCCGCGCGGCCGGTCGGACAGGCCCTGCCGGTCAGCAGGAACCCCCCTGTCCGCAGCCGGCGTCACAGCCGCCGGCCGACCCGGTGGGGACCCAACAGGCCCTCCATCACCGGCTGGAGACCGGGACGCAGGTATTGGACCGAGCGTGGCCGATCGTGGTGCATTCGCGGCCGGGGCACAAGGGGGTTCGTTACTGGCTGGTAACGGCCCGATGGCCGAGGCGCGACCCATGGCCATCGCGCGGCCACACAGGGTGTCACGAAAGGGGCGAATGAATGGTGGGAATCGGGTACCGAACCGGACAGAACACTGAGTCCGATTTACTGCGAGTAACAGCACGTACTTTTATCAAGATTTGGTAAAGCGGAGGCGTCTCTTATCGTCCGGGAGCGAAAAAGGCCGCGGTACCCGACGGGTACCGCGGCCGTGTTGTCACATCAGAACAAGACCCGCGCCAGCGCGGTCCGCGCGGTGCTGACCCGCGGGTCCTCCGGGCCGATCACCTCGAAGAGCTCCAGCAGCCGCACCCGCGCCGCGTCCCGGTCGTCGCCGAAGTTCCGGCGGACCGCCTCGACGAGCCGGCCGAAGGCGTCCTCGACATGGCCGCCGACCAGATCCAGGTCCGCGGCGGCGATCTGGGCCGCCACGTCGGACGGGTCGTCGGCGGCGTCCTTGCGCACCTGCTGCGGGTCCATGTCCTGGACGCGGGCCAGCAGTTCGGCCTGCGCGAGGCCGAGCTTGGCCTCCGGGTTGCCCGGGTCGTCGACGAGGACGTTCTTGTACGCCTGGACCGCGCCGCCGAAGTCATTGGCGTCCAGCGCCTGCGCGGCCGCCTCCAGCAGCGCGTCGTACGGCCCCACGGGCGCCTCGGCCGGCTCCCCCTCGCCGGCCTCGGCCGCGTTCGGGTCGACGGCGATCCCGGTGAGACCGAACCGCTCCTCGCCGACCTGGATCAGCTGGTCCAGGGTCTCGCGGATCTGGGCCTCGGGGGCCGCGCCCTGGAAGAGCGGGAGGGCCTGCCCGGCGACCACGGCGAAGACCGCGGGGATGCCCTGGATCCCGAACTGCTGCATCAGCATCTGGTTGGCGTCGACGTCGACCTTGGCCAGCAGGAAGCGGCCGTTGTACTCGACGGCCAGGCGCTCCAGGAGCGGACCCAGCTGTTTGCACGGCTCACACCACTCGGCCCAGAAGTCGATGACGACCGGGACCTCGGCCGAACGCTGGAGGACATCGCTTTCGAAGCCGGCCTCATCGACATCGATCACCAGGGCCGCGGGCGCCACGGCGCCGGTGCCCCCCTTGCGGGCGGCCTCCGCGCGGGCCTGCTCCGCCTTCACCTTGGCCTCGCCGGCCGCCTTGACAGCGGCGAGGTCGACGACGCCGCTCATGGACATGTTCCTAGGCTGCATACGTACATCCTCCCCCCTGAGCACACCGTTCCGGAAAGCGATACGTGAACCGGTCCGCTCGGCCGCCCCGGCCGGAGTGCGGGGCGGACGGACGGACGCGGTGCCCGGGGCCCAGAGAAGACCCCGGTCGGGCCTTGTCGGGCCCGGTTGGGCCCCTGAAGACCCGGTGGGCCCCTGAAAGGCCCGGTGCGGCGGCCGGGTCCCCACCCGGTGCCTGTGGCTGTCGCTCGTTCGTGGCGCGCGGACGGCGGGACCGCCTTCCTTACGCTACGACCCGTAGCGTAACTGCCGGGTGCCCCTCCCGGACAGGAGGTATCGGTGATCTGTCTCACGGGTACCGGGCCCGGCCCCTTTCCCCTACTCACCGGTATGGTCACCGCATGCTCAGCCACGGCGACCCCGAACCCCCACGAACAGGACGCCCGCGCAGTACCGCGGCCGATGCCGCGATCCTTGAGGCGACACGCGAGTCCCTGGTCGACCTCGGCTGGTCGAAACTGACGATGGGTGATGTGGCGAGCCGGGCGGGGGTCGCCAAGACGACCCTCTACCGGCGCTGGGCGGGCAAGAACGAACTGGTCGTGGACGCGGTGGCGGTCCTCTTCGACGAGCTGGAACTCCCGGACCGGGGCAGCCTCGCGGCCGATGTGCGGGGCGTGGTGCTCCAGTTCGCGGCGCTGCTGGAGCGGCCCGAGACCAGGACCGCGCTGATGGCGGTGGTAGCCGAGTCGACCCGGGACGAGCTGCTGCGCGAGCGCATCAGATCGACGATCGTCGACCGGCAGAAGCGGCTCGTGATCCTCGGGCGGGAGCGCGCACAGGCGCGCGGCGAGCTGAGTTACGAGAACGACGCCGCCTCCGCCGCCCGCAACGCGGACCTGATCTTCGACGTGATCGCGGGCGCCGTGGTGCACCGGACGCTGGTGAGCGCCGAGCCGGTGGACGCCGAGTGGGCGGACAGCTTCACCTCGCTGCTGCTGCTGGGACTGGCCGGCGCTCAGACCTGGTAGCGGCCGGGCCTGGCGCGGGGGCGCACGCGGGGCGGTGACACACGCAGGGCAGGGGCGCACGCGGGGCGGTGACACACGCGGGGCGGGGGCGGTCCCGGACGGCCCGGCCCCGCCCCCGTACGACGGCCGGCGGTCTCAGAAGCCCGGCGGCTCCGTGTAGGTGCCCCACTCCTCGCGCAGGACCCCGCAGATCTCGCCGAGCGTCGCCTCGGCGCGTACGGCGTCCAGCATCGGCGCGATCATGTTCGAGCCGTCACGGGCGGCGGCCAGCATCGCGTCCAGCGCGGCGCTCACCGCCGCGTCGTCGCGGGCGCCCTTGCGGCCGCCGAGCTGGCGCACCTGCTCGCGCTCGACCTCGTGGCTGACGCGGAGGATCTCCAGGTCGCCGGTGACGGAGCCGTGGTGGACGTTGACGCCGACGACCCGCTTGTCGCCCTTCTCCAGCGACTGCTGGTACTGGAAGGCGGACTCGGCGATCTCCCCGGTGAACCAGCCGTCCTCGATGCCGCGCAGGATGCCGGAGGTGATCGGCCCGATCGGGTGCTGTCCGTCCGGGTGGGCCCGGGTGCCGCGCTCCTTGATCCGGTCGAAGATCTTCTCGGCGTCGGCCTCGATCCGGTCGGTGAGCTGCTCGACGTACCAGGAACCGCCCAGCGGGTCGGCGACATTGGCGACGCCGGTCTCCTCCATCAGCACCTGCTGGGTGCGCAGGGCGATCTCGGCCGCCTGCTCGGAGGGGAGGGCGAGGGTCTCGTCGAGGGCGTTGGTGTGCAGCGAGTTGGTGCCGCCGAGGACGGCGGAGAGCGCCTCGACGGCGGTGCGCACGACGTTGTTGTACGGCTGCTGGGCGGTGAGGGAGACCCCGGCCGTCTGGGTGTGGAAGCGCAGCCACTGCGCCTTGTCGGTCTTCGCGCCGTACGTCTCCTTCATCCAGCGGGCCCAGATCCGGCGCGCGGCACGGAACTTGGCGATCTCCTCGAAGAAGTCGAGGTGCGCGTCGAAGAAGAAGGAGAGCCCGGGGGCGAAGGTGTCGACGTCGAGCCCGCGGGAGAGGCCGAGCTCCACGTATCCGAAGCCGTCGGCCAGGGTGTACGCCAGCTCCTGCGCGGCCGTCGCCCCGGCCTCGCGGATGTGGTAGCCGGAGACGGAGAGCGGCTTGTAGGCGGGGATGTCGCGGGCGCAGTGCTCCATCAGGTCGCCGATGAGGCGCAGATGGGGCTCGGGCTGGAAGAGCCACTCCTTCTGCGCGATGTACTCCTTGAAGATGTCGGTCTGGAGCGTGCCGTTGAGCACACCCGGGTCGACGCCCTGGCGCTCGGCGGCGACCAGGTACATGCAGAAGACGGGGACGGCGGGGCCGCTGATCGTCATCGAGGTGGTGACATCGCCGAGCGGGATGTCCTTGAAGAGGACCTCCATGTCGGCGGCGGAGTCGATGGCGACGCCGCAGTGCCCGACCTCGCCGAGCGCGCGGGGGTCGTCGGAGTCGCGGCCCATGAGCGTCGGCATGTCGAAGGCGACGCTGAGTCCGCCGCCGCCGTTGGCCAGGATCGTCTTGTAGCGCTCATTGGTCTGCTCGGCGTTGCCGAAGCCGGCGAACTGGCGGATGGTCCAGGTGCGGCCCCGGTAGCCGGTCGGGTGGAGTCCCCGGGTGAAGGGGTACTCGCCGGGCCAGCCGATCCGCTCGAATCCCTCGTACGTGTCACCGGGACGGGGCCCGTACACGGGCTCCACCGGGTCCCCGGAGAGGGTGGTGAAGTCCGCGTCGCGCTTGCGGGCCTTGTCGTAACGGGCCTGCCAGCGGCGGCGGCCTTCCTCGATCGCGTCAGCGTCCATACCTCGAATTTACTAGGACGTCCTAGTAAATGTCGATGGCAAACCGCCCGGTGCTTTCGCACAGGGCGGTCCGGGGTGGTGCGGGTGGTGCGGGCCGGTGCCGGTGACGGGCGCCGGTCAGGCCTTCGCGGTCACCGGGGAGCTGTCCGTGATCAGCGGCTCGACCTCGCGGACGACGTTGCGTTCCACGAAGAACGCCGCCGTCGGGATCGTGCCGGAGACCAGCACCCAGAGCAGTTTTCCGACCGGCCACTTCGCCTTGGAGCCGAGATCGAAGGCGAAGATCAGGTAGATGATGTAGAGCACGCCATGGATCTGCGAGACCACGAGGGTGACGCCCTCACCGGTGTCGAATCCGTACTTGAAGACCATGCACAAGCAGAGGATCAACAACATGACGGCGGTGACGTATGCCATCACCCGATAGCGGGTCAGCACGCTGCGTTTCATGGCATCGAGCGTAGCCGGACCGCCGGGGCGATCTTGCAGCGCCCCGTCCCGCAGCGCGCCTGGACTACTGCTCCTCGAAATCGTGTGCGGCGACCCGCAACGGGCGCAGCATGGCGAAGATCTCGGCGCACTCCTCGGAGTCGTAGGCCCCGAGTCCGAAGTCCATCGCCACCAGGTCCCGGGTGGCCTTCTCGACCACCTCACGGCCCTTGGGGGTGATGGAGGCGAGGGTGCCCCGCCCGTCGTTCGGGTTGGGGCGCTTGCCGACCAGCCCGGACTTCACCAGCCGGTCCACGGTGTTGGTCACGGAGGTGGGGTGCACCATCAGCCGCTCGCCGATCTTGGACATCGGCAGCTCGCCCGCCTTGGAGAAGGTGAGCAGCACCAGCGCCTCGTACCGGGCGAAGGTCAGCCCGTACGGCCTGACGACCGCGTCGACCTCGGCGAGCAGGATCTGCTGGGCCCGCATGATCGAGGTGATCGCCCCCATCGCGGGCATGGGTCCCCAGCGCTGGTGCCAGAGCTCTTCGGCACGGGCGATGGGATCGAAGGGAAGGCTGAGCGGCTTCGGCACGGCACCGACCTTACCGACTGGTCATATGCCGGTCAGCAGTGTCTCGCCCTTCGGTACCGGGGACCGGTGCGGGGGCGGTTGCGCGGACCTCGGCGACCAGCAGGAGCGTGCACACGGTGCCGATGATCCCGGCCCCGGTCACCACCTGGTGCACGGGGAAGAACTCGGCGGCCAGCCCTGCCAGTGCCATGCCGATGCCCTGGCCCGTCATCAGGCCGGCGGTGAGCAGGGTCATGGCCCGGCCGCGCAGTTCCGGCGGGACGGCGTCGACGAACCACTGGTCGAGCCCGATGATGTACGCCGAGCCCGCCCCGGCCAGCGCGAGGGCCGCCACGGTCAGGACCATGCCGGGGCGGACCGCGTACACGAGCAGCGGCAGCAGCCCGGCCGCGGCGGCCGGCAGCACGATCCTGGACCGGGTACGGGGGCCGAGCGCGGCCCCCACGTACAGCTCGGCCCCGATGTGTCCGACCGCCATCGCGCACATCATCAGTCCGAGGGCGGCCGGTCCCGCGCCGATCGCGTCCGCGTACGGGGCGGCGAGGGCCTCCGGGGCGACGACGAACAGGGCGGGCACCCAGAAGAGCAGCATCAGTGCCCGGATCCTGCGGTCGCCGAGCACGGTACGGGCCCCGGCCAGCGACTCCTTGAGCAGCGCGCCGCCCCCGCCGCTCCGGGCGGGCCGGTGGCGGGTGCCGAAGCGGAGCAGCAGCGCCGAACAGAGGAACGTACCGACGGTGATCGTGATCGCCCCGCGCGGGGACACCACGGCGAGCAGGAGTCCGCCCGCGCCGAAGCCGATGAGGGCCGCGCTCTGCGAGACGATCCGCAGCAGCGAGCGGCCCAGCACGAAGAGGTCCCCGTCGCCGAGGACGTCGGTGAGGGCGGCCATCCGGGTCCCGGTGAACACGGGCGCCACCGCGGCGACCAGACAGCGCAGGGCCAGCAGCCCTGCCACGGGAGTGCCGGGCAGGACCATCACGGCGACGCAGGCGGCGCAGATCAGGTCGCAGGTGACGAGGACCCGGCGGGCCGGGTAGCGGTCGGCGACCCCGGCGAAGAGGGTGCCGCCCACGAGGTACGGGAGAAAGCCGAGCGCGAAGGTGAGGGCGCTGAGCAGGGGCGAGCCGGTGAGGTTGTAGACGAGCACGGTGAGGGCGAGCTCGCTGACGGTGACGCCGAGGAGCGAGAGGAGGTGTGCGGCGAAGACGGCCCGGAACTCCCGCACGGCGAACACGGACCGGTAGCCGCGTCCGGGTGCCGGGGCGGTGGGACCGGGGCCGGGGGCGGCGGCGGGAAGGGCGGGGGCCGGACCGGGGGCCTCCCGGAGCGGCGCCGCGGGGCCCGGGTCGGAGTGGGCGGCGCGCTCCGGGGGCGCAGCCGTGGGCGGTACCTCGGGGGCGGGCTGGTCGCGGGGTGTGCCCGCCGGGGTGTCGGTATCGCTCGGCATGGGGGCGAGCCTGTCCCGGCGGCGGCGGCCGTCGTTAGACTTTCGGCTGACACCGAATCTTCGCGAGGCCCCGGTATGCCCTTCCAGCTGCACTTCGACGAGGCGGATCTGGTGCGCTGCCGCTTCGCGCTCTCGCCGCTCTGGGAGACCCAGGAGGCGGTGCGCACCCTGGACCGCGCCTACCGCCACGGTTACCACCTGCCGTGGCTGCGGCGGATCCGCGAGGAGGCCGCGGCACTGGACCTCTCACCGCTGTGGCGGCTCATGCCGGACGGCGGCCACAACCCGGACTTCATCTGCCCACCGCCGCTCGGCCCCCTCGCCTCGTTCGAGGAGGAGATCGCGGGGGTCCGGTCGGTCGATCCGGAGGTCGCGCGGGCGGACATGGCGCTGGCCCTGGCGGACCGGCCCGGCGGCCTGGCCTCGGCCGCCGGGCAGCGGATGCTGGCCGATCCCGCACGGACCGTCCAGGAGCTGGCCGATCTGCTGGAGCGGGCGTGGCGGACCCTGGTCGAGCCGCACTGGCCGCGGCTGCGCGCCCTGCTGGAGGCCGATATCGCCTACCACTCGCGGCGTCTGGCGGAGGTCGGCTTCGAGCGGCTGCTGAGCGAGGTGAGTCCGCAGCTGCGCTGGACGAAGTCCACGCTCACCATCGTCGGGACCCGGGGGCACCACGCCCGGGTCCTCGGCGGGCAGGGGCTCGTCCTGATGCCGAGCGCCTTCGTCTGGCCGGAGGTGGTCGGGGGGTACGAGGAGCCCTGGCTGCCGGCGGTGATCTATCCGGCGCGCGGGATCGGCGGGCTGTGGAGCGAGGCCGGCGACCGGACGCCCGACGCCCTCGCCCGGCTGCTGGGCCGCGCGCGGGCCGAGGTGCTGTGCGCGCTGGACGAGCCGGCCGGGACGACCGCGCTGGCCCACCGCCTCGCGCTGGCCCCCTCCTCCGTATCGGCGCATCTGTCGGTGCTGCGCGGGGCGGGGCTGCTGGTCTCGCGGCGGTACGGGCACCAGGTGCTCTACGAGCGCACCCCGCTCGGGATCGCGCTGGCGGCGTCGGCCTGAGCGGGTGATGGTGAGCGGGCGGCGGAGACCGCATGACAGTGAGCGCGCGGCGGTGGGCGCATGACGCGCGAAGCCCCCGGCCGTGTGGCACCGGGGGCTCGTCGGGTGAACGCGGAGGGCTGCTCCGGGGGCGGGCGTCAGGGCGCCAGATAGCGCTCGACCGTCTCCACCTTGGAGGTCAGACCGTCGGTGACACCCGGGCGGATGTCGGCCTTCAGCACCAGGGAGACGCGTCCGGCACGGGCCTCGACGGCGGCGACGGCCCGCTTGACGACGTCCATGACTTCGTCCCACTCACCTTCGACGGAGGTGAACATGGCGTCCGTGCGATTGGGCAGTCCGGACTCGCGGACGACCCGTACGGCATCGGCGACGTACTCACCGACGTCCTCGCCGACGCCCAGCGGGGAGACCGAGAAGGCGACGATCACGCGCTGACCACCCCTTCGCGGCGGGCGCGGGCGGCGATGGCGCCGTCGGCCTCGTACCGCTTGAGGAGCTTGTCGCCGTAGAGCCCGCCGAACGGGAGCAGCGACAGCACGAAGAACAGGGCGACGCGCTTCAGCGGCCACTTGGTCTTGGCCCATACGTCGAGCAGCAGCACGGCGTAGATCACGAAGAGCACACCGTGCAGGATGCCGAGCGGCATCATCAGGAAGTCGATGTCCGAGACGCGGCTGAGGATGGAGCCGAAGAGGATCAGGGCCGGGAAGGACAGCGCCTCGGGAATCGAGATGAGGCGCAGCCGGTGCAGGGCGGTAGCGGTCTTGATGTCCACGGGGGCACCTTCGGTGGGAGGGTCGTGACGGCTTGTGAACGCAGGCACAAGCGTTGCCCATTGTGGCATCGCCGCCCCGCGTTCCCGGCCCCGGGGGCCCGTCCGTGTGCCAGGTCACCCGCCGCCCCGCGTCCGGATCACCCGTCGCCGCACATCAGGGTCCTTTCAGGGGCGGTTCGCGATCCGGGGCACTGGTCCGTCCGCCGCCCCTGCGGCTACCTTCGGACCGTGGCAATGTTCCGGCTCCAGGGGAGCAAGACGCTCGCCGTCGATCTGACGGGCGATGCCGTCAAGGCGAAGAACGGCTCGATGGTCGCGTACGACGGCCGGATGGCGTTCAAGAAGATGTCCGGCGGCGGTGAGGGCGTCCGGGGCATGGTCACCCGGCGGCTGACCGGCGAGCAGATGACCGTGATGGAGGTGAAGGGGCAGGGCACCTGCTACTTCGCCGACCGGGCGAGCGAGATCAGCCTGGTCTCGCTGCACGGCGACAAGCTGTACGTCGAGGCGAGCAATCTGCTCGCCACCGATGCCGGACTGCGCACCGGGACCACCTTCACCGGGCTGCGCGGCGGGGCGAGCGGCACCGGACTGTTCACCACCACGGTGGAGGGCACCGGCCAGGCGGCGATCGTGTCGGACGGCTCGGCCGTCCTGCTGCGGGTGACACCGCAGTACCCGCTCATGGTCGACCCGGGCGCCTACATCGCCCATCAGGGCAGCCTCCAGCAGCACCTCCAGTCCGGGGTGAACTTCCGCACGCTGATGGGCGAGGGCTCCGGCGAGGCGTTCCAGATCCGCTTCGAGGGCGACGGACTCGTCTACGTACAGCCGAGCGAGCGGAACACCGTCGGGGGCGATGTCTGATGCCGTTCCGTGAGATCAACTCGAAGATGGTCGAGGCCACGGTGGTTCCCGGCCGGAAGCTGTACAGCCAGCGGGGCGCGATGCTCGCCTACCGGGGCGAGGTCTCGTTCACCCCGAACCTCCAGGGCGGCCGCGGCGGGATCTCCTCGATGATCGGCCGCCGGGTGGCCGGCGAGGCGACCCCCCTGATGACGGTCGAGGGCAACGGCACCGTGATGTTCGGCCACGGCGGCCATCACATCCAGGTGATCAGCCTGGAGGGGGACACCCTGTACGTGGAGGCCGACCGGCTGCTCGCCTTCGACGGCACCCTCGACCAGGGCACGATGTTCATGGGTTCGCAGGGCGGGGTGATGGGCATGGTGCGCGGCCAGGTCACCGGGCAGGGGCTGTTCACCACCACGCTGAAGGGACACGGCGCGGTCGCGGTGATGGCGCACGGCGGGGTGATCGAGCTGCCGATCGTGCCGGGCCGGGAGGTGCATGTGGATCCACAGGCCTACGTCGCCCACCACGGGGACGTGCGGAACAAGCTCTCCACCGCGCTCGGCTGGCGCGACATGGTGGGGCGCGGCTCCGGCGAGGCGTTCCAGCTGGAGCTCAGCGGCAGTGGCGCGGTGTACGTCCAGGCGTCGGAGGAGAAACTGTGAGCACGCCCGTGGTCCTCGACCCGATGACGCTGCCGTCGGACGACAACGTCAACGCGTACACCTTCTGTGTGGAACTCAAAGGGAGTCAGTGGTTCCTCCAGAAGGGGAAGATGATCGCCTACTACGGGCGGATCGAGTTCAACGGAATCGGGCACGGCCGCTTCGAGCGGCTGATCCGTACGAGCTTCCACTCCCCCCTGCACGCGAGCGACTGGGTGGTGGCCGAGGGCAGCGGGAAGATGCTGCTCGCGGACCGGGCCTTCGATGTGAACTCCTACGACCTGGAGAACGGCAACCTGACGATCCGCTCCGGCAATCTGCTGGCCTACCAGCCGACGCTGGCGCTGAAGCAGTCGATCGTGCCGGGCTTCGTGACCCTGATCGGTACGGGGAAGTTCGTGGCGGCGTCCAACGGCCCGGTGGTCTTCATGGAGCCGCCGCTGCGGGTCGATCCGCAGGCACTGGTGGGCTGGGCCGACTGCCCCTCGCCCTGCCACCACTACGACCACGGCTATATGTCGGGGATCATGGGCGGGCTGCGGTCACTGACCGGAATCGGCGGCGCGTCGGGCGAGGAGCACCAGTTCGAGTTCGTCGGGGCGGGCACGGTACTGCTCCAGTCGACCGAGGCGCTGATGCCCGAGCGGGCCGTGGGGGCGGCTCCGCAGCAGGCGGGGGTGCCCGGTGGCGCGGGTGGTCCGGGTGGCTCCGGTCAACCCGGGTCCACCCCCCGTCTGCCCGGCCAGCTGGGGGACCTCCAGCGGCGCTTCGGTTTGTGAGCGGTAGTCTGCGGAGTGTGACGTCGAACGACTGCGACCGGCGCCCGGACACGGCCTCCGGGTACGGTCCCGGCCCTGATGCCCGGCGGTGCCGGGCATCACATCCCTTATTTTCGTCCGGCTTTCAACTTCTTAGGTAGAATCCATATATGGAGACCGAGACGGCCACGCGCTGGCTGAACGACGCGGAGCAGTGCGCCTGGCGCACTCACCTGGACGTCAGCAGGCTGCTGATGCATCAGCTGGAGAAGGATCTCCAGCCGTTCGGCCTGACCAACAACGATTACGAGATCCTGGTCAATCTCTCCGAGTCGGAGGACCAGCGCATGCGGATGAGTGATCTCGCCGCGGCCACGCTGCAGTCCAAGAGCCGGCTCTCGCACCAGATCACCCGCATGGAAACCGCGGGTCTGGTCCGCCGCACGAACTGCGAGTCGGACCGCCGCGGGCTGTACGCCGTACTGACCGCGCTCGGCGCCGAGACCATGCAGAAGGTCGCGCCGCACCATGTGGCCTCGGTGCGCAAGCACTTCATGGACCTGCTGTCCCCCGAGGCCCTGGCGGACCTCCACGCGGCGCTGGCACCGGTCGCGGAGCATCTGCGCGGACGGCGCGGAAAGGCGTAGCACCCGGACGGGGCGGGGCGGCGGGGCAGGGCGGCATACGCACCGTCGCCGCGGGGGACCTCGCCGCGGGGCACCTCGTCGCGGGGCACCTCGTCGCGGGGACCTCTCCGCGCGACCTCGTCACGGGTCCCGCCGCAGGGGACCACGTCACGAACCAGCGGCGGGCAGCCGCAGCCGGAAGAGCGCGCCGCCCTCCGCCGCCCGGTGCACCGTCAGTGTTCCGCCGTGGCGGGCCGCGACGTCCCGGGCGATGGCGAGGCCGAGACCCGCCCCGCCGTCGTCCCTGCTGCGGGCGTCGTCGAGACGCACGAACCGCTCGAAGATCCGCTCCCGCTCGTCCTCCGGGACACCCGCCCCGTCGTCACGCACCTCGACGCTCACCCCGCCACCCGCACCCGCGCCGGCACCGCTCACCGAGACGGCGACCAGCCCCTGTGCGTGGCGCTCGGCGTTGTCCAGCAGGTTGCCGATCACCCGCGCCAGCTGACCGCGCGAACCGATCACCCCGTACGCGCCCTCCTCCGGCACCGAGACCGTCACCGGGATCCGGTCGCCGACGCGCTGGGAGACCTCCTCGCGCACCAGCGCGCCCAGGTCCAGCGGTGTGCGCCCCGGCTTCTCCCCCGCGTCCAGCCGGGCCAGCAGCAGCAGATCCGCCGCCAGGACCTGGAGCCGTACGGTGTCCGCGACCGCGCCCGGCACATCCAGCAGCTCCGGGTGGGCGGCGCCCACCTCCAGCTGGGTGCGCAGCGAGGCGATCGGGCTGCGCAGCTCGTGCGAGGCGTCCGCGACGAAGCGCCGCTGCCGGTCCACGGACGTCTCCAGCACGGTCAGGGTCTCGTTGGTCGTCCGGGCCAGCCGGGCGATCTCGTCGCGGGAGTCGGGCTCCGGCACCCGGCGGCCGAGGTCCTCGGACGCGGTGATCGCGGCCAGCTCCCGGCGGATGCCCTCGACCGGCCGCAGCGCCCTGCGGGTCACCAGCCAGGTCACCCCGGCGACGACGACCAGCAGCACGGGCAGGCCCGTCAGCATGGCGCCGCGCACGGTGCCCACGGCCTCCTGTTCGGTCGCGAGCGGGGCGCCCGCGTGCACGGTCAGGGTCACCCCGGCGGAGGTGGTCGCCTCGACGGCGGCGAAGCGGTAGTCGGCGGCGTGGCCGTCGACGGTGGCGGTGCCGTTGCTGAAGTCGGGGTCGTCGGAGGACACCTCGCCGCGGGCCGGGCGGCCGCTGTCGTCGTCCCCGTCCTCGCCGCCGTCATCGTCGTCGTCATCGCCGGAAGTGCCGGCCGGGCCCGAGGGTGCCGGGCGGACGACGTCGGTGCCCGTCCCCGAGATCGCCTCCAGGTCCTTGGAGACGGCCACCACCCGGCCGTCCTCGTCGGTCACCTGGACCGGGTGGTCCTCCTCGTCCTCCAGGTCCAGCGCGTCGTACGCCGTGCCGAGGGCGAGCTGCCCGGCCACCTCGCGGGCGGTCACCTCCGCCTGGAGGCCCGCCTGGTCGGTCAGGTTGGCGCGCAGCACCATGAGGACGGCGAGCCCGGCGCCGATCAGCGCGAGGGCGACGACCAGGGTGGCGCCGAGCGCGGCCCTGGCCCGTACGGATCTCACAGCGTCTCCAGCCGGTAGCCGGCGCCGCGCACCGTACGGATGGACGCGGCGCCGAGCTTGCGCCGCAGGGCGCTGATGTAGACCTCGACGATGTTCGGGTCGCCGTCGTAGGCGAAGTCCCAGACGTGCTCCAGGATGTCCGCCTTGCTCACCACCTGGCCCGCCCGCAGCGCCAGCTGCTCCAGTACGGCGAACTCCTTGGCGGTCAGCGCGATCTCGTCCTGCCCCCGGTGCACCCGCCGGGCGGCGGTGTCCATCCGCAGGGCGCCGACGGTCAGCACGGGCGAGGCGCCGCCGGTGCCCCGGCGGCGCAGCAGCGCGCGGACCCGGGCGACCAGCACGACGTAGCTGAACGGCTTGGTCAGGTAGTCGTCGGCGCCGGTGTCCAGCCCTTCCGCCTCGTCGTACTCCCCGTCCTTCGCCGTGAGCATCAGGATCGGCACATCGTGGCCCGCGGCGCGCAGGGCCGCGCAGACCCGGTAGCCGTTCATGCCGGGCAGCATGATGTCGAGGACGACGAGGTCGTACACACCTTCGGCCGCCCGGTGCAGGCCTTCGAGGCCGTCGTGCACGACATCCACGGCAAAGCCCTCGGCGGTCAGTCCCCCGGCCAGGGACACCGCGAGTCGCTTCTCGTCCTCCACGATCAACAGGCGCATGTGCACAGGGTCGCAAACCGGAGCTGAAGACGGCTTCAGGTAGCTTCAGGCTGCGTTCAGCATCGCCCCGGCAGTGTGGGTCACGTCGAACCGGCCCATCCCTCGGGGAGGAACCTCATGAAGCGCAACATCACCATCGCCGCCGTCACCGCGGCCGTGCTCATCGGCGGCGGAGCGGCCGCCACCATGGCCTTCGCGGACGACGACAACGGCCGCGGCAGCGGGAGCACGGGCACGAGCGGCGGTACGGCTCCGAAGACGATCACCACCGGGGAGGACGGCGCCCAGGCCGCGCCGCAGGACGAGCGCCGGGTCTCCCTGGACGAGGCGATCGCCGCCGCGCTGAAGAGCGTCCCCGGCACGGTGACCGAGGCCGAGCTGGACGACGACGGTGACGAGGACGACCGCGACGTCTGGGAGCTGGATGTGTTCGGCGCCGACAAGGTCTGGCACGACGTGACCGTCGACGCCCGCAACAGCACGGTGCTCACCGACCGCGACGACGACAACGACGACCGCGACCGGCACGCGCCCCGGTCGGCCTCCGTCCCGCTGGACTCCGCGGTCCAGTCCGCGCTGAGGACCGCGCCGGGCAGCGTGACCTCCGTCGAGCTGGACGACGACGATGACGACAACGGCCGGGGCGGGGTCCTGCGCTGGGACATCGACATCACCGGCAAGGACGGCAGGCACCACGAGCTGCACGTCGACGCGAAGAGCGGCAAGGTCACGGTGGACCGGGACGACGACGGCGACGACGGCCGCGGGGACGACAGGGACGACCGCGACGACAGCTGACCGGACGCCCGGAACGCCCCGGACCCCGGCCGTCCGGGGTTCAGGGCGTGAAGCCGGACAGGACCGTCCCGTCGTTGTCGAAGGACAGGTACAGCACGTCCCCCGAGGCGATGAGGCGGGAACCGTCACCGCGCGGGCCGTTCAGGACCTTGCGCTGCGCCGTCCCGATGCTGCCGCTGCCCGCCAGCTCGAAGCCGTCCACCACATACCCGTCGGTGACGAGGGCCGTGTCGCCCGAGACCGACGTACGGCCCGCGAGCGCCATGTCGGAGACGTGCTGCCAGAGCTCCTCGCCGTCGGAGAGGCGGAACGCACGCGTCTCCCCCGGCGCGGAGACCACGACCGTGCCGTCCCGGGAGACGGCGGGTTTGTACACGTCGGTCATCGACGGGGCCAGGGTCCTGCGCCGGGCGGGAGCGGCCATGTCGATCACGGTGATGCCGTCCTCGCCCGGACAGAGCAGCTCGGCCTTCCGCAGCACGGCTTCACCGCACGGGAGATCGCCCTGGACGACCCCCGGCCGCCGCTCGCCGGTGTCCGCGTCGAAGACCTCGATGTCCGACCCGACCGCCACCACCCGTCCCTCGGCGGCCAGCAGGGTGAACTGGAAATCGTGGTACTCCACGCTCCACTTCTCCGGCCGTTCCGTGCCCGTCACCTGCTGCGCGACCAGCCGGCCCGTGGAGCCGCCCCGGATCTGCGAGACATAGTGGACCACCCCGTCCGCGTACACGGACCCGGTGCCCAGGTAGCCCTTCCGCATCGGTCTGCGCCACACCTCCCTGCCGTCGGTGAGACGGAGGCCGACCAGCGCCTCCGGCAGGAAGGCGTACACCGTGCCGTCGGCGACCGCCGCGATCGAGCGGCCGGCCGTGCCCGCCACCACCGGGGTCTTCTCAGGGACGTTCCACCGCTGGGCACCGGTCGCCGCGTCCAGCGCGGTCACCCCGCGCTCACCGGAACAGACCAGCGTGGCCCCGGACAGCGCACAGCCGTACTCGCCGGTGCCCTTCCGCGCGGTCCACGGCTTCCAGCCCGCGGGCCGGACCGCGCGGTCGGCGCCCCGCTCCCCGAAGTCGTCGGTCCGGCCCGCGTCCGCGCCCGGCACGACCGTGGCGGAGTCCGGCCGGGCGGACGGCGAGGCGGCGGACGCCCCGGGCCGGCCGCCGCCACCGGCTCCGTTCCCCTTCTTCCCGCCGTCCAGCAGCCCCGGCAGCAGGACGGCACCGAGCACCGCGCACAGCGTCACGGCGACGACGGCCACCGCGGTCCACAGCCCGCGCCGCCGGGGCCGCGCCGCATCGGCGGGGACGGACGGCGCGAGTGGCGCGGGCGGCAGGACAACGGGCGCTACGGGGACGGGCGTCGCGGCGGGCGGGGGCTCCGCGGCGGCCGAGCGCGCGCACTCGCGCGCCTCCGCCGCGTGCGCGGCGAACGTCCCGCGCACCGCGTCGTGCCACGGGAACGGGTCCGGGTACTCCCCCGGCCGCAGCAGCCACGCCAGCTCCTGCGGGGTCGGCCGGTCCTCGGCCCGCGGGCTCAGGCAGCGTTCGATCACCGGGCGCAACCGCTCCGGCACACCGCCGAGTTCGGGCTCCCCATGGGCGATGCGGAAGATGACGGCGGCCACGTCCGGGTCGTCGTACGGGCCGCGCCCCGACGCGGCGTACGCGAGCACGGCGCCCAGGCAGAACACGTCCGAGGCCGGCACCAGCGCCTGCGAACCGTTGACGTGCTCGGGCGAGATGTAGCCGGGAGTGCCGACCACCACACCGGTCCGGGTCAGCTGCGTGGCCTCGAAGGCCTGCGCGATCCCGAAGTCGATGACCTTGGGCCCGTCGGCGGCGAGCAGCACATTGCCGGGCTTCAGGTCGCGGTGCAGCACCCGTACCCCGTGCATGTCGGCCAGTGCGCGGGCCAGACCCGAACCCACCGCGCGTACCACCGGTTCGGGCAGCGGCCCGGTACGGAAGACGGCCTCGGCGAGCGAGGGGCCGGGGACGTACTCGGTGGCGAGCCAGGGCAGCGCCCCGGTCGCGTCCCCGCCGACCAGCGCGGCCGAGTGCGGGCTGCGGACGGCGCCGGCGGCCGCGATCTCCCGGCGGAAGCGGACCCGGAACCCGTCGTCGAGGTCGAGCCCTTCGCGCACGGTCTTCAGCGCGACGAGCCCGGCGAGCGGATCGTCACCCGGCGCGGTCGCCTGTGTGCCGGGCCGGGCGAGGAACACCTCGCCCATCCCGCCCGCGCCGAGCAGGCCGAGCAGCCGGTACGGGCCGACCCGGGTACGTGCGCCGGGGGCGAGCGGTTCGATCACGACGCGGCCGGTCCCGGCAGCGGGACGGACAGGGCGGTGCCCTGGTCGTACAGGACGTACACGGCACCGCCGACCGGCAGGATCTCCGGGGGCAGCAGCTCCTGGTCGAACTGGACGCCCCAGTCGAGCTCGTCGTACTCGGGCGGGACCGAGGGGCCGGGTGCGCCCTTGAGCGGGGTCCTGCGCGGCTTGCCCGGCGTGGAGGCGCCGTTCAGCGGGACGCTGTAGAGCGTGGTGGTGTCCGCCCAGACGAGGGTGCCGGCGACGATCACCGGGGTGGAGACCGGATTACGCCGGCCGTTGCCCGCGTCCTTGTCCAGGGGGTAGCGGCCGAGCGGGGTGCCGCCGTCGCGCGGGGCCACGACGATCTCCGGCGCGGTCCCGTCGTCCTCCCAGGGCACGCTGCCGCGCAGCAGGACCATGACGTCGTCGTCGACAGCCCCCAGCCGGGCGTCGGTGACCAGTCCGGGCGTGACGGGAACCTCTCCGGTCAGTTTGAGCGAGGGTGCCCGGAGCCGGTACGCCGCGATGCCCTCCTCGTCCATGGTGTGGGTGTAGACCGAGCAGTAGACGAGCGGCGGCCGCACGAGCGCGTCCCGGCACCGGGACGCGTTCTCGTCGGTGGCCCGGCCCAGTTCCTCGCCGTCCTTCGTCCGCAGCGCACGCACCCCGCCCTGGCCGAGGATGTAGAGCACCCCGTCCTCGGTGGCCAGCGGCCAGTAGTCGTACCACTCCGCCTTGGAGATGTCGTCGCCGACGAGGGGCTTGCGCCACTTCTCCTCGCCGGTACGGATGTCGAAGGCGGCGACCTGCGCGCCGTACGGGGTGTCGCCGATGTCGGCGAACACCAGCCCGTCCGCCACCACCGGAGTGCTGTCCAGCCAGTACGCCCCACCGGCCCGGCTCTCCCAACGGGTCTCGCCCGTACGGGAGTCCAGCGCGAGCAGCCGGTTCCCGGTGGCCAGGAAGACGGTGTCGCCGTGGATGGCCGGCCTCGTGGAGCCGCCGGGCATGAAGAACTGTCCGGTCGGGGCGACCCGGGCGCCCGGTGCGTTGCCCTCCTCCTCGGACGCGTAGTCCCACAGCTTCTTCCCGTCGGCGGCCGACAGCGCCTCGTACGATCCGTCGGTGCGGCGGCAGACCACGGCGTGGCGGCCCGCCGCGCAGCCCAGCGGGGCGGCGGAGAGCTTGCTCCGCCACGGCTTCCAGCCGGTGGGGCGGACCTCACGGCCGTAGGGGACGGTGCCGGAGCCGTCGGGACCGCCCTGGGCGTCGATCCCGGCGAGCACCTGGGCGGGTCCGCCTCCGGAGCCCTCCGGTCCGCCGCTCCCGCCCGGCTCCCCGTCGCGCAGCGCCAGCAGCCCGCCGGTGACGGCGCCGGCCAGGACCAGTGCGACGACCGCGGCGCGCGCGTACCGGCCCCAGGAGGGCAGCGGGGTCCGGGAGGCGGCCGGGCCGGGGGGCTGCCGCGGGTCCTGGTCCTGGTCCGCGCTCCGGTCCCGGGGCAGTCCCGGTCCCTGGGTGGGCAGTTGATCGGCGGGCGTCCTGCTGCCGGTGGCGGCCCGCGTCGGTGTGTACGGCGGGAGCAGGGGCCCGTCCAGCGCCCGGAGCCCGGCCAGTTCGCGTTGGTACTCGGCGATGTGCTCCGCCACCGGTCCGGGCCAGCCCACGGCCGCGTCCGGGGCGAGGCGCGCGGCGAGCCGGGCGGCGGTGGGGCGGTCCTCCGGCCCGGCGACGAGACAGTCCGCGAGCACGCCGCGCAGGGCGGGCGGTACGCCGTCGAGGTCGGCCTCGACGTACTTGATCCGGTAGAGCACCGCGGCCACGGGCCCGTCACCGAAGGGATCGCGTCCGGTGGCGGCGTAGCAGAGCACGGAGGCGAGGCAGAAGATGTCGGACGCGAACGTGACGCGTCCGCCGCCGGCGACATGTTCCGGAGACATGAAGGCGGGGCTGCCGACCATGCGGCTGGTGGTGGTGAGCGCCGTGGCGCCGGTGTCCCGGGCGATCCCGAAGTCGATGAGCCGCGGACCGTCCGCCGCGAGCATCACATTGCCCGGCTTCACATCGCGGTGCACCACGCCCGCCGCGTGCACGGCCGCCAGCGCGCGGGCGAGCCCGGCGCCGAGCATCCGCACCTCTTCCTCGCCGAGCGCCCCCGCGCGGCGCACCGCGGCCGACAGGGTCGGGCCCGCCACATAGCCGGTGGCCAGCCAGGGCACCTCCGCGTCGGCGTCGCCGTCGAGCAGCGGGGCGAGATGGGGGCCGGTGACGGAGCGGGCGAGGGTGATCTCGCGGCGGAAGCGGGTACGGAAGCCGGGGTCACCGGCCACGTCGCGGCGGACGGTCTTGACGGCGACGGGTTCGGCACCGCCCGGCGCGTCCGTCCCGCGGGCTGCTTCGCCGGTCTCCTCGTCGCGTACCCCGAGATAGACCTCGCCCATGCCTCCCGCGCCGAGTCTGGCCCGTATCGCGTACGGCCCGATCCGTCTCGGCGAGTCCTCCCGCAGCGGCCCCGGCATGCGTCGCTTCCCCCCTGGTGCGCACGGCTGGCGCTCGCGGCCCCGCGCGCGTCCCGTGGCATCCTGCCACGCGCGCCGTCCGACCGGCAGGCTTCCCCGCCACGGCGAACGGCACGCCCCGCCCCGGGACTGACGGCCCGTCAATCACGTTTCACCGTTGCCGGTCCGGACGGGGGCGGGCCGCCCGGCGGTTCCCGGGGCGGTCCGCACGCCGCCCCGGGGAGCCGTCAGGACGCGCCGGTGAGTCCCGCCACCAGTTCGTCGGCCGCCGCGTACGGGTCGAGGCGGCCCGCCACGATCCTGTCCGCGAGGGCGTCCAGGCGCCGGTCGCCGTGCAGGTCGGCGATCCGTTCGCGCAGGGCGGTGACGGCGATGGTCTCGACCTCGCGGGCCGCCCGCGCGGTGCGCCGCGCGGTCAGTACGCCGTGTTCGTCCATCCATGCCCGGTGCTTCTCCAGGGCCTCGACGACCTCGTCGATGCCCTCGCCGCGGGCGGCGACCGTCTTGATGATCGGCGGCCGCCAGTCGCCGGGGCCCCGCGCCTCCCCGAGGCCCAGCATGTGGTTGAGCTCGCGGGCGGTGGCGTCCGCCCCGTCCCGGTCGGCCTTGTTGACGACGTACACATCACCGATCTCCAGGATTCCGGCCTTCGCCGCCTGGATGCCGTCGCCCATGCCCGGGGCGAGGAGCACGACCGAGGTGTCGGCCTGGGAGGCGATCTCCACCTCCGACTGGCCCACGCCCACCGTCTCGACGAGGATCACGTCGCAGCCCGCCGCGTCCAGCACCCGGATCGCCTGCGGTGCCGACCAGGCCAGGCCGCCCAGGTGGCCGCGGGTGGCCATGGAGCGGATGTAGACGCCCGGGTCGGAGGCGTGGTCCGACATCCGGACCCGGTCGCCCAGGAGCGCGCCCCCGGAGAACGGCGAGGACGGGTCGACGGCCAGTACCCCCACCCGCTTGCCCGCCCGGCGGTAGGCGGAGACCAGCGCCGAGGTCGAGGTGGACTTGCCCACGCCCGGCGAACCGGTGAGCCCGACGACGTAGGCCCGGCCCGCGAGCGGGGCCAGCGCCGCCATCACCTCCCGAAGCTGCGGCGACGCCCCCTCCACCAGCGAGATCAGCCGGGCCACCGCCCGCGGCCTGCCCTGGCGCGCCTGCTCGACCAGGGTGGGGACGTCCACCATCACCGCTCCGTTCACTTCGTTCTCGGGGTTAGGAGTGTTCCTTGCCGGAAGGCGTCCCCATCGGGATACGCCGGGATCTACCGGGGAACGCGGATGATCAGCGCGTCGCCCTGACCGCCGCCGCCGCACAGCGCCGCCGCGCCGGTGCCGCCGCCGCGCCGCTTCAGCTCCAGGGCCAGGTGCAGCACCACGCGGGCGCCGGACATCCCGATGGGGTGACCGAGCGCGATGGCGCCGCCGTTGACGTTGACCTTGTCCGAGGTGACCCCGAGGTCCTTCATCGACTGGACGGCGACGGCCGCGAACGCCTCGTTGATCTCGATCAGGTCGAGGTCCTCGACGGTCAGGCCGTCCTTCTTCAGCGCGTGCCGGATGGCGTTGGAGGGCTGCGACTGGAGCGAGTTGTCCGGGCCCGCCACATTGCCGTGGGCGCCGATCTCGGCGATCCAGTCCAGGCCCAGCTCCTCGGCCTTGGCCCGGCTCATGACGACGACCGCGGCGGCGCCGTCGGAGATCTGCGAGGAGGTGCCCGCGGTGATGGTGCCGTCCTTGGCGAAGGCGGGGCGCAGCCGGGCGAGGGACTCGACGGTCGTCTCGGCGCGGATGCCCTCGTCCTTGGCGAACAGGACGGGGTCGCCCTTGCGCTGCGGGATCTCGACGGGGGTGATCTCGGCCTCGAAGATGCCGTTCTTCTGGGCGGCGGCGGCCCGCTGGTGGGACTGGGCGCCGATCTCGTCCTGGGCGACACGGTCCAGGCCGAGGCGGGTGTTGTGCTTCTCGGTGGACTCGCCCATCGGGATGTTCTCGTAGGCGTCGGTCAGACCGTCGTACGCCATGGAGTCGAGCATCTCGATCGCGCCGTACTTGTAGCCCTCGCGGGACTTCGGCAGCAGGTGCGGGGCGTTGGTCATCGACTCCTGGCCGCCGGCGACGACGACGTCGAACTCCCCGGCGCGGATGAGCTGGTCGGCCAGCGCGATGGCGTCGAGCCCGGACAGGCACACCTTGTTGACGGTGAGCGCGGGGACGCTCATCGGGATGCCGGCCTTGACCGCGGCCTGGCGGGCCGGGATCTGCCCCGCACCGGCCTGGAGCACCTGACCCATGATCACGTACTCGACCTGGTCGCCGCCGATGCCGGCCCGGTCCAGCGCGGCCTTGATGGCGATGCCGCCGAGGTCGGCCCCGGAGAAGCTCTTCAGGGAGCCGAGGAGTCGGCCCATGGGCGTGCGGGCGCCCGCGACGATCACTGAGGTGGTGGTACCGGTCGTTCCTGACATGGGCACGGCCCCTTGGGGTTGTATGTGAACGAGGGTTTACTCGAATGTACTGAGCGGTACCCCGCCCGTCATCCGGCAACGGGTGTGATGGCGCGCACGTTGCGTAACCATGTCCGGGGCGCTGCACTGGTTCCATGCTGACGCGAATCGACCACATCGGGATCGCCTGCTTCGACCTGGACACGACGGTGGAGTTCTACCGGGCCACGTACGGGTTCGAGGTGTACCACTCCGAGATCAACGAGGAGCAGGGCGTCCGGGAGGCCATGCTCCGGATCAACGGGACCTCGGACGGCGGAGCCTCCTACCTCCAGCTGCTGGAGCCGACCCGGGAGGACTCGGCCGTGGGCAAGTGGCTGGCGAAGAACGGGGAGGGCGTCCACCACATCGCCTTCGGGACCGCGGACGTGGACCAGGACGCCGCGGACATCCGCGAGAAGGGTGTCAGGGTGCTGTACGACGAGCCCAGGACGGGGTCGATGGGGTCCCGGATCACGTTTCTGCACCCGAAGGACTGCCACGGGGTGCTCACCGAACTGGTCACGTCCCGGACGGAGCACTGACCTCCTCATACCTGGGCCGGTAGAGTGGGCGGTTCCGGGCCGGGGCCGGGTCGGGGCCGCGCCGCGTCTCCTTCGTTTGTCTGTCACCATTCCCCGGGGGACCGTTCGCCGGCGAACGGTGCTCGTTTGGAGCGTTGCGACCAGGGTTGGGGTCTCCCCTGCTCGAACGACGTTGAGAGCTCGGGGAAGGATGGGACCGCGCAGTGCGGGGCTACGAACGCCAGGAGAGCCACCGAGCTGAAGACGACCATCTCTCGCGGTTCGAAGCCGAGATGGACCGGCTGAAGACCGACCGGGAGAAGGCCGTCCAGCACGCCGAGGACCTCGGTTACCAGGTCGAGGTCTTGCGTGCCAAGCTGCACGAGGCCCGGCGCAATCTCGCGACCCGTCCCGCGTACGACAGCGCGGATCTCGGCTACCAGGCCGAGCAGATGCTCCGCAACGCCCAGGTCCAGGCGGACCAGCTGCGCAGCGACGCCGAGCGGGAGCTCCGTGACGCCCGCGCGCAGACCCAGCGGATCCTTCAGGAACACGCCGAGCACCAGGCCAGACTCCAGGCCGAGTTGCACACGGAAGCCGTCCAGCGCAGGCAGCGGCTCGACCAGGAGCTGGCCGAACGCCGCCAGACCGTCGAGTCCCACGTCAACGAGAACGTCGCCTGGGCCGAGCAGCTCCGGGCCCGCACCGAGTCCCAGGCCCGCCGTCTCCTCGACGAGTCCCGCGCCGAGGCCGAGCAGGCCCTGACGGCGGCGCGCAACGAGGCGACCCGGCTCGCCGACGAGACCCGCCGGCGCCTCGGCGCGGAGTCCGAGTCGGCCCGGTCCGAGGCCGAGACGCTCCTGCTGCGCGCCCGCAGGGAGGCCGAGCGTCTGGTGACCACGGCCTCGGCGCAGGCGCAGGAGACCGCCGGCCACGCCGAGCAGCTGCGCACCTCGACGACCGCCGAGACCGAGCAGACCAGGCAGCAGACCGCCGAGTTGAACCGGACGGCCGAACAGCGTCTCCAGGAGGCCGGGACCCAGCTGCGCGAAGCCCGGCTGGAGGCCGAGAAGATCCTCTCCGAGGCGAAGGAGGCCGCGGTCAAGCGGCTGGCCGGAGCCGAGTCGCAGAACGAGCAGCGCACCCGTACGGCCAAGTCCGAGATCGCCCGGCTGGTCGGTGAGGCCACCAAGAGCGCCGAGGCGCTCAAGGAGGAGGCCGAGCAGGCCCTCGCCGACGCCCGCGCCGAGGCCGAGCGGATGGTCGCCGAGGCGTCCGAGAAGGCGCGCACCACGGCCGCCGAGGACACCGCGGCCCAGCTCGCCAAGGCGGCCCGGACCGCCGAGGAGGTGCTGACGAAGGCGTCCGAGGACGCGAAGTCCACCACCGGAGCGGCGAGCGAGGAGGCCGACCGGATCCGCCGCGAGGCCGAGGCCGAGGCCGACCGGCTGCGCGGCGAGGCCGCCGAACAGGCCGACCAGCTCAAGGGCGCGGCCAAGGACGACACCAAGGAGTACCGGGCCAAGACGGTCGAGCTCCAGGAGGAGGCCCGCAGGCTGCGCGGCGAGGCGGAGCAGCTGCGCTCCGAGGCCGTCGCCGAGGGCGAGCGGATCCGCGGCGAGGCCCGCCGGGAGGCCGTCCAGCAGCTGGAGGAGGGTGCCCGCACCGCCGAGGAGCTGCTGACCAAGGCCAGGTCGGACGCCGATGAGCTGCGGACCTCCGCGGGCACCGAGAGCGAGCGGGTCCGCACCGAGGCGGCCGAGCGCGCCGCGACCCTGCGCAAGCAGGCCGAGGAGACGCTGGAGCGCACCCGGGCCGAGGCGGACAAGCTCCGGTCCGAGGCCGAGGAGCAGGCCGAGTCCCTCACCGCGGCGGCCGAACAGGCGGCGTCGGAGCTGCGGGCGGAGACCGGGCGCGCGGTCGCCGCCCGGCAGGCCGAGGCCGCCGAGGAGCTGGCCCGGCTGCGCACCGAGGCCGAGGCCCGGCTCGCCACCGCCGAGGAGGCGCTGAGCGAGGCCCGTACCGAGGCGGAGCGCGTCCGCCGCGAGACGAACGAGGAGTCCGAGCGGCTGCGCACCGAGGCCGCCGAGCGGCTGCGTACGCTCCAGGAGCAGGCCGAGACGGAGTCCGAGCGGCTGCGTGACGAGGCCGCGGCCGACGCCTCACAGGCCCGTGCGGAGGGCGAGAACGTCGCCGTACGGCTGCGCGGCGAGGCGGCGGCGGAGGCGGAGCGGCTCAAGTCCGAGGCGCAGGAGAGCGCCGACCGGGTGCGGGCCGAGGCCGCCGCTGCCGCGGAGCGGGTCGCCGCCGAGGCCGCCGAGGCGCTGTCGGCCGCCCAGGAGGAGGCCAACCGGCGTCGCCGGGAGGCCGAGGAGACCCTGGGAGCGGCCCGCACCGAGGCCGAGCAGGAGCGCGTCCGGGCCCGCGAGCAGAGCGAGGAACTGCTCGCCTCCGCCCGCAAGCGGGTCGAGGAGGCCCAGGCCGAGGCCCAGCGGCTCGCCGCGGAGGCGGACTCCCGGGCGACCGAGCTGGTCGCCGCGGCCGAGCAGACGGCCCAGCAGGTACGGGACTCCGTCGCCGGTCTCCAGGAGCAGGCCGAGGAGGAGATCGCCGGGCTGCGCTCCACCGCCGAGCACTCCGCGGACCGGACCAGGACCGAGGCGCAGGAGGAGGCGGACCGCGTCCGCGCGGACGCCTACGCCGAGCGCGAGCGGGCCACCGAGGACGCCAATCGCGTACGCCGGGTGGCGGCCGAGGAGTCCGAGGCCGCGAAGACGCTGGCCGAGCGTACGGTCTCCGAGGCGATCGCCGAGTCGGAGCGGCTGCGCGCCGACACCTCGGAGTACAGCCAGCGGGTCCGTACCGAGGCGTCCGACGCGCTCGCCTCCGCCGAGCAGGACGCCTCGCGCGCCCGTGCCGAGGCCCGTCAGGACGCCAACCGCATCCGTTCGGAGGCGGCGGCCCAGTCCGACCGGCTCATCGGCGAGTCGACGGCCGAGAGCGAGCGGATCCGCACCGAGGCCACCGACGCGGGCAACCAGCTCGTCGGCGAGGCCACCGCCGAGGCCGAACGGCGCCGCACGGAAGCGGCCGCCAAGGCCGACCGGCTCGTCGAGGAGGCCGCCGACGAGGCGGAACGGCTGCGCGCGGAGGCGACGGAGACCGTCGGCGCGGCGCAGGAGCACGCGGCCCGTACCCGCGAGGAGTCCGCACAGCTGCGCGCCGAGGCGGAGTCGGCGGCCGAGCAGATGCGCGCCGAGGCCCGCCAGGAGGCGGACCGGGTGCTCGACGAGGCGCGCGAGGCCGCGGCGAAGCGGCGCGCGGACGCGGCCGAGCAGGCCGACCAGCTCGTGGGCAAGGCCCAGGAGGAAGCACTCCGTTCCGCCACCGAGGCCGAGGCGCAGGCCGACACGATGGTCGGCGTGGCCCGCAAGGAGGCCGTGCGGATCACCTCCGAGGCGACGGTCGAGGGCAAC
Organism: Streptomyces sp. NPDC079020; assembly: GCF_044542225.1. Classification (NCBI taxonomy): domain Bacteria; kingdom Bacillati; phylum Actinomycetota; class Actinomycetes; order Kitasatosporales; family Streptomycetaceae; genus Streptomyces; species Streptomyces sp. NPDC079020. The sequence continues at coordinate 217,987 of NZ_JBITUB010000002.1, forward strand.
ACCCTGGTGGAGCGGGCGCGTACGGACGCGGACGAACTGCTGGTCGGCGCGCGGCGCGACGCCACCGCGATCCGGGACCGGGCCGAGGAGCTGCGGACCCGGCTGGAGAGCGAGATCGAGGAGCTGCACGAGCGGGCCCGCCGGGAGACCTCGGAGCAGATGAAGACCGCCGGCGAGCGCGTCGACAACCTGATGAAGGCGGCGACCGAACAGCGCGACGAGGCCGAGTCGAAGGCCAAGGAGCTGCTGGCGGACGCCGATTCGGAGGCCAGCAAGGTCCGGATCGCCGCGGTGAAGCGTGCCGAGTCGCTCCTGAAGGAGGCCGAGGCCAAGAAGTCCGAGCTGGTCCGCCAGGCCGAGAAGCTGCGCGCCGACGCCGAGTCGGAGTCGAAGCAGATGGTCGACGAGGGCCGGCGGGAGCTGGACGTGCTGGTGCGCAGGCGCGCGGACATCAATACGGAGATCTCCCGTGTGCAGGACGTACTCGAAGCGTTGGAGTCCTTCGAGGCTCCGGCAGGGGGCGGGAAGCCGGCCAACGGCGGCTCCCCGGGAGGCGCCAAGGCCACGGCGTCGGCGGGCAGCCGGTCCGGCGGCAAGTCCTCCGAGGGGTAGCCGGTCCGTCATGTCCCGTGTTTCGTCATGGACATTCAATCCTTGGAGCGGCAAGCGCTCCGGGGGTCAGCCACTCAAAAGGGGTGTCATTCTCCAGATCAAACCGGCATCTGCACGCTGACACGCCGCTTAGGCCCCTAGGATTCCCCCTATCACCTCACCGGTCTCATTCGACAGGAAACCCATGAGCGACCCTTCCTCTCCCTTCGGCTTCGAGCTCGTGCGACGTGGCTACGACCGCGGTCAGGTGGACGACCGCATCACCAAGCTCGTCGCCGACCGTGACAGTGCTCTGGCCCGAATCACCTCTCTGGAAAAGCGCATCGAGGAGCTCCACCTCGAAACGCAGAACGCCCAGGCCCAGGTCAGCGACGCCGAGCCGTCGTACGCCGGGCTCGGTGCGCGCGTCGAGAAGATTCTCCGCCTCGCCGAGGAGGAGGCGAAGGACCTGCGTGAGGAGGCCCGCCGCGCCGCCGAGCAGCACCGCGAGCTGGCCGAGTCGGCCGCCCAGCAGGTGCGCAACGACGCCGAGTCGTTCGCCGCCGAGCGCAAGGCGAAGGCCGAGGACGAGGGCGTTCGCATCGTCGAGAAGGCCAAGGGCGAGGCGACCACGCTGCGCACCGAGGCGCAGAAGGACGCCCAGTCCAAGCGCGAGGAGGCGGACGCCCTCTTCGAGGAGACCCGCGCCAAGGCGGCCCAGGCGGCGGCGGACTTCGAGACGAACCTCGCCAAGCGCCGCGAGCAGTCGGAGCGCGACCTCGCGTCCCGTCAGGCCAAGGCCGAGAAGCGTCTGGCCGAGATCGAGCACCGCGCCGAGCAGCTCCGTCTGGAGGCCGAGAAGCTCCGTACGGACGCCGAGCGCCGGGCCCGTCAGACGGTGGAGACCGCGCAGCGCCAGGCCGAGGACATCGTGGCCGACGCGAACGCCAAGGCCGACCGGATCCGCAGCGAATCGGAGCGCGAGCTGGCGGCGCTCACCAACCGCCGCGACTCGATCAACGCGCAGCTGACCAACGTCCGCGAGATGCTGGCGACGCTGACGGGTGCCGCGGTGGCCGCCGCCGGTTCCCCGGTGGACGACGAGCCTGCCACCCGTGGTGTGCCGGCTCAGCAGGGCCGCTGACCCCAGGTACGGCAGCCGCACCCCGTTGCGCGCCCGGTTCCGCCCTTGTGGTGGCGCCGGGCGCGCGGCCGTTCTAGCGTGATCGCATGATCGAGCTCGACGGACTCACCAAGCGATTCGGCGACAAGGTCGCCGTCGACCAGTTGTCCTGCCAGGTCCGACCGGGGATGGTGACCGGCTTCCTGGGCCCGAACGGGGCGGGCAAGTCCACGACGATGCGGATGATGCTCGATCTCGACAACCCCACCAGCGGATCGGTGCGCATCGACGGCAAGCACTACCGCGAGCTGGAAGAACCGCTGAAGTACATCGGAGCGCTGCTCGACGCCAAGTCGATGCACGGCGGTCGCAGCGCGTACAACAATCTGCTGTGTCTCGCGCAGAGCAATCGCATCCCCGAGAGCCGGGTCGCGGAGGTTCTCGACACGGTCGGGCTGAGCGCGGTCGCGAGGAAGAAGTCCAAGGGCTTCTCCCTCGGTATGGGCCAGCGGCTCGGTATCGCGTCCGCACTGCTCGGTGATCCCGAGATCCTGATGTTCGACGAACCCGTCAACGGTCTGGACCCGGAGGGTATTCACTGGATCCGCAATCTGATGAAGTCTCTCGCGTCCGAGGGCCGGACGATCTTCGTCTCCTCGCATCTGATGAGCGAAATGGCGTTGACCGCCGACCATTTGATCGTGATCGGCCAGGGCCGGCTGCTCGCCGACACCTCGATGGCCGACTTCATCCACGAGAACTCGCGCAGTTATGTACGGCTGCGCTCCCCGCAGCAGGAGCGCCTGCGGGACGTGCTGCACGCGGAGGGCTTCGTCGCGGTCGAGTCGGGGAACGGCACCCTGGAGATCGACGGCGCCACCAGCGAGGCACTCGGTGAGCTCGCCGCACGCCATCAGATCGTCCTGCACGAGCTGAGTTCCCAGCGGGCCTCGCTGGAGGAAGCGTTCATGCAGATGACCGCGGGCTCCGTGGAGTACCACGCGCACTCCGAACGGGACGGGGCGCCGCCGCCTCCGGTGGGTGCGGGCTGGGGCGAGCATTGGAACCAGCGGGGCGGCCAGGGCGCTTCCCGCGACGGCAGGGGGGCGTGACGACGATGGCATCGGTACCCGCGGTCCTGAATGCGGAATGGACCAAGATCCGCACGGTCTCCTCGACCACCTGGACGCTGATCTGCGCGTTCGGCGTCACGGTCGCGATGGGCGCGGCGCTCTGCGCGGTGATGAACGCCCAGTTCGACAATCTCTCCGATGTGGAGCGCGCCACCTTCGACCCGACCTTCGTCAGCTTCTCGGGCATGATCCTCGGCCAGCTCGCGATGGTCGTCTTCGGCGTGCTGGTGGTCGGCACGGAATACAGCTCCGGCATGATCCGCACCTCGCTGGCGGCGGTGCCCCAGCGCGGCACGTTCCTCTTCAGCAAGATCGCGGTGGCCGGGGTCCTGGCCCTGGCCGTCGGACTCGCGACCGGTTTCATCTCGTTCTTCCTGGGCCAGGCCCTGCTCGGCGACCACCGCACGGACATCGGCGCGGACAACGTACTGCGGGCGGTCTTCGGCGGCGGCATCTACATGGGGCTGATCGCGATCTTCTCCATGGGAGTGGCGGCGATGCTGCGCAGCTCCATGCTGTCGCTCGGCATCCTGATGCCGTTCTTCTTCCTCGTCTCGCAGATCCTGTCGGCGGTGCCGGGTGCCAAGAGTGTGGCCCGCTACTTCCCCGATCAGGCGGGCTCCAAGATCATGCAGGTGCTCCCGGACGCGATGAACAGCGATCCGGCGCCGTACGGCCCCTGGGGCGGACTCGGAATCATGATCGCGTGGGTGGTGGCGGCGGTGCTCGGCGGGTACGTGTTGCTGAAGAAACGGGACGCATAAGGACCGTCAAGAACGGCTCGGAAGCGATCCTGGAATGGCCCCTTCGGGGTCAGAACTTGGCTGGAACCGTCAAGCCCTGGTTATCCTCCTAACTCTTACGGGGGCGTGCGGCCAGGCAGCCCGTGCCCCGACGACAGATAAGTCGATGGGGCTGGAGAATGATCGAGGCAGTCGGCCTGACCAAGCGCTACGGCGCGAAGACGGCCGTGTACAACCTTTCGTTCCAGGTGCGGCCGGGGGCCGTCACCGGGTTCCTCGGTCCCAATGGGTCGGGCAAGTCCACCACCATGCGGATGATGCTCGGCCTCGACCGGCCGACCTCGGGCCGTGTGACGATCGGCGGCCACGCCTTCCGCGATCTGCCGAACGCGCCGCGCCAGGTGGGCGCGCTCCTGGACGCGAAGGCGGTGCACGGCGGGCGCAGTGCACGCAATCACCTGCTCTCGCTGGCGCAGCTGGCCGGCATCCCGGCCGCCCGGGTCGACGAGGTGCTCGGTGTCGTCGGGCTCCAGGACGTGGCCAAGCGGCGTTCCAGCGGCTTCTCGCTCGGTATGGGACAGCGGCTGGGCATCGCGGCGGCGCTCCTGGGCGACCCGCAGGTGCTGCTCTTCGACGAGCCGGTCAACGGCCTCGACCCCGAGGGCATCCTCTGGGTCCGCAATCTGATGAAGATGCTGGCCGCCGAGGGGCGCACGGTCTTCGTCTCCAGCCATCTGATGAGCGAGATGGCCCTCACCGCCGACCATCTGATCGTGATCGGGCGCGGCCAGCTGCTCGCCGACATGAGCGTCACCGACTTCATCTCCGCGAACTCCGCCGACTTCGCCCGGGTACGGGTCCCGGAGAACGTGCCCGAGCAGCGCGAGAAGCTGACCGCCACGCTCACCGAGGCGGGCGGCCAGGTCCTGCCGGAGCCGGACGGGGCCCTGCGGGTCACGGGTCTCCAGCTGCCCCGGATCAGCGATCTGGCGCATGCCTCGGACGTCCGGCTGTGGGAGCTCTCGCCGCACCAGGCCTCGCTGGAGGAGGCGTACATGCGGATGACGCAGAGCGCCGTGGACTACCGGTCGACGGTGGACGCCAAGGCGGGTCTTCAGATTCCGCTGCCGGGCCAGGGACCTCACGACGCCGTCCACGGGGCCCAGCCGGGCTACGGGGCCGGTTACGGGGCCCAGCCCGGCCCGGGGCACCCGCAGGTGCCCGAGGCGCCGCAGCAGGGCTGGTACGCCCCGCCGCCGCCCGGCCAGAACCCGTACGCGTCCGGCGCCCCGGCGGGTCCGGTGCCCGCGCCCCCGGTGCCGCCCGTGGCGCCGCCCGCACCCGCCGGGCCCGCGCCCGTATCCACCGAAGCCCCGACCGGGCCCACGACCAGCGAGGACCCCCGATGACGACGCCGGCCACCCCGCAGGCCCCCCAGCAGCAGCCGCAGGGGGTCTGGCCCGCCCCGGGCGGCGGTTACGCCTCGCCCATCCCGGTCCGGGCGCCCACCCTCGGCGACGCCATCACCTCCGAGTGGACGAAGATCCGTTCCGTGCGCTCCACCATGTGGACGCTCGGCGTGATGATCGTGCTCATGCTCGCGATCGGGCTGCTGTCCGCGTTCGCCGTCGCGGCGACCGACGCGAACCTGAGCAACGAGCCGGTGCTCAGCCTCGGCTTCTTCGGGGTGCTCCTCGGCTCCATCTGCGTGATCACCCTCGGCGTGCTGACCATCTCCTCCGAGTACGGCACCGGAATGATCCGCACGACGCTGACCGCCTGCCCGAGCCGGGGACGGGTGCTGACCGCGAAGGCGACCGTCTTCTTCCTGCTGACGTTCGTCATCACCGCGGTCATGGCCACGGTCGTCGCCGGACTCCAGACGGCGATCCTGGACGGCGCGGCCGGCTCGGGCACCGACTGGCTGCGCGCCACCGTGGGCGTGGGGCTCTACATCGCGACGCTCGGACTGCTCTCGCTGGGACTCGGCGCGATCATCCGGCACTCCGCGGGAGCCATCACGATCATGATCGCGTTGGTGCTGCTGCCGCTCGTGCTGGCGATGTTCATGTTCTCGGAGAGCCTGGCCGGCCTCCAGCGCGCCCTGTTCGAGTACTCGATCCCCAACCAGCTCGGGGCGCTCTACGGCTCCGCGATCAGCAACTCGGGACCCTCCGGCTGGGAACCGCTGTGGATCATCATGGGCGCGGCGGCCGTGGCCCTGGCCGGGGCCTTCGTCTCGCTCGACCGGCGCGACGTCTGACGCCGCGGACCGGGCCCGGCCGCGCCGGCGCCCGTGTTTCGGTGGCGAGGAGCGTGCCCGTTCAGTAGCGAGGAGCGTTCCTGGACCGCTGCACCCGTGTGGTGCGGCGGTCCTTCGCGTTCCAGCAGGCCTTGTGCCAGTGCCTGCGGTCCTCGATGCCGCCGAACTCGGGCCAGGCGACGAGGTGCGGGACCCCGGACGGGATCTCCTGGTCGCAGCCGGGGCAGCGGTACCGCTTGCCCTGCGCGCTCGCACCGCTCACCGGGCGCACCGACCACTCCTCGCCCTGCCAGCTCTCGCCGCCCCCGCCCCCGCCGTACCGCGTCCCCGGCGTGCTCGCGCTGTCGGTGGGACTCTCGCCGCCTCGGGGGCGGTTGCGGCGCGGGGACACGGGACACCTCACGGGCTGAACGGACAGGTCCGTCCAGCCTAAAGGGTGTCCCGTGATCCCCGGTGGGCGCGCGGACACCCTTGCGAGCCGTCGGCGCCGGGCAGACGCCGGGCACGGCGCGCGGCGACGTCCGGCAACGGGGTGAGTTAGCGGAAAATCGCAACAACTTCTGCGTGGACCGTGCCTTTGGCACGTGTCGGACGTTGTTGCCGACAGGGGAGAACCGCGTCGGGCCGCAAGGAGGCAATAGCGATGCGCGTGGGAACGTTCGTACTGGCAGCCCAGTTTCCGGGACAGGGGCAGGGGGAAGCCCTGCACCGGGCTGTCCGGTCCACCGAGGTCGCGGAGGAGTCCGGACTCGATTCCGTCTGGCTGGCGGAACATCATTTCGTGCCGTACGGGGTATGCCCGTCCGCCGTCACCCTGGCCGCGCTGCTGCTCGGCCGCACCCGCAGGATCCGCGTGGGCACGGCGGTGAGCGTGCTGCCCAACCACCATCCGGTGGCGCTCGGCGAACAGGCCGCCCTGCTGCACCTCACCAGCGGCGGGCGCTTCACGCTCGGAGTGGGCCGGGGCGGCCCGTGGGTGGACCTGGAGGTGTTCGGAGGCGGCCTGGAGGCGTACGAGCGGGGCTTCCCCGAATCGCTGGAGCTGCTGCTCGACTGGCTGCGGGAGCCGCGCGTGGCGGGGCGCGGGGAGCGGTTCGGCTTCCGCGAGGTGGCGGTGGTGCCCCGGGCCGACGAGCTGCCGGCCGAGGGTCCGGGGGGCTCGCCGGGGCCCGAGGTGATCGTCGCGTGCACCTCGCCGAAGAGCGTACGGCTGGCCGCGCGGAAGGCGCTTCCGATGCTGCTCGGCATGCACTGCGGCGACGAGGAGAAGACGGAGATGGTCGCCCTGTGGCGCACGGCCGCCCGGGAGGCCGGTCATCCGCCGGACGTCGTGGCGGGGACGGGCCATGTGTCCGCCGGGGTGGCCCAGATCGCCGACGATCCCGTCGATGCCACGGAGACGCTGGTGAAGGCCATGCCCGGCTGGCTGCGTCAGGGGCTCGGCGCCCATGTGACGGTCGACGACAGGCACCGCGTGATGCGGGACCCCGTCGCGTACACGGAGCTGCTCTGCGGGCTGCACCCGGTGGGTCCGCCCGGGGCGGCGGCCGACCGGCTCGCGGAGACGGCCGAACGGACCGGCATCACGCGCTTCGCGCTCCTCGTCGAGGGGTCGGGCGACCTCGCGGCGACCGAGGAGAACGTACGGCGGCTGGGCACCGAGGTGCTGCCGCTGCTGGCATGAGGGGCACATGACGGACACGAGAGTGGCATGTGCTGGTCGGTGCGGTGAGCGTTCGGTGGTGCTGAGGTGCTGGTGGGTGCTGAGAGTGCTGAGGTACTCGTGGTGCTGAGGGTCTGATGGTGCTGGTGGTGCTGGTGGTGCCGGTAGTGCTGGTGGTGCTGGTGGTACGGGAGCTGCCGCCCCGGAGCCAGTTGCACCTCCCGCGGCCCGGGACGGCAGCGGAAGCGTTCAGCAGTCCCGTAGTTCGGGCGACTGGTTGAGCAACTGGCCCCTCACCGAGGTGAATTTGGCCAGCCGGTCGTCAACCGAGGCATCCAGCGGGAACACCGCGACCCGGTGGCAGTTCTGGAATGCCAGACGCACCCCGAAGTGCCGCTGAAGCGCGCCGCGTATCGCATCACTCGCGAGCGCACGCAGCAGCTGACCACGTGCCTGCTCGTTCGGCGGCGGCGTCTGGTTGTCGGCGAACTGTCCGCCGTCGACCTTCAGCTGGGCCACCAGAGAGCTGATCATCTCCCATGCGTAGGGCAGGGAGGTCCGGACGCAGTCGACGAAGTCGGCTTCGTCGACCTCGCCTCGCTCGGCCTGTTCCAACAGCGCCGGTGAGACGTCGAGCGACATGGGTTCTCCTCTCGCGACCCCGACGGAAGGCCGGGGCCTTACGGGCATGGAAGGAGGACGGCGACGCAGCGTTCACGGACGGCGACCTCCTGATTACACGGTAAGCGCGCGGTCCGGGCCGCACCAGGAGATTGGGAACACAACCGGCCAATAACCAAGAGGCACATAGAGGGGCAAGCCCGCTCGCGGATGTCAAGAGCGGCGACGGGTGCGAAGGCGGTGAATCGCGTGGAGCCCCGGTCGTCGAGTAGCGTTCCGACCATGCGTCTCGTCATCGCCCGTTGCTCCGTCGACTATGCGGGCCGGCTCACAGCCCACCTGCCCTCCGCCCCGCGTCTGATCCTGGTGAAGGCGGACGGCAGCGTGTCGATCCACGCCGACGACCGGGCGTACAAACCCCTCAACTGGATGTCGCCGCCGTGCACCCTCAAGGAGGGCGCCGACGACAGCGAAGGCGTCTGGACCGTGGTGAACAAAGCGGGCGAGAAACTCATCATCACCATGGAGGAAATCCTCCATGACTCGTCCCACGAGCTGGGCGTCGACCCGGGTCTCATCAAGGACGGGGTGGAGGCACACCTCCAGGAACTGCTCGCCGACCGGATCGAGATCCTGGGCGAGGGACACACCCTGATCCGCCGTGAGTACCCCACCGCGATCGGTCCCGTCGACATCCTGTGCCGGGACGCGGACGGCGCGACGGTGGCCGTGGAGCTCAAGCGCCGCGGCGACATCGACGGCGTGGAGCAGCTGACCCGCTACCTGGAGCTGCTGAACCGCGACCCCCATCTCGCACCGGTGCGGGGCGTCTTCGCCGCCCAGGAGATCAAGCCCCAGGCCCGTGTCCTGGCGACGGACCGCGGCATCGGCTGCGTGGTCCTGGACTACGACGCGATGCGCGGCATCGAGGACGACAAACTGCGGCTGTTCTGACCCCGGCAGCCTGACTCCGTACCGGCCCCCGGGCCGGCGTCCATGGCCGGACGGACCCGTTCAACGGGTCCGTCCGGCCATGGCTTTTCCCGGATCCGGCCGGGGCTACAGGGGTGCGCCCGGCTCCCCGTCCGGTGCCCCGTCCCGCTCCGTGGCCGGCATTCCGTCCCGCTCCATGTCCGGCACCGCGTCCCGCTCCGTGTCCAGGACGCCGGCCGTCGTCGGGCCGCCCGCCGACATGGAGGTGTCCGGGTCGGTCGGCGGGTCGGTGGGCGGATCCGTCGGCGGGTCGGTGGGCGGCGTCGTCGGGGGCGTGGTGGGCGGTGTGGTCGGCGGCGTCGTCGGGGGCGTGGTCGGCCCGTCCGTCGGCTTCCCCGACGGGGACGGGCCGGTCGTCGGCGTCTCGGTCGGCTGCCCGTCGGCGGGCCCGTCCGTGGACGGCGTCCCGCCCGGTCCGGACGCCCCGGGCGACGGGGTGCCGCTGCTGCTCGCGGTGGCCGGATCCGACGGGCCCGGGGACATGGATCCGCTGCCGGCCGGCATCCCGTCCGCCGGTTCCGTGCCGTCCGCCGGTTCGTCCGTGGGGAGTCCGCCCCCGGCTTCGTCCTCGTTCGACGACTGCTCGGTGGTGGCGTCACGGCCCGCCGGCTCGTCCTTGCCGGATGTCGCGCCGAGCGTCACCACGGTGCCGAGCACGGCGGCCAGCAGGGTCCCGGCCCCCACCGCGACGAGGTTGCGCCGTGCTCCGCCCAGGATCCCCCGGCGCAGGGAGCGTCCGGTTCGGGCACCGGGCGCGGGCGCCGGGACCTGCCGGGTCACCTGCGTCGCGGGCGCCTGTGTCTGCTGCGGGAACAGCGGCAGCACGGGGATGCCGGCGGCCGGTGTGTCCGGCTCCTCCTGCCGCACGGCCGGCACCTCGTCGCCCGTCAGGGTCCTGCCCACGGGGGTGAGGCCGCCGGAGCGGTCCGCCACCAGCGCGAGTGCGCGGCGTCCGGCCACCGCCCCGGACTTGTCGGCGAGCGCACCGCGCATGCCGATCGACGTCTCCAGCTCGGCCCTGGCCCGGTCCAGATTTCCGGCGCAGAGCGCGAGGACGCCCAACTCGTGGTGGAAGTATGCCTCTTCGGCGACCTCACCGGCGATCCTGGCGGCCTCCTGACCGATCCTGAGGACTCGCTCCCAGGCTCCCCAGTGCATCCCCGCCGCGAAGGCGGGAGAGGCGCTGCGGGCCAGCAGGACGGCGGCGCCGGCCTGTCCCGCCCCGTCGCCCGGCACCAGGCGGGCCATCGCGGCGATGACGGCGTCGGCCTCGGTGACGGCCCGCTCGGCGGTCACCGAGGGGTGCCCCGCCCACCAGGCGTAGTGCTGGGCGGCGCTGCGGGCGTGGGCGGCGGCGTCCTCGCCGTAGCCGCCCGCCTCCAGCTGGGCGAGGACCCCGGCGGCCAGCCGGTAGCGGGGGCCCGCCGGGGAGAGCAGCCCGCACCCGGCGAGCTCACCGAGGGCGGCGTCGGCGTGGGTGTCGCCCACGAGCGCGGGCAGATGTGCCTGGTGCGGCACCTCGCCGCCGAGAGCGACGGCGAAGCGCAGGGTGTCCCGGGCCGCCCCGCTCAGCCGGGAGGCCAGCAGCACGGCGGGTGCCGCACCCTCGCCGAGGCTCGGCAGCGGTGCCGGAGCCGGGGCGGACGCGTCGTCGGGGCGTGGCCACGCGGAGGGGGCCGCGGGGTCGGCGGGCGACCCGTCGCGGTCGCGCAGCAGCGCGCCCGCCTGGACGAAGCGCAGCGGCAGGCCCTCGGACTCGAACCAGAGGTCGCCCGCCCAGTTGGTCTCCTCGTCGGTGAGCGGCCGTTCGACGACCCGCTCCAGCAGGTCCAGGGAGGCACCGCGGCCGAGCCCGGTGAGGGCGACCTCTTCGAGGTGCGTATCGGCGGCGGGGGCCGGGACCTCGGGGGTGGCGCCGAACAGGAAGGCGCACTCCGGGGTGGCGTCGAGCAGTTCCTCCAGCGCGGCGCCGCCGAATTCCAGGTCGTCCACGACGACGACGGCACCGATGCCGCGCACGAACCCGAGGAGTTCCTGGCGGTCCGGACGGTGGTGCGGAGCCAGATGCACCGCGTCGAAGAGCCCGTACAGCAGGTCCGTGGTGGTGCGCTTGTGACCGCAGAGGCGTACGACGCCGTCGGGGGCCAGCTCCGCGCAGTCGGCGGCGACGGCGCTCAGGAGGGCCGAGCGGCCCGAGCCGGCCGGGCCGGTGAGACGTACGGACCTGCCGCGCGACAGCAGGCGTACCAGTCGCTCGCGTTCCTCCTGCCGCTCCAGCAGCGGCAGCTGCGGGCCGGGCGGGCCCGGTGGGACGGGCGGGGCGATGGCGCGCTCGCGGTCGGCGCGCTGGCGGGCGGTGCGGCGGACCGGCGCGGCGGGGTGCTCTCCGGGCGGGCAGGGCTCGACCTCGCTGCCGTCGACCGGGTTGACCGTGAGCAGCAGGTCGCCCGAGACGAGCTGGACCACCCGGGTCTGCGCGGGCGTCTGCGGGGTGTGGCGCGAGGTGGGGTGGGACGTGTGCGGGGCCGGTGCCAATGCCGGTGGCAGCGGATCGCGGGGCCGCCCTCGGTGTCCCGCGTCCTCCCCGGTCCGGCCACGGTCATGCCCGTGCTCTTCCGGTCCCTGGTGTGTCGGGTCCGTCGGGTCCATCGCCAAGTCCCCCAGACGCGTCGCGCGCGGTTTGTCCCTCCGGCCGCACGCCCCGCTGTCGCTTCTGGTCCGGTGTCCGCCCATGGGTTCCGTCAATCGGCGGACGGCCGAACCCTAGACCTTCGCACGGTGCCGGCGAACCGGCGGGGTGCCGCGCCGCCCCGGACGTCACGTTCCGTCAATGATTGCGCGCCTTCTGCCCTGGGGTACCTCTACACACGCGGCAGGGAGTCTGCGGCGATTCCGCCCTCGATGGCCAGAATGCGGTGCAGCCGGGTGGCCACCAGCAGTCGCTGCATCTGCGGCGGTACGCCGCGCAGCACCAGACGCCGTCCGGCCCGGCCGGCCCGGCGGTGCGCGCCCATGATGACGCCGAGTCCGGTGGCGTCCCAGGAATCCAGCTCGGTCAGGTCCAGCACCAGGTCGCCGACTCCGTCGTCGACGGCCGAGTGCAGGACCGTACGGGCGTCCGCCGCGCTTCGGACGTCAAGGCGGCCCCCGACGACCAGCTCGGCGTGGTCGCCCCTGATGTGCATATGCGCTCCCCGGGATTGCTCCGTAGCAAGGTAGGTCTGTCTGTTCTGTCTCTGCCACAACTGACTGCAACAACGACAGGGAAGTTGCCGTCTGTAAGCGAACCGATACCGAATTCACCCCGAGGGGTGATACCGGTCCGCGGAGATCCGACCGCAGCCGGGAGGTGACTCCCCGCTCCCCCGGCCCGACTGACGGCGGATCAGGCGGCCGGGGGCGGAAAACGGTCAGTAGGTGTAGAAGCCCTGCCCGCTCTTGCGGCCGATGTCACCTGCATCGACCATCCGGCGCATCAGCTCCGGGGCGGCGAACTTCTCGTCCTGCGACTCGGTGTAGATGTTGCCGGTGGCGTGCAGCAGGATGTCGACGCCGGTCAGGTCGGCGGTGGCGAGCGGCCCCATGGCGTGCCCGAAGCCCAGCTTGCAGGCGGTGTCGATGTCCTCGGCCGACGCGACGCCCGACTCGTACAGCTTGGCGGCCTCGACGACCAGCGCGGAGATGAGCCGGGTGGTGACGAAGCCCGCGACATCACGGTTGACGACGATGCAGGTCTTGCCGACCGACTCGGCGAACTCCCGTGCGGTGGCGAGGGTTTCGTCGCTGGTCTTGTAGCCGCGCACCAGCTCGCAGAGCTGCATCATCGGGACCGGCGAGAAGAAGTGCACCCCGACGACGCGCTCCGGGCGCTCGGTCACCGCCGCGATCTTGGTGATCGGGATGGCGGAGGTGTTGGAGGCCAGGACGGTGTCCTCCCGGACGACCTTGTCGAGGGTCCGGAAGATCTCGTGCTTGACCTCCAGCTTCTCGAAGACGGCCTCGACGACGATGTCGGCGTCGGCCACGGCGTCGAGGTCGGTGGTCATGGTGATGCGGGCGAGCGCGGCCTCCGCGTCGGCCGCCTCCAGCTTGCCCTTGGAGACGAACTTGTCGTACGAGGCCTTGATCCCGTCGCGGCCGCGGGTCAGCGCCGCGTCGGTCACATCCCGCAGCACGATGTCCCAGCCCGCCTGGGCGGAGACCTGCGCGATTCCGGATCCCATGAGTCCGGCCCCGATGACGGCAAGCTTCCTGGCCACGTTCGCACCCCTTGGTTTCTGTTCGCCTCTACGGGCTGGTCTCAACGGTCGTTCACATGCTCTCCGGCGGAGATTAGTACCCGTGGGGGACGCTGGGGTGGTGAAGAGATGCGCGTCACGTCTCAAATGACGGACATCACACCGGGACACGTCACGCGGCGGCGCGCCGCGCGTAGTTGAGGACCTTCCCGCCGAGCAGTCCCTCGATCTCGTCGAGGACGACAAGGGCGTCGCGGGAGACCTCGACCGCCCGGTGGCCCGCGCGCATCTCCTGGCTGATGTAGCCGACGAGCGCGCCCTCGGCCCAGGCGATCTGACCGCCGACGAGCAGCGGCATCGGGTCCTCCGGGGCCGCGCCCGTCTCCTCGCGCAGGACCTCGACGACTCCTTGCAGGACCTCCTGCTGGAGGTACCAGAGGCGGGCCTTGAGCGTGGGCGCCTCCTCGATGACCCGCATGAAGTCGGCGAAGCCGTCCATCAGCCCGTACTCCGGGGAGACGGCGACGACGGCGGCACGCAGTTCGCGCAGGACCGCCTCGGCCGCGGACTCGCCCCGGTCACGGGCAAGGATGAAGCGGGGTACACGCCGGCTGACGCCCTTCATCCGGTCGAGGAAGAGATCCTCCTTGGCCGGGAAGTAGTTGTAGACGGTGTTGACGGAGACATCCGCCAGTTCGGCGACATCGGCGACGGTCACCGTGACGAAGCCGTGCTTGAGGAACAGCCCGGTCGCCAGGTCGGAGATGTGCTGCCTGGCCTGGCGCTTCTTGCGTTCCCTGAGTCCCTCAGCCATGTGCTCATCGTAGGACGGACGCGTCGGGGGCGCGGAATCCCGGAGAGTTCATGGAGTCACATGAATTTTGGGGTGGTTGCAATTTTTCAGTCACTCTGTTTTTGTGTCGCCATGCCCATCATCAGCACTGCCGGACTCGCCCGGACCTTCGAGACTCCGAACGGCCCGGTGGAGGCCGTACGCTCCATCGATCTGACCGTCGGCCCTGGGGAGATCGTCGGCCTCCTCGGACCCAACGGCGCGGGCAAGACCACCACCCTGCGCATGCTCACCACCCTGCTGGCCCCCACCGCCGGCGCCGCCACCGTCGCCGGGCACGACCTGCTCGCCGACCCCGCGGGCGTACGCGAGAAGTGCGGGTACGTCGCCCAGTCCGGCGGCGTCGACCCACAGCTGACCGTGCGGGAGGAGCTCGTCACCCAGGGGCGGCTGTACCGGCTGAGCAGGGCGGACGCGGTGGCGCGCGCCGCCGAACTGGCCGGTGGACTCGGCCTCGACGCGCTGCTCGACCGGAAGGCGGCCGCGCTCTCCGGCGGTCAGCGGCGGCGGCTCGACCTCGCGATGGGCCTCACCCACCGCCCCGCCGTCCTCTTCCTCGACGAACCGACCACCGGCCTCGACCCCGCCAGCCGCGTCGGCCTGTGGGACCTGGTGCGGCGGCTGCGCGACGACCACGGCACCACCGTCGTCCTGACCACCCACTACCTCGACGAGGCGGACACCCTCGCGGACCGGCTCGTCGTGATCGACGGGGGCACGGTCGTGGCCGAGGGCACGCCCCGGGCCCTGAAGGTCGCCCACGCGGGCTCCGCCACCGCCTCGCTCCAGGAGGCGTTCCTCGCGATCACCGGGCGCACCGCGGCACCCGCCGATGCGACTCCCCTCTCCGTCTGAGACCTCTCCGTCTGAGACCTCTCCGTCCGAGACCTCTCCGTCCGGGACCTCGCCTCCGAACCCCCGGCGCCCCGGACCCGCCGCCCGTCCCGAACCGCCCGTCCCCCGCCGCCCCGGACCCATCGCCTGCCCCACCGCCCGCGCCGCCACCACCCGTGCCCCGTCGTTCGGCACCCCTTCCCTAGGACCCCTCCGTGCTCTTCCACGACACCGCGCTGATCTTCGGGCGATACGCCCGCCAGACCCTGCGCTCACGGTTCCAGATCCTGTTCGGCGTACTGATGCCGCTGCTCTACCTGCTCTTCTTCGGCCCCCTCCTCAGCGGCCTGCCGCTCGGCTCGTCCGGGGACTCCTGGCAGGTCCTCGTGCCCGGCCTGCTGCTCCAACTCGCGCTGTTCGGAGCCTCGTTCGCGGGATTCTCGGTGATCATCGAGAAGTCCACCGGGGTGGTGGACCGGATGCGGGTGACACCGGTGAGCCGGCTCGCCCTGCTGCTCGGGCGCGTGCTGCGCGACGCGCTGCTGTTCCTGTTCCAGGCCGTCCTGCTGGTGCTGGCCGCCCTGCTCATGGGGCTGCGGGCGCCGCTCGCCGGGGTCCTGATCGGCTTCGCTTTCGTCGGCCTGCTGACCGTCGCGCTCGCCTCGCTGTCGTACGCGCTGGCCATGAAGGTCCGTACCCCGCAGGAGTTCGGCCCCGTGATCAACGCGCTCACCCTTCCGGCGATGCTGCTCTCCGGGCTGATGCTCCCGATCGCCCTCGGTCCGGCCTGGCTGGACGTGCTCTCGCACTTCACGCCGTTCCGCTATCCGGTGGACGCGGTACGGGACGCCTACGTGGGCTCGTACGCCACGGCACACATGCTGTACGGGGTCCTGGTCTCCGTCGGATTCACCGTCCTGGCCGTGACAGTGGGCACACGCGTCTTCCGCTGGGCCGGTGCCTGACCCCTCCGGACTACGCTGGCCCGCATGGTCAATCTGACGCGCATCTACACCCGTACCGGCGACCAGGGCACCACCGCCCTCGGCGACATGAGCCGCACCGCCAAGACCGATCTGCGGATCTCGGCCTACGCCGACGCCAACGAGGCCAACGCCGTCATCGGTACGGCCATCGCGCTCGGGCAGCTGTCCGAGGACGTCGTGAAGGTCCTCGTACGCGTCCAGAACGACCTCTTCGACGTGGGCGCGGACCTCTCGACCCCCGTGGTCGAGGCGCCCGAGTACCCGCCGCTGCGCGTCGAACAGTTCTACATCGACAAGCTGGAGGCGGACTGCGACAGCTTCCTGGAGGAACTGGAGAAGCTGCGCAGCTTCATCCTGCCCGGCGGTACGCCGGGGGCTGCGCTGCTGCACCAGGCCTGCACGGTGGTCCGGCGTGCCGAGCGGTCCACCTGGGCGGCGCTGGAGGTGCACGGGGACGTGATGAACGCGCTGACGGCGACCTACCTCAACCGCCTCTCCGACCTCCTGTTCATCCTCGCGAGGACCGCGAACAAGGAGGTCGGGGACGTGCTGTGGGTGCCGGGCGGGGAACGCTGACCCCGCACGGCACCCGGTCCGGGTCCGGGGCGTCCTTCAGTGGTCGACCCGTTCCCGGTCCTCCGCGCCCTTCGGCGCCTGCTTCGGGAACACCGTGTATCCACCGGCGACGAGCAGGTTGATCCCGATGACGAGCAGCATCTTCTGCTGCCAGCCCTCCAGCGAGGCGGTGTCGCCGTCGCCTCCGACGTACCAGATCGCCGCCTGGAGCAGGCCCAGCGCCGTCGCGGCGGCGACCGTCCAGCGGGCGGCCACCCGCCACTCGTGGGCGGCGCGCGCCATGCCGTACTTCGGCGGCCGCACGGGCGGCGGACCGCCGGCGAAGCGATGGGCCACACGGGCGTCGACCCACTTGATGGTGGAGTGGCCCAGGCCCACCGTGAAGCCGATGTACACGGCGGCCAGGCCGTGCTTCCAGTCGGGTGCGGCGCCGTTCTTCAGGTCGATCGCGGTCACCACCAGCAGCAGTACCTCCAGCAGCGGCTCGCACAGCAGGACCGCCGCGCCCAGCCGGGGCTTCTTCGCCAGGTACCGCAGCGCGAGTCCCGCGGCGAGCAGCACCCAGAAGGCCACTTCGCAGATCACGATCAGAATGACGATCACGGCACTTCTCCTTCCGGTCACCTCCAGGCTCCCGTCCCCGGGGCGCCGATTCGTCGTCGGCAGTGACGAATCGCGACTGCATCCTTCGATGTAGCCGCGCCTCACCCGCCGTAGGGACGTCGCACGGGGAGGCTGCGTGTTGGATGGAGGGGTGTTCTCCCCCACCCGCCCCCACCGCGACGACGCCGTCATCGCCGTCACCGGGCTGCTCGGCGGTCTGCTCCTGTGGCTGTTCGGTCTGCACACACAGGCCGGCCGGCCCTTCGCCGCCCCCTGGGTCAGCCTGCTGCCGCTCACGGTGATGGCGTCCCTGGAACTGCTGCGCCGCAGCGCCCCGCAGACGGTGCTGATCATCGGCACGCTGGCGCTGGTCGCGGACCAGTTCACACGGGGGAACCTGGCGACCGTGGTGATGTTCACCGACATCATCTACGCGGCCGTGGTGTACGGGACCCCGGCGGCGGCCCGCCGCATCCCGGTGACCGCGTTCCTGATCACCGTGGGCACGACGATCGGGTTCCTGGCCTGGTTCCGGACCCCCGAGGCGCTGCTGATCGGCGTCGTCACCGGCCTGGTCTCGTTCGCACCAGCGATCACCGGGGTCAGCGTGCGCAACCACCGCGACGCGGCCGAGACGGCCCGGCTGCGGGCCGACCAGACGGCGCTGCTCGCCGAGATGGACCGTACGCAGGCGGTGACCGCGGAGCGTTCCCGGATGGCCCGGGAGCTGCACGACCTGGTCGCCAACCATCTGTCCGCGATCGCCATCCACTCCACCGCGGCGCTCTCCATCGACGACCCGGAGACCTCGCGCGGCGCGCTCGGGGTGATCCGGGAGAACAGCGTCGCCGGGCTCGCGGAGATGCGCCGGCTGATCGGTCTGCTGCGCCAGGGCGGCGCGGACGCGGAACCGAGCGCGGCACCGACGCTCCAGGGACTGGACGCGCTCATCGAGCAGACCCGCACGAACGCCGCGTCCAGCGGGCTGACCTGCACCCTTCACGACACCCGCGAGGAGTCCGGAGCACTGCCCGCGCCGGTCGAACTGGCCGCGTACCGCATCGTGCAGGAGTCCCTGACCAACGCGCTCAAGCACGCCGCCCCGGGTCCGGTCAGGGTGTGGCTCGCGACGTCCGGGCAGGTGCTGAGCGTGGAGGTCACCAGTGTGTTCAGGGACCGGCCGGGGCCGCGGGCACCGGGTTCGGGGGCCGGGCTGGTGGGGATGCGGGAGCGGGTGGCGCTGCTGGACGGGCACATCGAGGCGGGGCCCGGTCCCGGCCCGGACGGCACGAAGATCTGGCGGGTACGGGCCGAACTGCCCGTCGAGGAGAGAGCGGTGAGGGAATGACGATCCGGGTTCTGGTCGCGGAGGACCAGTCCGCGGTACGCGCGGGGCTGGTGCTGATCCTGGGCAGCGCGCCGGACATCGAGGTGGCCGGAGAGGCGGGGGACGGGGAGGAGGCCGTGCGGCTCGCCCGGGAACTGCGGCCCGACCTGGTCCTGATGGATGTACAGATGCCCCGGCTGGACGGGGTGTCGGCGACGAAACAGGTGGTGTCCGAGCGGCTCGCCGATGTGCTCGTGCTGACGACGTTCGATCTCGACGAGTACGTCTTCGGGGCACTGCGCGCGGGCGCCTCGGGCTTTCTGCTGAAGAACACCGACGCCCACGACCTCCTCGAAGCGGTACGCACGGTGGCACGCGGCGAGGGGCTGATCGCCCCGGCCGTGACCCGGCGCCTGATCGCGGAGTTCGCCGGGACCGCCCCCGTACGCGCGGCCGATCCGGCGGCGCTCGACGCGCTGACCCGGCGCGAGCGCGAGGTGCTGGGCTGTCTGGGCCAGGGGATGTCGAACGCGGAGATCGCGGTACGGCTCTCGATGGCCGAGGCGACGGTGAAGACGCACGTCAGCAGGCTGTTGGGGAAGCTGGAGCTGCGCAGCCGGGTCCAGGCGGCGGTGCTCGCACAGGAGTTGGGCATCTGAGGTTTAGCGACGATCTTTGGTCCAGACCTCTTGACGATTGGTCCAGACCTTCCTAATCTCACCGAGCACACTGCGGTGAGCGCGTCATGACAAAGCGTGCTCAGGGCGGCGCAGGGTTTGCAGTCCACGGATCACCCCCGTTTGTCGGACCTCACCCGAGGAGCACCGTTGAGCACTGAGACCCCCCAACGCCGGACCAGATTCAGATGGAGCCCCACCAGGACCGGCAGGGCCAAGGCGGTGGCGGGCCTCACCGCACTGCTGCTCCCCCTCGCCGCGATGGTCGGCCTCGCCTCTCCCGCGTCGGCCGCACCCTCCGCCACCGCCACCTACCTCAAGAAGTCCGACTGGGGCAGCGGCTTCGAGGGCCAGTGGACGGTGAAGAACACCGGTACCACCGCGCTCTCCTCCTGGACGATCGAGTGGGACTTCCCCGCGGGCACCGCGGCCGGCTCCGCCTGGGACGCCACCGTCACCAGCTCCGGCAACCACTGGACCGCCAAGAACCTCAGCTGGAACGGGTCGATCGCCCCGGGCGCCAGCCTCAGCTTCGGCTTCAACGGCACCGGCTCCGGCTCCCCCACCGGCTGCAAGCTGAACGGCGCCTCCTGTGACGGCGGCAGCGTCCCGGGCGACAACCCCCCGTCCGCGCCCGGCACCCCCACCGCGAGCGACATCACCGACACGTCGGCGAAGCTCAGCTGGAGTGCCGCCACCGACGACAAGGGCATCAAGAACTACGACGTCCTGCGCGACGGCGCCAAGGTCGCCACGGTCACCGGTACGACGTACACGAACACCGGTCTCACCGCCGGCACCGACTACTCGTACACCGTGCAGGCCCGCGACACCGCCGACCAGACCGGTCCGGCCTCCGGAGCCGTCAAGGTCCGCACCACCGGCGGCGGCACGGGCCCCGGCCCCGGCGGCGACAAGATCAACCTCGGTTACTTCACCAACTGGGGCGTCTACGGGCGCAACTACCACGTCAAGAACCTGGTGACCTCGGGCTCCGCCGAGAAGATCACGCACATCAACTACGCCTTCGGCAACGTCCAGGGCGGCAAGTGCACCATCGGTGACTCCTACGCCGACTACGACAAGGCCTACACCGCCGACCAGTCCGTCGACGGCGTCGCCGACACGTGGGACCAGCCCCTGCGCGGCAACTTCAACCAGCTGCGCAAGCTCAAGGCCAAGTACCCGCACATCAAGGTCCTCTGGTCCTTCGGCGGCTGGACCTGGTCCGGCGGCTTCGGTGCCGCGGCCCAGAACCCCGCCGCGTTCGCCCAGTCCTGCTACGACCTGGTCGAGGACCCCCGCTGGGCCGATGTCTTCGACGGCATCGACATCGACTGGGAGTACCCCAACGCCTGCGGTCTCACCTGTGACACCTCCGGCCCGGCCGCGCTGAAGAACCTCGCCTCGGCGCTGCGCACCAAGTTCGGCACGAACAACCTGGTCACCGCCGCCATCACCGCGGACGGCTCGGACGGCGGCAAGATCGACGCCGCCGACTACGCGGGCGCCGCCCAGTCCATGGACTGGTACAACGTGATGACGTACGACTTCTTCGGCGCCTGGGCGGCCAAGGGCCCGACGGCCCCGCACTCCCCGCTCACCTCCTACGACGGCATCCCGCAGGCGGGCTTCAACTCCGCCGACGCGATCGCCAAGCTGAAGGCCAAGGGCGTCCCGGCCAAGAAGCTGCTCCTGGGCATCGGCTTCTACGGCCGCGGCTGGACCGGTGTCACCCAGGCCGCCCCGGGCGGCACGGCGACCGGCGCGGCCCCGGGCACGTACGAGGCCGGCATCGAGGACTACAAGGTCCTGAAGAACACCTGCCCCTCCACCGGGACCGTCGCGGGCACCGCGTACGCCCACTGCGGCACCAACTGGTGGAGCTACGACACCCCGGCCACCATCGGCTCGAAGATGACCTGGGCGAAGAACCAGGGCCTGGGAGGCGCGTTCTTCTGGGAGTTCAGCGGTGACACCGCCAACGGCGAGCTCGTGAACGCGATGAAGAGCGGCCTGCAGTGATCCCCACGCCGTAGCAACACCGCACCGGCACCACTCGCACCACCGGGTGCCACCCCGAAAAGCACCGGGGAGACAGGTCCGCCCCCTGTCTCCCCGGTTTTTCGCTGTGCACGACCTGATGGCGGAGTGGCCATGAGCACCGTGACCTTCGCGCCGTACGGGTACGGGCACGGGCGCGTGTACGGGCACGGGCGCGGGTACGAGTACGGGTACGACCGCAGGCACGGGTACAGATTCGGATTCGGGTACGGAGATACGGAACGGCCCCCGGGCACCGCGGGCCCGACAGCCCTCACACCGTACGCGTACGGGCCCTCAGGCCACGTTCACCCGCTGGCCGGGCGGTGCCGCCTCCAGCCAGGCGAGGAAACCCGTCAGGGCGTCCTCGCTCATCGCCAGCTCCAGGCGCGTCTCACGGTGGAGACAGCCGAGCACGACGGAGTCCGACAGCAGCGCCAGCTCCTCCTCGCCGTCGGGCAGCCGGCGGGAGATCACCTCGATGGCGGAGCGCTCCAGGGCACGACGGGGGCGGGGAGCGTAGGAGAAGACCCGGAACCAGTCGACCCGGTCGCCGCTGTAGCGGGCGACGCCGTACACCCAGCCCTTGCCGGTCGGATCGGGTTCCCCGGACACGTCCCAGCGCAGACTGCAGTCGAAGGTTCCGCCGGAACGCTGGATCAGCCGGCGGCGCAGGCCGAAGACGAACAGACCCACCACGACCAGCACGACGACCAGACCGCCCACCCACAAAGCGAGGACCATCTCCACCGACCTCCTCGCATCGTCGAGTAACGGAATTCGAACTGCACCTGCATCGCCTCAGCCGCGACACGGTCTGGATAATTCCAGCTCGGGCCGCGGCTGAGGAAAAAACTACTGGTGGGGGTGCTAGTGCACCGCCACCGCACGCAGTCGCACATCGGCGCGCCGCTCGGCGGCGGCGTCCGTGTCCGACTTCGCGCGCTCCAGCGCACGCTCGGCGCGCTGGACATCGATCTCGTCGGCCAGCTCGGCGATCTCCGCCAGCAGCGACAGCTTGTTGTCCGCGAACGAGATGAAACCGCCGTGGACAGCGGCGACGACGGTTTCGCCCGCGCTCGTGCGGATCGTCACCGGGCCCGATTCCAGCACACCGAGAAGCGGCTGGTGACCGGGCATGACGCCGATGTCGCCGGACGTGGTACGCGCGACGACCAGGGTGGCCTCGCCGGACCAGACACTGCGGTCCGCGGCGACCAGCTCGACATGCAGCTCAGCAGCCAAGGGTGGCTCCTCGGGTCACCACCCGGCCGTCGAGCCGGGTGTTGGGTCAATTCTACGGGGCGTGGTGAGGGGGGCGGGACACACCCACCCCCCTCGGTGAGCCGGAGGCTCAGGAGACGCCGAGCTCCTTGGCGTTGGCCTTGAGGTCCTCAATGCCACCGCACATGAAGAACGCCTGCTCCGGGAAGTGGTCGTACTCACCGTCGCAGATCGAGTTGAACGCGGCGATCGACTCGTCGAGCGGAACGTCCGAACCGTCCAGGCCGGTGAACTGCTTGGCGGCGTGGGTGTTCTGCGACAGGAAGCGCTCGACGCGACGGGCACGGTGGACAACGAGCTTGTCCTCCTCGCCCAGCTCGTCGATACCGAGGATCGCGATGATGTCCTGGAGGTCCTTGTACTTCTGCAGGATTCCCTTGACACGGCTCGCCGTGTCGTAGTGGTCCTGCGCGATGTAGCGCGGGTCCAGGATGCGGGACGTGGAGTCCAGCGGGTCCACGGCCGGGTAGATGCCCTTCTCGGAGATCGGACGGGAGAGAACCGTCGTCGCGTCGAGGTGGGCGAACGTGGTGGCCGGGGCCGGGTCGGTCAGGTCGTCCGCGGGGACGTAGATCGCCTGCATCGAGGTGATCGAGTGACCACGCGTCGAGGTGATGCGCTCCTGGAGCACACCCATCTCGTCGGCCAGGGTCGGCTGGTAACCCACTGCGGACGGCATACGGCCGAGCAGCGTGGAGACCTCGGAGCCGGCCTGCGTGAAGCGGAAGATGTTGTCGATGAAGAGCAGCACGTCCTGCTTCTGCACATCGCGGAAGTACTCCGCCATGGTCAGGGCGGACAGCGCGACCCGCAGACGGGTGCCCGGCGGCTCGTCCATCTGGCCGAAGACCAGCGCGGTCTTGTCCAGGACGCCCGAGTCGGTCATCTCGTCGATGAGGTCGTTGCCCTCACGGGTGCGCTCGCCGACACCGGCGAACACCGACACACCGTCGTGCAGCTTCGCCACACGCATGATCATTTCCTGGATGAGGACCGTCTTGCCGACGCCCGCACCTCCGAACAGACCGATCTTGCCGCCCTTGACATACGGGGTCAGCAGGTCGACGACCTTCAGGCCGGTCTCGAACATCTCGGTCTTCGACTCGAGCTGGTCGAAGGCCGGGGCCTTGCGGTGGATCGGCCAGCGGTCGGTGATCTGCGCCTCGGCCTCGGGCTCGTTCAGGATCCGGCCGAGGGTGTTGAACACCTTGCCCTTGGTGATGTCACCGACGGGAACGGTGATGCCCGCGCCCGTGTCGGTCACCGGGGCCTGGCGGACCAGACCGTCGGTGGGCTGCATCGAGATCGCACGGACCACGCCGTCACCCAGGTGCTGGGCGACTTCCAGGGTCAGCACCTTGCGGGCGCCGTCCTCGGCCGGGTCGTCGACCGAGACGTGCAATGCGTTGTAGATCTCCGGCATCGCGTCGACGGGGAATTCCACGTCGACGACCGGGCCGATGACCCGGGCGACGCGGCCCGTCGCAGCGGCCGTCACAGCGCTGTCGGTAGTCGTCGTCATTTACTTGTCACTCCCCGCGGTCGCGTCGGCCAGAGCACTGGCACCGCCGACGATCTCGCTGATTTCCTGGGTGATTTCGGCCTGGCGGGCCGCGTTGGCAAGCCGGGAGAGGCTCTTGATGAGATCCCCGGCGTTGTCGGTCGCCGACTTCATCGCGCGACGGCGGGCAGCGTGCTCGGAAGCGGCGGCCTGCAGCAGTGCGTTGTAGATACGGCTCTCGACATAGCGCGGCAGGAGGGCGTCGAGGACATCCTCCGCCGACGGCTCGAAGTCGAACAGCGGAAGGATCTCGCCCTTCGTACCGCTCTCTTCCGCAACCTGGTCGAGCGAAAGCGGCAGCATCCGGTCGTCGACTGCGTTCTGCGTCATCATCGAGACGAACTCGGTGAAGACGATGTGCAGTTCGTCGACGCCACCCTCGGCCGTGTCCTTCTGGATGGCCTCGATCAGCGGCGCGGCGACGCTCTTGGCATCCGAGTACGCCGGGCTGTCCGTGAAGCCGGTCCAGGCTTCCGCGACCTTGCGCTCACGGAAGCCGTAGTAGGCGACGCCCTTGCGGCCGACGATGTAGGTGTCGACCTCCTTGCCCTCGGCCGCGAGCCGCTCCCTCAGCCGCTCCGCCGCCTTGATGGCGTTGGAGGAGTAGCCGCCGGCCAGACCGCGGTCGCTCGTGACGAGCAGGACCGCGGCCCGGGCCGGGGCCTCGGCCTCGGTGGTGAGCGGGTGCTTGGTGGTGGAGCCGGTCGCGACCGCGGTCACCGCACGGGTGAGCTCGGTCGCGTACGGCATCGACGCCGCCACCTTGCGCTGCGCCTTGACGATGCGCGAGGCGGCGATCATCTCCATCGCCTTGGTGATCTTCTTGGTCGCGGTGACGGCTTGGATGCGGCGCTTGTAAACGCGAAGCTGAGCGCCCATCGATCAGCCCTCGCCCAGAAGCTTGCCGTCCGAGGTCTCGAACTGCTGCTTGAAGGCGGCGATCGCGTCGGCGATCGACTGCAGCGTGTCGTCGGACATCTTGCCGCCCTCGGCGATGCTGGTCAGGAGGTCCTTGCGCTCACGGCGCAGGAACTCCAGCAGCTCGCTCTCGAAGCGACGGATGTCCTCGACCGGGACGTCGTCCATCTTGCCCGTGGTACCGGCCCAGACGGAGACGACCTGCTCCTCCATCGGGAACGGGGCGTACTGCGGCTGCTTCAGCAGCTCGACCATGCGCTTACCGCGCTCCAGCGAAGCCTTCGAGGCCGCGTCCAGGTCGGAACCGAAGGCGGCGAACGCCTCCAGCTCGCGGTACTGGGCGAGGTCCACGCGAAGCCGGCCGGAGACCTGCTTCATGGCCTTGTGCTGGGCGGAGCCGCCGACTCGGGAGACCGAGATACCGACGTTGAGCGCCGGACGCTGACCCGCGTTGAACAGGTCGGACTCCAGGAAGCACTGGCCGTCGGTGATGGAGATGACGTTGGTCGGAATGAACGCCGACACGTCGTTCGCCTTGGTCTCGACGATCGGCAGACCCGTCATCGAACCGGCGCCCAGGTCGTCGGAGAGCTTGGCGCAGCGCTCCAGCAGACGCGAGTGCAGGTAGAAGACGTCGCCCGGGTAGGCCTCACGGCCCGGCGGACGGCGCAGCAGAAGCGACACGGCGCGGTAGGCGTCGGCCTGCTTCGAAAGGTCGTCGAAGATGATCAGGACGTGCTTGCCCTGGTACATCCAGTGCTGGCCGATGGCCGAACCGGTGTACGGCGCCAGGTACTTGAAGCCGGCCGGGTCGGACGCCGGGGCGGCGACGATGGTCGTGTACTCCAGCGCGCCGGCCTCTTCGAGGGCACCGCGCACCGAGGCGATGGTGGAGCCCTTCTGACCGATGGCGACGTAGATGCAGCGCACCTGCTTGTTCACGTCGCCCGAGCGCCAGTTGTCGCGCTGGTTGATGATCGTGTCGACGGCCAGAGCGGTCTTGCCGGTCTGACGGTCACCGATGATCAGCTGACGCTGGCCGCGGCCGATCGGCACCATGGCGTCGACGGCCTTGTAGCCGGTCTGCATCGGCTCGTGCACCGACTTACGGACCATGACGCCAGGGGCCTGCAGCTCAAGGGCGCGGCGGCTTTCGGTCGCGATCTCGCCGAGACCGTCGATCGGGTTGCCGAGCGGGTCGACGACGCGGCCGAGGTAGCCCTCGCCGACGCCGACAGAGAGCACCTCACCGGTGCGCTGCACCGGCTGGCCCTCCTCGATACCGCTGAACTCGCCGAGGACGATGGCACCGATCTCGCGCTCCTCAAGGTTGAGGGCGAGACCGAGGGTGCCGTCCTCGAACTTCAGCAGCTCGTTCGCCATGGCGGAGGGCAGGCCCTCCACCTTCGCGATGCCGTCACCGGCAACGCTGACCGTACCGACCTCCTCGCGCGAGGCCGCGTCCGGCTTGTACGACTGGACAAAGTTCTCCAGCGCGTCCCGGATCTCCTCCGGCCGGATCGTGAGCTCCGCCATCTGGGTTCCCTGCTCTCCTTGTTGGGCCCGAAGTTTCTTAAGGGGGTCTGGGGGCCGACCCCCAGGAATCTTCTGCAATTTCTGCACGGCCCAACCGGGCCGCTGGTCTTGCTCGTTCAGTTGAAACGCACAGGCTGTCGCGCTGTGCTGTGTCAGCCGGCCATGCGACGGGTCGCCTCGTCGAGGCGGTCCGCGATGGTGCCGTTGATGACCTCGTCACCCACGCGCACCGAGATCCCGCCGAGGACCGTGGGGTCCACGTCCAGGTTCAGGTGCATCTGCCGGCCGTAGATCTTGGCGAGTGCGGCGCCGAGGCGCTGCTTCTGCCGGTCACTGAGCGGCACCGCCGAGGTGACCACGGCGACCATGCGGTCCCGTCGCTCCGCGGCGAGCCTGGACAGGGAGTCGAGTCCCGCTTCCAGGCTACGTCCCCGGGGCTGGGTCACGAGGCGGACGATGACACGCTCGGTCACCGGCTGTGCCTTGCCGCCGAGCAGGCTGCGCAGCAGCTGGCTCTTGGCGGCGGTGGTGGCCGTACGGCTGGTGAGCGCGGAGCGCAGCTCCGTGTCGGAGCCGACGATCCGGCCGAACCGGAACAGCTCGTCCTCGACGTCGTCGAGTGCGCCGCCGCGATGGGCCGCGGTGAGGTCTGCGGTGTTCGCCAGCTCCTCGACCGAGTCCACCAGTTCGCGGGACTGCGACCAGCGGGAACGGACCATGCCGGAGACCAGGTCCACGGCTTCGCCGCTCACCTGACCGCTCAGCAGTCGTCCGGCCAGCTCGGCCTTGCTCTCGCCGCTCTGGGCCGGGTCGGTGAGGACCCGGCGCAGGGAAACCTCGCGGTCGAGCAGCGCGGTGACGGCTGCCAGGTCCTCGGCGAGCTTCGCCGCGTCGACCGACGTGTTGTCGGTCAGCGCGTCGAGACGCTCACGTGCGGCTGCCAGTGCCTCGCGGCTCGCGCCGTTCATCGGACAGCCTCGGCCTTCGCCTCGAGCTCGTCGAGGAACCGGTCCACGGTGCCGCTCTGCCGGGCGTGGTCCTCAAGGGACTCGCCGACGAGCTTGCCGGCCAGGTCGGTGGCAAGCTTGCCGACGTCCTGGCGCAGCGCGGACGCCGCGGCCTTGCGGTCGGCCTCGATCTGGGCGTGGCCGGCGGCGATGATCTCTTCGCGCTGCCGCTGGCCTTCCGCCTTCATCTCCTGGATGATGACGGCGCCCTGCTCCTGCGCCTCCTGGCGCATACGGGCGGCCTCGTGGCGCGCCTCGGCGAGCTGAGCCTTGTACTGCTCAAGAACGCTCTGCGCCTCGGTCTGGGCCGCATCGGCCTTCTCGATACCGCCTTCGATGGCCTCGCGACGCTCTTCCAGAACCCTGTTGATGTTCGGGAGGAGCTTCTTGGCGAGGAAGCCGAAGACGATGGCGAAGGCGATCAGACCAATGATGATCTCGGGGACCGCCGGGAGCAGAGGGTTCTGAATCTCCTCTTGCGCCAGCTGTTGGGCGATCACATCAGTGCCTTTCGTCGAATCGGGCGGTAAGGAACGCCGCGATTACTTGACCGGGTAGACGAAGGGCATGACGAGACCGATGAGGGCGAGCGCCTCACAGAGCACGAAGCCGAGGATCTGGTTGGCACGGATCAGACCGGCGGCCTCGGGCTGGCGGGCCAGCGCCTGGGTGCCGTTTCCGAAGATGATGCCGACGCCGACGCCGGGGCCGATCGCGGCCAGGCCGTAGCCGATGGAACCGAGGTTGCCCGTGATGTTGACGGCGGCGAGGGTCTCAAGAGCGGACATGCCGTTTCTTCCTTCTCTTTCAGGACCGGTGGGGGTTGGCCACCGGACGACTATCGGGGTGTGGCCGGCTGGTCAGTGGTGCTCGGCGAGAGCGCCCTGAATGTAGTTGCAGGCCAGGAGGACAAAGACGTAGGCCTGCAGCGCCTGGATGAACAGCTCGAAGGCGGTCATCAGCAGGACCATCACGAACGAGACACCGGCGTAGGCGATGCCGATGCCGTTCAGCAGGTACCAGCTGGCGATGGTGAAGATCAGCAGCAGCACGTGACCGGCGAACATGTTCGCGAAGAGTCGCACGGCGTGCGTGAACGGCCGGATCAGCAGGTTCGAGAAGAGCTCGATGGCCATGACGAACGGAAGGGCCGGGCCGAGCGACTTGTCGTAGCCCGCGATGTTCTTCCAGCCACCGACGAAGCCGTGACGCTTGAAGGTCAGGCTGACCCACAGGATGTACACGATCGCGGCCAGGGCCACCGGGTAGCCGATGACCGAGGGCACCGGGAACTGGGCGAGCGGAATGATCGCCCAGAGGTTCATGATCCAGATGAAGAAGAACATCGAGACCATGAGGGGCACGTACTTCTTGCCCTCGCGCTTGCCGAGCGTCTCGTAGACCACACCGGTGCGGATGAAGTCGTAACCCGCCTCCGCCACCATCTGCAGCTTCCCGGGCACGAGCTTCGGCTTGTTGAAGGCCGCCCAGAAGAAGCCGACGACGACAACGGTGCTCAGGACCGCCAGCAGCATCGGCTTGTTGATCTCGATGCCGCCGATGGTGAACATCGGCTCGAATACAAAGGAGTGCAGGCCAGGAGCCGGGAAGCCACACCCGTCGAAAATGTGGCAGTCGGTCTCGAAGGCGAGCACCGTCGTCGGGTCAGCACTCACCGCGGGCTCCTTCAGCGTGGCGCATAGGTACGGCAACCTCGTTGTGTCGGCGCGGCAGGAAGCCGCTGGTCGGCACTGGACTTGGTGTTACGGATGGGGGGGCGGCTCAGGCACAGAGCTTCGCGATGAAGCAGGCGTCAGCTTGGATGCCCGCGCCCGCAGTGCCGCAGTTGGCACCGGACGATAGCAGGATCGCGAACGCGCACTTATCCCGGCCCTACCCCTCACGTCGATGACCCCTTGTTCCCGGGCTTCTTGCCCGCGGACGAGTCCGGCTCGACGTAAAGGATCTTGGTCTTCATGTGTACACGGATCTGGGCCGCGACCCATACAAGGGTCGCGACGACCAGCGAGATGGCGAAAGCCCTCGGGTTGAACAGCGTCGTGTTCTTGAACACGGCGATAAAGATGAAGAGCAGCAGCAGCTGTGCCGTATAGAGCATCAGCCCCATCGACTGGAACAGGTGCGGCATGGACCTCGCCGTCCGTTGCAGGACGGAGAGGCCGATCCCCATGAAGAGAATCACCAACAGCGTCCCGACAGCGGCCCCGATCGCTCCCTTGCCGCCCGCGACCACGGCGCTGACGACAACGGTGACAACACCGGCGGCAGCGGTGGGCACGGCGGTGTGGAGGAGAGTCCGGGCGTCGTTGGACGGCATGGCGGTAACTCCGCTTGCAGGGGGTGGGCAATGGTGTCGTCAGGGACGAGCGTAGGCCCGGTCCGAGAGTGGTCGCCTCGGGCCAATGGACCGTCTCGCTAGGGTCCTTCGGCCCTGTCACCGGGTCTCGTGAACGGTATCACAAACTATTTGATGAGGTCTTTACCTGGAAAGTGTGCCAACTGTCACACGTGAGAGTGGATCCGCACACCTGCGCAAGACACGGCGTTGCATTGTCTGGTAATGCACCGAGAAGACCGAAACGTCAATGCGGTGAATCGGCCTTGCGACGATCGGAGAGGCGCGAACGGTGGCCGATCGCGGTCGCTCCGTTGACGCCGGAGACACCCACGGCCACAGGAGTCCGTTCCGTGCTCTCCGGCGCCATCTGCGCGTCTCCCGGCCCCTGTTGCGCCGGCTCCGTCCCCTCCCCGTACGCGGACGGGGACGCGGACGCGACAGCGCCGTCGTGTCCACGAGGGCGCCGATAGCGCGGCGGTACGAAGCGTTCCGCCCAGTGCGGGGCACGCGGCTTGAAGCGCGGCATCAACAGCAGCACCAGGCCCACGGCGCTCAGCGCCACGATCGCGAGCACGATCCACATCGACGCCGAGTGCACCGAGTAGCCGACGGCGCCGAAGGCGATCAGCGCGGACCAGAAGTACATGATCAGCACGGCACGGCTCTGCGAGTGACCGATCTCCAGCAGCCGGTGGTGCAGATGACCGCGGTCCGCCGCGAACGGCGACTGACCGTTCCAGGTGCGCCGCACGATCGCCAGCACCAGGTCCGCCGCGGGGATCGCGATGATCGTCAGCGGCAGCAGCAGCGGGATGAAGACCGGCAGCATCGCGTGGGTGGCCTGCCGCTCGCTGCCCTCGAAGAGCTTCATCGCGTCGGGGTCGACCTGCCCGGTGACGGAGATCGCGCCGGCCGCCAGCACCAGGCCGATCAGCATCGACCCGGAGTCCCCCATGAAGATCCGGGCGGGGTGCATGTTGTGCGGCAGGAAGCCGAGGCACATGCCCATCAGGATCGCCGTGAACAGCGTGGCCGGGGCGGCGGCCTCGATTCCGTACCCGTACCAGAGCCGGTAGGTGTACAGGAAGAGCGCGGCGGAGGCGATGAACACCATTCCGGCCGCCAGGCCGTCCAGGCCGTCGACGAAGTTGACCGCGTTGATCGTGATGACGACCAGCGCGACCGTGAGCAGCGTGCCCTGCCACTGGGTGAGCGGGACGGTGCCCACGCCCGGGATCGGCAGCCACAGGATCGTCAGACCCTGGATGACCATGACCGCCGCGGCGATCATCTGCCCGCCGAGCTTGATCAGGGCGTCGAGCTCGAACTTGTCGTCCAGGACGCCGATCAGCCAGATCAGCGCGGCGCCGGAGAGCAACGCCCGTGGTTCGTTGGAGAGTTCGAAGACACCGTTCAGGTTGAACAGATGGTCCGCGACGATCAGCCCCGCACACAGTCCGCCGAACATGGCGATGCCACCGAGCCGTGGTGTCGGTTCTCGGTGTACGTCACGCGCACGGATCGCGGGCATCGCCCCGATCGCGATGGCGAACTTCCGCACCGGCCCGGTCAGCAGATAGGTCACTGCGGCCGTAACACAGAGCGTCAGCAGGTAATCACGCACGGGCTGCCCCACAGAAATCGCCGGCCATCTCAGCCCCACACCCTAGCCTCATGAACATGGACTCCCTGGCACGGGTGATGGTTCCACAGGCTTCGCCTACCCCGGATAGGGCGGATTTCCCGCCGCCAGCTCCCGCACTTCCGCCAGCAGACGGCCGGCGCCGCCCGTCTCCCGTACCGCCGCTCCGGACAGTGCGGCGATCCGCGCCATGTCCGCCTCGTCCATGCCCTGGGTGGTGACGGCCGCGGTCCCGAGCCGGATGCCGCGGGCGTCCCCGTAGGGCAGCGCGCAGGTGTCGAGCACCATGCCCGCCGCCGCCAGCCGTTCGCGGGCGACGCGGCCGTCGACGCCGAGCGGGGCCGGGTCCGCGACGACGATGTGGGTGTCCGTGCCGCCCGTGGTGACCTCGAAGCCCTCGGCCTCCAGACCGGCCGCGAGCACCCGCGCGTGGGCGACCACCCGGTGGGCGTACAGCGTGTACGCGGGCGTCGAGGCCTCCCCGAACGCGACGGCCTTCGCCGCGACCGTGTGCATCTGGGCGCCGCCCTGGGTGAACGGGAACACCGCCCGGTCGATGCGCTCCGCCAGCTCGGCGCCGCACAGGATCATGCCGCCGCGCGGTCCGCGCAGCACCTTGTGCGTGGTCGCGCAGACCACGTCCGCGTACGGGACGGGGCTGGGGGCCGCTCCCCCGGCGATCAGGCCCATCGGGTGCGCGGCGTCGGCGATCAGGTACGCGCCGACCTCGTCGGCGATCTCCCGGAACAGCTCGTAGTCGGGGTGGCGCGGATACGAGATCGAGCCGCAGACGATCGCCTTGGGCCGGCGGGCGCGGGCCAGGGAGCGGACCTGCGCGTAGTCGATGAGCCCGCTGTCGGGGTCCACCCCGTATCCGGCGAACTCGAACCAGCGGCCGGAGAAGTTCCCGGGCGCACCGTGGGTGAGGTGTCCCCCGTACGGGAGTCCCATCGCGAGCACCGTGTCCCCGGGGCGCAGCAGCGCCGCGTAGGCGGCGAGCACGGCGGAGGAGCCGGAGTGCGGCTGGACATTGGCGTGCTCGGCGCCGAAGAGGGCGCGGGCCCGCCGGATCGCGATGCGTTCGGCGGCGTCGGCGTGCTCGCAGCCGCCGTGGTGGCGGGCTCCGGGGTAGCCCTCGGCGTACTTGTTGGCGAGCGGGGAGCCGAGGGCGGCCAGCACCGCGGGCGAGGTGAAGTTCTCGGCGGCGATCAGCTGGAGGGTGCCCGTCTGCCGCTGTACCTCCGCGAGGAGGACGTCGGCGATCTCCGGGTCCTCCCGGCGCAGGGCGCCGAAGTCCTGCGGCAGGGCGGCGTCGGAGGGGGACACGGCTGCGGGTGCGGCGGGAGAGGTGACCGGCATCTGACGGCTCCGGGCCTGGGGAGGGGTGCGCTGGTGTCAGATCCAATGTAGGCCGCGGCCGGGCGCCGTGCCCGCTGTCGGGCGCGGCTCCGTAGGCCGGTCGGCGCACCG
This sequence comes from Streptomyces sp. NPDC079020, assembly GCF_044542225.1. Lineage (NCBI taxonomy): Bacteria > Bacillati > Actinomycetota > Actinomycetes > Kitasatosporales > Streptomycetaceae > Streptomyces > Streptomyces sp. NPDC079020. Next base: position 251,031 of record NZ_JBITUB010000002.1, read on the forward strand.
GCCGGCGTACGGACCGTCAGTGGGGGGCGCTGACGCCCGTCAGGGCGGTGACGACGGGATCGAGGGCCTGGTTGATCTCGTCCCCGATGGAGCGGAAGAAGGTGATCGGGGCGCCGTAGGGGTCGTAGACCTCGTCGGCGTCGGCGGTGGGGGCCAGCAGCCAGCCGCGCAGGGCCGCGGCGGCGCGCACCAGCGCGCGGGCGCGTTCGACGACGCCCTCGTCGCGTGCGTCGGGCAGGGTGGCCGGATCTATGGCCCGGACCAGCCGGGTGAATTCCTTGAGGGTGAACGTCCGCAGGCCGGCCGAGTGGCCCATGGAGATGACCTGGGCTCGGTGGTCGCGGGTGGCGGTGAGGACCAGGTCGGCGCGGATCACGTGCTCGTCGAGCAGCTCGCGGCCGACGAAGCCGGTGGCGTCGGCGCCGAAGTCGGCGAGGACGACCTCCGCGTTGGCCTCCATGGGGGCGCCTTCGTGTCCCCAGGTGCCGGCGCTCTCCACGATCAGTCCGCCGCTGAGCGGGTCGCCGAGGCGGTCCACCAGGGCATGGCGGGTCAGCCGCTCGGTGATGGGCGAGCGGCAGACGTTGCCGGTGCTGACGTGGAGGATGCGGAAGGTATCGGTCCGACCCGCTATGCCACGCCCCTCAGGGGCGGTCAATTGGCCACCTCAAGGTCGGGTACCACCTTGCGCAGTTCCTCGACGGAGAGCGCGCCGGCCCGCAGGAGCACCGGGACGCCGCCCGTGACGTCGACGATCGAGGACGGCACGATGCCGGGTGTCGGGCCGCCGTCGAGGTAGACGGAGACGGAGTCGCCGAGCATCTCCTGGGCGGCGTCGCAGTCCTCGGGCGAGGGGTGTCCGGTGAGGTTGGCGCTGGAGACGGCCATCGGGCCGACCTCGGTGAGCAGCTCGATGGCGACCGGGTGCAGCGGCATCCGGATGGCGACGGTGCCGCGGGTGTCCCCGAGGTCCCACTGGAGCGAGGGCTGGTGCTTGGCGACGAGGGTGAGGGCGCCGGGCCAGAAGGCGTCGACGAGCTCCCAGGCCTGCTCGGAGAAGTCCGTGACCAGGCCGTGCAGGGTGTTCGGGGAGCCGATCAGGACAGGGGTCGGCATATTGCGGCCGCGCCCCTTGGCGTCCAGCAGATCGGCGACGCCCTCGGAGCTGAAGGCGTCCGCACCGATCCCGTACACGGTGTCGGTGGGCAGCACGACCAGTTCGCCGCGGCGGACGGCGGACGCGGCTTCACGCAGGCCGGTCGTACGGTCGGTCGCGTCGTTGCAGTCGTATCGCCGTGCCATCAGCCGGCCTCCTCAAGCATGTACGGGTATGGCGTGTACGGGTCCGACGGGTGCCGGTGCGGTCCGCCGGTCACGGCATGGCCCTGCGGGCGGTGGCGAACCGGGGGCGCTTGTTCAGGTCCGGGTGATCGGCGGCGTCCGCCCAGCCCCGTTCCTCGGTGAAGATCCACGGCACCTGGCCGCCCTGGGTGTCGGCGTGCTCGATGACGACGAGGCCGCCGGGACGCAGCAGGCGGTGCGCGGTGCGTTCGATGCCGCGGATGGTGTCGAGTCCGTCCTCGCCGGAGAACAGGGCCATCTCCGGGTCGTGGTCGCGGGCCTCGGGTGCCACGTACTCCCACTCGGTGAGCGGGATGTACGGCGGGTTGGAGATGACCAGGTCCACCTGGCCGTCGAGCTCGGGAAGGGCGCTCAGGGCGTCTCCGCGGTGGACGGTGACCCTGGACCCCTCGGCGTTCTTCCTGGTCCATCTGAGGGCGTCCTCGGACAGCTCCACGGCGTGCACGCGCGAGCGCGGGACCTCCTGTGCCATGGCCAGGGCGATGGCGCCCGATCCCGTGCAGAGGTCGACGATGAGCGGCTCGACGACGTCCATCGCGCGGACGGCGTCTATGGCCCAGCCGACGACCGACTCGGTCTCGGGGCGGGGCACGAAGACGCCGGGTCCCACCTGGAGCTCCAGGTAGCGGAAGAAGGCGCGGCCGGTGATGTGCTGGAGCGGTTCGCGGGCCTCGCGGCGGGCGATGGTCTCCCAGTAGCGGGCGTCGAAGTCCGAGTCCGGCACCCGGTGCAGCTCGCCCCGCTTCACGCCGTGCACGAACGCGGCGAGTTCCTCGGCGTCGAATCGCGGTGAAGGGACACCGGCGTCGGCCAGCCGCTGGGTGGCCTGGGCCACCTCGGCGAGCAGCAGGTTCATCGCGGTTCTCCGTACGGGGTTACGGGCGGCGGGGCGGGCTGTGCTCAGGCGTTGGCGAGCTTGGCGGCGGAGTCCGCGTCCACGCACGCCTGGATCACTGCGTCGAGGTCACCGTCGAGCACCTGGTCCAAGTTGTACGCCTTGAAGCCGACTCGGTGGTCCGAGATCCGGTTTTCCGGGAAGTTGTACGTGCGGATCTTCTCGGAGCGGTCGACGGTACGGACCTGGCTGCGGCGTACGTCGGAGGCTTCCTGCTCGGCCGCTTCCTGGGCGGCGGCCAGCAGCCGGGAGCGCAGGATGCGCATGGCCTGCTCCTTGTTCTGGAGCTGGCTCTTCTCGTTCTGGCAGGAGGCCACGACACCGGTCGGCAGGTGGGTGATGCGCACCGCGGAGTCGGTGGTGTTGACGGACTGGCCGCCGGGGCCCGAGGAGCGGTAGACGTCGATCCGGAGGTCGTTGGCGTGGATCTCCACGTCGACCTCCTCCGCCTCGGGGGTGACGAGCACGCCCGCCGCGGAGGTGTGGATACGGCCCTGGGACTCGGTGGAGGGCACCCGCTGCACACGGTGCACGCCGCCCTCGTACTTCATCCGGGCCCAGACGCCCTGGCCGGGTTCGGTGGCTCCGTTGCCGCCCTTGGTCTTCACGGCGACCTGGACGTCCTTGTAGCCGCCGAGCTCGGACTCGGTGGAGTCGATGATCTCGGTCTTCCAGCCGACGCGCTCCGCGTACCGCAGGTACATGCGCAGCAGGTCACCGGCGAACAGGGCCGACTCGTCGCCGCCCGCGCCCGCCTTGATCTCCAGGAGCACGTCCTTGTCGTCGCTCGGGTCGCGCGGGACGAGGAGGAGGCGGAGCTTCTCGGTGAGCTCCTCGCGCTGCTTCTCCAGGTCCTTGACCTCGGCGGCGAAGTCGGGGTCGTCCGCGGCGAACTCGCGGGCGGTCTCGATGTCCTCGCCGGTCCGCTTCCAGGTCCGGTACGTGGAAACGATCGGGGTCAGCTCCGCGTAGCGCTTGTTCAGCCTGCGCGCGTTGGCCTGGTCGGCGTGGACCGACGGGTCGGCGAGCTTCTTCTCAAGACCGGTGTGTTCACCGATCAGTTCCTCGACCGCCTCGAACATTCGGGGGCTCCTGGTTGATGACGTCTGCGGGCCTGCTGGAGGGCGTACTGCCGGGTGGGGCGTCCGGGGGGGCGCCCCCGGACGCCCGGCCGGAAAAAACGCCGGTTCCGACGCCCCCGGGAAGAGGGCGCCGAGAACCGGCGCAGTGGCTCGCTACTTGCTGGCGGAGCCGGCAGCCTTGCCGAAGCGGGCCTCGAAGCGGGCCACACGGCCGCCGGTGTCGAGGATCTTCTGCTTGCCCGTGTAGAACGGGTGGCACTCGGAGCAGACGTCGGCGCGGATGGTGCCGCCGCCGATGGTGCTCCGGGTGGTGAACGACGCACCGCAGGTGCAGCTGACCTGCGTCTCGACGTACTCGGGGTGAATGTCGCGCTTCAAGGTGACTCCTAGTTTCGGGAGGGCACCGGGTCGTCCGCGCGGATTGCGCGTCCGTGAACCGGGGCCGACGTACCAGTCTGCCAGGACCGGCCGTATCTCCCAAAACCGGGGTCGGGGCGCACGTATTCCCGGCCGGACCACGACACCCGGTGACCAAAGGGTCACCGGGTGGCATACCCGCAGGCGGCGGGCGCGGCGGACTACTCGACGACCTGCCCGGCCTCGCCCTTGTCGCCCGCCGACCGCTCGGTGGCGGACGCCGGGATCGGCAGATCGCTCTTGAGGGCCGTCCACACCTGCTGGGCTTCCTTCTCCAGCGGTACGACGCGGTTCGGGTCGGCGGGGTCGTACTGGACGGGCAGGGTGACCATGTGGACGTTCGTGGAGCTCAGGCTCTTCAGCCCGTTCGCGAAGGCCGTGAGCTCGCTCACCGAGGCCAGGTCGGAGTCGGTGGTGATGGCCTTGGTGGCGGTACCGGCGATGTCGTACAGCTTCTTCGGGCTGGTGAACACCCCGACGCTCTTGGCCTGTTCCATCAGCGCCTTCATGAACGCCTGCTGGAGCTGGATGCGTCCGAGGTCGCTGCCGTCGCCGACGCTCTTGCGGGTGCGCACCAGACCGAGCGACTGTTCGCCGTTCAGCGTGTGGGTGCCGGGCTCCAGATCCAGATGGCTCTTGGGGTCGTTGATCGCCTGGTTGGTCGTGATCTCGACGCCGCCGAGCTCGTCGATGAGCTTCTTGAAGCCGGTGAAGTCGACCTCGACGTAGTGGTCCATCCGGATCCCGGACATCGCCTCGACGGTCTTCACCGCGCAGGCCGGCCCGCCGACCTCGTACGCCGTGTTGAACATCGCGCGCTGCTCGGCGGCGACCGGGTCACCGCTCTCGTCGCTCGTGCAGCCGGGGCGGTCGATGAGGGTGTCGCGGGGTATGGAGACGACGCTGGCGGCCTTGTGCCCCTCGTTGACGTGCACGATCATCGCCGTGTCCGAACGGGCCGCGCCGTCGTCGGCGCCGTACTTTCCGTTGTCCCCGGAGCGGGAGTCGGAGCCGAGCACCAGGATGTCCTGGGAGCCGTCGTCCACGTCGTCGGGGCGGTCCGCACCGAGCGCGGCGTTGATGTCGACGCCCTTGAGATTGCCGTTCAGCGTGAAGTACGCGTATCCGAGCCCCGATCCGCCGGCGACGACGACCGCGGCCACCGTCCAGCCCACGACGACCTTCGCGCGGTGACGGCGCGAGGGCTTCTTCCGGCGGCTCCCGGTGCCGCGTATTCGGCCCGTCCCCCTGCTGTGCTCGCTCATGGTCTCCCTCGCTCCTGGCGCCCCGCCGCTCCCTGCTCCCCCGGCCCCGGTGGTTCCGGCACGGTTTGTCATCTCTTGATCAGACGTCGAAGCATCAAGAAGGGTTGCACAGCGGCCTGTGGCCCCCGTCGGGGACGGGGGCCACAGGCCGTGCCGGTGAACTGGCCGTGATCCGGCGCTCACCTGGGGTTTCTTTCCCTGTACAGCCATTCTCCGCGCGGGAGTCCGGCGGCCGGGGTGTGGCAAAGGTCTCGGCCCGGACGGTCCGGGTCCGGGCCGGGGGCGGTCCGGGCCCGGGCCGGGGCGGTCCGGGCCGGGTACGGGTCAGCCGAAGAGGTCGAACCCGTTCCAGCCCTTGCCCGCCTTGAGCCGCGCGCTGAACGGTGCGGTCGCCGAGCCGCGGCTCGGGTAGATCCACAGGTCGCCCGCCTTGTCGCGGACCACGAGGTCGGCGATGCCGTCACCGGTGTTGTCGCCGGTGGTGACGTACGCCGTGAAGTTCCAGCCCTTGCCGACCTGGACCCTGGGCGCGTACGGGGAGGACGGGGTGTCCCGGCCCGCGTAGAGCCACAGACGGCCCTCGCTGTCACGGGTCAGCAGATCCGGCTTGCCGTCACCGCTGTAGTCCCCCTTGCCGAAGACCTGCACGGTGCCCCAGCCGCCGCCCCCGCCGACGCGCGCTCCGAAGGATCCGTCGCCGCGGCCCGGGTACGTCCAGATCCTGCCGTCCTTGTCGATGCCGACCAGGTCCGGAACACCGTCCCGGGTGACATCACCGGGGAAGAGGATGTTCTTCCACGTCGACCAGCCCTTGCCGATCTTCGTCTCGACCCACTGGGTCTCGCCGTCGAAACGGAGCCAGTACAGGTCGCCGTTGCCGACGCGGTAGACGAAGTCCTGGTAGTCGTCGCGGTTCCAGTCGACCTGACGCACGAGGTCGGCCCCGCCCCAGTCGCCGCCGGAGACGGGCCGGGTGAACGAGGTGCCGGTGGAGACGTATTCGAACGCCTCGCCGGTGGCCTTGCGGGCGAACAGGTCCGCCGTGAAGTCGCCGTTGATGTTGGTGTCGTCGATCCGCGGGGCGATCTTCCCGTAGAGCGTGCTCGTCTTCGCGTAGACGCTGTACGAGCCCTTCTCCACGCAGTCCTTCATCCCCCAGGAAACGACGCCCGCGATACGGCCGTTGACGACCATCGGGCCGCCGGAGTCGCCGTTGCACGGGGACACCGTGCCGTTGTCCTCACCGGACGCCGGTATCCCCGCGCAGGTCATCGGGCCGGCCACGAAGTCGGCCGGGTAGAAGGCCGCGCAGGTGGAGTCCGCGTGGATCGGCACGGTGGCCTTGCGCAGGGTCTGCGATATCGACTCGTCGGTGGAGCTGGTGCGGCCCCATCCGTACACCGTGGCGCGGGTGCCGTCCTTGTAGAGGGCGGTGTCCGTGCCCGAGGCCGGCTGGAGCGTCTTGTACGGGAGCGTCGCTCCCAGCGTCAGCACGGCGACATCACCGGTCAGCGCAACGTCGTCGAACGCGGGGTCGACCCACTGCCGCCAGACCGAAACGGCCTGCCCGCCGTGCAGGTCACCGCCGTCCGGCAGCTGCGCGGTACCGCCGACGACGGCCCCGTTCGCCGCCCAGTCCAGACCGTCGACGCAGTGCGCGGCGGTGAGGACCTTGGCCGGCGCGACGAGGGTGCCGCCGCAGAAGTAGCCCTCGTCGTCGGCCGGGTCGGAGGTTCCCCTGTCGTCGTAGTAGTGCAGCTGCACCATCCACGGCGCGTCCGTGATCGGGGCGTCCACACCACCGATGATCTTCGGGTCCACCCTGCGGCCGGGGGCGCCCGGAGCGGGCTTCCCGGCGTCGTCGGCAGCCTGGCCGGGGGCGCCCGACCCGCCCTGTTCCAGCTTGGCGGCCGAACTCCTGACGGTGTCGAGCAGTTCCTCCTGCGACAGCGCGGAACGCTTCTGCACGTTCTGGGTCCCGGGAAGCGGCGGCCGGTCCGCGGCCTGCGCGGGAGCGGCGGTCAGCCCCGCGGCCCCCAGGGCAAGCGCGGCGGCCGCCGCGGGCAGGGTGATGAATTGCCTCCGTCTGCCGGATGTCACGCAAGAATCCCTTCGGTCGGCACGGCGCAACGCGAGTGCGGCGCCGGGTAGTTGCACGCGAAGGGAGGGACGGCCCCCACTGGTGTTCGGCACAGTGGGCAAAGCGAAAGTATGTTCCCCCCACTTACGGCCTGCTGATGCTACAACGCGGAACCGCCCTCGTCACCGGAGTAACGAGGGCGGTTCGGGGCACTGCTGGGACGACGTCAGTCGTTGCCGTTGCCCGGCGTCGTCTTCTGGATCTGGAGCAGGAACTCCGCGTTGGACTGCGTCTTCTTCATGCGGTCCAGCAGGAGTTCGATCGCCTGCTGCTGGTCGAGCGCGTGCAGCACCCGGCGCAGCTTCCAGACGACCGCCAGCTCGTCGCTGCCGAGCAGGATCTCTTCCTTACGGGTGCTGGACGCGTCGACGTCCACCGCCGGGAAGATGCGCTTGTCCGAGAGCTTCCGGTCGAGCTTGAGCTCCATGTTGCCGGTGCCCTTGAACTCCTCGAAGATCACCTCGTCCATGCGCGAGCCGGTCTCGACGAGCGCGGTGGCCAGGATGGTCAGCGAACCGCCGTCCTCGATGTTGCGCGCCGCACCGAAGAAGCGCTTCGGCGGGTACAGCGCGGTCGAGTCGACACCACCGGACAGGATGCGGCCGGAGGCGGGCGCCGCGAGGTTGTACGCGCGGCCCAGACGGGTGATCGAGTCCAGCAGGACGACCACGTCGTGACCCAGCTCGACGAGACGCTTGGCGCGCTCGATGGCCAGCTCGGCGACCGTGGTGTGGTCCTCGGCCGGGCGGTCGAAGGTCGAGGAGATGACCTCGCCCTTCACCGACCGCTGCATGTCGGTGACCTCTTCCGGACGCTCGTCGACCAGGACGACCATCAGGTGGCACTCGGGGCTGTTGACGGTGATCGCGTTGGCGATGGCCTGGAGGATCATCGTCTTGCCGGTCTTCGGCGGGGCCACGATCAGGCCTCGCTGGCCCTTGCCGATGGGGGCGACCAGGTCGATGATCCGCGTCGTCAGCACATTGGAGTCGGTCTCCAGACGGAGCCGGTCCTGCGGGTAGAGCGGGGTCAGCTTCTGGAACTCCGGACGGCCGCGGCCGGTTTCGGGCGCCATGCCGTTGACCGAGTCGAGGCGCACCAGCGCGTTGAACTTCTCGCGGCGCTCGCCGTCCTTGGGCTGACGCACCGCACCGGTGACGTGGTCACCCTTGCGCAGGCCGTTCTTGCGGACCTGGGCAAGCGAGACGTACACGTCGTTCGGGCCCGGCAGGTAGCCGGAGGTCCGGATGAACGCGTAGTTGTCGAGGATGTCCAGGATGCCCGCGACGGGGATCAGGACATCGTCGTCGGCGACCTGTACGTCGCTGGCGAAGTCCTCGCGCCCGCGGCGGCCACGGCGGTCGCGGTAGCGGCCGCGACGGCCGCGGCGGCCACCCGCCTCGTCGTCGTAACCGTCGTCCTGCGGACCGCTGTCCCGGCCCTGCTGGCCCTGGCCCTGGCCCTGGCTCTGGCTCTGTCCCTGGCCCTGGCGCTGCGGGCGCTGCCCGCCGCCCTGCTGGCCCTGGTCGTCGCCCTTGCCGCGGCGGTCGCGCTGACGCTCGCGCCGGTCACCGCGCTCGCCACGCTCGCCACGGTCCCGGCGGTCGCCGCGGCGGCCCTCGGCGTTGTCGGCGGCGGACTCGGCCTTGGCGTCGCCCTTGGCCTCGCCGCGGTCCTCGTTCTTCTGCTCGGCCTGCGGCTCCGCGCGGACCTCGGACTTGGCCTCGGTCTTGGCCTCGGGGCTGCCCGCCTGGGCGGTGGCCCGGCGCCTGCGGCGCTCACCGGCGGGCTGGTCGTCGCTGGCCGGCTGACCGGGGATGTCGATCTGCTGCTGGGCCTCGGGCTTGTCGGCCGGTGCGGCGGCCTCGTCCCCGGTGCGCGCCTTGGAGGTGGCACGCCGCTTCGGCTTGCTCTCGGCGTCCGTACCGGCGGGGGCCGCGGCGGCCTTGGTGGAGGCCTTGGGCGCGGCGGAGCTGCCCGCCTGCGCCTCCTTGATGACCTCGATCAGCTGGCTCTTGCGCATCCGCGCAGTTCCCCTGATGCCGAGGCCGGACGCGACCTGCTGCAGCTCGGCCAGGACCATGCCCTCAAGGCCGGTGCCGGAGCGGCGGCGCCGTGCGGTGGTGCCAGTGGCAGCACCTTCGGCGGGCGCGGCGCTGTCGACGTTCTTGTCGGCAGTCACGCCCATCAGATCGGTGGTGTCGCTCACGAAGGGTCCTTCCCTGGAGCGGACGTCGGCCTTCTGGCTCGGCGACCGGTTGTGCTGTCCGACTGCGGTCTGTGATCTTGCGGATCGCGGACCTTGCCGGGGCGGTGGTCCGCCGGGTACGGCGGAGAGATGAATGTGCGGGGTCCGGCGCGAGATCCCCCTGCTCGGCCCACTCCTGGATGAGCGAGGGGTGTCGTGCCGGTTCCGGAGCGTGCACGAAACTGCTCAGGCAGGCTGCTCAGGCAGTTGGGGAGGCTCCCGGAAGAATGGTGGTCCCGGAGGGGGACACGAAGCAACGCGCCACAAAGACGTCGGTTGCAGACTTGAGGTTAACACTACCGGCTCCAACAAACATTCCCCCTCTCACTCACCGGCAATCACATGCGGCTACGGGGCGAGCGGCAGAACGCTCGCGCCCGCGGCGTCGAGTGCGAGCCTGTTCGCGGCCCACCCCTCGCCCGCCAGTCGAGCGACCTTGTCGGCCGAACCCTCCTCCGTCAGCGCGAGGACCGTGGGTCCCGCGCCGGAGATGACCGCGGGGACGCCGTCGGCGCGCAGCCGGTTCACCAGCTCCAGGCTCTCCGGCATCGCGGGTCCGCGGTATTCCTGGTGGATACGGTCCTCGGTGGCGGCGAGCAGCAGCTCCGGTCGCTGGGTGAGCGCCGCTACGAGCAGGGCCGCGCGCCCGGCGTTGGCCGCGGCGTCGACATGCGGGACGGTGCGCGGCAGCAGGCCGCGCGCGGTCTCGGTGAGCACCGGCCGGCCGGGCACGAAGACCACCGGAATGATGGAATCCGCAGGGTCCATCCTGAGCGCCCTGGCCGCTCCGCCATCCATCCAGGCGAGTGTGAAGCCGCCGAGCAGACAGGCCGCGACATTGTCCGGGTGGCCCTCTATCTCGGTGGCCAGCTCCAGCAGGGCCGCGTCGTCGAGACGGGCGTCACCGCCCGTCGTCACGGCGCGGGCCGCGACGATCCCGGCGCAGATGGCGGCGGAGGAGGAGCCGAGGCCCCGTCCGTGCGGGATGCGGTTGGCACAGACGATTTCGAGGCCGCGGGGCTGTCCGCCGAGCAGGTCGAAGGCGGTGCGCAGGGAGCGCACGAGGAGGTGGCTCTCGTCGCGGGGGAGCGTCTGCGCGCCCTCGCCCGCGATGTCGATGTGCAGCCCGGAGTCGGCGACCCGGACGACGACATCGTCGTACAGCCCCAGCGACAGCCCGAGGGCGTCGAAACCCGGGCCCAGATTGGCGCTGGTCGCGGGGACGCGCACCCGGACGGCGGCAGCTCGGAACGCGGGACCGGCCATCGGTTGGACGACTCCTTGTAAGACAGCGGGGATTCGGTGCGGTGTGGCTCTGCGGCGGTGGGGGCGGTGGTGACTGAGGGATCGCGGCTGCGGGGAGACGGACTCCCGGCCCTCCGGAAACCTCTGTCGCCCAACCGACGGCAACGGCGCCGGCCGCACCGCGGCACATGCGGCGGGGCGGTTGCATACAGCTTATCGAAGGAAGGTTCTGTCGCGACATAGGGCGCACAGGAGGCGCACGATGCGTGTCGCACGCCTCCTATGCGCTCTCCGCCCCGAAAAGAGGCGGTTGAGCTGCTTTTCTCCGTACCCGGTCGCGAAGAGTCACGAGGGGCGCGAAGGGTTACGCCAGGCCGAGCTTCTCGGCCGCGGCGGCCGCGTCGACCGGGACGGTGACCGGCTGCGGGGCACCCGCGACGGCCCAGTCGGGGTCCTTGAGGCCGTTGCCCGTGACCGTGCAGACGATCTTCTGGCCGGGGTCGACCTTGCCCTCTTCGGCGGCCTTGAGCAGACCGGCGACGGACGCGGCCGAGGCCGGCTCGACGAAGACGCCCTCCTGCGAGGCCAACAGCCGGTACGCGGACAGGATCTGCCGGTCCGTCACCTCGTCGATGAAACCGCCCGATTCGTCCCGCGCGGCCAGGGCGTACTGCCAGGAGGCCGGGTTGCCGATCCGGATCGCGGTGGCGATCGTGGAGGGGTCCTTGACGATCTCGCCGCGGACGATCGGCGCGGAGCCGGAGGCCTGGAAGCCCCACATGCGCGGTGCGCGCGTGGAGACCCGGTCGGCCGCGTACTCCGTGTACCCCTTCCAGTACGCGGTGATGTTGCCCGCGTTGCCGACCGGCAGCACATGGATGTCCGGAGCGTCGCCGAGCGCGTCGACGATCTCGAACGCGGCGGTCTTCTGGCCCTCGATACGGACCGGGTTGACCGAATTGACCAGCGCCACCGGGTAGTTGTCCGAGAGCGAGCGGGCCAGGGTCAGACAGTCGTCGAAGTTGCCGTCGACCTGGAGGATCCTGGCGCCGTGGACGAGCGCCTGGCCCATCTTGCCGAGCGCGATCTTGCCCTGCGGCACGAGGACGGCACAGACCATTCCGGCCCGCACCGCGTACGCGGCGGCGGAGGCGGAGGTGTTGCCGGTGGAGGCGCAGATGACGGCCTGCGCGCCCTCCTCCTTGGCCCGGGTGATGGCCATGGTCATCCCGCGGTCCTTGAACGAACCGGTGGGGTTGGCGCCCTCGACCTTGAGATGCACCTCGCAGCCCGTGCGCTCGGAGAGGACCTGCGCCGGAACGAGCGGCGTACCGCCCTCACGAAGCGTGACGACGGGTGTCGTGCTCGTGACCGGAAGCCGGTCCCGGTACTCCTCGATGATGCCGCGCCACTGGTGGGTGCCCTTGCTGGTCATGGGTCCTTACTCCCCTTCAACACGCATGATGCTGGCGACACCGCGCACGGTGTCGAGCTTGCGCAGCGCTTCGACGGTCCCGGAGAGGGCGGCGTCGGGCGCGCGGTGGGTGACGACGACGAGGGAGGCCTCGCCGCCTCCGTCCTGACGGCCCTGCTGGCGCACCGTGTCGATCGATACGCCCTGCTCGGCGAAGACCGTCGCGACCTGGGCGAGTACGCCAGGTTTGTCGGCCACGTCGAGGCTGATGTGGTAGCGCGTGACGACGTCGCCCATCGGGCTGACGGGCAGGCGCGTGTAGGCGGACTCACCGGGGCCGGGGGCCTCGTTGAGCTTGTTGCGGCAGACGGCGACCAGGTCACCCAGGACCGCGGACGCGGTGGGCGCGCCACCGGCGCCGGGGCCGTAGAACATCAGCTGCCCGGCCGCCTCCGCCTCGACGAAGACCGCGTTGTACGCCTCGCGGACGGAGGCCAGCGGGTGGCTGAGCGGGATCATCGCGGGGTGCACGCGGGCGGTGACCGACTGCCCGTCGGCGGCGCGCTCGCAGATGGCGAGCAGCTTGACCGTGCAGCCCATGCGGCGCGCGGAGGCGATGTCGCCGGCGGTGACCTCGGTGATGCCCTCGCGGTGCACATCGCCGATGCGTACGCGGGTGTGGAAGGCGATACCGGCGAGGATCGCGGCCTTCGCGGCGGCGTCGAAGCCCTCCACGTCGGCGGTCGGGTCGGCCTCGGCGTACCCGAGGGCGGTGGCCTCGTCGAGCGCCTCGGAGTAACCGGCTCCGCTCGTGTCCATCCGGTCGAGGATGAAGTTGGTGGTGCCGTTCACGATGCCGAGCACCCGGTTGACCTTGTCACCGGCGAGGGACTCGCGCAGCGGCCGTACGAGGGGGATGGCGCCGGCCACGGCCGCCTCGTAGTAGAGGTCGCGGCCGTGCTTCTCGGCGGCGGCGTGCAGCGCGGCACCGTCCTCGGCGAGCAGGGCCTTGTTGGCGGAGACGACGCTCGCACCGTGCTCGAACGCGGTCGTGATGAGGGTACGGGCCGGCTCGATGCCCCCGATGACCTCTATGACGACGTCGATGTCGCCCCGTTTCACGAGTGCGGTGGCATCCGTGGTGACCAGCGCGGGATCGACTCCCTCCCGCACCTTGGAGGGCCGGCGGACGGCGACACCGGCGAGCTCGACGGGCGCGCCGATGCGCGCGGCGAGGTCGTCGGCGTGCGTCGTCATGATGCGCGCCACCTCTGAGCCGACCACTCCACAGCCCAGCAGCGCCACCTTCAGCGGACGCGTACGCATCATCCGACCTCGTTTCTCATACATACTTAGGTGTGGACCAGTCTCACTCACCGGACGGGGGTTTCTGCCACTCGTCCGGATCCTGAGACGACTATTTCATCAGCCGACATCGAGACGCAGGAGATCTTCCTCCGTCTCGCGCCGGACGATCACTCGGGCCCCGCCGTCGCGCACGGCGACGACCGGCGGGCGCAGGGCGTGGTTGTAGTTGCTCGCCATGGAACGGCAGTACGCGCCGGTGGCGGGCACCGCGATCAGGTCTCCCGGCGCGAGGTCGGCCGGCAGGAACGCGTCCTTGACCACGATGTCCCCGCTCTCGCAGTGCTTGCCGACGACCCGGACCAGCATCGGCTCGGCGTCCGAGGTGCGCGAGACGAGCGCGACGCTGTACTCGGCGTCGTACAGCGCGGTGCGGATGTTGTCCGACATCCCGCCGTCGACACTGACGTACGTACGCAGCCCTTCGAGGGGCTTGATGGTGCCGACCTCGTAGAGCGTGAACGCGGTGGGCCCGACGATGGCGCGGCCCGGCTCGACCGAGATGCGCGGGGTGTTCAGGTTCGCGGCCTCGCACTCGCGGGTCACGATGTCACTGAGCGCCTTGGCGATCTCGTGCGGCTCGCGCGGGTCGTCCTCGGAGGTGTACGCGATGCCCAGCCCGCCGCCGAGGTCGATCTCGGGCAGCTCGACGCCGTGCTCGTCGCGCACCTCGGCGAGCAGCTGCACCACACGCCGGGCGGACACCTCGAAACCGGCCATGTCGAAGATCTGCGAACCGATGTGCGAGTGGATGCCGATCAGTTCGAGACCGTCCAGGGTCAGCGCCCGCCGCACCGCCTCGGCGGCCTGCCCGCCGGCCAGCGCGATGCCGAACTTCTGGTCCTCGTGCGCGGTGGCGATGAACTCATGGGTGTGCGCCTCGACGCCGACGGTGACCCGGATCTGGACGCGCTGGCGCACGCCCCGCTGCTGCGCGATATGGGCGACCCGGACGATCTCCTGGAAGGAGTCGAGCACGATGCGGCCCACGCCCGCCTCGACGGCCCGCTCGATCTCGGCGACGGTCTTGTTGTTGCCGTGGAAGGCGATCCGCTCGGCCGGCATCCCGGCGTCGAGCGCGGTGGCCAGCTCGCCGCCGGAGCAGACGTCGAGGTTGAGCCCCTCCTCCGTGAGCCAGCGCACGACGGCCCGCGACAGGAAGGCCTTCCCGGCGTAGAAGACATCCGCACCGGGCCCGAACGCGTCCGCCCAGGCGCGGCAGCGGGCGCGGAAGTCGCTCTCGTCGAGGAAGTACGCCGGGGTGCCGAACTCCTCGGCCAGGCGTGCCACGCCGATCCCGCCGACGGTGAGCGCACCGTCCTCGTCGCGAGAGACGGTACGGGACCAGACCTTCTCGTCCAGCACGTTCAGATCGGCGGCCGGGGCGGTGTAGTGCCCCTCCGTCAGGACGTCGGCGTGACGGGGTCCGGCGGGGTGTGCGGATCGGCTCATCGTGTTGCTCTCTCGGGTCTCTCAGAGGTGTTCGGGCGCGCTGATACCGAGCAGGGACAGGCCGCCTGCCAGCACCGTCCCGGCGGCTTCGGCGAGGGCCAGCCGGGAGCGATGGGCGGCCGAGGGTTTCTCGTCGCCGGCGGGGAGCGGCGGATGGGAGTCGTGGAAGTCGAAGAAGGCGTGGGCCACGGCTTCGAGGTGCCGGGCGAGCCGGTCCGGCGCGCGGTGGCGGGCGGCGGCGAGGAGAACACCGGGGTGGTCGGCGAGCAGGTCGAACAGGGCGTGGGTGTCGGGGTGGCGGGCGTCGGTGTTCGCGTCGTACGCCTCGTACGCGCCGCCGAAGCCGAGGAGCTCCGCGCCGCGTGTGAGGGCACGGGCCCGGGAGTGGGCGTACCGCACCAGGAAGAGCGGGTTGCTCCCGCTCTGGACGAGCAGGTCCGCTCCGAGCGGCGCCCGGTCGTGCCCGGCGGGCCGCAGCAGCCCCCACCGGAGGGCGTCGGGCCCGAGCCGCTCCAGCAGTTCCCCCGCCTCGGCTCCGGCGGGAACCGGCCGTACGGCGGTGAGCGGGGCGGGCGGAACCCCGTGGGCGTCGACGGTGACTCCCAGCCGCGCCCAGTCGGGGTCGGACGCCTCGTCGCAGCTGATCCGCACCCGGGCGCCCTGCGAGAGGACCAGCGCGCGCACCGCGTGGGCGCGGACGGCGGCCCGTACCTCACGCGCGTGCCGGAACTGGAGCACCTCCGCGCGGAGCGCGTCGCCGTGCCCGTACCGCGGCCCCCGCTCCAGCACCTCGCGCACCAGGGCGCGGCGGGCGGCGGTGTCGGTACCGGCGTCGAGGGTGAGGCTCAGGAACCCGGGCCCGGTGATGTCCACCCGCCCGATCCCGGGCTCGGCGGCGACCCGGTCCCGCAGGATGCGTGCGACCTCCAGTGCCGGCAGCGCGGCGGGCCCGGCGAGCTGGAGCGCGACGGCGCAGGCGTAGTCACCGCTGCCACCGGGCCGGGTCCTCTCCACCCGCACGCGTGCGGGCACGGGCGCGCACAGCGCATCCTCCTCGACCGCGCGGCGCACGGCGTGCAGCACGGTCCGGGAGAGGTCGGCGGGGGTCACGGGACAAGCGTATGGGAGACAGGGGGGCACTTCGCGACCCTGTTTCGCCATCCGGTCAGCCGGCGGCGCTCCCCGCCCGCCCCACGCCGTGCCGCCCGTCCAGCGGCGGCGGGTCCTCCCGGCGCACCAGCCGGTGCACGATCCGCACCAGCTCGCTCGGTTCGAACGGCTTCGCCAGGAAGACATCGACGCCGGCCGAGACCCCCGCGTCCACCTCGTACTGCGTGCAGGCGCTGATGATCGCGACGGGCAGATGGCTCGTCCGCGGATCGGCCCGCAGCCGCGCGGCGGTCTGCAGGCCGTCGAGCCGGGGCATCATGACGTCGAGCGTGATCGCGTCCGGGCAGACCTGGTGCACCAGATCCAGACACTCGACACCATCAGCCGCGGTCACGACCTCGAAGCCCTCCAGCTCGAGATTGACCCTGATCAACTGCCGGATGACCTTGTTGTCGTCGACAACAAGCACGCGACCGTACGCCCCTGACACGCTTCGAGGGTAGGTCGGCCGGAGGGGCTGCGTCCGGGTTTTGACCACTTCCGCCCCTGGAAGGGTGGCGAAGCACTCCGCCGACCGGGCCCCCGGCCGTGGCCGGAACACGCGGTAGGGACGGGCGGAACACAGCGCACGCGGTGCCGCGCCGGGTCGGAAACCGCACGTCGTGCGCGTCTCGCGCGCCGAGCGCACAACGCGGGCGCCCTCACGCGCGCCTCACGCGCGCCTCACGCGCGCCTCGCACCCGCGTCGCGCCCCGGAAATACCTGTTCACGGACACCCCGCGGAAGCTGGTAGTGTTTCACCCGTCGCAGAGCAACACCGCGATACGCCCCCGTAGCTCAGGGGATAGAGCATCGGCCTCCGGAGCCGGGTGCGCAGGTTCGAATCCTGCCGGGGGCACTTCGCAGGAAGTGCCGACAAGACCCCGCCACCAGCCTTCAGGCTGGAAGCGGGGTCTTTGCGTATGCGGTCACCATCTCCCCACCTCGGGGCACCGACGGTATTGCCGCTGGTGTGGCAACCCGTCCGTTGATGCTCTCCGGCTGCCACACCAGGCACGTTCTGCGGTCAGAGGCGTCCGCACAACCCTCGGTGATAGCGAAGGTACTTCTGCTCGATGACGTGGGCGGCATGCCGCTTGAGTTGATAGTCAACGTCTCCCGTCGAGTTCCGCCTCACCGCCCACTCCTCATCGATGTAGATGGCGAGCCTGTCGAACTCGACATGATGGTTGGGACAAAGGCACAGGAGATTGGACAGTTGATCGGGCCCGTGGTGAGGACTCCCCAGTCCCCGGATGTGGGCGGCCTCGCTGTAGTGGCTGTATCTGGTTTCCACGCGCGATCCGCACACCTGGCACTCGTTCTTGTACATCGTCTTGATGGATTCGACGAGCTGCTGGTTCCGCTCGAGCCGTGAATAGGTTCCCGGGCGGCGAGGCACTCTTCCTTCGCTGCCTCCACCGTCGGGAAGCTCACCGCTCGCACTCGTGTACCCCGCGAGACCGACGCGCTCCAGAATCTCCTCCCGGTCCACATCACCGAGGTAGCTGGAACAGATCAGACCGATGGCCTCGGCACGCGCCATCGAGCGACGAAGCACCTTGGCAGCGTCCCTTTTGAGGCCGGCGCTCGCACGCGCTGCGGTCAGTTTGGATGGCGTTGGCGTGGCGTGCCGATCCTCCAACCCCTCGACGTCCCACAGTCCACTGGAGCTCAGGTGCCAGAACGGGTACTCAGGGGTGACCCTCGAATCCGGGTGGCCGAAGTCCCGCAGCAGAGGCCCGACCTCGTCGCGGAACGTCTGCCACTCGACCATGCGGTCCTGCTCAGCGGCCAGACGGCCGATGGCCCACAGGAGAGTGATCGGCTTGTGACGTGAAGGACGCTGCTCCTTGGTGTGCATCTTCAAATTCGAGAGCGCGCGGAACACGTCGTCCCGGCTCAGTGTCGTGCCTCTGCCAGGAGGCGGATCGTTTCGCCCCGGCTGCACGGGCGCCGACCGATCGACCAAGCGCAGGCAACGGCGCCGCCCCTCGACACCCACCAGAGTCAGCGAGCGCAGCGTCTTGGGAAGCCGGAGTTCACTGAGAATGGGTTCCGCCGGTGTGTCGAACTCGACCACTTCTCCCAGCGCCATGATGTGCTCCCAGGTCTTCTGGTCCTCGTCCACACCCCAGACGGCCTTAGCAAGGGCCTGGTTGTGGAAGAGGCCGAGAATCCTCGCGCTGGCAACGAACTTCTTGTCCGCGTAGAACAAGACCTCGTCACCGACCCGGCGTCCGGCAATCGCGGCAGCTTTCCCGTCCTTCTTGGAAGGAGGCGTAGCCCCCCAAAGCCGCGCCGGGCCCGTCGGAAAGAGTTCCTTCAGCGCTTGAGCGTCAGCACCGAGAACGTGCTCGTAGTCCGCGAGCCGGACGCCCTCCCGCACCGAGTGCTTGAAGTGCTGCGGACCCCGCACACGCGGAGTTCCTCTTGGCTGGAGCACCCACTGGACTCCTGCCGAATCGAGGAGGGCAGCGCCGCCGACACCCGCTCCAGTCGATCCCTCGTCACCCGTCTCGGAGAGTCGCACATCGGTTTCTGTTTTCACGATCGCCAGGTTAACCAGGAGGACTGACAACGGGTTTGGCCGGGCCGCTTCAGGGTTGGCCGTCGGCCACGGGGCCGCCCAGCTCTGCTTCCATGGCCTGCGCGGCCACTCGCTCCGTCACAGCCCCCGTCAGGCGGCCACAGTCACACCCGGTCTCCACCGGCACCGTTCAATGTTTGGGGCGCAGCCAGCCCTGCTTTCCCTGCGGAATCACCTGTGCCGCATCCGTGTACCAAAGCGTGTTGTCGCCATCGAACCTGGCGTTCACCAGGCGCTTGGCCTCGTCCTTCTCCTGGTAGGAAACGTTCAGGTAGAGCCGTCCCCAGACCGTCGCCCCCACCTCGACGCCTTCGGACGCATCCGGGTTCCTCTTTCTCGTACCGCCCGAACCCTGGTCCCGGCGCGCGCCGCGCTCTCCCCGGTACACCGGGCTCTCCCTGCGCGCCTGGTCCATGACGCGTCGCGCCTGCGCACATGACTCGGCGTCCTCCAACCGCATCATGAGGTCGGTGGGCCCCAGGTTGCCCAGCAGGTTCAGCGAGCCGTGCCAGAGGACGGTGTCGTCCACGATGAATACCTTCTCGTGCATGCGCTCGCGATACTCAACCGTGCAGCCCGCCTCCTTGAGCTGATCCACCAGTCCGCGGTGGCGCTCGACCACCGAATCCTCCCGCTGCTCCTCGGGAGACCGGGTGTGGATCACCACTCTGACACCGGCAGCCGCTTTCTCCTCCAGGAGTGCCAGCCATCTCTTCACTCGAGGCACCGCCAGCAGGAACGTATAGATGTCGATGCTCTCCCTGGCACGTTCGATGTCCCAGCGCACCGCGCGATCGACCTGCTCAGCGGGGAAGAACGCGGGTCGGGTCAGCTCCTCGTCCG
Source organism: Streptomyces sp. NPDC079020 (assembly GCF_044542225.1). NCBI lineage: Bacteria > Bacillati > Actinomycetota > Actinomycetes > Kitasatosporales > Streptomycetaceae > Streptomyces > Streptomyces sp. NPDC079020. Next base: position 270,498 of record NZ_JBITUB010000002.1, read on the forward strand.
GCAGTGCCGCGAGTTCGGCCGCGCTTCTGATGGGGATGAGCTGGTCGACGGAGATGGACTGTGCGCGCGACTCCAGGTGGTCGAGCATTGTCCGTGCCTCGCTGCGCTGCGGAAGCTTTTTGCGGAGGAATGCCACGTCCGCAATGACGACAAGGTGGTCCTGAGCTCGGCTCAGGGCAACGTTCAGCAAGCGGCACGTCTCGGAGTCCAGGCCGGTTCCCCGGTAGAAATGACCGGGATAGTCGCCGGCTCCGGCCACGGTGTCGAGGATCACGACCGGTCGTTGGCTTCCCTGGAACCGGTGCACGGATTCCACCAGGCCGTCGTAGTCGGCGCCGAGCCGCTCGGTCAGGACACGTTTGAGGCCCTTGACCTGGTCCTTGTACGGGGCGATCACCGCCAGGCGGTCGGTCGCCCGCTCGCCCGGCGGGACGTTGTCCCACCTTCTCGGTGGCAGCACTCGGTCGTACTGGAGACCGCGTACGAGTTCGTGCACCGCGGCCTGATGGACGGGGTTCGTCCTGTGGTTGGGGCCGGGAACGCAGTGCCCCGACGTGTCGATCAGGATCACAGGTGCGTTGACAAGCGGACTGAAGGGAATGCGGCTCTCGTTGTCCCGGCCGGTGCGCAACGGTGCGTCCGGATAGGCCACAACGTTGACGAGATCACAGATCGGCTCACGCATGCGGTACTGGGTGCTGAGAGCGACGAGCCTCGGGTCCTGACGCACGGTTCCAGCGGCGGTGACCAGGCCCGCCGCGCGGAAGGCATCCGTGGCCGACCATCGGCGCGCGTGTTCCTTTTCCTCGTCACTTGCGCCCCGGTCGTCGGCAGCCTTGTTCACAGCCGGCAGCTGCCGGAAGTCGCCTGCCACCACAACGCGTTTACCAGCCAGACCGGCTACGTACCAGGCCATCGGCAAATTGATCATGCCTGCCTCGTCGATCACCACGACATCGGTGCGCTCCAGCAGGGAGCGGGACTGAGCGGCTTTCGCGACGGTGGCTCCGAGCACCCGGCAGTTGGCTCTCACAGCGTCGGAGATGCGCCGCAGCTCCTTCTCCGCCGCGTTGATCTGCTTCTGGAGTGCGTCGGTGCGTTCGGTCAGGGTTCGCAGCGGCTCAACACCGTCGAGCTTCGCGGTCTGATCGGTGATGTCTGCTCCGATACGGGAAATGTCCCGCGCAGCCTTGTCCTGTGCCGTCTTCGCCACGTCCCGGGCCTCAGTGGCCTGGGCTACCTGTTGGCTCGCTTGCCAAAGGTCGGTGCGTGCCGCATCGAGTTTGGCCTGTTTCCGGTCGGCGAAGAGTCCCGTCGGTGTGCCGATGCTCTGGACGCGCGCCCTCAACGCGGTCGTGGCCCCCTGTGCATCGCTCAGTTTCTCTGCAGCCGTCTGCTGTGCCGTACCCGCCGCTCCGTATGCCTTCCGAGCGATGGCCAGCCCCTCCTGCAGACTGCGCAGCCGTTCGTGGAGCGCGATACCGGCACGCGCGGTTGCCAGTGTGGAGCTGAGCCTCGTGAGGCTGCTCTGCAGATGGGCGGAGAGCCTCGCTGCCACCTGTTCGGGATCCACGTACGCGCCGTACCGCTCCCGGAGCGACTCGACGTCAATGCCGCCCGCCCGCTGCACCAGACCGGTGTCGAAGCCCTGCTCTCCGGAGAGCAGGTCGCAGATCCGTTCCAGTGCCTGATCGACAGCGACCTTGGTCGGAGCGAGGAAGAGCACGTTGAACCCCTGGCGGCTGCACCCCTCCACAATGTGCGCGACCACATCCGTCTTTCCTGTTCCGGGCGGGCCCCACAGGAACGTGACCTCACTGGCGAGGGCCTGTTCCACAGCCTGGCGTTGCGGTGGGTTGAGACGGAGCGAAGGCCAGTCGGCAACCCAACGCCCTGGGTCGGCTTCACGCCCCACCTTCGGGCTCCCCTGGCCGGTGATCCATCCGGCGCTCTCCGGCCGTACCGGGTGGTCGGCCTCGCCGACAGACGCGAGACGCTCCGCCAGCACCTTCCAGGTCTGGGATTCGTCCGCGCGCAGCTGCACCAGTCCCGGCGCATGCCCCAGGTCGGCCTCGGTGACGAAGCGGACTTTGTTGTCGGGAAGGCGGGTGACCTCGGCCGGTGTCCAGGGACCTTGCGATCGGGAGGGCCGCACCAGGAGGGGCATACCGTTCAGAGCCTCGGGCCAGCGCTTGAAGCTGAATTCGTACTCGTGCTGCGGCCCGGATACGGACAGCCTGCGCCCCTCACGCAGGGAAGCCTTGGGCTTGTTCCCCCCGTCGCTGCGCAGTTCCGCCGCGATCTCCAGCTGTGCGGCCCTCAGAAGTTCATCCACCGGTTTCGGACGCCCGGACCCTGCCATATCTGCTCCCCCGCACGCTCTCTGTCCCGCCATGGTCACCAGGGCTGGACGGAGGGCATCATTTTCCGGCCCCACTGAGTCCGACTCCTCCGAGACGCAGCAGGCCCCTCGCTTTCACCCGCCTCGGGACTCTACGATCGCGAATTGCGCGAGGGCAATGAGTTCCCTCACCAGCGCGTGGCCACCGGCGGGGAAACCCGGTCGCCCGCCACCGGATAGATGATCTTGACCGATTCCCCCCAGACACCGCGAGCCGATACGATCCGAGGGGAATTCTGACGTTCAAATCGAACGCACGTCGGAATGTATGCAGGTCGGTTCGGAAGCGGAGTGAGGACGGCGTATGCGGGAGGGCCGCTGGGAAACGGTCACGGATTCCGAGTTCCCGCATGAGCGTCGCGGCCTCGAAGCCATCCGCACGGAGCTTCCGGACAACGATCCGTGGCGCGCCTGGTCGAACTTCACGTTCACCGCGAACTCCGGGCACGTCCGGGAGGTGGATCTGCTGGTGATCGCTCCCGGCGGCGTCTTCCTCATCGAGCTCAAGGACTGGCACGGTTCCCTCGAGTCCCGGAACGGTACGTGGCTGCAGAGCCAGCCCAGGGGGCGGCAGGTCGCACACGGCAACCCTCTGCACCTGGCGAACAAGAAGGCGAAGGAGCTGGCCGGGCTGCTGGAGCCCGAGCTGAACGGGGAGCGGGTGTGGGTCTCGGAGGCGGTCTGCTTCACCGACTCCTCGCTGAAGGTCAGGCTCCCCCACCACGACCAGCACGGTGTCCACACCGTTCCGCAGCTCGTCAAGACGCTGAAGGAGCCCCCGCAGTTCGAGCAGCGGCGGATCGACGCCCCGCGGTCGCGACGGATCGCGGCGGCTCTGGGCCGGGTCGGCATCGCACGCAGTGACGCGGAGTACAAGGTCGGCCCGTATGTGCTGCACCGGAAGTCGTTCGACTCCGGCCCCACCTGGGCGGACTATCTGGCCCGGCACAGCGATCTGCCCGAGGCTGCCAGGATTCGCGTCTATCTGCGCGAGCGCGGCTCGGATGCCGGGCTGCGGGCCTCCGTGGAGCACGCTGCCCGACGTGAGGCCGCGGTGTTGCGGCACTTCCGCCACCCAGGTGTGGTGCAGCTCAAGCAGTACGACCCGTCGGGACATTCCGCCGGCCCCGCGTTGATCTTCGACTACGACCCGAGAACGCTGCGACTGGACGAGTACGTGGCACAGTACGGGGAGAAGCTGGACATTCTCGGCCGGATGGCACTCGTGCGTCAGCTGGCGGAGACGGTGCGTTCCGCGCACGGCAGGCGTATCTACCACCGGACCCTGGCGGCGCGTGCGATCCATCTGATGCCGCGCGGCCGTGGCGGAGCGGCGGGTTCGGACAGCGAGGATGCGGGCTGGCTCAGTCCGTATGTGCAGATCTCCGACTGGCAGGTCGCCGTCCAGCGCGGTTCCGAGCACGGTGGCCAGAATGCCGGGGACAGACTCGCGCCGACGTCGTTCTCGCGGGCCGGTGCGCACATCGCCGAGGGGGCGGACCCGTACCTCGCTCCCGAGCTGACCGCGCTCAAGGCCGATCCGGTCGCCCTGGATGTGTACGGCCTCGGCGTACTCACCTATTTGCTGGCCACGGGTAAGGCACCCGCGGCCAGTCAAGCCGAGCTGCTGGCCCGGTTCGAGGCGGGCGAGGGACTGCGGCCGAGCGCGATGGTCGACGGTCTTTCGGAGTACATCGATGAGCTGGTGCAGGCGGCTACCGCGTACAGCGTCTCCGACCGGCTGTCCTCGGTGGACGACTTCCTGGAAATGCTGGAGGTCGTCGAGGAGGAGCTGACCGAACCGGCCCCCGCCGAGCAGGCACCGGCGCCCGTCCCCGAGAAGAACCCGTTGGACGCGGTCGCGGGCGATGTACTGGCAGGCCGCTGGGAGGTGAAGCGCCGGCTGGGTACAGGGTCGACGAGCCGTGCGTACCTGGTACAGGATCTGTCGGCCGGGCCGGAGGTCCGCTTCTCGAAGTCGCTCGCGGTGCTGAAGGTGGCACTCTCCGGCAGCAGGGACGCGGTACTGGCCCGTGAGGCCGAGGTCATGGGCCGGCTGCGACCCGATTCACGCATCATCCGGCTGGTCGAGCCCACGCCACAGCGCATCGGGGGCCGCACGGTCCTGGTCATGGAGTACGTGGGTGACGAGCGCGCGGCCGACGTCGAGCCGGCAGCACCTGGTTCGACGAAGAACCGGCGGCGCGAGGAAACCGTCGCCCGTCAGTTGCGCGAGTTCGGGCGTCTGTCGGTGGACCAGCTGGAGGCGTACGGGGACTATCTGTTCGGCGCGGTGGACTTCCTCGAGGGCGAGGGTGTCTGGCATCGCGACATCAAGCCGGACAACATCGCGATCCGTATCCGTCCGAACCGCACCCGTGAACTGGTGCTGATCGACTTCTCGCTCGCCGGATACCCGGTGCAGGAGACCGGCGCGGGTACGGACGGCTACCTGGACCCCTTCATCGGTACGCTCACGGACCGTTCGGTGTACGACGGGCATGCCGAGCGGTACGCCGTGGCCGCCACGCTCCATGAGATGGCCTCGCGCGAGTTGCCGGTGTGGGGTGACGGCCGGGTGTCAGCGCGCCAGACCGACCCGAAGCAGGAGCCGTATCCGAAGATCGCGGTGGATGCATTCGATCCGGCGGTCAAGGACGGTCTGCTCGCCTTCTTCCGCAAGGCCCTGCACCGGGACGCGTCGCAGCGCTTCCGCGATCTCAAGCCGATGCGCGATGCCTGGAAGAAGATCTTCCTGGCGATGGACGAGGCCAAGCCCTCATCACGCCGCTCGCGCCACCCGGCGGCGGCCGAGGTGGGAGCGGAGGTCCCGGCAGCGGGTGCCGCGATCGCGGATGCCGAGACGGAGACCGCCGAGCAGCAGCGCGACCGGCAGGCCGCTCAGGCGGACCGCTCGACTCCGGTATCGGCTTCGGGGCTGAGCCCAGCCGCGGAATCGTTCGTCTACGGGCTGCGCGTCAACACGGTCGGAGAGCTGCTCGACTACAGCCAGCGCCAGCTCGTGAACGCTCCCGGCCTCGGCGCGAAAACACGGAAAGAAGTCCTGGGCCGGATCAAGGAATGGCGCCAGCAGCTCGCCGAGCGCCCGGCCGCGCCGCTCACTCCCGAGGGCCGCAAGGAGGCGAAGGCCGAGCTTTCGGCGGCCGAGGCCGCAGTGGCCGGTGCGATGGCCGAGGCCGGTGGCGGGGGTTCGCTGCCGGAACGTGCCCTGCGCAGCGTCAGCCTGGACGCCCTGGCCACCGTCTTCGTACCGGAGCTGAAGAAGGACGGCACGAACCGCAACGAGTGCGAGATGGTCCGGCTGCTGCTGCGCCTGCCCAATGGCCACGGTGAGCTGCCCACCGAGGTCGGCGTCTGGCCGAAGCAGAAGGATGTCGCGGACGCGCTGGGCCTGTCGGCGGGTCGGATTCCGCAGATGCTGAAGACGCAGCGCACCCGCTGGAAGAAGCATCCGACGGTACGGGCGCTGCGCGCCGAGATTCTGGAATTGCTGCGCTCCATGGGCCGGCTCGCGTCGGCCGCGGAGATCGCGGACGCTCTCGCGGTACGCCGCGGCACCCAGCTCCAGGAGCCTGAACAGCGCCGTGCGCTGGCCCTGGCGGCGGTCCGTGCGGTGGTGGAGGTCGAGCAACTCGTCCCGCAGGAAGGCGAGTTCCGGCACGCTCCGAACCGGGACGCGGCCGACGAGGGCATGGGGGCAGGGCTGCTGGCTCTGGAGGTCGGCGAGGACGACGCCCCACAGACTCCGTCCGCACCGGGCCTGCTGGACTACGCGCAGCGGCTCGGCCGGGTCGCGGACCGGCTGGCGAAGCTGGACACACTGCCGACCGCCGCAACGGTTCTGACGGAACTCTCGGCGATCCCCACGCCGAGTGCGGTCGTGGAGTGGGACGAACGTCGCCTGGTGGAGGTAGCGGCGGCAGCGGCGCGGAACGCGGCGGCGACGCCCCGGCTGGAGATCTATCCACGAAACCTTCCGCTGGTACGAGCCCTGCGACTGACCCAGGCCGGGCTGGTCCGCGTGATCCCCGGCGTGGCGGAGGCCGACCAGCCGGGGCTGACCGCCGCCGATGTGCACGAGCGGGTACGGGCCCGCTTCCCCGAGCTGCTGAACAAGCGGGGCGGACACGCACTCCCGGTCAACGGCCCGCTGACGAAGGCGCTGCAGGCGGCCGGATTCGACCTGACCGAATCCACTCGCCGACGCCCACGCACGCTGCGGTACCTGCCGCGGAGGACGAACTTCGCGTCCAGCTTCCTCTCCTCGGACGGCAAGCGGCAGGCGACCGGCACGATCGCTGCGCGCCGCTACTCCGACGATCCGCAGCTCGCGGGCGCGGTCGCGGCGGAGGAGCGTCTGCTGTCCTCGGCCCGGCGGGACGGATTCCGCGTCCTGACGGTACGGACGGGTCTGGCACACCAGGCGATACGGGAGTTGGAGGGCGACCGGTTCGACGCCGGGGTGGTCTCGGTGACCGAACTGTTCCTGGGCGCGCTCCACGAACTGGTCGACGCCCGCCCCAAGCCGACCTGGGAAACCATCCTGCGGGCGGATGTGGCCCCGCCCGGTTCGAGGGGCGCGATGAAGTTCGCCGAGTACGCGCGTACGGCGTGGAGCTCGGTGGAACCTCGTGTGGGCGAGCTGCTGTCGGCACCGGGCCCCAAGAACCCGCTGCTACTCACGGACGCCGGGGTGCTCGCCCGGTACGACGCCATGGGCAGCCTGGAGCGGCTGGCCGAGCGGGCGAGGAATGGCGGGCGGGGCCTGTGGCTGCTGTGCCCGCAGAGCGACCCTGCGCGCCCGCCGCGACTGGGGGCGACGGCTGTGCCGTATCAGGCGGGGCTGGGTGAGTGGGTGGTCCTGCCGGACTCGTGGGTGTCGAACGCCCACCGAACCGACGAGTTGGGCCTGTTGGGCAGGCGGAACGCATTGCCGACGATGAATACGACCACGGGAGAAGACCAGAAGTGATCGACCGCACGGCGTTGAAGACGGACCTGATCAAGCAGGTCAAGGCGGTCGAGGTGGACCTCGGCAAGCAGGTCGCGGAGGGCGAGAAGCTGCTCAAGCCGCTGCGCACGGAGTACGGGAAGGCGAGCAAGGCGGTCCTCCCTCCGGACGAGGCCCCGAAGTGGGACGTCTGGCTGGAGAGCCGGCTGGCGGAGCTCTCGGCGGATCGCGCGGATGACGTACGGGCGACGGAGGCGGTCGCTGGCCGGTTGCGGGCTGAGTACGACGAGGCGCGGGGCCTGGGACGTACGGCGGCGACGTGGAACGCCTGGCTGGACGAGCGCGTCACGCAGGTCGCGGTGGCGTGGGTGCTGGGCACGGTGTTCGTCCGGTTCTGCGAGGACAACCGACTGATCCCGGAGCCGTATCTCACGGGCGCTGAGGCCGAGCGGCGCGACCTCGCGGAGGCCCGGTACGCCCAGTATGTGGAGGAGACCGAGGACCCGACGTACCGGGGCTGGCTGCTGCGTGCGTTCGAAGAGCTCGGCGCGGGTCAGGCGGGCAAGCTGCTGTTCCGCCAGGACCGTAACCCTCTCTACCAGATCCCGTTGTCGCACGACGGGGCGCGAGCGCTGGTGGAGTTCTGGCGGGAGCGGCGGGAGGGACCGGCTGGAGAGGACAGTGCGGGCGGTACTGATGGTGCGCCGGTCCTCGTCCACGACTTCACGGATCCACTGAACGCTGACGGTACGGACGGGTGGGACACCCGGTTCCTGGGCGACCTCTACCAGGACCTGTCGGAGGCGGCACGGAAGACGTACGCGCTGCTCCAGACCCCGGAGTTCGTGGAGGAGTTCATCCTCGACCGGACGATGGACCCGGTGGTCCGCGAGATGGGCGGCCGGTTCAACGAGTTGAAGATGATCGACCCGACGTGCGGCTCGGGGCACTTCGTACTGGGTGCGTTCAGGAGGCTGGTACGCCTGTCGGCGGAACGCCACCCGGACCGCGACCTGCACGAGCTCGTACGGGACGCGCTGAACTCGGTGCACGGCGTGGACATCAACCCGTTCGCGGTGGCCATCGCGCGGTTCCGGCTGCTGCTGGCGGCGATGGCTGCGGCGCATGTACGGACGCTGGCGGCAGCGGGGCGGTACGACTGGCCGGTACACCTGGCGGTGGGTGACTCGCTGATCGAGGACCGGCAGCAAGAGCTTGAGCTGATTAGCGAGGAGACAGGGAAGCGGCTGGTTGATTTCACTTATGCGACGGAGGACCTGGATGACTATCCGGGGATTCTGGAGCGGGGGCGGTATGACGTGGTGGTGGGGAACCCGCCGTATATCACGGTGAAGGATAGGAAGCTGAATGCGCTTTACAGGCGACTTTACGCTTCTTGCGGCGGCACATACGCCTTGTCCGTTCCGTTCGCTGAGCGATTCTTCCAGCTAGCGAAGGTGGGGGAACCTGACGGACGCGGGTACGGCATGGTAGGGCAAATCACGGCAAATTCTTTCATGAAGCGAGAGTTCGGGACCAAGCTGATTGAAGAATACTTCGCTCACAAGATTGAACTTACGGAGGTAATCGATACCTCTGGGGCGTACATTCCGGGCCACGGGACACCAACGGTGATCCTTGTGGGGCGGCGACGATCAGGCGCTGCGCGCACAGAAAGCATCCGCACCGTGCGAAGCATTCAGGGCGAGCCCAAGGCGCCGGAGAACGGAGCTGACGGGCTAGTCTGGAATGCCATCGTGAAGCAGATCGACGATTCTGGATCAGTTAGTGCATGGGTTTCTGTCGACGACTTGGAACGCGGAAGATATTTCAGCCGGAAGCCATGGATCCTAACCGATGGCGGTTTGGAACTGGTCGAGCGGATCGAATTGGCAAGTAGCGCTAAAATCAAATCCAAACTTACACGGACTGGATTCTATGGCGACACACATGCAGACGACGCACTGGTTTTTCCGGAGAGGGTTCTAGACAAGCTCCGCGTCGAGTCAGAGTTCATCAAACGTCTCGGAGTTGGTGATGAAGTCCGCGACTTTACAATCGCCGCCGGAAATCACGTAATATACCCCTACGATGCGTCCCGTACTGTGATCCCTGTGAGCAGCGCGCCAGCCCTTCACCGTACTCTCTGGCCGAATAGGACGGAGCTAGGAAATCGCTCAACCTTTTCTGGTCGAACTTACTTCGCCGACAGTCGACCTTGGTGGGAATGGCACCAGCTACCCAAAGATGCGGACGCTCATCCCTGGTCTCTCAACTTTGCTTTTGTCGCCACGCATAACCATGTGGTACTTGATCGCAGCGGCCGGGCATTTACCCGCACAGCCCCGGTGATCAAGTTGCACAAGGGCGTAAAGGAGGAGGAGCACCTGCAGTTGTTGGGGCTACTCAATAGTTCGACCGCCTGCTTCTGGCTAAAGATGATGAGCCACAGCAAGGGAACCGAAGGGCATCAATCAGGTATCAAGACGGAGCTTTGGGAGCAGTTCTATGAGTTCACGGGAACGAAGCTCCAGCAGTTCCCTCTCCCGACGAGTCATCCCGCCACCCTCGGAACAGCTTTGGATTCCCTCGCACACAAACTTATCGCCGCTGGCCCGTCTGATATTGTTCAAGCAGGTCCTCCCAGTAGCCCCGCCTTCCTGAAGGCCCGCACTGCGTGGCACTCCACCCGCGCCCAGATGATCGCCCTCCAAGAAGAACTGGACTGGCAGGTCTACTCCCTCTACAAGTTGCACTCCGAGGACCTGCGCGCGCCCGAAACCGACGTACCCGAACTTGCCCTCGGTGAGAGGGCCTTCGAGATTATGCTTGCACGGCGGGTGGAGAAGGGCGAGGCATCCGGCGAGTGGTTCAAGCGGCATGGCTCCACTCCCATCACCGAAATGCCCGACCACTGGTCCGACGCCTATAAGGCCGTCGTTCAGAAGCGCATCGACGTCATCGAGTCGTCCCGGGCCATCGGCATGGTGGAGCGGCCCGAGTACAAGCGGCGCTGGGCGACCGAGGGCTGGGACGTTCTCCAGGAGCGAGCCCTCAAGTCCTGGTTGCTCGACCGCATCGAGAACCGTGAGCTCTGGTTCCAGGATGGGCAGCCCACACTGCTCACGCGCGCCCAGCTCACGAGCGCCCTCGCGCTCGATGAGGACTTCGTTTCGGTTGCCGATCTGTATGCACCCCGCAAGGAGCTGGCGACCGTCGTCGCCGAACTCCTCGCGGATGAGCATGTGCCGTTCCTGCCCGCTCTCCGTTACAAGCCCACTGGGTTGAAGAAGCGTGCCGACTGGGAGGACGTCTGGGCACGTCAGCGGGAAGAGGACGCCGCCCCGGATGAGTCGACCAAGCGGAAGATCCGGGACGCCATCCCCGTACCGCCGAAGTACACCTCGGCCGACTTTCTTAAGCCCTCCTACTGGCGGGCACGCGGCAAGCTCGATGTGCCGAAGGAGCGGTTCATCTCCTATGCGACCGGTGCGATCTCCGGCGTCCCCAACCTGTTCGGCTGGGCGGGTTGGGATCACCAGGAGCAGGCTCAGGCGCTGACCACGTACTTCACCAACGATGACGGGCTGTCCACTGAGGAAATGGTGCCTCTCCTCGCTGGACTCCTCGAACTTCAGCCCTGGCTCGGTCAGTGGCACAACGAGTTCGATCCGCTGTACAGCGGTACACCTGCCGCCTTCTTCTCCGGTTACCGTTCCGCCCAGCAGGGCGAGCACGGTCTGACCGACGACGACTTGCGCAACTGGCGTCCCGCTCCGGCTGCCCGTCGCGGTCGCCGCCCGGCCAGCAACTGACGGGCTGGTACGACGTGCAGGTCAGACCGACATGACCTGCACGTCGTACTGTGGTATCCACTAGTTCCGAGTAGCCAGCACCATCCCTTCGGCCTGCGCCTGCGCGACGAGAATCCGGTCGAAAGGATCGGTGTGCACCATCGGCAGCCGACCCGCCCGCACTCCGTGCGCGGCTGTGATGGGCAGGCCCCTGAACGGGAGATCACGTACCTGCTCGGCCAGGTCCCCGGGTCCTTCGAGCGCGCCGAGGAACTGCTTGACCGTCATTTCCCACGGCGTCACCGCGCTTACGTACACGGCAGGTTCGGTATCCAACAGTTCCTTGACCGACGAGGTCAGCCGTGGCGAGTCTTCGAGCCACCACAGGACCACGCGCGTATCCAGCAATAGACGCATCAGCGCATCCCGAGCGCGTCAGTCACTGAGGCAGGCGCGTCATCGAAGTTGGCAGGGATGCCGATACGGCCCCGCAGCGAACCTCGGCCCAGCCGCTCCATCCTCAGCCGTGGGGGCAGCGTCCTCGCCACCGGCCGGCCCGCCTTGCTGATCACTACCAGTTGACCGCCGACCACCTGCATCAACGTGCCCAAGAATGGCGGGCGCGGGTGGTGCACTTGGCGCCGGAGTAACCTCCTCCACAGCGCCCTCACGAGGGGATCACCGGACCGGTCCGGGCTCGAACCCGCATCTCGGCGGCCGATGTTGTTCGCACGGTCAGCCTCTCCGCAGCATCCAGGCGCAAGGCCGGGCCACCGTCATCCAGGGTGATGACGACCGCCAGCCCTCCCAATGCGTAGCGCTCGCTCCGGACAGCGCGGACCGTGCGCCAGGCACCCCACGCGCGTACGCATTGACCGGGCCGGACGGAAACCGCCGCGATCTGGAACTCTGTAGGAACGGGGTCAACACCCTGCGCCAGCAGCTCCGCCCACACCGTCTTGCCGATACCGGCACGGCGTTCGTCCACGCCCCAGCGATGAGCCAGGGCCTTGACGAGCATGAGTCCGCGCCCGCCCTTGTCCAGCTCCCCCGGCCGCTGCACTTCTGGCCGGCCAGCCCCCGCGTCACTCACCTCCAGTCGCAGGAGTTCGCCCCTCCCCCGGCACTCGATGCGGACGCCCACCAGACGGTCCCCGGGCACGGGCACCCGAACCGCATTGGTCACCAGCTCCGAGAGCACCAACTCGCCATCCGATGCGGCTGCCTGACTGGCCCGCCACTCCCCGAGCTTCGCTCTCAGCACCGCCCGCGCCCTGGGAACGCTGCTACGACAGCGAGAGAGCCGGAACGCGAGTTCGTAGGTGCTGGAGTGCTCTGCCATGACGCCCCCTGAGGGTCGGTGCCGTCGAACGAGTCCTGGGCTTGGCGGTGGTTCGCGCTCCCGCCGAGCAGTAGCCTGCCCGCGATACAGGCACTCGCGCAACGTTGAAGGGATTGCTAGCTCTTAATTCACTCGTTCGGGCAATGTCGGAGTCTCCACACCTCGGACTCTGATAGGGAGTGCCGTATGCCAAATGTCAATCCGTCCACCGTGCTCGGGCGTCAACTCGGCGACGAGCTGCGCCGATTCCGCGAGCAGGCATGCCTCTCCACGGCAGGGGCTGCAGAGGTCCTCGACTGCACAAAAGGAAAGATCAGCCGTATAGAGAACGGCCACGTTCCTGTCCGTGCACCGGACCTGATCGCCCTCATGCAGGCGTACGGAGTGGAGGACCCACAGTCACGTGAACGGCTCGTGGCGCTTGCGCGCAGAGCCAATCGGCGTCGGCGCGAGGGCTGGTGGCACAAGTACGACTCTGTGCTTGGTGCCGCATACCGCGACCAGATCGAGATGGAGGCCATCTGTGACAGCATTCGGACGTATGAGGTGCAGTTGGTTCCTGGGCTTCTTCAGACGGCCGAGTACGGACGTGCCGTGACGGTTGCCTCTCGGGCCTGGCAAACACCTGAGGAGATTGACCAGTTCGTCGATGTACGGCTTGCCAGACAGGAACGACTCACGGATGAAGCGCCCATAAAGTTCTGGGCAGTTCTGGCCGAAGGAGTTCTTCGCCAACAGGTAGGCGGCCCTGCGGTCATGCGAGCCCAACTGGAGCACCTGATCGCCATGGCGGAGCACCCGAACATCACCGTTCAGGTGCTCCCGTTCTCGCGAGGCGCGCACTCAGGTATGTTCGGCCCGTACCTGCTGCTCAGCTTTCCGCAGTTGGCATCGCTGGATCTCGTACTTTCGGAGACCCCGACCGGCAACATCTGGTTGGAGCGGGATCTCGAAGTTGCCCACTACCGTGCGCTCTTCGATGACGCGCGCACGGTAGCGCTGCCGCACACGGAATCACTCACACTGATCCATAGCATCGCCAAGGAGTACAAGTCATGAGGCACGAAGCCGCCGAATCCCATGGCGCGATAGATACTGAATGGCGTAAGAGTAGCTACAGCGGCGGACAGGGAAACTGCCTCGAAGTCGCGGACAACGCCCCCCACCTCGTCCCCGTCCGCGACAGCAAGCGCCCCACCGGCCCCGTGATCACCTTCAGCCCCGACGCCTGGCGCGCGTTCATCAGCCAGTTGGACTGACTGGCCCTCGATGCCGTTCCCGTCGGCCGCGTGACCGTTCGGGTGCCGGCTGTGGTGGTGTTGCCCTGTCGGCACGCGTCAGCGCCCTGAAGTGGTGACGGACGACTGCGCTTTCACTCAGCAGCAGTGCGTCGGGGGTGTACGCGGGGGTGCCCAGGGTGTGCTTCTCCAGAAGCGGCAGGTAGTTCCAGCGCACGGCGGGATGTGCCGAGTGTGCGTAGTGGTAGAGGTCGCCGTACGGAAGCCATGTGCCGCGCGCCAGTAGGGCTGCCGCCGCGCTGTCCGGGTACAGCCGCAGGCATCGGGCGGCTTCCACCGCTGCTGGGGGTCCGTCGACCGACTCGGCATCCCACCAGCGGTGCTCCACCAGCAGCGACATCCAGGCGAGCTGCGGGTACAGGAGCAGACGGGGCACTATCCATCCGAACAGTGCCGCCTGCCAGCCCAAGGCTGCGGCAGTCGCCACGGGTACTGCGGCAAAGCCGGACAATCGCCACCACCGCGCCTTACTGGCAAGGATGTTGTCAGCGATGCCCCGCACCGTGGCGGCGGCGCCGGCAGGGGTGAGCGGGAAGACAAGGGCCCGGAGGAAGCGCGGCCTGGTGACCCCGGTACACAGGCCCGCTGCGTGCAGTTCCCGAAGGTTGGGGTCCACCCCTGCGACAGTCGCGTTGGGGTGGTGCTCGCGTACGTGTCGTCGACGGCGGACCGGAACCGGGACGAAGCCCAGCGGAACATGGACGGCCGCTTCACAGAGTGCGGCTCCCGCTCGGCCGGTGCGAGTGAGCACTCCGTGGACGGCGAAGTGGCTGATCTCCTGGAGATGGCGTAACTTCACCGCCCCCGCGATGGCGGCGGCGGTCCATCCGAGGGGCCCGCCGTGCGCGGCTATGAGAAACCAGCCGACCAGTTCCCACCAGTGTCCGGCCAACAGCAGTGCCGGAGTGACGTTGTTGGCCCGTTCACGCTGCAGTGCTCTGATATCCCGCAACGTTGTCGGCTCACGACGGCCGCGACGCGGGCTGAACCACCAACGGTCCGCTTGTCGTATCGCCACTCCTGCCGCGACGATGGCCAGACAGATGACCACGCATTGCCCCCAAGATCTCCGTCCGACGGACCGAAACCCTGGTCAGGTCGCAGCCGCGAACACAGGGACCTTTCACGTCGCGGCGGGGCCCTTCATGGTCATCTCGATCCCGGATTCCTTCAGTACCTTGAGATTGTCGCTGTTCAGAGCGGCGAAGGCATCGACTTCGTCGAGAAAAGCCTCGCCGGTGTATTCGACAGGCCCAACACCGAGCAGCACGGCCGGGTCGAGTTCCGCGGCGTACACCTTCGTGGCGTTGCCCTCCAGGATCGGCTGCCACCGCTCGCCATGCGTCTGCATCCAGCTTCGGGCGATCCCGCCCGGATTCCGGACCACCACGGGCTGAGCAGGATCCACCCGCCCCATGCGCGAGAGCACCGCACGCGACGCGGCGACACCCGAGCCGCAGGACGGCGTCAGACCGGCGCCACGCTCGAAGGTGCGGATGAACACCTCGGCCTCGGCGAGCGGGCGCACGAACGAGACGTTGGCTCCGATCGGGAAGGCGTCCGGGGTGTTGGCCACACGCGTGCCGGTCGCCACGAGCTCCGCCTCGTTGTAGGAGTCGTCGAGCACGGTGATCAGATGCGAGTTCGGCACAGCCAGCGCGGAGACGTGCCGGGTGGCGTGGTAGGCGGGCAAGGGCTGGTCGACGAAAGGCCCCTCGGCTTCGGCGACGATCGGGTCGGCGGGAGTGAAGTCGACCGGGGGGAGTTCGACGGAGACCTGCCGGACGCCGTGCGCGGTGGTGTCCGCGGCACGGACCGTGAAGGAGTACGGACCGGTGCGCAGAACGACTTCTTCCGCCTGATAGCGGTCCAGGAGCAGCCGCCCCGCTCCCCGCATGCCGTTGCCGCACAGCAGTGACGGGGAGCCGTCGGGGTTGTAGAAGAGCGCCTGAGCGGTTCCGTCACCGTTGTCGGCGATGAAGTACACGCCGTCGCCGCCGAGCCCACGGCGACGATCGCACAGCAGTTGCACAGCGCGGGGAACGTCCGCCTCGGCGAAGTGGTCGCCGGGCAGCCCGTCGATGACGAAGATGTCATTGAGACTGCCGTGCGTCTTGATGATCGAGAGAGCCATCACGTTCCGTCCGTCGCCGTACCGGCCCTCCCGACCAGGACCAGCTTGATCCTGCCAGTCTAAGCGGTGCGCCCAGACCTCTTTCAGGCTGCGCGAGCGCTTTCCCGCGAGGGCTCTCAGAGCTGGGCGATCAGAGCCCGTACGGCATCTTCGTCCCAGGTCAGACCGGTGGCCATGGGACGCACCAGGGATTCGTAAGTGGTCAGGGCGGGCGGCGCCGAGGTTGAACCGTGCCCCCAGATCGACTCGAACCGGCCTGCCCAGCGCTCGACGCTCTTGAAATACACAGAGGAGCGACCACGCAGGTACTCCGCATCGCCTTGTTCCTCCTCGACCAGCACAGCGGCCTTGGCGAAAACAACGAAGTCGATCGCCTGGTCGGCTCGGAGCCGGTCGCGGACAGCCAGCCCGCACTGCACGCCCAGTGAGCGGTGGTGATCGACGAGCTGGAGCAGAGAACGGCCGAAATCGGCTCGTGCCAGATCGTTCGACCAGCAGATGAACAGACGCTGCACACTGCCGCCGGCCTCGATCAGCTGACGGTTCGCCGCGAGGTACTCCCTGCGCACCGTGAGCAGGTTCGGGTCCGTGGTCAGGTCCGCGGCCAGGACTCGTTGTGGCTGCGCTCCGGATTCGATGAGGACCCTGAAGAGCATCACCGACAAGCGCGGCACCTCGGATGCGTACACCTGCAAGTGTCCGTCGGCGATCTCGCCGAAGTCCGCGATCAGGTCACGTTCCAGCCGTGAGCGAATCGTGGCGAAGTAGGTGGCATCCGCCATGTCCCGGTCGTTCGCCCTGCGTAGCTGAATGTAGATGCTGCGTAACCACATGTAGTTCACGATCATGAGCAGCAGAAGGACAGTCTCGGCCATCAGCACGAGGTTGGTCAGATCGCTCCGCTGCATCACCCACGCTGCGACAGGGATGACAATGCCAACGATGCCGATCAAGGCATTGAGAACCTGGGACGAGAGTGCTTCGGCCACTCGGGTCCCCATGCCCTGGCGCGGTAGTGTCGTCATCCTTGCAAGCCTTTCCCCGTCGGACTGCTCGGCACAGTCTCCGAGCATGATTCCGGAGCCGCCGGTGCCGGACAAGGGCGCCTGCAGGACTTGATCCGCCCCGGAAGCCGCGCCGCCACCCCCGCCGTGCACCCAGCAGTCATTTACTGTCGCCCATCGGTGCGGACGGGCGAAGGGACACGGCCCCCGACCAGCCCCTCGTACCATGCATGTCCGAGGGAAAGACGGAATGGAACGGAAGCAGCAGACCTCATGGCCCCGAATGTGACCCAAGCCCCGCTCCTCCGCGACGTCATCGACATCAAGACGTCGATCTCCACCTCCGACTTCGTTCTGAAGCTCGCCGAGGCGGTCACCCCGGAGGGCGCGGATCTCGCTCTGCGGGACTACGTCGTCACCGAGCGGTTGCTGGAGAACTTCGACGAGGCGCTCGGCCTGATCAAGGCCGCGCTCGACGGGCACACCTCGAAGGCCGCGTATCTGCACGGTTCGTTCGGTTCCGGTAAGTCGCACTTCATGGCCGTGCTGCACGCTCTCCTGCGGGGGGACCCGGCGGCACGGAGCCGCAAGGACTTCGATTCCGTGCTCGGCAAGCACGAATGGCTGGGCGGGGAGCGCAAGCGGTTCCTGCTGGTGCCGTACCACATGCTCGGGGCGAAGTCCCTGGAGCAGCGGGTGCTCGGCGGGTACGTCAGTCACGTCAGGAAACTGCACCCCGAGGCGACGACGCCCCAGGTGTACCGGACCGACGCGCTCTTCGAGGACATCCGCTCGCACCGGCAGCGGATGGGCGACGAGAAGTTCATCGAGGGGCTCGCGGGTGCGGACGCGGGCACCGTTTCCGCGGGCGTCGATGACGACTGGGGCGACGCGTTCGCCTGGACGTCGCAGCTGCTCTCCACGGCGCTCGAGGCCGAGGAGCTGGACGGCGGCGAGATCACGCTGGATCTGGTCAATCCGAGCACTCCTGCCGAGCTGCGGGCCAAGCTGGTGCATGACGCGAGCAGCACCTGGTTCCCCGGATTCGCCCGGAACGCGGCCGAGGACGAACACGGGTTCATCTCGTTGGACGCCGGTCTCGCGGTCATCGCCGAGCATGCGAAGTCGCTCGGTTACCACGGGCTGATCCTCTTCATGGACGAGCTGATCCTGTGGCTCGCCAACCGCGTCCACGACCAGAAGTTCGTCTCCCGCGAAGCGGACAAGATCACGAATTTCGTGGAGGGGGCCGACTCACGGCGGGCCGTACCGATCGTGTCATTCATCGCGCGCCAGCGTGACCTGCGCGAACTGGTCGGTGAGGAGATCTCCGGGGCCGCCGAGGCCGCGATCCAGGACAGCCTCCGGCTCGCCTCCGGCCGTTTCGACACGATCACGCTGGAGGACCGCAACCTTCCACAGATCGCCCACGCACGTCTCCTCAGGCCGAAGGACGCCGAGGCCACCGCGAAGCTGGACGCCGCCTTCACCAAGATCAAGCGGGTCGGGCCGCAGGTGTGGGACGTGCTGCTGGGGTCGGACGAGGGGACGACGGGAGCGGACGAGGATTCGTTCCGGCTGACGTACCCGTTCACGCCCGCGTTCATGGACACGCTGGTGCACATCTCCTCGGCGCTCCAGCGCTCCCGCACGGGTCTGAAGCTCATGGGCCAGCTCCTGGCCGCACACCGCGACGACGCGACGCTGGAGAACCTGATCCCGCTCGGCGATCTGTACCCGGTGATCGCGGACGGCGGTGACAAGCCGTTCGTGGACAGTCTGAAAGTGGAGTTCCAGACCGCGGACAAGTTGTACCGCGCCAAACTGCGGCCGCACCTGCTGGCCACGTACGAGATCACCGAAGAGGACATCGAGCGCTACCGGCACCGGCGCGACTCGATCACCGATCCGCAGCTCGCCGACCGGTGCAAGGGCTTCATCGCTGACGACCGGCTCATGTGCACCCTGCTGCTGTCCGCCCTGGCGCCGAGTGTGCCCGCGCTCCGGGACCTCACGATCCGGCGGCTCGGGGCGCTCAACCACGGTTCGGTGGTGTCGCCGATTCCCGGGGCCGAGGTCGGTGTCATCAAGGCCAAGGTCGACGAGTGGGCGACGCGCTTCGCCGAGATCAAGGCGACCGGGACCGGTGCCAACGCGGGTGTGCGGCTCGAACTGGCCGGCGTGGACGTCGACTCCGTGATCGCCAACGCCGACGTCAACAACAGCGCGTCCAACCGTCGCGCCCTCGCCAAGCGCATGGTCGCCGAGGAGCTGGGCCTGTCGCTCCAGGAGCGGCTGGGCGCGGACGAGCTGCCGTTCGTCTGGCGCGGCTCGAACCGTACGGTGGAGATCGTCTTCGGCAATATCGCCGACGCCGACCAGCTGGCCGACCACGAGTTCTCACCCAGCCAGAACGGGCTGTGGCGGATGGTCATCGACCTGCCCTACGACGAGGGGGTACAGGGTCCCGTCGAAGACGCCAACCGCATGGGCGGGCTGCGCTCCCTGCCCGGAGTGCCCCCGCTTACTGTCGCCTGGATTCCCACGCATCTTTCGGCCGCCCGGTTCAAGGACTTCCAGCGACTGGTCGTGATCGAATACACGCTCGCCGACCAGCACCGCTTCGACACCCTTTACGCCCGGCATCTCAACGCCGACAACCGGGCCCGCGCCAAGGTGCTCCTCGAAGGGCAGCGTGAGGCACTCAGGAAGACGGTCAAGGCCGCGTTCAAGCAGGCGTACGGCTGCGCGGAGAAGAAGCCTGCCGATGTCGACGTGTCCTTCGAGGACCACTTCGAGCCGCTGCCGAACGTGGCCGAGTTGCGGGTATCCGTCGGGATGACCCTGCATGCCGGAGTCCGGCACATCGCGGGCAAGCTGCTGGCGCACCAGTTCCCCGCCCATCCCGAACTCGACCCACAGAACACCGGTACCGCCGTCCGCCCGGCCGATGTCCGGACCGTCTTCGGACACATCAGGGCCGCCGCGGAAGCCGGGGACCGGCAGGCCGAGATCCCGGCCAAGGACCGTGCGGTGATGCAGCGCGTCGCGGCTCCGCTCGGGCTCGGCCGGCAGAAGGAGGCGTACTTCCGGCTGTCCAGCCAGTGGGTGGACCACTTCGGGCTCCAGGCCCGCAACGAGGGCGGTCCTGGCGATCTGAGCGTCGTCCAGCTCACCGAGTGGCTGGACCGGCCCGAGCCGATGGGGCTCGATCCCCTCCTGGCCAACCTGGTCATCGCGTCCTACGCGGAGATGGACGACCGGGTGTGGGTGCAGGGCGGGGCGCTGCTGGACCCGGCGCCCGAGCCGTCGACCGTCAAGCCCCTGTACGCGCTGCGCACGCAGCCGTTGCCGGACGAGGACGTCTGGCAGGAGGCCCTGCGGCGGTACTGGGACATGTTCGCGGAGCCGGCGCCGCCGACGCTCCGCCGCGGGCGGATGGTCGGCCTCTTCGCGCGGCTCATCAGCCGCCAGGCTCATGCTCATCAGCCGCTCGCAGGCGCTCTCGTGCAGGAGCTGGAGAAGCGCGCCGCCGCACTCGGTCTCGACGGGACGGACGAGAACGGCAGGCTCGCGATCACCCGGCGCTCGCGCGACCTGCTCGACGAACTGGTCGGTCTGGACCGTACAGCCGCGAGTGGTTCGGCCGGTGCCAAGCAGATCATCACGGCGTTCGCGGCGTTCGACCTCGGCGAGGTGTCGTCCACTCGGTACGGCGCTGCGATCAAGCAGGCCAAGTCCGTCACGACCGCCCTGGTCGGTGCTGCGTGGGACATGTTCAAGCTCGCCCCTAAGTACGGGGCACCGGGGCGGGCGGTACTGGAGACGCTGCGGGGTCACGCACAGGCCGACCAGCACACCAGCAAGCTGGAGGATGCGCTCCAGGACGCGCGGGACTCGATCGTGGCCGTCATCGACCGGAGCGACACGGAGAACCCCCCGGCGCCGTCGCCCACGCCGACCGTCACGCCTGCGGACAACACGCACAGCACACCCAACGACGTCGACCTGAACACCGACGCCGATCGGCCTCCTGTGCCGACCACTCATCCGGATTCTGGTCGCGCCCCGAAGCGCTCGGGCGGTGGCCGGACGACGGCTGCGCGGGCGATCGCCGAGCTCCAGGCGGAACTGGCCGGTCTGTCGGCGGTGGAACCCGACGCGACGATCGAGATCAGCTGGCGAGTCGTGGAATGAGGAGCGTGAAGTGAGTACGGCGACGAGCGCGACCGCGTCCACGGCGGCTGCCACGAGCGCGGTGCGGCTCAACAGAGCCACCGTGAAGCAGTATCTGGCCTCGCAGTCCGGTCTCCAGTCCAGCAAGCGGCGGGTGGTGCTGCTGCGTGCCGAACCGGTGTGGCACGGGCCTGCCGAACTGAGCTGGGGCGAGCCCTGGCGGGCGGTCGTCAGGAGCGCGCCGTCGCCGCTGGCCGTGCAC
The DNA here is from genome assembly GCF_044542225.1 of Streptomyces sp. NPDC079020. Lineage (NCBI taxonomy): Bacteria > Bacillati > Actinomycetota > Actinomycetes > Kitasatosporales > Streptomycetaceae > Streptomyces > Streptomyces sp. NPDC079020. The sequence continues at coordinate 291,881 of NZ_JBITUB010000002.1, forward strand.
GAACTGATCCTGGCACATCAGAACGCGTCAGCCACGGGCCCCGAGGTGCTGGTGGTGCTGACCGACCGCGAAGAGGCGGAGCTCGGGCCCGATCTGCTGGCCAAGGTGCACAAGCAGCGCGTGAACGCCGTCAACACCTGGGACGTCGTCCGCGAGGCGTTCGGGGCTGTGGACACCGACAGCAGGCTCTACAAAGAGAATTGGGCCGCCGAGTCGCTCCTCGATGCCACACCGCCCGGCGGTTGGCCGCAGCTGGCCGGCGGCATACTGACCTGGAGCGAATCTCTTACCGCCCTCGCCCTGCGCAGGCTGGGCATCGGCCGGTACGATCCGGACCGCGATCCGCGGGCATCCGCCGAGGAGTTCGCCACCCAATCGGGCGGAGGCGCCGACACCGGTTCCGGTGCGCTCGTCACGGGCACGGTCCCGAACGGTGACGGACTCGACATACACGCACTGCTGCGGTGGTCCATGTCGCCCGGTGGTCCGGAGCGGCTGCTCTCCCTGCGTCCGGCCGAACGGAACGGGCTGACGCGCTTTCTCGGCGAGGAGGACCAGACCGGGCTCGCCGGGCAGGCGCTGCTGGCGCTCGTGGGCGCGGAGCACGGGTCCGATGCCGTGGCGTTCGGCCTCGTCTGCGCCGCTCTGTGGGGGCACGCCGATGCGACGGCGGACGCGGAGGACTACCGGGCCAGGGGGCGGGCCGAGCGGTGGTTCGGGGAAGAGCCACCCGCGCGGGACAGGGCCCTGGATGCTCTTGCGGCCGCCTTCGGCCGCAGCTGCGAGAGCTTCGTCTCCGGGCTCCTGCTGGCCGGGCGGACCGGTCGGGACGAGGCGGCGGCAGCCGCGCGGCGGCTCAGCGGCGCCGCGCTGGACCGCGCCGGGTCTCTCGTACGGCAATTCGGTGCGGAACGGGCGGCCCGGACAAGTCCCGTACTGACGGAGGGGCTTGAGTCCCGGTTCGGCGATGTCGGGCGAGCGTTGGCCTCGGGGAACGTCGTGGCGACAGCACAGGCCGTGCGCGCGCTCGACGAGCACGGACAGGCCACGGACCCCGATGCCCGGACACGTATCTCGCGGGCGAAAATGGCTCAGCGGCTCATGCAATGGCTTGCGGCCGAGCCGGGGGCGGAGTGCGAAACCGTCGCATCAGGGGTCAGGCGTCATATCGCCGAGACCGGCTGGGTGGATCTGGCGCTGGAGCACATCGAGGCGGGGGGCGACCCCGATGCCTCCCTGCGTTCCGCCTACGACACGCTGTGCACTTCGGTACGTGTTACACGCCGCGCGATCGACCGGCATTTCGCGAAGGCCCTCGCCACCTGGACGGCGAACGGCACGGACCCCGGTGCGATGCTCACGGTCGAGACCTTCCTGCCCATCGTGGTCGCACCCGTCGTGAAAGCCGGAGGGCGGCGCGTACTGCTGCTCGTCCTGGACGGAATGAGTGCGGCGATCGCCGCCGAACTGGGCGAGGAATTGCGTGAGCACTGGGTCGAGTACGACCCGGTGCCCAAGGCCAAGGATTACCCGCAGCGCCGCGGTATGGCTGCCGCCCTGCCCACCGTCACGTCGGTCTCCCGAACCTCGCTCTTCGCCGCCAGGGTGATGGCAGGTACTCAGGCCGACGAGAAACGGCTCTTTCCGAACCACCGGTTCTGGGGCGGCGAGACCGTGGCGGTGTTCCACAAGGACGATCTACGGGGCGAAAGCAGCGGTGACACCGTCGGCCCGGAGCTGCACGACGCGCTGGTCGGGGACCAGGCACATGTCTCGGTCGTACTCAATACCATCGACGACCGTCTCGCCAAGGAGCAGAAGCTCGGAGACGGTGCCTGGAGGCTCGGCGAGATAGGGCGACTGCGTCAGCTGCTCCGCCTCGCCGCCGAGCAGGGGCGTGCGGTGATCCTGGTCAGCGATCACGGTCATGTGATCGACAGGCACGGGGTGAAGATCGAGGCGTCGGGTGTGCAGTCGGCCCGGCACCGGAGTGCAAAGGGCGCCGCGCTCCAGGAGGCGGAGATCATGCTCTCCGGCCCGCGGGTCGTCGCACCAGAGTCCGGTGACGAGATCGTCGCCCTGTGGGACGCCGATTCGCGGTACACGGCGCAGAAGGCCGGTTATCACGGCGGTGCGGCTCTGGCCGAGTTCACCATTCCTGTGCTGGCCTTTCTGCCCTTCGGCGCCGAGCCGCCGCACGGCTGGCGGGAGCTTGGCAGCCAGCAACCGCCGTGGTGGTCGCTCACGCCCCGGCCGGCGGAGCCGGTGCGCTCGGCTGTGTCCGGCGGTGTCGCGCCGAAGAAGGCGTCCAAGCGGGCGAAGGCCGACGCCGTATTCGCCCGGAGTGACGAATCGCTCTTCGATGTGGTGCTGACAGCCACCGCTGAGGTGCCCCGGGCGGACAGTGCGATGGTCTCCGTCGAGCTGCGATTGCCGGACGATGCCCTGGTCACGGCTCTCTTCGCGTCCGAACTCTTCGACACGCAGGTGAAGGTGCTCGGCCGCAAACCGAATCTGGCACAGGTGGAGAAGGCCGTCCGGGCACTGCTGGAAGCGGGGGGCACTCTCCCGGTGACCGCGCTCGCGCAGCGTGCGGGCGTACGCGCCAGTGGAGCGGACGGCTTCGGAGCCGTACTGCGGCAACTGCTCAACTACGACAGCGCCCAGGTGCTGGAGAACCTGCCTGACGGCCGGACGCTTCGGCTGGACAGGGAACTGCTGCGGGAACAGTTCGAGCTGGGGTAAGCACCTCGGGCCGGGCTGCCGTACGGCAGCCCGGCCCGAGGGCGCGGCCTCAGGTGATCTGGCGCAACAGCCCAACGAATTCACGAAGTTCATCGGACCGCTTCGCGGTCAGCGGCTCCGCTTCGAAGTGTGCGATGCCGTTGCGGATCTCGCGCACGCGGTCGAGCTGGCGAACGAACTGCCCCCGGTCCACCCCCGGCCAGCCGAGGGCCTTCCAGTTGTCGTCCGAGAGGGCGCGGAGCGTCGGGTTCTGCTGATCGGCGTCCAGCAGCTTCACGTAGCCGTTGAACATCAGGTCAGTGATCAGCCCCGTCTTCTTCGCTGCCGAGGGTCCCTGCACGGCACGGATGGCCTCCGCGTCGAGCTTCGCACCAAGACACTTCCGGAGCCGGGACTCGATCTCCCCCACGACGAAGAAGGGCCAGGCCGTTGTGCCGAACCGGTCGGTGATGTCGGCCGCCGTCACGATGCCGCAGAATGTGCCGTTGTTCGCTCGGACCAGCAGGTAGTCCTCGTCGCTGACCCGGGAGAGCAACGCGAAGAAGTCGTGGCGCGCCTCGACCACCGGCACATCGTCGGTCACCATCGCCTGCGCCAGGACAGCGGCGGATGTGGTTTCGTACATCTTCGCCACCGAGCTCCAGGTGACGACGCCATGCAGTGTCGATCCCCCTTCGATGACGGGGATCTGGGAGTACTTCTTCGTCCTCATGAGGTACGTCACCTCCGTCAGCGCCGTGTCCGGCGTCACGGAGAACAGCCCACTCACCGCGGAGGGGATGTCCCCAATACGCAGAGGTCGCGCCGGCAGCCCGCCGGAAGGCAGCTCTTCGGCATCGTCGGCCGTCTCGTCCTCGGCATGGTCGGCCGATTCCTGAGGGGCAGCTTGCTGCCACGGCACTATGTGGATGTCGGCGCGGTTGTTGCAGTTGGCGAAGTACGGAAGCGTGGCGAGGCCGACGTCCTTGAGCGCCTGTTCAACGCGCGGCACTGTCAGATCGTTGCGCAGGCGCGTGCCGAACAGGGCCAGGAGCTCCAGGACAGGAATCCGCTTGCCCTTGAGTGCGAGGAGGTCTTCCCCGGAGGGGTTCTGAAGCATGGGCGCACTCACCATTCCGTCGCGTCGCGGAAGACGGTGCGCTTGCCCATGGCAGCCCTGACCAGATCACGGAGCTGCTTCGCCCGGTTCTCGTAGAAACGAACGAAGTCGCTCTCTTTCAAAGCGTCCACGTCAACGAGGTGGGTGGCCACGACATCTTCGAACCATTCGTTGCGCATGCCGGATTCGAGCGAGAGCGTCTTGAGATAGGCACCGGGCGGACCTGACATGCTCTTGCTGGCCCGAAGAGAGATCGGGGTCTTGTTGACAATCGACGTGGCGTACTTGGCCCAGGTGGGCTCGTTCTTGGCGATCCACGTCTTGGGGAAGATCAGCCGTACATCGACCGCATGCTCCACCAGTTGCGCCGGAGCGAGAGGGTTGTCGGTGAAATACCAGTCCACGGCGCCCTGCTTGATCAGGAGGGCATAGATCCCCTTGTAGGCAGCACTGTTGCGGGTCGTCAGAGTGTCCAGTCGGTCATCGAGGAAGGCCGCTTCACTGACTGTGTCGGGGGCCGCTTCGACCGCATCGCCGACCCAGCCGATCAGCTGCTCGACGTCCCTGGTGAATCGGGTCTCCAGTGAGCCGCCGTACATCTCGCCGAGGACGCCGCACCAGTACCACTGTGTGATCCGCTCGTCGGCGAGCGGGGTGTCCGTCTCCGTGCCGATGAGCGCGCGCACGGCGGCCAGCGGAACCAACTGCGTGCGATAGGGCAGGTCTCCGGTGCGGACGATGGACTGACGCTCCAGGAACCCGCCCACCCATGCGAACGCAGCCGCAACCCGGGGCGCCAGCCTCCGGAAATCTGCGAGCGGAAGGTTGAGAAGATCCCGGCGCTTGCAGGACACGGACGTTCCTGCTCCTGCCTGCTTGGCTTCCCAAGTGCGGACCAGCGAGACCGCCTGAAGGAAGTCGCTGCTGCTCAGGCCGTCCTCCGGACCGTCCTCCGGACGGCCGAAGACCGGGTACGCGGACGTCAGTTCCTTCTTGATCTCCTGCCACTCGTCCGGCAGTCGGTAGTAGTCGCCGTGCTCGGCAACGTGTTCCTGGTTCCCCGCATAGGTGGCCGTGAGCAGTTCGAAGACATTCAGGGGCACACCTCCGGTGTTCACCCGCTCGAACACCGCGCACACGGCATCCGTGGTCGTGGTGGCCGCGAGTTTGATCATCGGAACATCGAACGACAGCATGTTGTGCAGGACCTGCGCCTGGAACTCGCCCCACAGCGGCCAGTTGTGGGGCCGATCCCTCACAAACTCCTTCTGCCATTCACTTACCCGATGAGTATCGAAGACGAAGTGGAGCGGAAAGTAACCGGCATCGCACTCACCCTCGACCGTGCTCAGATCCAGCACGACTCTTCGGGCGAAGTCCCGCTTCAGCTTGCGGTCCTCGGGCACGGAGACAATCGCGTCGTCACGGTCGGCGGGAGCGCCGACGGCCTTGGCAATGTCGACGTAGTACCAGCACTTCAGGTCGTTGCCCCGGGAATCGACCGTTGCGACCGGAGCGTCGTGATGCAGCGCCTGGAAGAGCGAGGTCATCCGCTGCTGCCCGTCAAGCAGCAACAGGTCGGGGGTCCGGCCCTCGGCGGACTCGGCGCCCTTGAGCGTCCGCGGTTTGAACTGGGAGGTACCACCTGTATGCAGTGACATGACCACACCGAGCGGATACTTCAGCGTCACTGTCGCGATGAGTGCCCTGATGCGCTCGTCGTCCCACTTCCACTCCCGCTGGAAGTCGGGCAATTGGAGGGCGCCGGATGCGACCTCCGTAAGTACGTCCTTCAGATTCGGATTGTCGAGCGCCACGCCGCTTCTTCCCCCACTCTTACCAGAACTGTGCACTGAGAATTTGACCGGCGGGTCGCCCAGGTGTCAATCCAATGCGGGCACAGCAGGGGCGTTAAGGGCATATTCCGGCCGATCCCCCGGAACTCCCCTCGGATGGGAGACTGAGCGGGTGAGTATCGACAGACCCGAACGCACCGGCCCCGTCAGCGCAGCCCGGCGCCGCGATGTGATCGACGCACTGCGGCGCGGTGCCGTTCCCGAGAGCGGCCTCGATCTGCTCGCGACCGGCCTGGGGAGGTTCGAGTCGGCGCTCGACGCCGAACTCGACGCAGTAGCCTCGGGCGCGTCCGTTTTCAAGGCGGTACGGGGAGAGTACGGGTCCGGCAAGACCTTCTTCACCAGGTGGCTCGGCGAGCGCGCCAAAAGGCGCAACTTCGCCGTCGCCGAGATTCAGGTCTCCGAGACCGAGACGCCGCTGCACAAACTGGAGACGGTCTACCGCCGCCTCACCGAGCGGCTGACCACCTCAGGATTTCCCCCGAGCGCGCTGCGCCCGGTCGTGGACGCGTGGTTCTACGCCCTGGAGGAGGACTCGCTCGCCGCGGGGGCAGCGGAGGAGGACCTGGCGGAGGCCGTCGAACAACTCATGGCAGCCCGGCTCACCGACGTTTCCCGGCACGCCCCGTCCTTCGCGACAGCCCTTCGCGGCTACCGGACCGCGCTCACCTCCGGCGACGAGGTGACCGCCGCCGCGGTGATGGCCTGGCTGGGAGGTCAGCCACATGTCGCCGCCTCGGCACGCAGAGCCGCCGGGGTCCGCGGCGACCTTGACCACTTCGGCGCCTTCGGATTCCTGCAGGGGCTGCTGACCGTGCTGCGGGATTCCGGGCACAAGGGTCTGTTCGTCGTGCTCGATGAGGTGGAAACTCTTCAGCGGGTCCGTTCCGACGCACGCGACAAGGCACTGAACGCGCTGCGGCAACTCATCGACGAGGTGCACTCCGGACGATTCCCCGGCCTGTATCTACTGATCACGGGCACTCCGGCGTTCTACGAAGGCCAGCAGGGGGTCCAGCGTCTCGCGCCGTTGGCGCAGCGCCTCGCCACCGACTTCAGCACCGACCTCCGTTTCGACAATCCACGCGCCGTGCAGGTCCGGCTGCCCGGCTTCACCCAGGAGTCGCTGGTGGGTCTGGGGACGACCATCCGCGACCTGTACGCGGACGGAATCCATGATTCCGAGCGCGTCAGAACCGTGGTGGACGACGCCTACATCGCTGAACTGGCAGCTGCCGTCGGCGGGGCGCTCGGCGGAAGGGTGGGTGTGGCACCCCGGCTGTTCCTGAAGAAGCTCGTGGGCGACGTTCTGGACCGTGTCGACCAGTTCGACGACTTCGATCCGCGCAAGCACTACGCTCTGACGGTCAAGGCAGCGGAGATGAGCGAGGTCGAACGCAACGCGGCGGCCGACAGTCCGGACGAGATCGAACTGGACCTTCCATGACCACGGCGCCCGATCCACTGGATCTGCTCCACCCGGGAATTGTCCATCACATCGTGAACACCCTGGGCTGGCCAGGGCTGCGTCCGCTCCAGGAGGAGGCAATCACGCCGCTCATCGACGGCTCGGACGCGTTGCTGCTGGCGCCCACCGCCGGAGGGAAGACCGAGGCGGCGACCTTTCCGTTGCTCTCACGCATGGCGCGGGAAAAGTGGACCGGCACCTCGGTCCTGTACGTCTGTCCCCTCAAAGCTCTGCTGAACAACCTGCTGCCCCGGCTGGGAGCGTACACATCGTGGCTCGGGCGTACGGCAGCACTCTGGCACGGGGACGTACCGCAGACCCGTCGCAAACGTATCCTGCGGGATCGCCCGGACGTTCTGTTGACCACTCCGGAATCCCTGGAGGCCATGCTGGTCAGCGCGAACGTCGACCACAAGGCATTCTTCTCCGGGCTGCGCACCATCGTCGTGGACGAGGTGCACGCCTTCGCCGGGGACGACCGGGGATGGCACCTGCTTGCCGTACTGGAGCGGCTGGAGCGCGTGGCCGGACGCCCGGTCCAACGGGTGGGCCTCTCGGCGACCGTGGGAAACCCGGAGCAGTTGCTCACCTGGTTGCGGGGGGCTCGGGGCGGCTCGAAAGAGGGCAACCCACGAGTGGTCGCTCCTCATCTGCGCACCCAAGCGTCGTCGGCACCGCAGTCTCCTCCCTCAGGGGATATCCAGCTCGACTACGTAGGTTCACTGGCCAACGCGGCCACAGTGATCGCGGCCTTGCACAGAGGCGAGAAGCGTCTGGTGTTCTGCGAGTCGCGCAAGCAGGTCGAGGAGCTCGGTGAGGCGCTGCGCGCGAAAGGCGTGACGGCGTTCCTGTCCCATGCGTCGCTGTCCGCGGACGAACGGCGGCGCGCCGAGGAAGCCTTCGCGGACGCACGAGACTGTGTGATCGTCTCCACGAGCACGCTGGAACTCGGCATCGATGTGGGTGACCTCGACCGGGTCATCCAGGTCGACGCACCCGGGACGGTGGCTTCCTTCCTCCAGCGTCTCGGACGGACCGGACGGCGGCCCGGGTCGACGCGCAACTGCCTCTTCCTCACACTCGATGAGGCCGGCCTGTTGTCGGCCGCCGCGCTTCTGCTGCTCTGGTCACGCGGATGGGTCGAACCAGTCGTCGCGCCGCCCGAACCGCGGCACATCGTCGCTCAGCAGGTGCTCGCGCTCTGCCTTCAGGAACACCGCGTCGGGGACCGGATGTGGCAGGACTGGTGGGGTGGGCTCGGACCGTTCGGACCGTCCGCCGAGCCGCTCGTACGCCATCTGATCGCGGAAGGCTATCTGAACCGTGACAGCGGGATGCTGTTCATCGGCCCCGAGGCCGAAAAACGCTTCGGATACCGGCACTTCATGGATCTCACGGCCGTATTCATCGCAGCCCCCGAGTTCACCGTCCTGTCGGGCCGCACCGAGATCGGCACAACGGATCCCGCACTGCTGACTGAAGAAATTGCCGGGCCGCGGCGGCTGTTGCTCTCTGGACGCAGCTGGCAGGTCAGCTACATCGATTGGTCGCGACGCCGCTGCTTCGTCGAGCCGGTGGACGGGGGAGGGAAAGCCCGATGGGGCGGGCTGGGTCTGTCCCGTTCCGGCTCCCACGCGTTGACGCGCGCGGCACGGGAGATTCTTCTCGGTGAGACGCCTCCGGTCACCTTCACCCGACGTGCTGACAGCGCCCTCGATCAGGTCCGGGAGAGAGGAGCCGAACTGGTGCACCCGGAGGCCTCGGTGATCCTGCGCGGCGGACGGGACACCAACGTGCGGTGGTGGACGTGGGCCGGGTCCAGGGCCAACGCGACCCTGGCAGCCTCGCTCGGTTCCGCCGCAGATCCTCTGCAGCGTCCAACGGACGCGTACGTCCGTCTCCGCGAAGACATCACGCCTCAGGAATGGAAGCAGGCCAAGTCCGATGCGGCAGGACGGCTCTGCCTCCCCTCGGTGGACCCTCGCGCTCTCCATGGCCTGAAGTTCAGCGCAGCACTACCCTCACGGCTGGCCGAGGCAACCCTGGCTGCCCGTTTGGCCGACCTCGACGGGGCAGCAGAAGCCGTTGGCGGGCCAGTCAGGTTTACGTTCCAGTCCGCGCGACAAACGCCGGGTGACTGACAGCCCTCACCTGTACGGCCCGGGCGGCGAACTATTCACCGGTACGTCGGTCGACCGATGCAGCACGGGCCGGCACCTCACGTGCCAGCAGGCGTCCCGGTCTGACGGCCACATCCGCTTTCTCTCATCCCGCTCGCATCCGCCACCGGGCGGTCAACCGGCTCCAGATCCTCTCTGGATGAGATGTTGGCCGTCACAGCGGCACCAGGGCGGTCCCGGTGCCGCACACCGCCGCCTGGCAGCCTTTCGGGTAGTCAGCCCACCGGCAGGCCCGGGGCCGGGTGGCTGTCCATCAGGTCCTTCACCTCGGACCTGATCCTGGTGATGGTGGATTCGTCGCCCGTACGGGATGCCTCGACCACTTGGTCGATCCACTGCGCGACCGCGGCCATCGCGGCGGCGGGGATGCCGCGGGAGGTCAGGGCCGGGGTGCCGATGCGGATGCCGGAGGGGTCGAAAGGCTTGCGGGGGTCGTAGGGGACGGTGTTGTGGTTGACCACGATGCCGGCGCGGTCCAGGGCCTTGGCCGCGATCTTGCCGGGGACGTCCTTGGCCGTGAGGTCGATCAGGAGGAGGTGGTTGTCCGTGCCGCCGGAGACCAGGTCGAAGCCACGGGCGGAGAGCTCGTCGCCCAGGGCGCGGGCGTTGGTCACCACCTGGTGGGCGTAGGCGCTGAAGTCGGGGGTGGCGGCTTCCCTGAGGGCGACCGCGATGGCGGCCGTGGTCTGGTTGTGGGGGCCGCCCTGGAGGCCGGGGAAGACCGCGCGGTTGATCGCACGTGCGTGTTCCGCCGTGCTCAGGAGCATCGCGCCGCGCGGGCCGCGCAGGGTTTTGTGGGTGGTGGTGGAGACCACGTCCGCGTACGGGGCGGGCGAGGGGTGGGCACCGCCCGCGATCAGGCCGGAGATGTGGGCGACGTCGGCCACCAGGACCGCGCCGGTCTCGCGGGCGATCTCGGCGAAGCCCGCGAAGTCGATCGTGCGGGGAACCGCCGTACCACCACAGAAGATGACCTTCGGGCGCTCGGCGAGGGCCAGTTCGCGCACCTCGTCCAGGTCGACGCGGCCCGTGTCGCGGCGGACCCCGTACCGCACGCCGCGGAACCAGCTGCCGGTCGCGGAGACGCCCCAGCCGTGGGTGAGGTGGCCGCCCATCGGCAGTCCCATGCCCAGCACGGTGTCACCGGGCTTGAGGAAGGCCATGTACACGGCCAGGTTGGCCGGGGAGCCCGAGTAGGGCTGGACGTTGGCGTGGTCCATGCGGAACAGTGCGCGGGCGCGCTCGGCGGCCAGCGTCTCCACCTGGTCAATGATCTGCTGGCCCTCGTAGTAGCGCTTGCCGGGGTAGCCCTCGGAGTACTTGTTCTGGAGCACCGTGCCGGAGGCTTCGAGGACCGCCGCGGAGACGTAGTTCTCGCTGGGGATCAGCCTCAGGGTGTCCGCCTGGAGCTGCTCCTCGGCCACCACCAGAGCGGCGAGGTCCGGGTCCGCCGAGGCCAGTGCCGGATGGCGCGGTGCGGTGGTGGGAGCGGTGGCAGTGGGGATGCCGGGTGCGCGGGTGGTCATGGAAGTGGTCCTTCCGGGTCGGCCGCGTAAGTGCGGCGTGGACCCGGATGCCCAGGCGGACGGCCCTCCGGAGATGACGCCCCGGGCATGCCCGGGGTGTGCCGCTCCCTCGTGGTCGTTTCCACGGAGCGCCCCTGCCGGGGCACGCGCCAGTCGCGGCAGGTCGCAGTCTAAGTGCTGTCGCGTCTCCGGGGCCCGCATCGAATCGCGCCCGGAGCGTGCGTGAAAGGTGACGGAACCGGGCAGATTCACGGGGACTTTGTGTGGCTCGACGGTGGGGGGACCGTTATGGAGTCCGGCGATCGGTTCATGGGACCCGGCAGCGGAGCAGGTGACGGATCCGGCGGTGGAGCGGGGAGCGGGGCCGGTGGCGGGCCGGGGCGGGAGCCCGAGGTGCTGTCGTCCGTTCCGCCGCCGCCTCTCCGGCCGCCCACGATCGGGCCGCCGCCGCCCGGCTCGCTCGTGCGTTCCGTGGCCGTCGGGCTGCTCAATCTGAGCGGGCTCGGCCTCGGATATGTCCTGATGCGCCGCTGGTCGCGGGCCGCGCGCTGCTGGGCGGCGGCCGGGGCGCTGCTGCTGGCGGCGCTGCCCGCCGATCCCGACGGGGTGCCGGGCTGGGTGCTCGCCGGCTGCCTCGTGGTGCTGGCCGCCGCCGTCGCGGACGGGGCCCGGACCGCCCGGCGTTCGGCCGTGGGCGGGTCCTGGCGACCGGTGCTCGCGGCCGGTCTGGGTGTGGTGCTGCTGGCCGTGCCTGTGGGCGGCGTCGTGGTCTACGGCTCCGAGCGCGACGAGGCCGTCGAGCAGATGCTGCTCGACCGGCTGGAGACCGGGGACGAGGCGGTCAGGGCGGCGTCGCGGCTGCCGTTCGGCAGCGCGCGGGCGGACTACCGGTCGGCGCTCGCCGTCTATCGCGAACTGGGTGAGGAGCACGGCGGCTCACGGGCCGGAAAGCTGGTCCCGGCCCGGCTGAAGGCGTACTACGAGTCCGTCTCCGCGCCGTACCGGGACGAGCAGTACTGCCCGGCCGTCGAGCCGTTGACGTATCTGCGTACACTCCCCGGCTCCGTCGACGCGAAGCTGCTCGGTGATCTGGCCCGCTGGCCCGACGCGCCGCTCGCCGAGTCGCTGTACGCGTGCGGCGTCTCCCGACTCGGAAACGTGGGCGGTGGCGGCACCGAACTGGGCGAGCTGCTGCGCACGTTCCCCGGTTCCGCGTCGGCGAAGCAGGTGGGACCGGCGATATCGGGGAGGATCAGGGCGCAGGTGGCGGCGCTGAAGGGGGCCGAGCCGTGCGCGGCCACCGAGGTGCTGCGCAGTCTCGGCGCGGCGGCCTCCGGGCTGCCGGAGAAGAGCGTGTCGGCGCTGGGCGCCGAGGCCGACCGTGGTGTGCGGGACGGGGTGTACGCCTGTGGGGTGGACGAGTTCGAGGACGAGAAGTTCACCGAGGCGCGTCGGACGCTGACCGGGTTCGCCCGTACGTACAAGGACGACGAGCGGGTGCGGCGGGCGCGGAACATCGCCATCGCCGCGGAGATCGCCGATGACCGGCCCTCGGCCGGCAAGCGGCTGCCGCCGTCCCGCGAGCCGGGCGGCGCCCGGATGGAGCTCGTCATCAGCAATGACGCGCCGAACGCCGTCGAGGTGCTCTACACGGGGCCGGTGACGGGCACCGTGAAGCTGAAGTCCTGTGGGAGCTGCGAGCGCTACAGCGCCTCCACCGGGTCGGCGCGGGCCTGCCGGGCGAGCGGGAAGAAATACCCCAAGGCGCGGCTCCAACTCCCCGCGGGCAAATACCACTTCCTGTACAAGCACGGCTCGGGAGCGACCGCGGCCGTGGACAGCTACACCTCGGGGTCCACCATCCAGCCCGGCTATACGTACACGAGCTGCACGTATGTCATCGAGCGGAACCCGCTGGGGCTCGATCCGCCCACGCTGCCCGATCCGTTCAGTCCCGCGTCGGCTCCGCGCCGCTGAACGGGCGGGTGCGTCAGCCCTTGGGGCGCGGGTTCTTCTCGATGACCCGTCCGTCGAGGTGCGCGGTGAGGAAGGCACCGCCGTATTTGTCGGAGACATAGACGCGCAGCACCGGCTGGTCGTCATGGAAGGGGGACGACGGGTCCACGATCACGTAATGACTGTCCGGGACGGGGATGTTGAGGGTCTTGTCGGCCGTGCGCAGCAGGGCGGGCAGCGCGTCCCAGTCGACGGAGAGCAGGTCGACGGCGGTCTCCCCGGAGGTGAGCGTGCCGCCCATGTCGTCGTTGCTGGCCTCGCCGTCCCGGTAGCTGAACTGGTCGTACAGCGTGGAGTTGGACGGCAGGGGTGCCTGGGCCGAGGCGTGCTCGTCGTAGAGGGTGAAGTCGGTGACCTTCGTGCCGCCCATGAGCGGCTTGAGCCCCTTGATGGCCTCCCGCGCCCCCTTCGGGGTCAGCAGATTCGTCTGCCCGGCGGGGATCTCCTTCGCGGTGGACATCTTCGGGGTGGGATTGGTGCCCCGGGCGCCGGCCGAGGAGCTCGCGGCCGTCGTAGGCCGGTCCTTGTCCCCGTCCGTGGGCGATCCGGACATGGACAGCACCCAGACCAGGACGCCTCCCGCCACCGCGGTGGTCACGACGGAGGCGACGCCCGCGATCACGCGGAACCGGCGGCGGAGCCTGCGTTGGCGTTCGAGGTCGGCCGGTGTCGGTGGCCCCGGGGCGTAGGGGTTGCGCGGCGGGCCCTTCACGGCGAACGGGGCGGGTGCCTCGGGCGGGGGGACGGGGGCGTCCACCGGGGCGGGCCCGGTGGCGGGCGCCGACGGTATGCGGTCCGCGGGGGTACCCGACAGGGTGTGGAACCCCGGCCCCGGCGTGCGGCCGGCCGGGCCCAGCGGAAGGGTGGGCGGCGCGGCGGGAGTCGCGGCGGACGGCGCCGCGGGGGCGGGCGGGGGCGCGGGGGACGTTCCGGCGGCCGCGGCCGCCAGCATCCTGTCCAGCTCGTCGACGTCCGGGCGGGCGGGGATGTCCCTGGTCAGCAGCGCGGTCAGGACGGGGGTGAGCACACCCGCCCTGACCGGCGGCGCCACCTCCTCGTCGAGGACGGCCGCCAGTGTGGCGAGCGTGGTGGCCTTGCGCAGCGGGTGGTGGCCCTCCACCGCGACGTACAGCAGCATGCCGAGCGACCAGAGGTCGGAGGACGGGTCGCCCTCGGTGCCCCGGATGCGTTCGGGGGCGATGTAGTCGGGTGAGCCGATGAGGGCGCCGGTCATCGTCAGGCTGGTGGACTCGCGGATCGCGGCGATGCCGAAGTCGGTGAGGACCGGGCGGCCGTCGGCGCGGAGCAGGACGTTGGCGGGCTTGACGTCACGGTGGTGGATGCCCGCCGCGTGGGCGGCGCGCAGGGCGGAGAGGATGCCGCGGCCGAGTCCGGCGGCCTCGGCCGGCTCCATGGGCCCCTGGGCGAGGCGTTCCTGGAGGGATGCTCCGGGCACCAGTTCCATGACGATCCATGGGTAGCCGTCCTCGCCGGGGTCGACGATGTGGTGGACGGTGACCACGTTGGGGTGGTCGAGGCGGGCGAGCGCGCGGGCCTCGCGCAGGACCCGGGAGCGCAGCGTGCGGGCGGCCTCCGGGTCGTAGTCGGCCAGGGTGGGGTCCGGGGGGCGGACCTCCTTGAGCGCGACATCGCGGTGCAGCGCGAGGTCATGGGCCCGCCAGACCATTCCCATGCCGCCGCTGCCGAGCCGCTCCACCAGTGTGAAGCGGCCGTCGATCACCCGTTCCGAAGGGGCCTCTGCGCTCATGGGCCGTAGCGTACGGGGGCGGTACGACAGCGGTCACCCTGGGCCGGGGCAGTGAGCCGGGGCAGTGAGCCGGGGCCGGGGTTCAGGCCGAGGCGGAGATCCGGGGCGGAGATCCGGAGCAGTGAGTCGGGGCAGTGAGCCGGGGCCGGGGTTCAGGCCGAGGCGCGCTTCCCGGACGAGGACCGGGCCTTCTTCGACGCGCCGCGGCTGTCGGACGCCGTCTTCTTCGCCGCGGTCTTCTTCGCCGAGGACCGCGCGGCCGCCTTCTTCGCCGTCGCCGTGGACTTCTTCGCCCCGGTGGCCTTGGGGGCCGCCTTCTTCGCTGTGGCGGAGGACGTGCCGCCCCCGCCCGAGCGTGACACCGTCTTGCCGGTCGGGGTGCGGTGCGTCGTCTTCCGCGGCGTCTTGCCGGCGGATGTGCCGGTGGATGTGCCGGTGGATGTGCCGGTGGATGTGCCGGTGGTCCGGCCGGTGGTCTTTTCGGCGCGTTCTTCCTTGGTCCTGCCTGTGGCCTTGTCCGCGGTCTTCGCCGTGGCCCTGCCGCCCGTCCTCCCCGACGTCCCGCGGATGGGGTGGACCTCCGCCATGTCGTCCTCGCCCCGGGACTCCTTCGCCGCGCGGACGCTGTTCTCCAGGGCCGCGATCAGGTCGATGACCTTGCCTCCACCGGATTCCGCCGCCGCCGGTTCCCGCGTCTCGCCGGAGGCCTTGGCGGCGATCAGCTCCTCGACGGCCTCGCGGTAGTCGTCGTGCAGCGTGTCCATGTCGACCTCGCCGAGGGTCGCCATCAGCGCGTCCGCCAGGTCGAGTTCCGCGTCACGGACCGTGACGTCGGTCTCCGGGGCCACGCCGTCCGGGGCGCGGATCTCGTCGGGCCACAGCAGGCCGTGCATCGCGATCACGTCGTCGACCACCCGCAGCATGCCGAGGCGTTCGCGCCCGCGCAGCGCGTACTTGGCCACGGCGACCTTCCGGCTGCGCTTCAGGGCCTCGCGCAGCAGGGTGTAGGGCTTGGCGGCCGGGACTCCGTTGGCGGAGAGGTAGTACGCCGCGTCCATCTGGAGCGGGTCGATCTCCTCGGCGGGCACGAAGGCGACGATCTCGATCGTCTTGGCCGTGGGCAGCGGAAGGGAGGCGAGGTCCTCATCGGTGATCGGGATCATCGAGCCGTCGGCGTCCTCGTACGCCTTGCCGATCTCGGCGGCCGCCACCTCCTCCTCGTCCAGTTCGCACACCTTGCGGTACCGGATCCGGCCACCGTCGGCGAGATGGATCTGCCGGAAGGAGACCGAATGGCTCTCGGTGGCGTTCACCAGCTTGATGGGGATGCTGACCAGCCCGAAGGAGATCGCGCCGTTCCATATGGACCTCACCGTTCACCCCTTTTGCCATTAAAGATCACCTATACCTGTTTTCATGTGATTCTTATCGTATGACGCCGATCACCGAGGTGGAGGGGCGGCGCCTGGCGCTCAGCAATCTCGACAAGGTGCTGTACCCGGCCACCGGGACCACCAAGGGCGAGGTGCTGCACTACTACGCGGCCACCGCGGCCGGGGCACTGCTCCCGCATCTGCGCGACCGGCCGGTGTCCTTCCTGCGCTATCCGGACGGGCCCGGCGGCCAGCTGTTCTTCACCAAGAATCCGCCGCCCGGTACGCCCGCCTGGGTGCGTACCGCCGTCGTGCCCCGCCATGAGGGGCAGAACGCCCGGCAGGTGCTCGTCCAGGACCTGCCCTCACTGGTGTGGGCGGCGAACCTGGTGGTGGAGTTCCACACCCCGCAGTGGCGCACGGACGCGCCGGGGATCGCCGACCGGATGGTCCTCGATCTGGATCCCGGGGCTCCCGCGAGCATCGTGGAGTGCTGCACGGTGGCGCTCTGGCTGCGGGAACGGCTGGCCGCCGACGGCCTCCTCCCGTACGGCAAGACCTCCGGCTCCAAGGGGCTGCACCTGCTCGTGCCGCTGGAGCCCACCCCTTCCGGCCAGGTGTCGGCGTACGCGAAGGGGCTGGCGGTGGAGGCCGCGAGCGCCCTGCCGGAGCTGGTCGTGCACCGGATGACCCGCGCCCTGAGGCCGGGAAAGGTATTTGTCGACTTCAGCCAGAACGCCGCAGCGAAGACGACCGCCACGCCCTACACCCTCCGCGCCAGGGCGGAGCCGGCCGTCTCCGCTCCCGTCACCTGGGACGAGATCGAGGGCTGCCGGGCACCCGGTGAGCTGGTGTTCCTGGCCGGGGACATAGCGGCGCGGCTGGACCGGTACGGGGATCTGCTCGCCCCGCTGATCGATCCGGAAGCGGCGCGTCCGCTGCCCGGGGACCGGGGGGAGGGCGGCCGCTGAAGCGGCCGGGGAGAGGTTCGCCCGGCGGTCCGGTCATGAAGCGGTCATGACCTGGTCACGGCCTGAGGAAAGGCCGCAAGTGGAGGGTGGATTGTCCGGGCCGTGGTGCACACTCTGCCCAGACGCTTCTTCGGGGCGTGCGGAAGAGTGTGCCGGAAGGCTGTGCCGGTCGAATACGCCGGACGAATGTGCCGGAAGGGCACATGTCTTCGGACGCTGCCGTAATCGTGGGGAGGGGATGGCGTGTTCGCGGGGATCGACGAGGTCGACTGGGCTTCGATGGAGCATGCCTACGGACCGGCCGACGATGTGCCCGGACTTCTCCGGGGGCTCGCCTCGGCCGATCCGGCGGAGCGCGAGATGGCGCTCGACGGGATGTACGGAGCCGTTCACCACCAGGGCGATGTCTACGCCTGCACGCTCGCGTGCATTCCGTTCCTGTTCGAGCTCGCCGTGGACCCGGGTGTGCAGGACCGGGGCAGCGTGGTCGAGCTGCTCACCAGCATCGGCGGCTTCGATCTGGACGAGGACGACGAGGACGAGATCGATGAGGACGAGATCGAGGGCGCCGCGAACTACGCGATGGCGGCGGCGGCCGTCACCGCGGGTGCCGGGGTGTTCTTCGAGCTGATCGCCGACGAGGACCCCGGGGTACGGCTCGCGGCCCCGCTGGCCCTCGCCACGCTGCACCGGCACCCCGTCCGGGTACTCGCGCTGCTGCGGGAGCGGCTGCCGGTGGAGGCCGACGAGGAGGTACGACTGGCGCTCGTCGAGGCGGCCGGGCGGGTGGCCCTGCGGCACCGCCCGCTGGCCGGCCGGGTGGCGGACTGGCTGAGCCTCCTGGCGGCACAGTCGTACGCGCCGGGGCTGCGCCTCGCGGCGCTGGCCCAGCTGGCGCGGTGCGCCCCCGACGTGCTGCCCGGCGATGTGGTCCCGGTGGTCTCGGGGCTCCTGGGCGAGCTGCGTTCCACGACGGGGACGTACCGCAACGGGACGACGGAGAAGCCGGAGCGGGCGGACAGGGCCGAGCCGGCGGAGAAGCCGGAGAAGGCGGATGTCGGGGCGGCCTCCGCGACCGGAGCCGGTCTCGCACCCGCCATCCCGCCCGACCCGGAGGCCGGCACGGCACCGCAGGCCGACGGCGCGGTGGCGGCCGCGCCCGACGCCGAAGCGGAACCCGGCCCCGAGGCCGGCACCGACGCCGGGACGGGCGCGGGCGCACCCGTGGCGGAGCACAGCGCGGGTCCGACCAGGGTGGGGCAACTGCGCGCCCTGTCCGCCGAGGAAAGCGCCGGGCGCAGCACCCCCTGGGCCGCCGACCTGCTGCGCACCCTGCACGTCGGGCTCGACGACCGGGTGGACGACCGGACCGCCCTGCTCGCCGACCAGCTGCGCAGCCCGGACCGCTGGCAGCGCATCGACGCCGTACGGATGAGCGGCGGGCTGATACGGGCCTGGCGCGGCTCGTACGACGGTCTCGTCCGGCTGATCGGTGACCAGCTCGCGGATCCGGAACCCCGGCTGGCGGACGCCGCCTCGCACGTCCTTGAGGAGCTCTTCGGTCTGGCCGCCCCCGCCGCGGACGCCCTGGCGGCCCGGCTGGCCGCCGACCCCGGCGCCTGGGTCAAGGCGTGGGCCAGCGGGCCTCCCGGGCTCGGCCCCACCGTGAAGGCGCTGGCCCGGCTCGGCGACGCCCGCGCCGTGCCCGCCCTGGCGGCGGCGCTGGAGCGGTCCGAGGTGCCGCACGACGTGGGGTACGCCATCGGCCACCTCGGGGCCGCCGCCGCGCCGCTCGCGGACGCGCTGCGGCGCAGGCTCGGGGAGGTGAGCCTCGACGAGGGGGCGTACGACCGCGCGAGCCCACTGCTGGCCGGGCTGACCGGGCTGCGGGCGGGCGAGGCGGCGCCCGAGGTGCTGCGGGTGCTGCGCGGGGCGCCGGAGTACCGGGGCGAGTGGCTGCGTACGGCGGCGCTGCGGGCGCTCGGCTCGTTCGGACCGGCGGCGCACTGCGCCGTACCGGAGCTGCGGGCCCTGATCCGGCGGCCGGGGACGGCGGCGGCCACGGAGGCGGCCGAGGCGCTGTGGGCGGTCGCCGGTGACGCCGATGCCGTGCTGCCGGTGCTGATCGAGGGGCTACGGGCGGAGCATGTGCACGACCGGCGTACGGCGGCGTCCGCGCTGGGCGGGCTCGGGCCGCGGGCGGCGGTGGTCGCGCCCCGGCTGCGCGCGCTCCTGGCGCACGACGAGCTGTGGCTGCGGGTGGACGCCGCGATCGCCCTGTGGGAGGTGTCGGGACGGGCCGGGGAGAGCGTTCCCGTGCTCCTCGCCGCCTGGGAGAAGAACCGTCACGTCAGAGTCCGGGTGGCGGAAGCCCTGGCGCGGATGGGGCCCGCTGGTGCAGGGTCACAGGCAGCGCACGTGCTGCGGGCCGAGCTCGCCTCCGTACGCCGCCACAACGCCATGGACGGCGGGTACGGCAGCCACGACACGTACGAGGACGAAAAACTGCTGGCCCTGTGCCGGCGGGCGCTCCACGGGTAGACGGGGAAAGGGAACACGGAATGATCATTTTCGGTACGCGGGGCTATCTGTACCAGCTGGCCATCATGACGATGGTGTGCGGCTGGTGCGGCAATCCGGCCGCGCACACCCTGCGCAAGCGCGTCACGAAGTTCACGCTGTTCTTCGTGCCGCTGTTCCCGTTCTCGACGAAGTACGCGACGCAGTGCACCTTCTGCGGCGGGGAGCAGCAGATCCCGAAGGAGCAGGCGGACGCGCTGCTCGCCCAGCAGCACGCCGGACAGGACGGCAACCCGTACGGCCAGGCTCCGCAGCAGCCGGGGTACGCGCCGCCGGGACAGAACCCGTACCAGCGCTGACGTCCGCCGGGCAGCACCGGAACGGGCCGCCCGGGCAGAAAGCCCCACAGCGCCCCATAGCATCACTAAACAGGCGTTCCGTGCTCGCTTCCGATTAGGGTGTAGGCCCCTGTCGTCGAAGAGGAGGCCGAGCCGTGCGCCCGCAACGAGCTCCCGTGGGCACGCGCCGTGCTCCGGCGGCGGCCCGCGCCGCCGCGGCGGTCGGCGCCGCGCTCGCGCTGCTCACCGGCTGCGGCTCCGCCGGGGAACTGGTGAGCGCCGGGCGCACGCCGTCCGCGGTCGAGCCCTCCCGGCTCTGGCCGGAGCTGCCCGCCGCCTCCGCCGCCCCGTACGACTACGGGGAGGGCGAGACCGCCCGTATCCCCGGCATCAGGGTCCCCGGCGGCGATGTGCGCGCGCTGGACCCGGTGGCCGTGGTGCGGGCCGGACTGAAGGCCCGGCCCGACCGGGACAGCGGTACCGACGAGCTCCCGGCGAAGACCGTCGCGCAGTTGGCCGGCTGCCCCGGAAAGTCCGGCACCTGCCCCGTCCTCGCCCCGTACTTCCGCGATCTGACCGGTGACGGCAGGGACGAACTGGTGCTGGGCATCACGCTGCCCGACCGTCAGCTCGCCGTACGGGTCTACATGCCCGACCGCGGCGGGCTGACCCGGATCATGTCCACCTCGGACGCGGTGATCAGCGTGCAGATCGCGGGCCGGGACCTGATCATGCGGGCGCCCTCGGCGATCACCGGGTACGAGTACCGCACGGCCTGGACCTGGGACGAGCGGCAGCAGGCCATGCTGCCCGCCCGGGACGAGATCCTGCGCATGCCGCGGCGGCGGATCCCGGCCTCCCCGTCCGCCGTCCTCCCTTCCGCCGCCCCTTCCGCTTCTCCGTCGGCCGCCCCGCCCGCGCCCTCGGCCGCTTCCCCGTCGGATTCTCCGTCGGCTTTCCCGTCGGCTTCTCCGTCCGCCTCCGCGCCCGGTATCGCGACGGGGCAGCGATGAGACGGCGCAGAGTTCGCGCCCCCGCCTGGACCGCGACCCTGACCTGGAAGTCCGCGGTCTTCCTCACCGTGATGTGCTGCACGCTCGCCGCGCTGCTCGGTGTCCTCGTGCACACGGCGGTGACCCGTCAGACGGTCGGCCACGCCCGCGAGAAGGCCCTGGACCGGCTGGAGGAGGTCACCAGGGCGTACGAGGCCGGCGAGCCGCTCCCCCGGGGCTCCGGGATCGATCCGGCCGGCCTGCCCGCCTCGCTGCGCGCCCTGGCCATGGGAGGCGAGCGGGGCACGCTGGTCACCGACGACACGGGCACCCCGGCCATGTGGGCAGCGGGTCCGGCGGACGGCCGGGCCCTGGCCACCTGGATCGACTACAGCCAGGGCGCACGCACGATCAGCGGCCTCGACCGGGCGATCGTCGGCTCCTCGCTGCTGGCCATCGCCGCCACCCTGCTGGTCGGCCTGTTCGCCGTCGGCCGGGTCACCCGGCGGCTGCACCAGAGCGCCCGGGTTGCCCGCCGGATCAGCGCGGGCGACCTCGACGCAAGGGTCGGCGATCCCCGTACCGCACGCCCGGCGCGCGCCCAGGACGAAGTGGCGATCGTCGCCGGGGCGCTGGACACCATGGCCTCCACGCTCCAGCGCAAGCTGCAGACCGAGCAGCGGTTCACCGCCGATGTGGCGCACGAGCTGCGCACCCCGCTGACCGGGCTGTCGGCCGCCGCCGAACTGCTGCCGCCCGGCCGCCCGGCCGAACTGGTCCAGGACCGGGTCCGGGCGATGCGGGCGCTGACCGAGGACCTGCTGGAGATCTCCCGGCTCGACGCCCGGACCGAGCAGACCGATCCCGCGGTCCACGAGCTGGCGCCGGTCGTGGAACGAGTGGTGCGGACGTCCGGCACGGACACCACGGTCAGGATCACCGGCGCGGCCCGGGTCGAGACGGACCGGCGGCGGCTGGAGCGGGTGATCGGCAATCTGGTCACCAACGCGCACCGGCACGGCGGCCCGCCGGTGGTCGTGACCGTCGAAGGGCCGGTGGTGACCGTACGGGACCACGGCGCCGGGTTCCCCGCGTATCTGCTGGAGACCGGGCCTCAGCGGTTCCGGACCGACGGCGGCGGGAAGGGCCACGGGCTCGGGCTCACCATCGCCGTGGGCCAGGCACGGGTCATCGGCGCGGAACTGGTCTTCGGCAACGCGGAGGACGGCGGGGCGGTGGCGCGGCTGACGCTGCCGGAGTACGTGCCGTCCGACGAGGAGCCGGAACCGGAAGCCACCGGCCCGGCCCCGGGACCCGACGGGCGCCGGCCCTAGGACGGACACGGCCGGCCCCGGCACCCGCCGCGCGCCGCTTCCCCCCTCCGCCGCTCCCCACCTCCGCCTCCGCCTCCACCTCTGCCCCTACGCCCCTCCCGTCCCTACGCACCTCCGCCCCCTGCCCCGGCCGCCTGTCCCCGGGCCCCGTCCCCCGCTCCCCCGCTCCCCCGGGCCGCGTTCTCGAAGTTCACCGCATAAGGGAAATACCGCACACCTCTTGCTACGTTGCGTGGCATGACCGCAACGACGGCGGACGCTCCCCCGCCCGAACTACGCCTGCCCAAGCGGCGCGGGGTGGAGCTCTCGCTCCTCGTCGGGGCCGTCCTCATCTCCGTCTTCGGCTACGCCGCCGTGGGTCTCGCCAGGAACGGCGCGGTGCCTCCCGATGTCGCCGGGTACGGCGCCGGGCTCGGCCTGCTCTCGCTGCTGGCCCATCTCGCGGTCCGCTTACGTGCCCCGTACGCCGATCCGCTGGTGCTGCCGATCGCCGTCCTGCTCAACGGTCTGGGCCTGGTGCTGATCTACCGGCTCGACCTGGAGACCCCCAGGGACCAGGCGGCGCCGACGCAGCTGATCTGGTCCACGCTCGGAGTCGCGCTGTTCATCGCCGTCGTGGTCCTCCTGCGCGACCACCGGGTGCTCCAGCGCTACGCGTACCTCTCGGTCGCCACCGCACTGGTGCTCATGATCGTGCCGATCTTCTTCCCCGCCGTGAACGGGGCCAAGATCTGGATCAGGGTCGGCGGACTCTCCTTCCAGCCGGGCGAGTTCGCCAAGATCCTGCTCGCGGTGTTCTTCGCCGCCTACCTCGCCGCGAACCGCAACGCGCTGGCGTACACCGGCCGCAGGATCTGGAAGCTCCAGCTGCCCACCGGCCGGGTGCTCGGCCCCATCGTGGCGATCTGGCTGCTCAGCGTCGGGGTGCTGGTCCTGGAGCGCGATCTGGGCACCTCGCTGCTCTTCTTCGGACTCTTCGTCATCATGCTGTACGTGGCGACCGGCCGTACCGGCTGGATCGCCGTCGGACTGCTGCTCGCCGCGGTCGGCGCCTTCGTCGTCGGCTCCTTCGAACCGCATGTGCACAGCCGGGTGCAGGACTGGCTCGACCCCTTCGCCTCGATCGACGCCGGCCAGGGGCCCAACCAGCTCGCCCAGTCGCTGTTCGCCTTCGCGGCGGGCGGCATGCTCGGTACCGGTCTGGGGCTCGGCCACTCCATCCTGATCGGCTTCGCCGCCAAGTCCGACTTCATCCTGGCGACCGCGGGCGAGGAGCTGGGCCTGACCGGGCTGACCGCCGTCTTCCTGCTGTACACCCTGCTCGTCGCCCGGGGCTACCGGGCCGGACTCGCGCTGCGCGACCCGTTCGGGCGGCTGCTCTCCATCGGGCTCGCCTCGATCCTGGCCCTCCAGGTCTTCGTGATCGCGGGCGGCGTGATGGGGCTGATCCCGCTGACCGGCATGGCCATGCCGTTCCTCGCCCAGGGCGGTTCGTCCGTCGTCACCAACTGGATCATCGTCGCGCTGCTGATCCGGGTCAGCGATCTGGCCCGCAGACCCCGCCCCGGTCAGGCCGAGACCGGTGTCATCGCCCCGATCCTGGAGGACGAACGGTGATCCGCTACATCCGCCGGGCCGCCGCCTTCTGTCTGCTGCTGCTCGTGGCACTCCTGCTCAACGCCGCCCGGGTCCAGGTCTTCGAGGCCGACGAACTCAACGACAACTCCGCCAACCGCCGCAACACCATCGACCGTTACGACCAGCCGCGCGGCAACATCCTGGTCGGCGCGCGGGCCGTCACCGGCTCCGAGGACACCGGCGAACAGCTCGCGTACGAACGCACCTATTCGCACGGCCCCCTGTACGCGCCCGTCACCGGTTACGCCTCGCAGACGTACGGCACCACCCTCCTGGAGAACGCCGAGGACGGGATTCTGTCCGGCACCGACTCGCTGCTGGCCCCGCTCCCCCTGTGGAACGAGATCACCCGCAGCCGGCAGCCGGGCGGCGATGTCGTCACCACCATCAAGGACTCGATGCAGCGCGCCGCGTACGAGGGGCTGAGCGGCCGCCGGGGGGCCGTCGCCGCCGTCGAGCCCTCGACCGGCCGCATCCTGGCGCTGGTCTCGACGCCTTCGTACGACCCCGAGCGGCTGTCGGGCACCGGGCCCGAGGTGACCGACGCCTGGGCGCGGCTGAACGCCGCCACGAGCCGGCCGATGCTCAACCGGGCCATCCGGCAGACCTATCCGCCGGGCTCCGCGTTCAAGATCGTGACAGCCGCGGCGGCGCTGGACGCCCGGGTGGTGACCGACCCGGACGCCGCCACGGACACCCCGTCGCCGTACGTCCTGCCCGGCACCACGACCACCCTGCCCAACGAGGCGAGCGGCTGCGACGAGGCGTCGCTGGCCGAGGCGATCCGGGTCTCCTGCAACACCGTCATGGCGCACCTCGGTGTCGAGGTGGGGCTCGACGGGATGGTG
This sequence comes from Streptomyces sp. NPDC079020, assembly GCF_044542225.1. Taxonomy (NCBI): domain Bacteria; kingdom Bacillati; phylum Actinomycetota; class Actinomycetes; order Kitasatosporales; family Streptomycetaceae; genus Streptomyces; species Streptomyces sp. NPDC079020. Next base: position 316,553 of record NZ_JBITUB010000002.1, read on the forward strand.
AAGGCGGTGGAGAAGTTCGGCTTCAACGACGACGGCCTGCGGATCCCGTCCGGGGTCGCGAAGAGCAACTTCGACACGGACATGAGCGAGGACCAGCTGGCGCTGTCCTCGATCGGACAGTTCGACACGACCGCGACCCCGCTCCAGATGGTGATGGTCGCCTCGGCCGTGGCGAACGGCGGCGATCTGAGGTATCCGCATCTCGTGGACCGTACGACCACCCATGACGGCGACACCGTCCGGCAGCAGGGCTCACGCTCGTACCACCAGGCCATGAACCCGTCCACGGCCGTGCAGCTCCAGCGGATGATGGTCGACGTGGTGGAGAACGGCACCGGGTCGAACGCGGCCATCGACGGGGTACGGGTCGGCGGCAAGACCGGCACCGCGCAGCACGGCATCGACAACTCCGGTACGCCGTACGCCTGGTTCATCTCCTGGGCGCAGGCTCCGGACTCGGGACGTCCGGCGGTCGCGGTCGCGGTGGTCGTCGAGGACGCCTCCGCCGACCGGGCGGACATCAGCGGCGGCGGCAGCGCGGCGCCCATCGCGCGGGCCGTGATGGAGGCGGCACTCGACGGGTGAGGAGGCGGGCGGGCGATCGGTCGAGCGGGCGGGCGGGCGGGCGAGCAGCCGGGGAGGGGCGGGCCGGGCCGGGCCGCCGGGGCGAACGGCGCTCGACGGCCGGACCGGCGGCCCGGGACACTCGCCCCATGACTCATGTATCGGCGGTGGCGCGGGCGCTGGAGCGGATCGACCGGCTGGACCCGCGCCTGTGCGCGTTCACCGAGGTCTGGCACGAGGAGGCGCTCGCCCGTGAACCGGAGGCCCGCCGGCTCCCCCTGGCCGGGCTGCCGTTCGCGGTGAAGGGACCGGCCGGTGTCCGCTCGTACGCGGCGCGCCGGCTGATCGCGGCGGGCGGTGTCCCGGTCGGCTCGACCTCCGTGCCGGGCCCCGGCACGGTCTGGCAGACCTGGGGGCAGGGCCGGTACGGACGCACGGTCAACCCATGGCGGGCCGACCGCACCCCGGGCGGATCCTCGGCCGGTTCGGCGGTCGCTGTCGCGGCGGACCTGGTGGAGCTGGCGACGGGCAGCGACGGGGCGGGGTCGGTGCGCATCCCGGCGGCCTGGTGCGGGGTCTTCGGGCTGAAGACGACGAACGGGCTGCTCCCCTCGCCCGACCGTTCCGGGCTGGCGGCGGCGGGTGTGCTCGCCCGGTCGGCGGCCGGGGCGGAGCGGTATCTGCGCCATGTGCTCGACGACGGCGCGCCGTCCGTGGTCCCCGCGCTGCCGCTGCCCGCCGTGTACAGCCCGGACCTCGGGTACGCGGACGTGGACCCGGAGGTCGAGGCGGTGGTGCGGGGTGCGGTGGAGCGGCTGGCCGCGGCCGGGGCCGTCACTCTGCTGGACGGGGGCTGCGCGCTGCTCGACCCCGCGTCGGCGTGGATCGCGATACGCGGCGGCGGGCCGGACCGGGACGGCGCCCTGGCCGTCCGGCGCGAGAACGACCGCAGGCTGGCCGCGCACTTCGCCCGTGCGCCGTTGCTGCTGACCCCGGCCACCCCGAACCGGCCGCACGGGCACGAGGGGCCGGGTGAGCTCTACTCCACGGCACTGACCTGGGCGTTCAACCTGAGTGGCCATCCGGCGGCGAGCCTGCCCGCCGGGTTCACCCCGGACGGCTGCCCGGTGGGTCTCCAGCTGGTGGCGGACCGGGGCGCGGACACGGAACTGCTGGGCGCGGCCCGCGCGATGGAGGCCGTCCTTCCGCCCGCGCGGCCATGAGCCACGGGGAGGCACCCACGGCACGCCCCGCCACCCGGCGCCCCCGGGCACCCGGCCGCAGGCCGCGACCCCCGGACCCCATCCACGGCCTCGCTCAGCCACGGACCGCGGACCCGGGAACTCACCAGCCGCGGACCCTCGGGCCCCGTCGATCAGCCGAGCGGCTTGCGTGTCTCGTCGCGGACCTTGGCGGTCTCCTCGGCGGCCTGCTTCAGGTCGATGGACTTGGCGTCCTTCAGCACGTTCTCGGGCCGGATCACCGCGACCATCGCCGCGGTGTTGTCGTCGCCCCAGGCGCACATCGGGATGTTGGCGATGCCGCCGCTCTCCTTCGACTGCACGACCTGGCACTCGATGGTGGTGTCGTACCCCTCGGGGGTGACCTTCTTCGCGGGTACGACGAGAGTCGCGCCGTCCGCCTCCGCCGCCCCCTCCATGATCTTGCCGCGCATGAAGTCGGGGCTGGCGAGCCGCCCGTACATCCCGGAGAGCACCAGGGCGCTGCCGCCGTCGGCGGAGTACTGCGCGATGACCGCCTTGCCGTCCCGGACGCTGGGGTCGGGGGTGTCCTCGATCTCCTTGCCCTCGGTCTTCGACATGTCGTTGGCCAGGGTGAATTCGTCGTCCAGCAGCTTCTTGGACACGACGAGCCGGTACTCGGCCTCCGGGAACACGGCGTCGGCGCCCTTGTCGGCCAGCTGGGAGACACCGAAGGCGACCCCGCCGGCGGCCACGACCGCGCCGGCCACGATCCCGACGATCAGGCCCGTGCGCTTCTTGCGCGGCGGCTGCGGACCCTGCGGCGGCCATCCGCCCATCTGGGGCTGACCGGGCATCGGGGGCTGACCGCCGGGTATGCCCGGCTGGCCCCAACCGCCCTGCTGGGGCTGGGGCGGGGGCGCCTGCGGGTAGCCGTAGGGCTGCTGCTGTTGCGGGTAGGGCCCCGGGGCGGCGGGCTGGCCGTACGGATTCTGCTGAGGCTGGGGCGGCCCGTACGGGCCCTGCGGCGGCTGAGGCGGCGTGGTCATGCGTTCAAGTTACGTCACGTTTGCGAACGAAATTTCGACAGGTACCTGATCGGTATCAGGTCGAGAGGAACCGGCGGACGAATCAGCCGAGGAACCGGCGGAGAAACCGGCGGAGAAACCCTGCGGAATCCCGGAAAGCACACCGGCTTTGTCCAGATCTGCGACCCCGCCGACCCTGCCCACCCTGCCCACCCTGCCGAGACCGCCGAACCCGCCGACCCTGCCGAACCTGCCCACCCTGCCGAGACCGCCGACCCCGCCGAGCCCGTGGCGGCCACCCGGGCGCCGCCGGAGCGGACGGCGGAGGTGGCCGCGTTCCCCGGCTCAGTCGCCCGAGGCTCCCGACAGGACGCCGCCCTGCGCTATCGCGTCCGCGACCTCGGCCACCCTGGCCCGCTCCTCCACGGCGAAGCGGTCCCGGTCCAACTGCTCGGCCATCTCCTCGTCCTGGGCCATGAGGAGGTCCAGGCTGGAGTCGCCGAGTTCGAGGACGCCCATGTCGACGTAGGCCTTCTGAAGCCCGGGACCCCACAGTCCGATGTCCTTGACGCACGGGACTATCCGGCTGAACAGCAGTTTGCGGAAGAGCTGGAGGTACTCGGAGTGCTCGGAGAGATCCTTGGCCTCCTGCTTGGCGATACCGAAGTTCTCCAGGACCTCGACGCCGCTGAGCCGGTCGCGCATGAGGTAGCAGCCCTCGATGACGAACTCCTCGCGCTCGCGCAGTTCGGCGTCGCTCAGCTGCGTGTAGTAGTCGCGCAGCGCCATCCGCCCGAAGGCGACGTGCCGGGCCTCGTCCTGCATGACGTACGCGAGGATCTGCTTGGGCAGCGGCTTGGTCGTGGTGTCGCGGATCATCCCGAACGCGGCGAGGGCCAGACCCTCTATCAGGACCTGCATGCCGAGATAGGGCATGTCCCAGCGGGAGTCGCGCAGGGTGTCGCCGAGCAGACCCTGGAGGCTGTGGTTGACCGGGTAGAGCATCCCGATCTTCTCGTGCAGGAACCGGCCGTATATCTCCGCGTGCCGGGCCTCGTCCATGGTCTGGGTGGCGGAGTAGAACTTGGCGTCCAGGTCGGGTACGGACTCCACGATCCGCGCCGCGCAGATCATGGCGCCCTGCTCGCCGTGCAGGAACTGGCTGAACTGCCAGGAGGTGTAGTGCTTGCGCAGCTCACCGCGGTCCCGGTCGGTCATCTTCGCCCAGTGCGGGGTGCCGTACAGCGTGAGGGCCTCGTCCGGAGTGCCCAGCGGGTCGGCGGGGTCGACCTCCTGGGACCAGTCGATCCGCTTGTTGCCGTCCCACTGCTTGTCCTTGCCCTTCTGGTAGAGGGCGAGAAGGCGCTCACGGCCGTCGTCGTAGTCCCAGCTGAACCGGGCGGCCCCCGTGGCGGGGACCTGCCACAGCGGCTCTTCGGGGGCGGTGGTGTAGAGGTCGTGTGTCGACACGGACGGCTCCTTCGCCTCGCTTGACTCGATAAGTTCCGTGGCTCCGGCGTCAGTTGGCTACCCCGGGGGTACGTTGACCGACTGTTCCCCCGGCAGGTTCACACGTTGGTAGACGCCGGGTCAACAAGTCGTGCGCAAGGGATTGACTGCCTTGCTGACAGGCAGTCTCATAAGAGGTGACCGCCGGTAACCCATCTGTGAGGTGCCCCCGCCATGACGACCCTGACCGACCGCGAGGCGCGGGTGCTCCGCGACGCGCTGGGCCCGCTCCGCGACCGCGAGCAGACAGCCGTGCGGCTGCTCGAATCCTCCGCCAAGCACTCCTTCGACCCCGAGACCGAACTCGACTGGGACTCCGCCGTCGAGGAGGGCAAGTGGTTCTGGCCACCGGAGCTGGTCTCGCTCTACGACACCCCGCTGTGGGACAGGATGTCCGAGGAGCAGCGGATGGACCTGGCCCGGCACGAGGCGGCCGCGCTCTCCTCGCTCGGCATCTGGTTCGAGATCATCCTCATGCAGCTGCTGGTCCGGCACGTCTATGACAAGCCGGTGACCAGCAATCATGTCCGTTACGCGCTCACCGAGATCGCGGACGAGTGCCGGCACTCCATCATGTTCGGCCGCATGATCGACTGGGGCGGCGCGCCCGCCTACCCCGTTCCCCGGGTCTACCACAATCTGGCGCGGGTCCTGAAGACGGTGTCCACCACGCCCGGTTCGTTCGCCGCGACCCTGCTCGGCGAGGAGATCCTCGACTGGATGCAGCGGCTGACCTTCCCGGACGAGCGGGTCCAGACCCTGGTGCGCGGTGTGACCCGTATCCATGTGGTCGAGGAGGCCCGGCATGTCCGGTACGCCCGCGAGGAGCTGCGCCGCCAGATGGTGACCGCCCCGCGCTGGGAACGCGAACTCACCCGGGTCAGCTGCGGGGAGGCCGCCCGGGTCTTCTCCATCTGCTTCATCAACCCGCAGGTGTACGACAACGTCGGCCTGGACCGCCGGGAGGCCGTCGCCCAGGTGAAGGCGAGCGGCCACCGCACGGAGGTCATGCAGTCGGGCGCGAAGCGGCTGACGGACTTCTTCGACGACATCGGCGTCCTGAACGGGGTCGGCCGCCGCCTGTGGAAGCGCTCCGGCCTGCTGGCTTGAGCCCCCGTCCCGGCCGGGACCGGGCCGTTAGGCTTCGGGCCATGACCTCCACCGCCGCGGCCCCGCCGCCCCGTGCGTACCGCAGGCTCAGCGTCGAGGAGCGCCGCACCCAGCTCCTCGGCGCGGCGCTCAGCCTCTTCGCGCACCGGGCACCCGACGAGGTCTCGCTGGACGAGGTGGCCGCGGTCGCCGGTGTCTCCCGGCCGCTCGTCTACCGCTACTTCCCCGGCGGGCGCCAGCAGTTGTACGAAGCGGCGCTCCGGTCCGCCGCGGACGAGCTGAAGCTCTGCTTCACGGAACCCGCGGTGGGCCCGCCCACCGAGCGGGTGAGCAGGGTCCTGGACCGCTATCTCGGCTTCGTCGACGAGCACGACGCGGGTTTCAGCGCCCTGCTCCGGGGCGGCAGCGTCGCCGAGACCTCCCGTACGACGGCGATCGTCGACGGCGTACGACGGGCGGCGGCCGAGCAGATCCTGCTGCACCTCGGCCGGGGCGAGGGACCCGGTCAGCGTCCCGCGGGGCCCCGGCTGCGGATGATGGTGCGCACCTGGATCGCCGCCGTCGAGGCCGCTTCCCTGATCTGGCTCGACGAGGAGAAGCAGCCCCCGGCGGCCGAACTGCGCGGCTGGCTGGTCGACCATCTGATCGCGCTGCTCGCGGCGACCGCGGCGACAGACCGGGAGACCGCGTCCGCGATGGCCGAACTCCTGGCCCTGGAGACCGCCGGGGGACCGGCCGGACGGCTGGCGGGGCTGGTGATCCCGGTCGTCGACGAGGCGGCGCACCTGCTCCCGGGGCCCGCTGCGTCAGACTGAGCGGGTGAGAAGCGAGAACACCCCCTTCACCGGCGGCCCCCTGGACGGCAGGGTGCTGCCCGTCCTCCTGGGCCCGACCGGCCATCCCCCCAAGTGGTACGAGGTCCCGGTACCGGACGCCGACGGCGGGCCGCCCACCGTGTACGCCTACCGGCGGGTCCCGGCCGGGTACTCGAAACGGCTCGGCATCCAGCGCGGCTGGGTGTACGAGTACGCCCCCGAGGGCCGCGGGTCCCGCACTCCCAAGTGGCCCTGGACGAAGCCCTCCAGCGGCGGCTGAGCGGCGCGGGCGGTCCGGCGCGGGGCAGGCCCTAAGATCGACGGTCAGGTGCCGAGGGACGGTCACGAGGGGGGTGCGCCATGGAGGCGCTGCGTCAGGACGATCCACGCCATTTGGGCCGGTACACCGTGCTGGCCCGTTTCCGCGAGGGTGCCGCCGCCGTGCAGTACCTGGCCCGGGAGAGTGCTGACGGCGAGCCGGTCGTGATCACCGCGGCGCGGCCCGCACTCGCCGCGGTCCCGGCGTTCCGGCGCCGTTTCCAGTCGGAGGCTCGGACGGCCGAACGTCTGGCGGGCGGCTGGGTGACGCCGCCGCTGGACACCCGGGTGACCCCGGACGACGACTCCGGCACGACGACCGAGGCGCCCAACGCCCTGTGGACGGCGGCGGGTTACGTCCCCGCACTGACGCTCGCCGACGCGATCGGCCTCGGCGGACCGCTGCCCGAACGCGCGGTGCGGATACTGGGCGCGGGCATCGCCGAGATCCTCTCCCGGGTGCACGCCACCGGGGCCGTGCTCCAGGGGCTCGCACCCGAAACGGTGCTGCTGGCCGAGGACGGACCCCGGCTCACCGCGTTCGGCCCGCTGGGGGCGGCGGCCTCCGCCGAGGCGAGGGGCGAGCAGCTCTCGGTCCGGCTGGGGTATCTCACGCCCGAACAGGTCGAGGGCGTGGAGGCGGGCGCACCCTCCGACCTCTTCGTCCTGGGGCTGCTGCTGGCGTACGCGGCCACCGGCACGACCCCCTTCACCGACGGCCCGCCCGAGGAGGCGGCCGGCCGGATCGCGCACGCGGAACCCGAACTGGACTCCGTACCCGACGCGTTGCGGGAACTGATCGCCGGCTGCCTCGCGAAGGACCCCGCCCTGCGGCCGGACGCCGGTGCGGTCGCCGCGGAGCTGGCGCTGGAGGGTGCGGCCGGGCTCGCCAGGGGCGGCTGGCTCCCCGAGCGGCTGGCGGCGGCCGTGGCGGACCAGGAGGCGCGGGTCCGGGCGCTGGAGACGCCGCTCGACGCGGCGGCGGACGCGGACGAGCCCCAGGACGCCCCCGTCGGCATGGCGGCACGCGCGCCCGGCGGCGGGCCGGCCGGCACCCCCGAGGACGCGGTCGCGGCCGCCGGTGCGCCTGCCGCCGCCCCCGGGGCCGGGAAGGAGAGCGGGGGGACCACCCACTACCTCGGTACGGTGCCGGGCGCCGCGCGGACCGACCACCCGACGACCCAGCTCGCCGTCCCCCGCGAGCTGACCGCGTCCTCGGCCGCCGCCCCGGTGGCCCCCGCCGCGCTTCCGGCCGCTCCGCAGCCGTCCGGTGGCCCGGTGCCGCCCACGCCCCCCTCATCCCCTTCGTCCGCTTCGTCCCCCTTGTCCCCCGAGGCCCCCGCCCCCGGCACGCCCTACCAGCACGCCCCGGGCGGCCCCGCTCCCTATGCCCCGGCCGCCCTTCCGGGGGCCACCGCGCCCGCCGCCACACCGATGGTGTCGCTCCCGCTGCCGCCCCCGGCTCCGGCCCCCTCCCCCACCGCGAGCCGCCGGGCCCTGCTCATCACCGCCGCCGCCGCGGCCGGCGGACTGATCGTCGGCGGGGGCGCCGTGGGCCTCCTGGGGTCCGACGACAGCGCGGCGGCCGACGACGGCAAGCCCGCCCCGGACCGTCGCCGCACCCTCCCGGGGCAGGCCCCGGAGCCGCGGTGGACGTATGCGCACCCGGCCTCCGAGTCGTCACCGCTCACGACCGCCGTGTGGCGGGACAAGCTGCTGGTGCTGACGAGCGAGAGCCAGGCGAGCGCCGTCGACCTGCGCACCGGGAAGCGGGTCTGGCAGCGCGCGGACGCCGCCAAGGGGCAGGCCGCCCTGGCGGCGGGTGCGGACCTCTGCTTCGTGGCGAGCCCGACCGAGTTTCTCTGGCTGTCGCCCAAGGACGGTGCGGTCAAGCACCGGCTGCGGTACGCGGACCAGTTCACGGGCCTGCCGAACCTGAGGATGGGCACGATCACCGGGCAGTCCGGATCCGTCATCTGGTTCACCGGCTCCACCACGGTCACCGTGAAGGCCCCCAAGCCGAAGAAGGGCAAGAAGCCGGGCAAGGACAAGCAGGTCGCCCAGGCCCACTTCTTCGCCTACGACATCGTGCGGCGCCAGGAGCTGTGGCGCACCGCCGTCCCGGCCGGCCGGGCCCCGGGCACCCCCGTCTACCGGCTGATCGCGGAACGCTCCGCCGACCTCCTGGTACGCCAGGACGCGGTGACGCTCACGCCCGCCGAGGTCGGCGCCGCCAAGGGGAAGGGCTCCATCCGCTCCTTCGACCAGAAGACCGGCAAGCTGCTGTGGGTGAAGCAGTACGGCGCCCTCGCCCCGGCGGCGGGCATCCTGGGCGACGAGGACGGGCGGCTGTACGGCGCGGACGGCGCGGACCTCCAGGCGTTCGAGTCGGACACCGCCAAGCCGCTGTGGCGGCTGAACGGCGGTACGGGTTCCGTCTACGGCACGCCCGTGGTGGCCGGGCCGCTGCTCCACACCACCAACCGCAGCCAGGAGGTCGGTGCGGTGCAGCGCGAGACCGGCCGGCTCGTGTGGCGGCGTTCGACGGAGGTGCCGCTCGGTGGCAGTGCCCCCGCGATCACCCTCAGCTCCAGTGAGAAGACCCTGATCGCCGCCGACGCCTCCCAGGTCACCGCGTTCGCCGCGGCCGACGGACGACGGCTGTGGAAGTTCCAGGACATCGGTGTGCAGGATCCGAAGGGGGCCGCGGTGACCGCCCCGTACCGGACCCTGACCACCGGAAGGACCGTCGTCGTCCAGCGGGACCGGGCCTTCTACGCCTTCACGGTGGCCTGACCCGCCATCGGCGGATTCCCCGCACCGCCTTCCGGGGGATCCGCCGGCCGCCACGCCGCGCGGTGCTTGCATCGTCCGACACCGAGTGACCGGATGAATCAGATTCGCTCACTCGTCCGGAGCCCTTCACAGCTCCGAATCCGTCCACGGAGGTGGTGTCGTGTCCGGCAGGGTCCTGCGCGCGGTCTGCACGGCGGCGGCGCTGGCCGCGGTCGTGACGGCGTCCCCCGCCATCGCCTCGTCCTCCTCACCCGTCCCGCCCGCCTCTCCCACCTCTCCCGCCTCTCCCGACGATCCGGGGACGGGGTCCGGCAGGGAGGCGGACACCGACGCGGAGGCCGACGTGGACACCGAGGCGCAGGCCGATGCCGACGCCGGGGCGGAGGCCGGTCCGGGCCCGGACCGGGGCGCCGGGGAGACCCGGAGCATCGCCGAGCTGCTGACAGAACTGCGGAGGCTCTACCAGCGGGCCGAGGAAGCCACCGAGGCCTACAACGCCACCGAGGAGCAGCTGAAGAAGCGCACCGCGGAGACCAGGAAGCTGAACGCCGACCTGAGCAAGGCCCGGACCGCCCTCGACCGCGCCCGCGGGGACGCGGGGCGACTGGCCCGTGAGCAGTACCAGGGGCAGTCCGAATTCTCCGCCTATCTGCGTCTCCTGCTGGCCCGTGACCCCGTGCACGCCCTGGACCAGAGCCATGTCATCGAGCGGGCCGCCGCCGGACGGGCCGCGACCGTGAACCGGCTGACCGCCGCCGAGAAACGCGCCGCCGGGCTGGCCGTCAAGTCCCGCGAGGCGCTCGAAAGACAACAGGCGCTGACCGCGCGCAAGAAGCGGCAGCGCGACACCGTACGGACGAAACTGAACGAGGTCGAGGGGCTGCTCGCCGCACTCTCCGCCGAACAGCTCGCCGGACTGGCCGCCCTGGAGCGGCGCGACACGGACAAGGCCCAGGGCGAACTGGTCGCCTCGGGAGCGCTCAGCTCGACCCGCCCGCCGACCGAACAGGGCGGTGAGGCCGTCGCGTTCGCGGTCGGCCAGATCGGCAAACCGTATGTCTGGGGCGCCGAGGGCCCGGACTCCTTCGACTGCTCCGGGCTCACCTCGCAGGCCTGGGCGAGCGCGGGCCGGGCCATCCCGCGGACCTCGCAGGAGCAGTGGCGCCGGCTGCCGAAGGTGTCCGTCGCCTCGCTGCGCCCGGGTGACCTGGTGGTCTACTTCCCCAAGGCGACCCATGTGGCGCTGTACATCGGCAACGGCATGGTGGTGCAGGCACCGCGGCCCGGCTCCTCGGTGAAGGTGTCGCCGGTCGCGTCGAATCCGCTGCTGGGCGCGGTGCGCCCCGATCCGGGGGGCACGCCGCTGACCACGTACACCCCGCCGGAGCTGCCCGAGGGTGCCTCGGACGGCGCGGACACCGGCTACAGCGCGGACGCGGCACCGCCGGACGCGTAGCCCCCGCGCCGCTCACGCGGAGGCCGGGCCGTCGCGCCGACCGGAGGGTCGACCGTCGGCCCGGCCTCCGGGTGTACGGGGTCAGGCCCCGGCGACCTCGGCGAGGTACGCGTTCGTCTTCTCCGGCTCGAAGAAGAAGTTGTCGAAGTCCGCCGGGTTGTTGAACCCGTTGGCGAAGCGGTCGGCGACCGGCTGGAACTGACCGGCGGCGCCGATCAGGTTCAGCACGTGCTCCGGCGGTACGCCGAGCATCGCGTTGGTCCACTTCGTGACGTGCTGCGCGGTGTCCCAGTAGCGGTCGAACGTGGACTGCATCCACTCCGCGTCGAACTCGCGGTCGCCGTGCTCGATGATCGAGTCCAGGTAGGCATTCGCGCACTTGGAGGCGGAGTTCGAGCCCTGCCCGGTGATCGGGTCGTTGGCGACGACCACGTCGGCCACGCCCAGGACCAGGCCGCCGCCGGGCAGCCGGCCGATCGGCTTGCGGACGGTCGGGGCGTAACGGCCCGCCAGCGTGCCGTTGGCATCGGTCAGTTCGACCTTGGTGGCGCGCGCATACTCCCAAGGGGTGAACTTCTCCATGAGCTCCAGCGTCTTGGCGAGGTGCTCGGAGGGGTCCTTGATGCCCTGGAAGACGTCCAGCGGACCGCCGGGGACGCCCTCCCAGAACAGGATGTCCGCACGGCCGGAGAGGGTCAGGGTCGGCATCACGAACAGCTCGCCGACACCGGGGACCAGGTTGCAGCGGACTGCGTCGTAGTCCGGGTGCTCCGGGCGCACGCCCATGCCGTGCACATACGCGACGGCCAGCGCGCGCTGCGGGGCGTCGAACGGCGAACGGGACGCGTCCCGGCCGAACATGGAGACCAGTTCGCCCTTCCCCGCGGAGACCATCACCAGGTCGTAGGTGCGGGAGAAGTAGTCCAGGTCGGAGACGGCCGCACCGTGGATGACGAGCTGACCGCCGCGCTGGGCGAAGGTGTCCATCCAGCCGGCCATCTTCACGCGCTGGTCGACGGACTGGGCGAAGCCGTCGAGCTTTCCGACCCAGTCGACGGCCCGCGAGGAGTCGGGGGCGGCGACCGAGACGCCCAGGCCCTGGATCTTCGGGGCCTGCGACTCCCAGAAGTTGAGCTGGTAGTCGCGCTCGTGCTGGAGCGCGGTGTGGAACATGCACTGGGTCGACATGACCCGGCCGGCCCGGATCTCGTCGGCCGTGCGGTTGGACATCAGGGTGACTTCGTACCCTTTGGACTGGAGGCCGAGGGCCAGCTGGAGTCCGGACTGACCGGCTCCGACTATGAGTATCTTCCGCATCGCGGTTTCTCCGTTAGGTGTTTCCGGCTTGCGCCGGGGGCTCTACGCCGGGGTGGCGTCGAGCGCGTGGCCCACCAGGGCCAGCAGCGACTCGACGACCGTGATCCTGTTGCGCGCGTCCATGATCACAACAGGTACGTGCGGGGGTACGGTCAGGGCCTCCCTGACGTCCTCCGCCTCGTAACCGGGCGTGCCCTCGAAGTGGTTGACCGCCACGATGTACGGCAGCCCGCAGCTCTCGAAGTAGTCGAGCGCGGGAAAGCAGTCGGCGAGCCGCCGGGTGTCCGCGAGCACGACCGCGCCGATCGCCCCGCGCACCAGGTCGTCCCACATGAACCAGAAGCGCTGCTGGCCGGGTGTGCCGAACACGTACAGGACGAGGTCGTCGTCGAGCGTGAGCCGGCCGAAGTCCATCGCGACGGTCGTGGTGACCTTGTCGGGCGTCGCGGAGAGGTCGTCGGTCTCCTCGCTGGCCTGGGTCATCAGCGCTTCGGTCTTCAGCGGGGTGATCTCGGAGACCGAGCCGACGAACGTCGTCTTGCCCACCCCGAAACCGCCCGCGACCACGATCTTGGTGGCGATGGGCGCCCTGGTGTGGTCGAGCTGCCAGGCCTGGATCGATTCGTCGGCCTGGTCCCTGGGCCCCGGCTGTCGCGGGGCGAAGAGCGGCGACTCAGAGACGGCGGAGTCCATTGAGCACCCTTTCGAGCAGTGCGCGGTCGGGCTGGCCGGTGCCGTGACCGGTTCCGTACACGCGGATCTTTCCCTGGTCGGCCAGGTCGCTGAGCAGCACCCGGACCACACCGAGCGGCATCTTCAGGAGGGCCGAGATCTCCGCGACCGTACGCATCCGGCGGCAGAGTTCGACGATGGCCTGGAGCTCGGGCATGACGCGCGAGGCGAGATTGCCGTTGGTGAGCTCGCGGCGCTCCTCGGGGGCCTCCAGCGCGGCGACGAACGTCTCGACGAGCAGGACGTGGCCGAAGCGGGTGCGGCCCCCGGTGAGGGAGTACGGGCGGACCCGTGCGGGCTTCTTGTCGGACCCGCGGACGGGGAGCCTGCGGGCGGGTTCAGCAGCGGGCGTCACTGGGTGCTCTCCATCGATTTGCGCAGTTCACTGCGGAGTTCGGGGGTGAGGACGTGTCCGGCACGGCCGACGAAGAGCGCCATGTGGTACGCGATGACGCTCATGTCGCAGTCGGGGGTGGCGTGCACGCCGAGCAGGGAGCCGTCGCTGATCGACATGACGAAGACGCTGCCCTCGTCCATGGCGACCATCGTCTGCTTGACGCCGCCGCCGTCCATCAGCTTCGCGGCTCCCATGGTGAGGGAGCCGATGCCCGAGACGATGGTGGCGAGGTCGGCACTGGAGCCCTTGGGGCCGTCCTGCCGGCCGGTGACCGGGGTGGTGGTGAGATGGCCGGGGTCGGAGGAGAGCAGCATGAGCCCGTCGGACGAGACGACGGTGACCGAGTGGACCCCTGGCACCTCCTCCACGAGATTGCTCAGCAACCAGTGAAGGTTCCGGGCCTCGGTACTCAGCCCGAATGTGCTGGGCGCAGTCAACTGCGTGCCTCCTCGACTGTGTCCCCCGTCTCATCGGTCCGGCCGCCCGTGCGGCCGGCCGGCTCAGGTAGCTCGGTCTGTACGGTGCGTTCGCCGTGGTGGTCCGCCACGGTGTGCTTGCCGGTGCTCTCGGCGATCTCCGCCTCGACATCGCGCCGGCCGTCCTTGGCCCCCTGGTGGAAGCCGCCGAGTCTGCGGCGCAGGGCCTCCTTGTCGATGCTGCCCTTGCGCTCGGTGGTGGGGGCCGCGGCGGGCTGGACGATCTTGGGGGTGCGCTTGGGCAGCCCCTTGTCGGTGATCCGTTCGGCCAGTGGCTGCCGGGGGCCGGGGAAGGCGTCCACCGCCGGGGCGGGGACCGGGTCCTGGGCGGGCAGCGGCTCCGCGGGGGCCGGGGTCTCGTGCGGCCTCGGCGCGGCGTCCGGCTCCTGGGGAGCCGGGGCGGCCTGCCGGGCGGGGTCGGGGTCGGCCGGGCGCTCGTGCCGGTCGGGCCCGATCGCGTACGGATCGGCGGTCTCGGCCACCACCGGTGCCACCGGCATCCGGACCTGCATGGTGATCTCGGACTCGGACTCGGGCTCGGGCTCGGGCTCGGACTCGGACTCGGACTCGGACTCGGGCTCGGGCTCCGGCGTCCGTGCGGACGCGGCCCCGGGTGCCGGAGCGGGGGTCCCGGCGGGCGCGGTGGGCTCGGCGGGGGCCGGGGCCGGCGCGGCCGTGTACGGCTGGACACCGGCGTCCCGGATCGTCTGCTCGGCGGCGGCGATCAGCGGGTCGGCGGGCTCGGCGGGGGCCGGGGCCGGCGCGGCCGTGTACGGCTGGACACCGGCGTCCCGGATCGTCTGCTCGGCAGCGGCGATCAGCGGGTCGGCAGGGGCCGGGGCGGCGGCGGACGCGGCAGGCTCGGTGGGCTCGGCGGGCGCCGTGGGCTCGGCGGGCGCCGTGGGCTCGGCGGGCGCCGTGGGCTCGGCGGGGGCCGTGGCCGAGCGGGCGGGCAGCGCGTTGGAGTTGGCCTCGGCGACCGATCCCGGCAGGTTCAGCGAGGGCGCGGCCCCGGGCGTCTGCACCGGCGGCGGCGAGGCCGCCGGAGGAGCCTTCGGCAGCAGGGTCTGCGGCAGGACGACTACGGCCGTCACTCCACTCCCCTTCTGCTCGCGCAGCTGTACCCGCACGCCGTGGCGCGCGGCCAGCAGTGATGTCACCTGGAGGCCGAGCCCGGCGCCGTCGGCGTTCTGCTCCCCCGCCTCGAACGAGGCCGGGTCGGCCAGCCTGGCATTGAGCTCGCCCATCCGTACGGATGACATGCCGATGCCCTCGTCCTGCACGGAGAGCATCACCTCACCGGTCTCCAGCAGCCAGCCGGAGAGCTCCACCTGGGAGTCGGGCGGTGAGAAGGAGGTCGCGTTCTCCAGGAGTTCGGCGACGAGGTGGCTGAGGTCGTCGGCGGCGAAACCAGCGATCTGGGCATGCGGCGGCAGGGACTGGATGGTGACCCGCTCGTACCGCTCGATCTCGCTGACGGCGGCGCGCAGGACATCGACCAGCGGGATCGGGTTCGGGTGGCCGTGGCCGTGCTCGGCGCCCGCGAGGACCAGCATGTTCTCGCTGTGCCGGCGCATGACGGTGGCCATGTGGTCCAGCTTGAAGAGCGTGCCCAGGCGCTCCGGGTCCTGCTCGCGCTCCTCCAGGCTCTCGATGACGCCGAGCTGGCGCTCGACCAGTCCGAGGGTGCGCAGGGAGAGGTTGACGAAGGTGTGGTGGACCGTGTTCCTCAGCCGCTCCAGCTGGGTGGCGAGATCGGCCGCGTGGACCTGGAGTTCGGCCCGCTGGAGGGTGAGTGCCTCGCGGCCCGCGATCAGTTTGCTCCGCTCACCCTGGAGGCTCTCGAAGCGGCCGGTGAACTCCTGGTGCAGCCCGTGGACCTTGCCGTGCAGGGTGTTCATCGACCGGACGACCTGGGCGAACTCGTCGTTGCGGCCGGTGTAGCGGACCGGTTCGACGCTCTCCGGTTCGCTCGCGAGGCGCGCGGCACCGAGACGGAGGACGGCGAGCGGCTGGGTGAGCGTGCGGGCGACGGCGGTGGAGACGCCGACGGCGAGCAGGAAACAGCCGCCGAGCAGCGCGATGCTCAGTTCGAGCGCGGTGACGTCGTCGTCGCGCAGCCGCTCCAGGCGCCGGACCCGCTCCGTGCCGAGGGCGGACTCGACGCCGCGCATGCGCTCGATCCGGGCGGAGAGCGCCTCCCCGGTCTTCTTGGGGTCGGTCTTCCGTTCTGAGGCGGAGAGCTCGGGCCGGTCGGTGAGCCTGGAGAGGTACTTCTCCGCGCTGTTCACCTCGGAGCCGGTGACGGTGGCGGCGAGCTTGTCGCGGGCGGCGGGGCTCGCGGCCTGGTCGAAGTCGGCGAGCGAGGCCAGTTCACGCACACGGGCCTGCTGGGCGGCGGCGCTCAGCTCGTCCCGGTCGCGGGTGTCGTCGGAGTCGCCCTCGTCCTGGAGCGGCAGCCCGGTGAGCGGGTCGTTCCGCGGGGCCGTGTCCTTCTCGCCGGGGACGGCGAGGGCGGCCAGGAGGAGTCCGCGGGTGGCGGAGGCCTGCTCGACGGCACCGGCCAGCGCGAGCGGGGCCCGGGTGGCGTCGGCGGCGCGCGGCGGGGTCTTCTCCGCGAGTTCGTCGGCGAGGTCGTGGAGCTTGGAGATGACCTCGGAGTACGCCTGGTGGGCCTCCAGTGCCGATCCCTTGCCGGTGAGGGCGTCACGGCGGAGGGAGGGGACCGTGGAGAGGTCACGTCGCAGCATGTCGGGGGCCTCGGCGCGGATCTCGTCGATCTGCTGGTCGACGCGGGCGCTGCGGCTCGCGGCCTCGCTGTTCTTGCCCCCCTTCTTGCCGCCCCCGTCACGGCCGGCGGCGATGTACGCGGTGACCGCGTCGCGCTCGTCGGCGAGGGAGTGCGCCAAGGTGATGGCCTGCTGGTTCAGCTCCGCGAGGGTGACCAGGCTCTGGGACTCGTTGAGCTCCGAGGAGGCGTCGAGAGCCGCGGGCGCGCCCGCGGCAATGACGGTGATCCCGACCACGGCGACGCCCGCGACGAGCCGGCTGCGTACCCGCACAGTGCGCTTGCCCGTTCCCGCTTCCGCTGCCACCGGGGGCATCGCCCCGGAACCGTCGCGCGTGCTGCCCTTGCTCCGCGGCCGCTTCTTCTGCACCGGTGCTCGCAATCTCGACTCGTCCACCCTTGAAGCGGAGGTGACGCTCGGTCACGTATGGAGGCACCCCGCTCCTGGTACGGCTTCCGACCATTCCAGCGCTTTTGAGAGGGGGGCGCGCATCAACCGCTCCGCCACTCAAACGAGTGAACAACACTCCCGAGTTGACGAACAAGTCTCCCCGCGCGCGCCGTCGGCCATGCACGGACACCGGGTGGAACTTCGGCCCCGGCTTTGGCAGGATGCCCGCCCGCACGCGCCCCGGAGCCTTTCCTTCCGCCCTATCGGGCCGCGCTGACCTGCTGGTACAAGCCAATGCCCGCCTCGTGCAGGCTCTGTGAAGAGCTCGTGCAGACTGACAGTATGCGCATCGAACTCGCCTCCGCCCCCGGCAATCCCGAACGCCCCAACGAGGACTGGGTCTCCACGGCTCTTCCCGCGTCCGGCCAGGGTGGATCGCTGGTCCTGCTGGACGGCGTCACTCCACCCCAGGGCGACGACGGATGTGTGCACTCGGTCCCCTGGTTCACCGCGCGGCTGGGCGGCGCGCTGGCCGAACTGTCCGGTTCACGCCGAGATCTGACGCTCGCCGAGATTCTCGCGGAGTCCATCCGGCGCACCGCCGACGCCCATCGGGCCACGTGTGACCTTTCTCACGTGCGTACACCTCAGGCCACGGTGGTCCTCGCCCGCTGGGACGAACACCGGGTCGAATACCTGGTGCTGTCCGACTCCGCCCTCCTCCTGGAGGCACCGGACGGAACGGTCCGGCCGGTGCTCGACGACCGTCTCGACCGGCTGCCGCCCGGCGCGCTGGCCTCCGAGGCGATCGTTGACACGCAGTTCCGCAACCAGGAGGGCGGGTTCTTCACCGCCGCCGCCGACCCCGGGGCGGCGTCACGCGCGGTGACCGGTGAGACCCCGCGCACGGAGGTGCGGGCGCTGGCCGCGCTGACGGACGGGGCCGGCCGCTGGACGGAGATGTTCCACGAGGGCGACTGGACGGCCGCTCTGGGGCTGCTGCGCAAGGCGGGGCCCCAGGGGCTGGTCGACCGGGTCCGGGAGCTGGAGAACGCGGACACGGACCGTGCGTATCTGCGGCGGAGCAAGACGCACGACGACGCCACGGCGGTGTACGCGGAGTTCTGAGCCGCATCCCGGCCGAGCCCCGTCGCGCGCCCCCGGGCGGCGTACGCCCCGGGTCCCGCTCAGTCCTCGGCGCGGGCGTTCAAGTGGTGCAGCAGCCGGGCCAGTTCCGCGACCTCCGCCCGGTCCCAGTCGGCGAGCTTGCGCACGTAACGGCCGCGACGGGCGTCCCGGACGCTGCGGAACCGGGCCAGCCCCTCGTCGGTGAGGTGGACCAGCCAGGCCCGGCCGTCCGCCGGATCGGGTTCGCGCGCCACCAGTCCGAGGCCTTCCAGGGCGCGCAGTTGACGGCTCATCGTCGCCTTGCCGACACCGAAGTAGGCCGCGAGATCGGTGGCCCGCTGCCGCCCCGCCGACTCCAGACGTACGAGCAGGCCATAGGCAGCCGCCTCCAGATCGGGGTGCACCTCACGGGCCATTTCGCCCGAATTGGCGCGCGCCCGGCGCAGGAAGACAGCCAACTCACGCTCCAGCGCGAGGAATTCGTGGTCCACACCACTTCCGGCGGTTGCGCCGGGTTCACGCCCTCGTTCGCTCCCGTGCACGTCAGCACCCCTCATACGCTTTCCCGCCGCTGAAAGTTTCTTTCGCCACCGGTCATCGCCGCAGCTCGGTCAGTATTTCGCAGGCGTAGACCAACGGCGGCGCGCAGGCCCCCTTCCGCCACGCCGGTCTACGTGCGTAGCGTCATCACTGTCAAAGATGGCATGGACACACCATGGCAGCCCGACAGGGGCGCTCCCCCAACCGCCCCCGGCAGCAATTCCCCCAGCTCCCCCCACTCAGGCCTCGGAGGCAACCCAGAATGCCTGTCCTCAGATTCGGATCGTCCCGCCGCTCGCGCACAGCCGCCGCGGGAACCCTTCTCGCAGCCCTCTCCCTCCTCATCACCCTGCCCGGTACGGCGACCGCGGGCGACACCCCCGCCCGGGGTACGGCCCGGATGGGCCAGGGCGTCATCGAGCACGACGGCCAGGGCGGACTGCCGCGCGACTCGCGCGCCGTGCAGACCGAGGGCGTGGACGTCAGCGGCCACCAGAACGCCGTCAACTGGGCGACGCTGTGGAACAGCGGCGTGCGATGGGCCTACGTCAAGGCCACCGAGGGCACGTACTACAAGAACGAGGACTTCGCCCAGCAGTACAACGGCTCGTACAA
Source organism: Streptomyces sp. NPDC079020 (assembly GCF_044542225.1). Classification (NCBI taxonomy): domain Bacteria; kingdom Bacillati; phylum Actinomycetota; class Actinomycetes; order Kitasatosporales; family Streptomycetaceae; genus Streptomyces; species Streptomyces sp. NPDC079020. Next base: position 335,735 of record NZ_JBITUB010000002.1, read on the forward strand.
CGTCGGCATGATCCGGGGTTCGTACCACTTCGCCACCCCGAACACGACCAGCGGCGCCGCCCAGGCGAACTACTTCGTGGACAACGGGGGCGGCTGGTCCCGGGACGGCAAGACGCTGCCGGGAGCACTGGACATCGAGTGGAACCCGTACGGGGCCCAGTGCTACGGCCTGTCCCAGGCGGGCATGGTCGCCTGGATACGCGACTTCGTGAACACCTACCGGGCGCGCACCGGACGGGACCCGGTGATCTACACCGCGACCAGCTGGTGGAAGGACTGCACGGGCAACAACGCGAGCTTCGGCGCCACCAACCCGCTCTGGGTGGCCCGGTACAACTCGACCGTCGGCGAACTCCCGGCCGGCTGGGGCTTCTACACGATGTGGCAGTACACCTCGTCCGGTCCGACGGTCGGTGACCACAACCGCTTCAACGGCGCTCTGGACCGCGTACAGGCGCTGGCCAACGGCTGATCCCCGGTCGCGCACCCCGCGACTCCGCACGACCGCGCCCCGGTGACGAGCAGGCGTCGCCGGGGCGTCGCGCCGCGCCCCGCCCCCACTATGAATCACGCGTATACGCGCTGTGTATAGTCCTCGCCGTGCCGCACGAGTGTGCGGAAGCCATCCACGGAGGAGTGACCTGCCTTGCCCAGGAAGACGAAGTCGTTCGGTATGGGGTTGGCCGCCTCCCTTGTGACCGCGCTCACCCTCACACTGAGCGGCTGCTCCATGGAGACGACGGCTCCGGGCTCGGCACGTCAGGACGCCGCCTCCGACGCCAAGGGCTCCTTCGGCCCGGTGGACTGCCGCAAGGCCAAGTGCATAGCGCTCACCTTCGACGCGGGCCCGGCGAAGGACACCCCGCGCCTCCTGGACATCCTCAAGGAGAAGAAGGTCCACGCCACCTTCTTCCTGCTGGGCAAGAACCACGTGCTCAAGCACCCCGACACCGTGCAGCGCATCCAGGACGAGGGCCACGAGGTGGCCAACCACACCTGGTCGCACGAGATCCTCACGGACAAGAAGCCCGACGAGATACGGGCCGAGCTGAAGAAGACCCAGGACGCCATCGCGAAGATCACCGGGAAGAAGCCCCGGCTGATGCGTCCGCCGCAGGGCCGCACCGACGACACGGTCTCCGACATCAGCAGGGACCTGGGGCTCTCGCAGATCCTGTGGAGCGCCACCGCCAAGGACTACTCGACGAACGACTCCGCGCTGATCAAGAAGCGGATACTCGACCAGGCGGGCAAGGACGGCATCATCCTGCTCCACGACATCTACAAGGGCACGGTGCCCGCGGTGCCGGGGATCATCGACGCGCTCCAGAAGAAGGGCTACACCTTCGTGACGGTCCCCGAGCTGATGGCACCCGCCACGCCGGTGCCGGGCACCATCTACCGCCCCTGACCGGACCGGCGCCGCTGACCGGACCGGCACCCCCGCCCCGGCCGCTCTCCGCCGCCCTCCGCCGCTCCCGGACGCGGAACGGCCCGCCCCCCGTTGACTCGGGTGGGCGGGCCGTCCGTACCGGCCGCGCACCTGGTGCCACGCCCGTCACGCCGTGGCAGTCAGGCCGCGGCCGGGATCCTCTCCCGCACCCCGGCCGAGGCCGGGACGAGGGCGATCTCCAGCACCTGGCGGACATCGGTGACCGGGTGGACGTCCAGCGTGTCGAGGACCTCGGCCGGGACGTCGTCCAGGTCGGCCTCGTTCCGCTTGGGGATCACCACGGTGGTGATCCCCGCGCGGTGGGCCGCCAGCAGCTTCTGCTTCAGTCCGCCGATCGGCAGCACCCGGCCGGTCAGCGACACCTCGCCGGTCATCGCCACATCCGTACGGACCAGCCGCCCCGAGAGCAGGGAGGCCAGCGCCGTCGTCATGGTGATGCCGGCGCTGGGCCCGTCCTTGGGGACGGCGCCCGCCGGGAAGTGGATGTGCGCGCCGCGGTCCTTGAGGTCCGCGACCGGCAGTTCCAGCTCCGCGCCGTGCGACCGCAGGAAGCTCAGCGCGATCTGCGCCGACTCCTTCATCACGTCGCCGAGCTGGCCGGTGAGGGTCAGTCCGGACGCCCCGGTCTCCGGGTCGGCCAGCGACGCCTCCACGAACAGCACGTCCCCGCCGGCTCCGGTGACCGCGAGTCCGGTGGCCACGCCCGGCACCGCCGTACGGCGCTCGGCCGGGTCCTGGGCGGACTCGGGAACGTGGTGCGGCCGTCCGATCAGACCGCGCAGATCCTCCTCGGACACCGTGAACGGCAGCTCCCGGTCGCCCAGTTCGTGCTGGGCCGCCACCTTGCGGAGCAGCCGGGCGATGGCCCGCTCCAGGTTCCGTACGCCCGCCTCCCGGGTGTACTCCCCCGCCAGCCTGCGCAGCGCGGACTCGTCGAGGCCGACCTCGTCCTTCTCCAGACCGGCCCGCTCCAGCTGGCGCGGGAGCAGGTGGTCGCGGGCGATGACGACCTTCTCGTCCTCGGTGTAGCCGTCGAGCCGGACCAGCTCCATACGGTCCAGCAGTGCCTCCGGGATGGCCTCCAGCACATTGGCCGTCGCCAGGAACACCACATCGCTGAGGTCGAGTTCGACCTCCAGGTAGTGGTCACGGAACGTGTGGTTCTGGGCCGGGTCCAGGACTTCGAGCAGAGCTGCGGCCGGGTCGCCCCGGAAGTCGGAGCCGACCTTGTCGATCTCGTCGAGCAGGACGACCGGATTCATCGAACCGGCCTCCTTGACGGCCCGCACGATACGTCCGGGGAGCGCGCCCACGTACGTACGCCGGTGGCCCCTGATCTCCGCCTCGTCCCGGACACCGCCGAGCGCGACCCGGACGAACTTGCGGCCCATCGCGTGCGCGACGGACTCGCCGAGCGAGGTCTTGCCGACCCCGGGCGGGCCGACGAGCGCCAGCACCGCACCGCCGCGCCGCCCCCCGACGACCCCGAGGCCGCGGTCGGCACGCCGCTTGCGCACGGCGAGGTACTCCGTGATCCGTTCCTTCACGTCCGCCAGACCGGCGTGCTCGGCGTCCAGGATCTCCCGCGCGCCGCGGATGTCGTAGGCGTCCTCGGTGCGCTCGGTCCAGGGCAGTTCGAGAACGGTGTCCAGCCACGTCCTGATCCAGGAACCCTCCGGGCTCTGGTCGGAGGAGCGCTCCAGCTTCTCGACCTCCTTGAGCGCGGCCTCACGGACATGCCCGGGAAGATCGGCGGCCTCGACACGGGCCCGGTAGTCGTCGGACTCGTCCTCCGGGTCGCCGTTGAGCTCGGAGAGCTCCTTGCGCACGGCGTCGAGCTGGCGCCTCAGCAGGAACTCGCGCTGCTGCTTGTCGACGCCCTCCTGGACGTCCTTGGCGATCGACTCGGCGACGTCCTGTTCGGCGAGGTGTTCGCCGAGCCACTGGATGGCGAGCTTCAGCCGGGCGACCGCGTCCGCGGTCTCCAGCAGCCGCACCTTCTGGGCGGTGGTCAGGAAGGGTGAGTAGCCGGAGTTGTCGGCCAGCGCGGAGATGTCCTCGATCTGCTGGACCCGGTCCACGACCTGCCAGGCGCCGCGCTTCTTCAGCCAGCTGGTGGCGAGCGCCTTGTACTCCTTGACCAGCTCCGCGGCGGCACCGGGCAGCGGGTCGGGGACGACCACGTCGATCCTGGTCCCCTCCACCCACAGCGCCCCGCCGGGCCCACTGGTCCCGGCGCCGATCCGCACCCGGTCGCGGGCCCGGATGAGCGCGCCCGGGTCACCGTCCGAGAGGCGTCCGACCTGCTCGACAGTACCGAGGACACCTGTCCCCGTGTACGTCCCGTCGATCCGTGGCACCAGCAGCACCTCGGGCTTGCCGTCACCGGCACGCGCGGCGGCCTGCGCGGCCTCGACGGCGGCCCGTACCTCCGTGTCCGACAGATCCAGCGGCACCACCATTCCGGGCAGTACGACTTCGTCGTCGAGCGGCAGCACGGGCAGGTCGATCGTTGTGAACGCCTTGGACTCCGTAGTCATGATCTCCCCTTCGGCAGGCAAGTTGAGCTATGTCGACTCAATGCTCCTGAGCGTCTGATTGTTCCCCGCCCCGTGTTCGCCCTGAGCGATCACCCACCGGCCCGGCCGCCGCGCCCCCCGCTCCGCGCCTCCGTACCGGGTGCAACACCGGCAGCCGCTCCCGCCTTCCGTGAACCGGATACGGTCCGGCCTCCGATAGGGGAGGTGTGAGGCTGTTGCGCCCTGCGGGGGAGGACCCGGACCACCGGGACTACGTGAACGACGACACCGACGACACCGAGCTGCTGCGCGCGGTCGCCAGGGGGGACACGGCGGCCCTGGGCACGCTCTACGACCGGCACGCGGGCTGGCTGCACGCCCGGCTCAGCCGCCGGTGCGCGGACGCCGAGACCGTGAGGGAGGTCCTCCAGGACACCTTCGTGACGGTCTGGCGCTCCGCCGGTACGCACCGGGGAGCGCGGGTCGGCGGCTGGCTGTGGGTGATCGCCGCCCGTCGGCTGGTCGACGCCCGGCGGGCCGGGGCCCGGCCGGAGCCGCCCGTCGGCACGGGCCGGGACGCCGCCGCACCCTCCGCGGAGGACCGGGTGCTGGCCGGTCTGGAGTACGGGGACGTGGGCACCGCGCTCGGCCGGATCTCGCCCGAGCTGCGGGAGGTGCTGCGCGCGACGGTCATCGACGGCATGACGACCCGGGAGGCGGCGCAGCTGCTCGGCGTCCCGGAAGGCACGGTCAAGACCCGCGCGATGCGGGCGCGACGCGAACTGCGCGCCGCCCTGGAACGGCTGACACCGGACGGCGAACCGCTGGGAGGAACGGCATGAGGCTCGGAATGACACCCGGGACGGCCGCGGGCGAGGCCTGGCACGTGGGCCGGGATCTGGCGGCGCGGTACGCGGACGGCACCGCGGCGGAGCCGGACGCCTGGTCACTGGAGATGCACGTCGAGGCCTGCGGAGCCTGCGCGGCCCGCGTGTCCGCGGCGGTCCGGGCCGGAGGGGCGACAACGGGGACGGCGGGGGCGGCGGCAGGGGCAGCGGAGACGCCGGGGCCCGCGGCGGGAGCCGTGCTGGCGGACGTCCGGGCGGCCGTACTGGCGACGGTACTGGCCGAGGCACGGGCGGGAACGGTCCGGGCGGAATCCGGAGCGGGACTGCTCACCGAACCCGGATCGCGGGTGGTTGTCAGGCCCGGAACGGATGTGGCCGCCGAGCCCGGAACCGGACCCGGAACCGGGGTGGCCCGAAGGCCCGCCGCCACTCGCCTCGCCCGGGTCCTCTGGGCCGCCGGGCCCGCCCTGCGCGGCCCGTGGCCGCTCGCGCTGGTGCTGGTGGCCGTGGGGGCGGTCGTCCTGGCGTACGGGGCGGGGCTGGGACCGGCCGCGCGCCCCCTGCTGCTCGTGACCGCGCCGGTCCTGCCGCTCGCCGGGGTCGTCGTCTCGTACGGGCGGCATGCCGACCCCCTGCACGAGATCGCCGCGTCGACCCCGTCCGGCGGGCTGTGGCTGCTGCTCACCAGGACCGCCGCCGTGCTCGGGCTGAGCATTCCGGCGCTGACCTGCGCCGGGGCGCTGCTGCCCGCGTCGGCTGGCGGACCCGGTGCCGCGGCGTGGCTGCTGCCGGGGCTGGCGCTGACCCTCGCGGCGCTCGCCCTCGGCTCGTACGTCGGCTGCCGTGCGGGCGCCTCGGCCGTCGCCGTGGGCTGGGCCGCCGCGGTCGTGCTGCCGTCCGTCGGTTCCGCGTCGGGAGCCGGGGCGGACGCGCTGGTCGCCGGGGCCGGCCCGTACTTCGCCGGGCCGGGTGTCCAGGGCTGCTGGGCGGCGGCGGCCCTGATGTGTGCGGCGCTCCTCGCCGTACGCCGTAGATCCTTCGACCATCTGGAGACGTTGTGAGCGCAAAGGTCACCGGACTGACCGTCCGGCACCGCAGAAAAACCGCACTGGACGCGGTCGACCTGGACTTCGCGCCGGGTGTGCACGGCCTGCTCGGCCCGAACGGCGCGGGGAAGACCTCGCTGATCCGGGTGCTGGCGACCGTGGCGGCACCGGCGGCCGGGCGCGTGGAACTGCTCGGCAGCGAGGTCGGCGCCGCGTCGGACCACCGGGCCCGCGCGGCGGTCCGGCGCAGGCTCGGCTATCTGCCGCAGGACTTCGGCCACTACCCCGGATTCACGGTCCGCGAGTTCATCTCCTACGTGGCCTGGCTCAAGGAGATGGACGGGGCGCGGGTGGCCTCCGCCGTGGAACACGCCGTGGAGCGCGTGGGTCTCGCGGACCGGATCGACGCGAAGGTGAAGACGCTGTCGGGCGGCATGGTCCGGCGCGTCGGGGTCGCCCAGGCCATCGTGAACGAACCCGCGCTGCTGCTGCTCGACGAGCCGACCGCCGGGCTCGACCCGGAGCAGCGGGTCGAGTTCCGGGCGCTGCTGCGGGAGCTGGGAAGGACATCCACCGTGATCGTGTCCACGCACCTGGTCGAGGACGTCGCCGTGGCCTGTTCCGAGGTGACGCTGATCGAGGCCGGCGCGATCGCCTACCGGGGCACGACCGCCGAGCTCATGGAGCTGGGCGGCGAGCCGGACGGGCTCGGCGCCAACCCCATCGAGCGCGGCTACACCGCCGCCCTGCGCGCGCACCGTGAGGCGGTGGCGGCCCGATGAGCCTGACACCCGGGGAACACGGGCCCCGCGAGCTCCGGACGAAGGCCCCCGGCCCGCCGGAGCCTGCCGGGACCGCCGCCGCGGGGCGGCCGTACCCCCGCCCCGCCATGACCGTGCTCCGCACCGAGCTGCGGCGCGGCTCCGCCCCGTGGACCGGCCCCGCCGTCGCCGCGACCATTCTCACCACGATGGTCGCCAAGTCCGCCGAGTGGCAGGGGTCCTGGAACGACACCCAGGACCTGCTGCATGTCTCGGCCACCCTGGTCGCCGGGCCGCTCACCGCGGCTGCGGGCTGCTGGCAGGGCGGCCGTGAGCACCGGCGGCGGACCGGAGGACTGTGGCTGTCCGTGCCCCGCGCCCGCCTCACGCGGCTGGTGATGGCGGCTCTTCCCGTCGCGTTGTGGGCGGCGGTCGGGTATCTCGTGGCGCTCGCCGGGGTGCTGGCGGCGACCTGGCCGTACGCCGGGGCGGGCGGCCCCTCCCCGGCGCTCGCCGTCGGCGACCTCAGCGTGCTGGTGTGCCTGGCGTTCGTGGGCCTCGTGGTGGGACGCGTGTGCCGGTGGCGGCTGACCGCTCCGGTTCTCGCCGGACTCCTGTACGTGGGCCTGGGAGCCCCGGGCTATCTGTCGTCCGAGGCCCGGTTCCTGAGCCCCGCCACGCAGTACTGGCTCCGTGACTCCGTACCCGTGTGGTGGTTCGCTCCCGTCATGGCCGTCTGGACGGGCGGTCTGACGCTCGCGCTGGTGCTCGGCTACGCGGCCCGGCGCCGGGTCCTCGCTCTGGTGCCGCTCGCGGCGGCCCTCTGTGCCGCTCCGCTGATCGTGAGCACCGGTGAGGGGATGTTCCGGGCGGACCCGGCGGCGGCCCGCCCGGTCTGCGGCGACACCGTCCCGCAGATCTGCGTGGCCGGCCTGGAGGGCCCGCTGCTGCCCGAGGTGTCCGGGGCGCTGGCCGGGATGCTGTCCCGGCTGGACGGCGTCCCCGGTGCCCCGGTCCGCTACGTGGACGGCGAGGCCCGGCCCGGAAGCGGCGAGGCAGTCCTGCCGGGTCTGACCCGCGGCTGGGGCGTGATCCGCGACGAGTTGCCCGACCCCGCGGACTACGTCTCGCAGGTCGCGTACCAGCTGACCCACCGCGAGTGCTCGGACGCGGAGTACGGAGGCCCGGCGGAACGTCTGCGACTCCTGGAGACCGATGACGCGGTGGCGAGCTGGCTGGCGGCCCGGGACGAGCGCTTCACCGGCTCCCCGCATCCGGCCCGGCTCACCGCCATGGCGGACGCCGACCGCAGGGTCTGGCTCGGCCGCTATCTGGCCTCGGCAGGCAGCTGCGACCCGAAGCAGGTCCCGGTCCTGTGAGCGCTCCCGCGACTCCTCCTGTACCGCCTCCCGGGATCCCTGCCACCCCGGCCGGTCCGGTGCCGCGCCGGCTCCGTACGCACCCGAAGGCGCTGCCCGCCCTCCACCTCCGCTCCCGCGCCTTCCCGGCCACCGTCGCGGCACTGGTCTGCCTCGCCCTTCTCGCCGCGTGGGCCGCCGACTGGCTGGAGGACCGGCCGTACTTCGACCACAGCGCGCGGGCACCGGTGGTGGCGCTCGCCCCGCTGCTCGCCTCGTCCGCCATCGGCACCAGCCTGTACTCGCACAGTGACGAGCTGGACCGCACCGCCGTACGCCGGTGGTGGCCGCTCCGGCTGGCCCATCTGCTGGCCCTGACCGCCCTCGCCGCCGGGGTGCTCGCCCTGGCCGTACCGGGGCATCCGGAGGAGTTCGGCGCCCCGGCGATGGTACGCAACGTGCTGGGCGCGACCGGGGTGGTCGCGGCCTCGGCGGCCCTGCTGGGGGCGCGGCCCAGCTGGCTGCCGATGACGGTCTACGGCAGCGCGGTCTACCTGGCCGCGCCCCGGGCCCCGGGCGGGGCCGCGGCCCTCTGGGCCTGGCCGATGCAGCCGGGGCCGCAGACCGCCGCGTGGGCGGTGGCACTGTCGGCGTACATCGTGGGGGGAGGTCTCCTCGTACTGCGCGGGCAGCGTCCGGAAAGACGGTGAACCGGCCCCCACCGGGGCGGATGTGCCAAAGCGTTGGCCCCGGCCGGGTCCGCCGGGACAGGATGGCGGGACATCGTCCACCGCCACCGGAGACCGGAGAGCCACGTCATGTCCGCCAGCACCAGCCCCGTCACGCTCGACCGACGCGAAGGACCTTTCGGCGAGGTCGTCCTGCGCGAGCGCGGGGAGGACTTCGAGATCATCGCCAACGGCTGTTTCCTGATGGACACCTCGGACGGGCGGTCCGAGCGGCTGCTGATCGACGCGGCGCTCGCCGCGCTCCCCGCCGGCCGGCCCGGCCCCGCCGTCCTCATCGGCGGACTCGGGGTCGGGTTCTCGCTGGCGCGGGCCGCCGCCGAGGAGCGCTGGGGGCGGATCGTCGTCGTCGAGCGGGAACAGGCGATCGTCGACTGGCACCGGGAGGGGCCGCTGGACCGGATCTCCGGCGAGGCGCTGGCCGACGCACGGACCGAGATCCTGCACACGGACCTGGTCGCACACCTGCGGACGACCACGGAGCGTTACGACGCTCTGTGCCTGGACATCGACAACGGACCCGACTGGACCGTCACGGACGACAACGGGAACCTCTACTCCCCCGCCGGTCTGGCGGACTGCCACGCGCGTCTGACCCCGGGCGGAGTGCTCGCCGTGTGGTCCGCGCAGCCGTCGCACGCCTTCGAACAGGCTTTGCGGAATGCCGGGTTCAGTGCGGTAAGGACGGAAGAGGTAGCCGTTGCCCGAGGTGTACCGGACGTGGTCCATCTCGCACTCCGGACGGACTGAACCCCTGTCCGGCATGCGGGGGCCCGTCGCGCCCCGGGGCATCCGGTACAAGGCCGACGATCCGCCTCACCGCGGGGCCCAACTCGTCGATGCGTGACAACACCCTGCGTAGCCGGGAGCCGTCCGCTGCCTTTACGCTGCTGAGCGGTAGCAAGGGATCACCCACGAAATCCACGAGCGAAGACCGTGCCTTGCGGGGGTATGACCCCCGTGAGAAACGGGCAGGGGCGGGGCGATGGAACAGACACACACCACCCACAACGGCGTCGCGGCCACCCCAGGGGCTCAGCGCCGGGTGCTGGTGGTCGAGGACGACCCCACGATCGTCGACGCCATTTCCGCCCGGCTGCGGGCCGAGGGCTTCCTGGTGCAGACCGCACTGGACGGGCCCGCGGCCGTGGACGCGGCCGAGGCCTGGCAGCCCGATCTGATGGTGCTCGACATCATGCTTCCCGGCTTCGACGGGCTGGAGGTCTGCCGCCGGGTGCAGGCCCAGCGCCCCGTGCCGGTGCTGATGCTGACGGCCCGCGACGACGAGACCGACATGCTGGTCGGCCTCGGCGTCGGCGCCGACGACTACATGACCAAGCCGTTCTCCATGCGCGAGCTGGCGGCCCGGGTGCACGTCCTGCTGCGCCGGGTGGAGCGTGCGGCGCTGGCCGCGGTCACCCCGCGCAGCGGAATCCTGCGCCTGGGCGAGCTGGAGATCGACCACGCGCAGCGCCGGGTCCGGGTGCGCGCCGAGGACGTGCACCTGACGCCGACGGAGTTCGATCTGCTGGTCTGCCTGGCCAACACCCCGCGTGCGGTGCTCTCCCGTGAGCAGCTGCTGGCGGAGGTCTGGGACTGGGCGGACGCCTCGGGCACCCGTACGGTCGACAGTCACATCAAGGCGCTGCGCCGGAAGATCGGCGCCGAGCGGATCCGTACCGTGCACGGCGTCGGCTACGCCCTGGAGACCCCCGCGCCATGACCCGGCCAGGGGCGGGACTACGGCCCTTCTCGATCAAGGCCAAGCTCGGCACGCTCGTCGTGGTGTCGGTGTTCATCACGACGGGGCTCCTGATCGTCGCCCTGCGCACCAGGACCGAGTTCCGGTTCATCACGGTGTTCTCGGTGATCGCCACGCTGCTGATCACCCAGTTCGTGGCGCACGGTCTGACGGCGCCGCTGGACGAGATGAGAGCCGTGGCCCGGTCGATCTCGCACGGCGACTACACCGGCCGGGTCAGCGGCGCCGGGCGGCGGGACGAGCTGGGCGACCTGGCCCAGACGATCAACCGGATGGCGGACGACCTGGAGGCGGAGGACCGGCATCGCAAGGAGCTGGTCGCCAATGTCTCCCACGAGCTGCGCACCCCCATCGCGGCGCTGAGAGCCGTGCTGGAGAACGTCGTGGACGGGGTGTCGCCGGCCGATCCCGAGACGATGCGCACGGCCCTGAAGCAGACGGAGCGGCTCGGCAGGCTGGTGGAGACCCTGCTCGACCTCTCCCGGCTGGACAACGGGGTGGTGGCGCTCAAGGCCCGCCGCTTCGAGGTGTGGCCGTATCTGTCGGGTGTGCTGAAGGAGGCCAATCTGGCCACCTCGCAGCGCCGGCTCTCCTCCGGTTCCGGCAACCACTCCCGTACGGACGTCCATCTGCATCTGGATGTGTCGCCGCCCGAGCTGACGGCGCACGCGGACGCGGAACGGCTGCACCAGGTGGTCGCCAACCTGATCGACAACGCGGTCAAGCACAGCCCGCCGCACGGCCGGGTCACGGTGCTGGCGCGCCGCGGGGCGCATCCCGAGTCGCTGGAGCTGGAGGTCATGGACGAGGGTCCGGGCATCCCGGAGGCCGAGCGCCACCGGGTCTTCGAGCGGTTCAACCGGGGGCAGGCGCCGTCCCCGCACGGGCCGGGCAGCGACGGCGGTACGGGACTGGGGCTGGCCATCGCCCGCTGGGCGGTGGATCTGCACGGGGGCCGGATCGGGGTGGCCGAATCATCACGCGGCTGCCGTATCCAGGTCACTCTTCCGGGAATGTCCCAGCCGCGCGGTTGACATAGGGTTCGAACCGGAAGGGCATGTTCTCCGTGTCCTCCATAAAGGGGATACGGTCGGGTGGCCGTACCCACGGCTCTGCGTACCCGAAGTGCGGCGGAACCCAGGTTGTTTCCCGCCATTTCCTGTGCCGAAACCCGCCTTCCGATGTGACTTGCACGACGAAGACCGGCCCGGTCTGCAAGGAATGGCCAAGGAGGCGTAGCCTTGATTTCCGCTGTCCATCACCTTGTGAAGCGGAAGAGGGCGGTTGCCGCCGTGTCGTCTCAGTCCCCCAGTAACTCAAGCATCTCGACCGACCAAGCCAGCCCGGGTGGGAACCCGGCCGTGGCCTTCGGCCCCAATGAGTGGCTCGTCGACGAGATCTATCAGCAGTACCTCCAGGACCCCAGCTCGGTCGACCGTGCCTGGTGGGACTTCTTCGCCGACTACAAGCCGGGTACCTCCGGCACGGCGGACAAGCCCCTTCCCGACGTCGCGGCCGCGGTGACCCCGGCCCCGGTCGCCACCCCCCCGGCCCAGCCCGCGGCACCGGCACCGGCTCCGGCCGCCGCGCCCGCCGCCCCCGCCCAGCCCGCCGCCGCTCCGGCGCCCGCGAAGGCCGCCCCCGCCCCCGCCGCTCCGGCGGCCCCGGCGAAGGCCGCCCCCGCGAAGCCCGCCGCGGCCCCGGTCAACGCCGCCGAGGCGACCGAGGCCCCGGAGGGTCCGGAGTACGTGACGCTGCGCGGCCCCTCCGCCGCCGTCGCGAAGAACATGAACGCCTCGCTGGAGCTGCCGACGGCCACGTCCGTCCGCGCCGTCCCGGTGAAGCTGCTCTTCGACAACCGCATCGTCATCAACAACCACCTCAAGCGCGCCCGCGGCGGGAAGATCTCCTTCACGCACCTCATCGGGTACGCGATGGTGCAGGCCCTCAAGGCCATGCCGTCGATGAACCACTCCTTCGCGGTCAAGGACGGCAAGCCGACCCTGGTCAAGCCGGAGCACATCAACCTCGGCCTGGCCATCGACCTGGTGAAGCCCAACGGTGACCGCCAGCTCGTCGTCGCGGCCATCAAGAAGGCCGAGACGCTCAACTTCTTCGAGTTCTGGCAGGCGTACGAGGACATCGTCCGGCGTGCCCGCATCGGCAAGCTCGGCATGGACGACTTCACCGGGGTCACCGCCTCGCTGACCAACCCCGGCGGCATCGGCACCGTCCACTCGGTGCCCCGCCTGATGCCCGGTCAGGGCCTCATCATGGGCGTCGGCGCGATGGACTACCCGGCGGAGTTCCAGGGCACCTCGCAGGACACCCTCAACAAGCTCGGTATCTCGAAGGTCATGACGCTGACCTCGACGTACGACCACCGGGTCATCCAGGGCGCCGCCTCCGGCGAGTTCCTGCGCGTCCTGAGCCAGCTGCTGCTCGGCCAGAACGAGTTCTACGACGAGATCTTCAAGGCGCTGCGCATCCCCTACGAGCCGGTCCGCTGGCTCACGGACATCGACGCCTCGCACGACAGCGACGTCACCAAGGCCGCCCGCGTCTTCGAGCTGATCCACTCCTACCGGGTCCGCGGCCACGTCATGGCCGACACCGACCCGCTGGAGTACCGCCAGCGCAAGCACCCCGACCTCGACATCACCGAGCACGGCCTCACCCTGTGGGACCTGGAGCGGGACTTCGCGGTCGGCGGCTTCGCCGGCAAGTCGATGATGAAGCTCCGCGACATCCTCGGGGTGCTGCGCGAGTCGTACTGCCGCACCACCGGCATCGAGTTCATGCACATCCAGGACCCGAAGCAGCGCAAGTGGCTCCAGGACCGGGTGGAGCGCCCGCGCGCCCAGCAGCCCGAGCGCGAGGAGCAGCTGCGCATCCTGCGCCGGCTGAACGCCGCCGAGGCGTTCGAGACGTTCCTGCAGACCAAGTACGTCGGCCAGAAGCGGTTCTCGCTGGAGGGCGGCGAGTCCGTCATCCCGCTGCTCGACGCGGTCATCGACTCCGCCGCCGAGGCCCGCCTCGACGAGGTCGTCATCGGCATGGCCCACCGCGGCCGGCTGAACGTGCTGGCGAACATCGTCGGCAAGTCGTACGCGCAGATCTTCCGCGAGTTCGAGGGCAACCTCGACCCGCGCTCCATGCACGGCTCCGGCGACGTCAAGTACCACCTGGGCGCCGAGGGCACCTTCACCGGTCTGGACGGCGAGCAGATCAAGGTCTCGCTGGCCGCCAACCCCTCCCACCTGGAGGCGGTCGACCCGGTCCTGGAGGGCATCGCCCGCGCCAAGCAGGACATCATCAACAAGGGCGGCACGGACTTCACCGTCCTGCCCGTCGCGCTCCACGGCGACGCGGCCTTCGCGGGCCAGGGCGTCGTCGCCGAGACGCTCAACATGTCGCAGCTGCGCGGCTACCGCACCGGCGGCACCGTGCACGTGGTGATCAACAACCAGGTCGGCTTCACCGCCGCCCCGGAGTCCTCGCGCTCCTCGATGTACGCCACCGACGTGGCGCGCATGATCGAGGCGCCGATCATCCACGTCAACGGCGACGACCCGGAGGCCGTGGTCCGCGTCGCGCGGCTCGCCTTCGAGTTCCGGCAGGCGTTCAACAAGGACGTCGTGATCGACCTCATCTGCTACCGGCGCCGCGGTCACAACGAGACCGACAACCCGGAGTTCACCAACCCGCAGATGTACACCCTGGTCGACAAGAAGCGCTCGGTGCGCAAGCTGTACACCGAGTCCCTCATCGGTCGCGGCGACATCACGCTGGAAGAGGCGGAGCAGGCGCTCCAGGACTTCCAGGGCCAGCTGGAGAAGGTGTTCGCGGAGGTCCGCGAGGCCACCTCGCAGCCGGCCGCCCCGCATGTCCCGGAGCCGCAGGCCGCGTTCCCGGTGACCGTGGAGACGGCCGTCTCCACCGAGGTCGTCAAGCGGATCGCCGAGTCGCAGGTCAACATCCCCGACTCGATCACCGTCCACCCCCGCCTGATGCCGCAGATGCAGCGCCGCGCGGCCTCGGTGGAGAACGGCACGATCGACTGGGGCATGGGCGAGACGCTGGCCATCGGTTCGCTGCTGATGGAGGGCACCCCGGTCCGGCTCGCCGGCCAGGACACCCGCCGCGGCACGTTCGGCCAGCGCCACGCGGTGCTGGTCGACCAGGTGACGGGCGAGGACTACACCCCGCTGCTGTACCTCACCGACGACCAGGCCCGGTACAACGTCTACGACTCGCTGCTCTCCGAGTACGCGGCGATGGGCTTCGAGTACGGCTACTCGCTGGCCCGTCCCGAGTCGCTGGTCGTCTGGGAGGCCCAGTTCGGTGACTTCGTCAACGGCGCGCAGACCGTCGTGGACGAGTTCATCTCCTCGGCCGAGCAGAAGTGGGGCCAGACCTCCGGCGTCACGCTGCTGCTGCCGCACGGCTACGAGGGCCAGGGCCCGGACCACTCGTCCGCCCGCCCGGAGCGCTTCCTCCAGATGTGCGCGCAGGACAACATGACGGTCGCGATGCCGACCCTGCCGTCGAACTACTTCCACCTGCTGCGCTGGCAGGTGCACAACCCGCACCACAAGCCGCTGATCGTCTTCACCCCGAAGTCGATGCTGCGTCTGAAGGCCGCGGCGTCGAAGATCGAGGAGTTCACCACCGGCGGTTTCCGTCCGGTGATCGGCGACGCGTCGGTCAAGCCCGAGGACGTCCGCAAGGTCGTCTTCTGCGCGGGCAAGCTGTACTACGACCTGGACGCCGAGCGGGAGAAGCGCGGCGACACGGAGACGGCCATCATCCGGCTGGAGCGCCTGTACCCGCTGCCGGGTGCGGAGCTCCAGGCCGAGATCGCCAAGTACCCGAACGCCGAGAAGTACCTCTGGGCCCAGGAGGAGCCGGCGAACCAGGGTGCGTGGCCGTTCATCGCGCTCAACCTGATCGACCACCTGGACCTGGCCGTCGGCGCCGACATCCCGCACGGTGAGCGCCTGCGCCGCATCTCGCGGCCGCACGGCTCGTCCCCGGCGGTCGGCTCGGCCAAGCGCCACCAGGCCGAGCAGGCACAGCTGGTCGCCGAGGTCTTCGAGGCCTGATCAGCGGCACCACCGTCACGGGCTCCGGTCCCCGCCGACACACATCGGCGGGGGCCGGAGCCCGTTGTGCCGGGGTGGGATCAGATCGGCTGGGGCTCGAAGTCCCAGTACGGGCGCTCCCCCGCGGCCGTGGCGCGCACCTTGCGGTGCGTCCGCCCGAGGGAGGCACCGAGCCGGCCCAGTGTCTCGTCGGCCAGCTGTCCGGCCTCCTTCGTCCGGCCCGCCGCCCGCAGGTCGAGGGCCAGCCCCACCTCCAGGCCGACCGTGAGGGCGTGCCCGAGCCCGACGCCCACGCGGGCCCGCCCCAGCGCGGCGCGGCCGAGGTCCACCGCCCCCTGCGGGTCGCCCGTCGCCGTCCGTGCGGCGGTGGCGTTCAGGGCGCAGCCGATGCTCCAGGGGTGATCGTCGCCGAGCACGCGTGCCATGCTCTCCGTCGTCTCCTCGCCGATCGCCAGGGCGGAGCTGTGGTAGCCCAGATCGCGCAGGACGATGCCGCGGTTGGCCCGGCTGCCGATGGCGTAGGGGTGGTCCTCACCGAGCTGGGTGGCGTACAGCCGGGCGGTCGACTCGGCGGTCTCCAGCGCCTCGTCGAACCGGCCCATCTCCCGCAGCAGCATGGCGTAGTCGGTGGAGATCAGCAGCGTCTCGGGGTGGTGGCCGCCCCGGCGGCCGGTCACCTTGTCGCGGACCCGGCGCATCATCGCGTGGGCGTACTGCAGATCGCCCTCCCTGCGCCGGCACAGGGCGAGGTTGTGCTGGGCCTGGAGGGTCTGGGAGTGCTCCCGGTCGAGCACCTGGCCGTGCAGCCAGGTGTTGCGCTCCTGGATCACCAGCGCCTCGCGGTAGCGGCCCAGCAGGCGCAGGGTCCAGGCGGTGTACAGGGCGGACAGCAGGGTGAGGGCGTTGCGGGGGCCGAGCAGCCCGACGCGCGCCTCCAGGATCGCCCGGTGCTGGTCCAGGGACTCCTCGTACCGCCCCTGAAGGGCGATGGCCTGGGCGAGGTTGCTGCGGATGGCAAGGGTGCGGGGCACGGTGCTGTCGCCGAGCTTGCGCACCGCGCGGGCCGTGGCGTCCTCGTAGAGGGAGCGCGCCTCGTCGTACCGGCCGAGGGCCGTCAGCGTGCCGCCGAGGCCGTTCATGGCCCGCAGCAGCTCGATGTCCTGCACGTCCGGGTCCGCGGAGAGCCGTTCGAGGATGTCGCGTCCGACGCTCTCGGCATCGGCGTAGCGTCCCAGCCGGCGCAGCATGTTGGCGTACTGGTGGGTGGCGACCAGGACCGTGCGGTCGGTGGGGCCCGACGCGGCCCGCCAGTGGTCGAGTGCCTTCCTGGTGATCGTCCATCCGTCGCCGTACTCGCCCCGCATCCGGAGGTACTCGACGCAGTTGAGGACGAGGCTCCGTACGTCCTCGTCGGCGGACTTCAGTGCGCCCGAGGGTTCCAGATGGGGGATCAGATCGGCGTAGCGCTGCCAGTGGCGGGGGGACGTCGGGTCCCGGGGGTCGGCGGCGACCAGGACCCGGCAGGCGGTCTCGGACGCCTGCTTGCGGTCGCGGGCCGACAGGGTGCTGCGGACGAAGCGGTGGAAGAGCCGGTGCATGCGCAGGGTGCCCACGGTGAGGATGTCGTCCTGCGGGCCCGTCTCGTACTCCAGCCGCATGGACGTGGTCTCGGAGAGCCTTCGCAGAGCCGAGTTCCAGTTGCTGGGTTCGCTGACCAGGCGCGCCAGATGGACGGGCAGGTCGGAGGCCCTGGCCGACCGCAGCAGCCTGACCGGCACGGTGTCGGCGGAGAAGTGGGCCAGCAGCTTGAGGAGTTCATGGGCGTGCGGCGCGTCCTCGCCGAGGGTGTTCAGCGTGGTGGACCACACGGCCTGGAACCGCTGCGCCTCGCCGCCGGACGGCATGACGTCCAGGACGTTGGGGTCGCCCTCGCGGATGTCCTGGACATAGCGCGCGACGTCGGTGAGGGGATACGCCTCCAGCCAGGCGGCCATCTGGTCGATGAGGATCGGCAGGTCCTCGACCACGTCGGCCAGCCGGTCGGCGTCCTCCTCGGTGATCCGCGGCGCCCGGCGGCAGGCGAAGGCGATGCTCTCCTCCCGTTCGAAGCGGGGCAGTTCGACGAGCTCCGCTCCGTGGGAGGACCAGGAGGTATCGCGGGTGGTGATCAGTACGTGGCCGGGGCCCTTGGGCAGCAGTTCGGCCAGCTCCTCCGGGCTGTCCGCCCCGTCGAACACGATGAGCCAGCGCTGCCGCGACGCGGCGAGGCGGCGCTGGGCGGCGGCGATGAGCCCGCGCAGTTCGTCGCCGTCCCCCGTGCGCAGCTCCTTGGCGAGTGCGGCGAAGTCCTCGCGCGCCATGAGCGGGGTGTGGGCCCTGATCCACCAGATGGCGTCGTACTCGCCGGCGTAGCGGTGCGCGTACTCCCGCGCCAGCTCGGTCTTGCCCATGCCGCCCGCCCCGTGCACCGCCACCGGTGCGGGGGCGGCCTGTGCGGCCGGCGCCGTACGGTCGTGCAGCAGCCGGTGCACCCGGTCCAGGACCTGCCGGCGGCCGGTGAAGCGGCGGTTGCGGCGCTCCACGTTGGACACGGGCGGCGGCTCGTCCGGGAAGCGGAGTCCCCGGTCGAGGTCGACCCCGGAGTGCTGGTCCAGGACGAGCCCGCAGGCGGCCAGCAGACGCTGCTTGGCCTCCTCGCGCCCCACCCCGTAGAGGCCGACGGGGTCCAGCTCACGTGCCGCCTCGGGCAGGCTGTGCGGGGTGACGGAGATGGCCGCGATCTGTGCCCGGTGGGCGGGGAGCACCTGCCGGAGCACATCGGCCCAGGCCCGGTAGCGGCCCGCGTCGAAGCGCAGATACCAGTCGTCCAGCACGAGCAGGACCCGGCCGGGCGCGGCGAGCAGGTCGGTGAGGGCCCGGCCCTCCGGCGGCTTGCGCAGCGGGTCCCAGCGGACGAGGTTCGTGGCGATGCCCGCCGTCTCGCACTCCTCCTCCACCCATTTGGCCCAGGACTCACTCTGTCCCGCGAACACGACCGTGACGTGGTCGGAATCCTCCGTCATCCCGGTACTCCCTCGACGCAAGTGTGCAACTTTGTGCGCAAGCTCTTCGATTGTGCGTCAGATTCCGCTCAGTGAGGGCAGGTTGGCGAACAGTGACCATTGTCTCCCGCGTCACACAGGCGCCGGGCGATGTGCCGTATGAGGTGTTCGAGGTCGGCGCAGTAGACGCTGGGGTGCAGAAAGCCGCTGTTCGGGGCGTACCGGTGCGCGTAGTTGCCGCCGCCGCACACCCGGAGCACCGGGCAGCCGCGGCACTCCGGCGCGAGCCCCTGTTCACCCAGCTGCCGTGCCGCGACTCCGGGGTGGCGCAGCGCCTCGTCGAAGGAGTTGGCGAAGACGTCCAGGCCGGTCTCGGGGGCGCCCGCGTAGGCGCTCTTGAGCGAGTCGACCTGCTCGATCGCGCCGTCCGTGTCGACCACGATCGCGGCCATCGGGGAGAGTCCGACCGCCTCGGCGGTGCTCCGGCTGCCCAGCAGCAGGGCCAGTATCTCCGTGAACAGCCGGATCCTCGTCCGCAGTCCGTCCGCCTGCCACCACAGGTCGAAGACCTCGGCGAGCCACTGCCCGTACGGTGCCGGGTGCGGCCGGTGCCGTCCGGGGCGGGCGGGAGGCTTCCCCGCCGGGGGCGTGCCCCAGTTGGCGTGCGGCAGCAGGAAGTCCATTCCGGGCGGGTCCAGCGCGAGCAGCGAGGTGTACACCTCCCGCGGGTCACCGGCGAGGTCGATCGTGCTGAGGATGCCCGCGTACTGCGCGCCGCGCCGGGCGAGCAGGGCGGCGGCGCGGGACGCGGCGGGCCAGGAGGGCCGGCCGTCGTGGCCCGGTCGCCGGGCGTTGAGCCGGGCGTTCCCGCCGTCGAGGCTGAGGCCCACCCGGATGCCCTCGTCGCCGAGCCGGTCGAGGGTGGCGCCGGTCAGCAGCGTGCCGTTGGTCTGCACCGTGGGCAGGACCTCACAGTCGGCTGGCACGGCCCGGCGTACCGCGCGGGTGTAGGCGAGCAGCGGCCCGGGGCCCGCCAGCAGGGGTTCGCCGCCGTGCAGTTCGACCCGGATGCGGTCCAGGCCGTGGGCGGCGGCGTGCTCGCCGATGCGGTCCGCGGTGCGGGCCATGGTCTCCTCCGCCACCCGGGCCGGGCGCCCGCGCCAGCTGGTGTCGGGGCTGCGGTAGATGTAGCAGTAGTCGCAGGCGAGGTTGCACCGGCTGTGCACCTTGAGCACGAACTGCCGCAGCGGGACCGGGGTCAGGTCCGAGGCGTCCAGCGCCCGGTGCGGCCAGTGCGGAACGGTGCCCGCCGTGGTGTCCGCCGTCACGGGGCGTCCTCGTAGTACGCCACGCACGGTCCGGACTCGGCGGACCGGTCGCGCAGCCCCGCCAGGACCGCGTCCAGCACCGGGTGCCCGGTCGCGCCGCCGCGGTCCACGAGGGCGGCCAGGGACCCGAAGGAGGGCAGGGGCGTGCTGCTGTCGTCGGGCGGCACCGTCATGCGTCACCCGATTCGAGGCGCTGTACGTTCTCCCTGATCCGGTCCGCGACCCGGCCCTGCTCCCCGCCGTGCTCGGTGAGGACGGCGAGCGCGCGGCGGTACTCGGTGAGCGCCCGGTCGGGACCGGCGATCCGCTCCAGCGTGCCGGCCCGGTCCATCAGATGGGCGGCGGCCATGACGGGCGACCCGGCGGCGAGCGCGCGGTCCGCGGCCTGCTTGAAGTACGCCGCGGCCTCGGTGAACCGCACTTCGGCCCCGACCGCCCGGCCGAGCTCCAGGGCCACCTGGCCGCGGACGGCGTGGGCGGAGGCCGCGACATCGCCCGAGACGGCCCCGCGGGCCGCCGCTCCCAATATCCAGTCGGCCTCGTACAGGTCGACCAGGGCTCCCACGAGCCGGAAGCGGAACAGCAGCGCCAGGCCCAGGTTCATTCTCCGCGCGGCGAGATCCGGGCTGCTCTCCGAGGTCCCCGCCACGGACTGGCGCAGCAGCCGGACCGCCTCGCGCAGATCCTCCTCGGACGCGTTCTGCTGTGCCCGGCGCAGCAGGGTGAGGCCGTATATCTGGAGGTTCCCGGGCTCCCAGGGGCTGTCGGCCGGTGTCCGGGACCAGACCTCCGCCCAGGCCTCGACGGCCCGGTCGAGCGCCTCTTCCGGGGAGTCCATGCCCTCGTGGAAGCGCCGGCTCTCGATGGACGCCTTCGCCTCCAGGCAGCGCAGGACCAGCAGTTCGCGCCGGGAGCCGGCGGGCAGGTTCTCGGCGGCGGCCCGCGCCTCGGTGAGCGCCCGCAGGGCGTGCACCAGGCCCGTCTCCGTGTCGAGGCCGGTCCAGGCCAGCTCATGGGCCTGTGCCAGCGCGGCCCAGCCGTCGACGAGGTCGGCGGGGTCGGGCTGCCAGTGCGCGGAGGCGTCGCGGCGCGGCTCCTCGCCGTCCCGGTCGCCCGTGAGCAGGTGCGCCATCCGGGCCAGGGACTCGGTCAGATCGGCGCGGGCGCGCCGGGCGGCGTCCCGTACCCGCTCCGGGGCGCCGGCCGGGCCGCCGTCCGTCGTCCCCGCCAGCCGGCGGGCGAGCATGGTGTAGGACCGGCCGCGCAGATACAGCGACGAGGGCGGTACGGGGTCCGCCTCGACCAGCGTGTCCAGTACGCCGATCGACCGGAGCATCATGGCCGAATACCACTCCTGGGGATCTTCGGGCGGCGGGCTGTGCAGCCGCAGGGCCTGCTCCGCGAAGTCACCGGCCAGCTCCTGGAGCACCCGGGCGCGGACGATCGCGGCCGTCCTGGCGACCACGCCGCCCCCGGCCACCGCCTCCGCCAGCGCCCGCTGTGCGTCGTCCAGCAGCAGGAAGCGTACGGAGTCCGCGTCCGCGCTCTCCCCCGGTGCGGCGGCACGCTCCCGGTACCGGCCGGGCACCGCGTCCGTGTCCGGCCCGGCCGCCGCCACCTCCTCGGCCATCCTCACCAGCACGTCGCCCATGGTCCGGTAGGCCCGGGACACGGTGGGCACGGCCTGCTCCGCGGCCCGCAGGGCGCCCTTGAGGTCTTCGCCGAGCCGGCGCGCCTCCCACCGCTCGACGAGGGCCGAGGCCAGGGACGCGTACAGCTCGGCCTGTTCCGGGCGGCGGCGCTCGGCCTCGGACGCCGAGCCGAACAGCGCGATTCCGGCGTCCAGATCCCGGGCGGTGCCCTGCTGCCGGAACCGTTCCAGCCGGGCCCGTGCCTCCGCCGCCGCCTCGCCGGGCGAGTCGGTGTGCTCCGTCGCGGCGGTGACGGGCCGGGGCAGGGAGCGGCGCAGCACCCGGGTGGAGATCACGGCGAACTCCCGCAGCAGCGGGTCGTCCAGGGAAGTGCCCGGTGGCCGGGGCGGCTCCACACTGCCTTCCAGGTAGGCCACCGCCATCGCGGGGAAGTTACGGGCCGTGCGCCCCCAGCGCCCCTCGATGTAGCGGGAGAGGTGTTTGAGCGCCAGATCCGGGTCGCCGGGCGCCAGCCGTTGGTACAGCTCGGCCCAGACACCGTCGCGGAACGCGTAGGCGGGGCTGCCGGGTCCCCCGTCGAGACGGGTGAGCAGCCCCCCGAGCAGTACTTCCGCGAGCACGTCGGGACCGCTGTCCGGCAGCATGGCCCGCTGGAGGTGCTGCATCACCGGCAGTTCGAGCGGGGTGGTGGTCAGCCACTGGGCGAGCCGGACCGCGGCGGGCGAGGCATGGCGGCGGAACGCCCGGACCCGTTCCCGGGCCGGTACGTCGGTGGCCCGGCGGGCCGGGGCGGGGGCGGGGCGCGGGTCCGGACCGACCCAGGCGGCCGCCGCCCGCAGCGTCAGCTCGCCGGTCCCGGACAGCAGCCGGGCCCAGGTCTCCAGGGGCAGGTGGTGGGGCGCCAGCACCGGAACGGCCACCGCGCGGTGGGGCGCCTCGCCCGGTGACAGGAACTCCAGCCGCCCCGCGGGGCCTTCGGGTCTGCGCAGCATTCCCGGCCGGGCGGGCAGATGGGTGTTGCGCCACATCCGCTGCGGCAGCGGCTGGACGACGGCGACCGGCATGGCGGCCGCCCAGCGGTGGAGCAGCCGGTGCATGGCGCCGTTGCGCCACATCGGTCCGGCGCAGTCGCTGAACAGCAGCGTGATCTGCCGTCCGGTGGGGTCGGTCAACTGGGCCGGGGGCCGCAGCGCGGCCGGGCCGGCGATGGCCGTGGTGGCGGCGCCCGGGGCACCGTCCGGGTCCTCGTGCAGATAGTGGACGCGCACCTCGCGGAAGGCACCGGCGCGTTCGAGGACCTCCCGCAGCTCGTCGAGGGTCTGCTCCCACACCATGGTCGAGGAGGAGACGTCCATGAGCAGCTGGGCGCGGGCCACCCGGCGGCGCGCGGGGCGCAGCACCGGCACGGTCAGGCCGGTCTCCGCCGCGCGCTGTGCCGTGGCCTTCTCGTCGAGGAGTCCGCCCGCCGGGCGGGCGGGCGGCCGGAACCGCTGCAGGGGGCGCAGCGCGCGCTGGAGGGCGAGCGGGTCGGGCAGGGTGGGCGCGGTGGGGACCCGTACGGGGGAGCCCCCCTGCCGGGTGCCGGTGCCGTCGGCTCCCTCGCCGTCCGCGGCCGGGGCGCGCAGCGCGGCGAACCCCTCGGCGGGTGCCGCGGGGCCGCGGACGAGCGGTGCCACCGGATCCGGCGCCGCGATGTGCCCGGTCGCCGGGTCGCCGGGCCCCGGCCCCGCCGCGGCCGGGGCCGGCGGCCCGTCCGGCCAGGTGGCGGGCCCGACCCAGCGGGCGAGCCACAGCGCGTCGGCCACCTCTTCGGCGGTGGTGCTGAATTCGGCCTCCCGGAGCCGGGCGACCAGTGCGGTGAGCACGCCGTGCTCAGCGCCGGCTGCCCTGCGGGAGGCGGAGTTCATCGCGGCGTCACCGCTGCTGGGGGTGCTGTTCCAGGGGACGCATCAGCAGCCGGGCGATGCTGTCCCGCCTGCTGCCTGCCTCCCGTGCGGTGTGCTGGGTGAGGAAGATCGCGTTGAGCAGTTCGTCGGTCGGCCGCAGCCCCTCGTCGTCGCCCCGGCTGAAACTCTCCAGGAGGTCCCGGTTGGCCTCGTGCGCGCCCTCCCCGAAGTGGGCGTGCACCAGCGCGGCGAGCCGTTCGTTGCGCGGTGGTTCCAGATTGAGCCGGATGCAGCGCCGCAGCAGGGGCTTGGGGAAGTCGCGCTCGCCGTTGCTCGTCATCACGACGAAGGGGAAGGCGCGGCAGCGCACCCTTCCGTCGACGACGGGCACACTGCGGCCGTCGTCGTCCAGGACGGTGACCGGCGCGTGTCCCTCGCGCTTGGCGGTGCGCTCCAGCTCGGGGATGCGGAACTCGCCCTCCTCCAGCACGTTCAGCAGGTCGTTGGGCAGGTCGATGTCG
Source organism: Streptomyces sp. NPDC079020 (assembly GCF_044542225.1). Taxonomy (NCBI): domain Bacteria; kingdom Bacillati; phylum Actinomycetota; class Actinomycetes; order Kitasatosporales; family Streptomycetaceae; genus Streptomyces; species Streptomyces sp. NPDC079020. The sequence goes on from NZ_JBITUB010000002.1 coordinate 359,761, forward strand.
CTCTTGTCGAGCTCGTCGATGAGCAGCACCCGCGGGCGTTCCGCCGGGAGGAGCGCCGTGCCGAGCGGACCGAGCTTGATGTACTCGCCGATGCCGCCCTCGCCCGCGCCGCGTTCACGGGAGAGCTGGGCGTCCTGGAGCCGGCCGATCGCGTCGTACTCGTACAGCCCCTGCTTCAGTTCCGTACGGCTGACGACGGACCACTGCAGGACCCGGCCCAGGCCCAGCTCCCGGGCGACGGCGTGGGCGAGCGTGCTCTTGCCGGAGCCGGGCTCGCCGGTCACCAGGAGCGGCCGGCGCAGATACAGGGCTGCGTTGATGAGCTGGATCGCGTCCTCGTCCTGGACGGGGAGCAGGGGACGCCCGCCGAGGCGCCGCTTCGTCGAGGAGTCCGGGTCGGGGACCGGGAGACCGGTCGGCTCACCGGTGAAGTCGCGCCAGGGCGGCGGGGGCGGAAGCTCGCCGATCCGTTCCGGGGCAGGCTCTCCCTCACCCCGGTAAATCAGCCAGTTGCTCATTTCTCGCTCCTCGTCGGCGGTCGGTGACTTCCCGCGCTCTGGCCGACGGGGGCAGGCAACGCCCACCTTGGGCCCACGGGAATGTACCCCCGCACGGCCCGGCCAAAGCTGATTTCCGGCCAAGTCGTCATGGTGAGTCCACCGGTCCCATGGGCCGCTCCGGCACCGGGCGGCGGGGGTCGTCGTACATGACGGCGACGGACTCGGCCCAGTGCCCCGTCGTCCCGGTCTCGTGGATCTCTTCTCTGATGCGCCGCAGCCGGTCGGGGAGTTCGGGGATCGACTCGGTGTGCGCCAGCAGGTCGGCGACGCCCTTGTGGAGGTCCTCGCAGTCGCTGCCGCAGGGGCCCCGGTCATGGCCGTCGATGCGCCACAGGGCGATGCCGTGGCCCGTGTCGAAGGCGAACTCGATGGCCTTGCGGCCGATGCCCCGACTCGCGGGATGGCACAGGACGGGGATGCCGGAGGGCTGTATGTCGGCGAAGTGCCTGGTCCGGGGCGGCTGTCCGGCCGGCGGCACCCGGCTCGCCGTGAGCGGTCCGCACCCGGCCGCCGCGCTCCAGCGGTCCGACCAGAGGGCGTCCGGCTCCCCGCGCCGGTCCACATTACGCAGGACGATCCGCCGTCTCACCCCGACCGGAAGGTGGGCGGGGTCGCCCAGGCGCGCTTCGTCGGCGAGCTGCCACCGGTGTACGGGGGTGTCGAAGTACCCGGCGGGTACGACGACTTCGCAGGGCGCGGGCACCCCGCCCGCCGTGTCGGCGAACTGGAAGGCCTCGGCGAGGTGTTCGCGCAGGTTGAGGCGGAGCCGGCCGGGCGCCACGCCGTTCGGGTCGGTCTCCGAGGCGAAGATCTCGTGGTCGCCGCTGCCGTCGTCGATCCTGATCTGCCAGTGCAGGGTCCCCCAGGGCAGTTCGTCGAGTTCGACGACGACGATGTGGGCCGGGTCGGCGGGACCGGGGTAGGGGATGACGACGCGTTCCGTGCTCTCCCCCTCCGGCAGCCGGGCCTGTTCCACCAGCCGCCGCAGATGCGGGGGCAGTCTGCGCAGCCGGCCCTCCAGCCAGTCGTCGAGCCCGCTCGTGTCGCCCCCGTAGCCGCGGGTGAGTTCGCCGACGAGCCGCAGGTAGTGCATGAAGACGTACGCCGGGAGCGGGGTGCCGTCGCCCCGGTAGAGCAGCCCGTGCCCGTCGCGCCAGGTCATGGGGGCCGGGCCGGTGTGCGGCAGCCGTTCGTTGCGTACGTGGCGGGCGAGCCCCGCGACATCGCCCTCCAGGGGCGGGGCCAGGCCCGCGAGGTGGTTCAGCGCGTTCACCCGGTCCTCGGGGGACCACTGTTCGGCGTCGGCGCCGGAGTCCCGGCCGCCGAGCCGGGCCTGGTGGGAGGTCCAGCTGCCGGTGTCGGCCCGGCGGCCGTGGTGCCAGCGGTCATGGGCGTCCATGACCTCGCGGTACAGGGCGCCGAACCGGCGCAGGGCGGCGGCGGACACGGCCCGTCCGCCGTCCTGCTCCGCGCGGCCGGACTTCACGATCTCCAGCACGGCGCCGGTGGCGGGATCCAGTACCGGTCCGCCCGAGACACCTGGGGGAAATTCGGCCAGGGACTCGAAGCGGACGGCGAGCGCCCCGTCGTCGACGTTCGCCTTGACCGCGCCGCGCCAGAGCCCGTACGGACTGCTGTCCTCGTCGGCCTCGTCCTGGGTCGGCCGGAAACCGAACGCCAGCCGGTCGCCGCCGCCGGAGACCATCTGGTCACCGAGCCAGACGCACTCGTGCTCGACGGTGTCGTCGAGCAGCCGCACCAGGGCCAGATCGCGCCGGGCCGGGATGTGATCGCTCCACGGGTCGCCGACGAGCCACTCCTCCAGCCGCGCCGCCGCCGGGGCGATGCCGTGCTGCCGCTGGTCGCCGGCCACCCGGAAGGCCCGGTCCCGCTCCTCCCGCACATGCGGGAGGAGCACATGCGCGGCGGTCAGGATCCAGCCGGGCGCGACGAAGAAGCCGCTCCCCCACATCCCGTCCTGGCCCGGCTGCGGCGGCAGGAAGTGAACGGTGGCCGCCCGGACGAGTGCGTCGAGGTCGGGAAGGCCGTCAGACATCCGTGCCGGCCGGCCCCTCCGGGTCCCGCTCGCCCAGCCGCCAGGTGAGGGAGACCTGGACGGACGCCTTGGCCTCACCGTCCGCGAGAATGGCGAGCGCCTTGCCGGACTTGGTGCTCAGCTCCACCCCGAAGGTGACCGAGGCCTCGTGCGGCCTGACCGCGGCCGCGGCGTTCAGGACGGTGCCGCCGACCCGGGCGATCAGCTCGTTGAGCTGCTCCAGCCGGGCCGCGGCGGCATCGGCCACGCCGACGTCCCGGTCGGACGACCCGTACCCCTCGGCCGCGCTGACCCTGGCATAGACGATCTTGCCGTCACCTAGATCGATACGACGGACACGACCACTCACGGCTCCCCCGATCCGCACGTCAAGGCAGGTGCCCCGGCGCTGACTTGATCCGGCCGACAAGATTACTGTCCGGCACCCCGGCAGGCGAGGGGGAACGGCTTCGCACAGTCGAGATCCGGCCGCTCCGGCGACCCCATACCCTGAGGGGAGAACTTCCGTACGCAACAGGAGCACGTCTTGTACTTCACCGACCGTGGCATCGAGGAACTGGAGAAGCGGCGCGGCGAGGAGGAGGTCACCTTCGAGTGGCTCGCCGAGCAGCTGCGTACGTTCGTCGACCTCAACCCCGACTTCGAGGTGCCCGTCGAGCGCCTCGCGACCTGGCTGGCGCGGCTGGACGACGAGGACGACGAGGACGAGTAACGGGGGCCCTCGCCCTCCGCCCCGCCCACCGCCCCGGGCGCCGGCCCCGTACCGCGCTCCGGCTCCGTACCCCCCGGGCCCGGTCCGGCCTCGGCCCCGTACCCCGTCCCGGCCCCGGGCTCCGGCTCCGGCTCCATACCCCGTCCCGGCCCCGGGCGCCGACCGTGCCCCCAGGGCTATTCCGGTCCCTGACTCCGGGGCGGCCGGGTCCCGCGGACGCGGTGGTACGCGATACCCAGCGCGCCCTGCGCCAGCAGCACCGCCCCGGCCGCGGCCCAGCCTCCGCTGCGCCGGCGTGCGCCCCACAGCAGGAGCGGCAGCCCGGCCACGACCTCGGCCACGGCCACCGCTCGGGCCCTGGGGCCGCGTACCCACGTGCCGAGGCTGCTGTTCTCGACCGCGTCCAGTTCCACGCGTACGGCATCGCGCCAGCCCGCCCACTCGACGCGCTGCGTCCCCGGCAGCACCGCGGCCACACCGCGCAGCCGGTCGGCGGATTCGCCGGGGCCGAGGCCGGGCGGCAGGGTCAGTCCGGTGCGGGTGAGCACGGCGAGCAGTCCGGTCAGCCGGGCGTCGGCGTCCGCGTCGGGGTCCGGAAGGGTCAGTGCGTCCAGCGCCTGGAGGTCCAGGACAGGGTCGAGGCCGAGCCGTGCGGCGATGGTGCGCATGGCCTCGCCCTCGCCCGCCGGGGTGCCGTCGGCGAGCCAGATGTAGCCGACGGGGCGGCGGAACCCGGCGGCCAGTGTGCAGCCGGCCCGGTCGCCGTCCCACCACAGGGCCAGCACCGGCCAGGCGGAGCCGACCGCGAGCGCGGTGGCCCAGCCGCCGAGCACCCGCTCGACGGGCTCGGCCGCCCCGTCCGCCGCGGCGTCCGTCCCCGCCCGCCCCGGCCCGGCCTGCGCCGCGCCCTTCCAGGGCTTCCCCTCCGGTACGAGTGCGCTCCACTCGTCACCCGCCGCGGTGAGCAGCATCGGCTCGCGCAGGAGGTGAGCCAGGGGCCGCACGGCCTCGGGGTCGGCCCGGCACAGCAGCAGCGCCCCCACGGATGTCGCGTTCATGCCTCACACGCTAGGGCAATTTGCCCATGTATGACGCTGTTTGAGCGACACCCCTGGCGTTCGGGCGATCGACGGCTCCCCCGATCACGCTTGACTTCATCAATCCGCGATATATCGTGTTCGACACGAGACGCGATATGTTGCGTCACCACGCTCTCCGGGAGGTCATATCCATGCCTGTGTCGACGTGGGCCGTCGCCGAGCCGCAGAAGCTCACCTTCGACGAACCGGTGACCACGCTCCAGGTGCGCATCGTCAACGGCACCGTCAACGTGGTCGGCAGCGAGGACCCGGCCGCCCGGCTGGAGATCTCCGCGGTGGAGGGCCCGCCGCTCGTGGTGACCCAGCAGGACGGCACCCTGACCGTCGCCTATGAGGACCTGCACTGGAAGAGCCTCCACAAGTGGCTGGAGGACAAGGGCTGGCGCCGCAGGGCCGTCGTCTCCGTCGTCGTGCCCGCCGACTGTGCCGTGGAGGTCGGCGTGGTGGGCGCCGAGGCCGTCGTCTCCGGGATCCGGGGACGTACCGAAGTGCGCGGCGTCAGCGGTGACACCAGCGTGTCGGGTCTCACCGGCAAGGTGACCGCCGAGACGGTGTCCGGGAATCTGGAGGCCCAGGACGTCACCGGCGACCTCCGCTTCCAGTCCGTCTCCGGCGATCTGACCGTGGTCGACGGCGCCGGGACCTCCGTACGCGCCGAGTCAGTCAGCGGCGGCATGATCCTGGACCTCGACCCGTCCGGACGGCCCACCGACATCCGGCTGACCACGGTCTCCGGCGAGATCGCCATCCGGCTGCCGCACCCGGCGGACGCGACGGTCGAGGCGAACACCGCGAGCGGCACCCTGTCCAGCGCCTTCGAGGATCTGCGGGTCAGCGGACAGTGGGGGGCGAAGAAGATCACCGGCACCCTCGGCGCCGGGACCGGGACACTGCGGGCGATGACCGCGTCCGGATCGATCGCCCTGCTGCGCCGCCCGCAGGCCGAGGAAGAAACGTACGACGCCGAGCCGACCGGAAAGGTTCTCTGACATGCCCCCCGTATTCGCCCACGGCCGTCTGCGCCTCTACCTGCTGAAGCTGCTGGACGAGGCCCCGCGCCACGGCTACGAGGTGATCCGGCTCCTGGAGGAACGTTTCCAGGGCCTGTACGCGCCCTCGGCGGGCACCGTCTACCCGCGCCTGGCCAAGCTGGAGGCCGAGGGTCTGGTCACCCACGCCACCGAGGGCGGCCGCAAGGTCTACTCGATCACCGACGCGGGCCGCGCCGAGCTGGCGGGCCGCGGCGGCGAACTGGCGGATCTGGAGCTGGAGATCCGCGACTCCGTCTCCGAGCTGGCCGCCGAGATCCGCGACGACGTCCGCGGAGCGGCGGGCAAGCTGCGCAGCGAGATGCGGGCCGCCGCGTCCGAGTCCCGGCACACCCCGGGCGGCGGAGCGCCGGACGGCAAGGGCACCAAGGGCGCGAAGGGGTCCCGCCCCTACCCGTTCGGCGACTTCGGCGACCTGGGCGACCTGGGTGACAGCGAGGCATGGCGCACGGCGAAGGAAGAGCTGCGCAAGGCCAAGCAGGAGTGGAAGGAGCAGGCCCGCCGGGCGAAGGACGAGTCCCGGCGCGCCCGCGAGGACGCCCAGCAGGCCCGCCGCCAGGCCCAGGAGGCCCACGAGAAGGCACGCGACCAGATGCAGAACGCCGCACGCCAGGTCCAGGAGCACTTCGCGCGGGGCGACTGGCCCGCCGGTGTGCGCGAGGGCCTGGCCGAGATCACCGGCCAGCTCGGCGGATTCGCCAGGACGGGCAGCTGGCCCCCCTTCGGCAAGCCCGAGGACACCGGGGCCGCCGAGGACACCGGGGCCGCCGGGGACACCGGGAGGGCCGGAGCAGCCGGGGCGGACCCCGAGTGGGGCCGGGACACGGCCACCACCGGCGACCCCGCTCGCGACCTGGACCGCCTCCTGGACCGCTTCCGTGACGACATCCGCGACGCGGCACGGGACCACGGCGTCACGGAGGAGCAGCTGACCGATGCGCGCCGCCACCTGGGTTCGGCGGCGGCGCACATCGACTCGCTGCTGCGCAAGGGCGGCTCCACGGGCGGGGACGCCGGCGACGGCGACGGCGACGGCGACAAGGGCTGACGGCCGAGGGCCTGCCCGTACCCCGCCCGACCCGGCCCCCGGGCGAGGTACGGGCAGGCGAGGTACGGGCCGGGCGGGGTACGGGTCAGGCGGGGTACGGGTCAGGCGGGGTACGGGCCGGGCGGGGTACGGGCCGGGCGGGGTACGGGCCGGGCGGGGTACGGGTCAGCCCGCCTCCGCCTGCGGCCCTCCGCCCCACCGGCCCGCTCCCCCGCCCCCGTACAGGGCACGCTCCACGGTGGCGTAGGTCGCCCCGTGCTCGGCAAGGACGTCCGCGACCGTGCCCGGGGCGGCGGTGAGCGCCAGCAGCAGGTGCTCCTCGCCGATGAAGCGGTCGCCGCGCCCGAGGGCGACCCGCAGCGACTTCTCCAGGACGGTCTTCGCGCCCGGGGTGAACGGGCGGCGCCCGGACCACCACCGGCGGCTCGTCCGGTCACCGGCGAGCGCGCCCTCGCCGTGCACTCCTTCCACGCGGGACACGATCTCGTCGACATCGATCCCGATCCCGGCGAGCGCGTCCCGGTCGGCCCTGGTCAGGCCTCCGCGCCGACGGGCATCGGTGAGCGAGGACTCCAGCCCGTCACGGCGGTCGGCGAGGCCGAGTGCCGCGACGGCGAAGGAGGCCCTGCTGCCCTTCTGTTCCAGCAGGGCAAGAAGCAGATGCTCCTCGGCGACCGAGCCGGCACCGGCCCGTTCGGCCTGGACGACGGCACCGGCCACGACGGCTCGGGCGCCCTTGGTGAATCGCTCGAACATCAATGCCTCCCGTACTTCTTGTGCACGGCCTGGCGGCTGACGCCCAGCTCGGCCGCGATCTCCTGCCACGACCAGCCCTGGGCGCGGGCGCTTCCGACTTGTACGGCTTCGAGCTGTTCCAGCAGACGCCGCAGCGCGGCGACGGCCCGCAGCCCGACACGCGGGTCACGGTCACCGGCACGTGCGGCCAGATCCGTTGCTTCGGTCATGACGTCAACCTACGTTGACACAGCCCCCTCGTCAACCCTCGTTGACAGAATCGGTCGCGAGACGGGCATGCCGCTCCACGTCGAACCGCTCCTCGCCGTACCGCAGCTTCCCCCGCTCGACCCCCTCCGCCGCGAACCCGGCCCGCACGGCGACCCGACAGGAGGCCGGGTTGTCCGTCCGGTGCCCCAGTTCGAGCCGGAACAGGCCGAGGTCGCCGAAGGCCCAGCGGGCGAGCGCCCGCACGCCCGCCCCGGCGACGCCCCGGCCCCGGGCGGGGCCGGCCGTCCAGTACGAGACCCAGCCCGTGTCATGGCCGCGGTTCACCGCGCCCACGGCCACGCACCCGAGCACCTCGCCCTCCCCCACGACGGCCCAGGCGTACCCGGTGCCGGCCGCGCGCTCCCGCTCCCGGTCCGCCACCCAGTCCCGGGCCTCGGCCGGGGTCGTGACGGGACGGGCCGTCTGGCGCGACATCACGGCGGGCGCGAAGGCACGCAGCACGGCCGGGGCGTCGTCCGGCCGCCAGGAACGCAGAACCAGCCCCTCAGGGGTCTTCAACTCAGCCATGGGCGCCACTCTCGCGCACCGTCACCCCGACCCGCGCCCCGCCCCTCGCCACGACCCGCAGCTCTCCCCCGTGCCGCGCGTCCCCCCGGACCACGGCGTGCCCGTCCACCGAGACCCGCCAGCCCCGCGCCGAGGGCGGCAGCGAGATCTCCGTCGTACCGCGCCGGGCCGCCGTGTAGGTGAGCCGGTAGACCCGGGCATCCGCGTCGTACGTGTCGGAGCGGACCGCGCCCGCGACCGCCGGGGCGTACGGGGTGGCGGTCAGCTCCTTGTTCGTACGGAAGCGGCCCTGCTCGTCGACGGCGCAGTAGCCGCCCCCGTAGCACCACACATAGCCCGCCCAGCCGGAGCTGTAGCGGTTCAGGGAGGCCACCGCCTCGCGGTAGAAGCGGTTCATCAGCGGGAGCCCGTTGTTCAGCGGCCCCCATTCACCGACGACGACCGGAATGCGCTGCTCCTTCGGGTACGCGGTCACGGCGGCCTCGTACGACTCGATCCAGCCCGCGCCGGGGTCGTAGTCGGCGCCCGCCTCCATCGCCGTGTTGTAGAAGTGCGGCGCGTACACGGTCCTGCGGTCCTCGATCCGCCCCAGCCCGGTGGGTACGCCCTCGCCCACGATCGGCGTGGGTTCGACGAAGACCCAGGTGTCGCGGTCGGCCGAACGCACCGCGCGGGCCAGCCTGTTGTACATCGGGGTGAGCTGCTCGGCCTCGATCCGGCGGGCGGCCGCGAGCAGGTCCTCGCCCTCCCGCAGCTCCCCCATCGGCTCGTTGATCAGGTCGTAGCCGATGACCGCCGGATGGTCCGCGAACCGGCCCGCGAGGACCCGCCACATGTCGGCCTGGGCGCGCCGCAGGTCCGGGTCCTCGTACAGGTGGGTGAAGGCCCGCTGGACGGCCGGCTCGAAGTACTCGGCGAACCAGTCGTCGGGGTGCGGGGTGAACGGCAGCCCGTCGGTACGGGTGGCCCAGGCGGGGATGCCGCGGTGGCCGAAGGCCGGTCCGAAGACGTCCTGGTGGGCGTCGAGGAGGACGTGGACGCGATACTTCCGCGCCCAGTCCAGGATCCGTTCGATCCGGCGCAGATACCGTTCGCTGTACCGGCCCCGTTCCGGCTCCAGATCGTCCCAGAAGACCAGCAGCCGGGCGAAGTTGAACCCCTTGGCCCGCAGGTCGCGGAAGTGCCTCTCGGTCACGGCCGTCAGCGCCGCCTCGCCGCGGTTCGCCTTGTCCTCGACGTTCCAGCCGCGCAGGGTGAGGGTTCTGCCGCGGTCGTCGGTCAGCCGCGGGACGCCGGCCTCCGGCCGGTCGGGGGCGGGACGCGCGGACGCGGCGGGGGCGAGGGCCCCGGCCGCCAGCACGGAGGAGACGACGACTGCCACGAGTGCTCTGCCGATACGCATGGGCAGATCCCATCAGCAAACCTGACGCTCCATCAAGAGTGCCTGGGGCGGGGACGGTCGGCGGACGGTACCGGGCCGTGCGACCGCTCCGGGCCTGGGACGGACGCGCTCCGGGCCGGGATGGACGCGGACCGGCCGGGGCTGGACACGGACCGGTTCCTCCCGAAGGGTGGCGCTGGGGCGGGGGCGGCGGAACCATGGGCCGGAACAGCAATCCCCGGGCCACGATCCGTGCCGCCGGGGCGCGGGAAAGAAGTGAGGCGGGGTCATGCGTAGCTATGCCGGTGCGGTGGTCGGCAACTTCCTCTTCGCCACGGTCTGCTGTTTCCCGGTTCCGCTGGCCTACGTCGTGGCCTGCCTCGCCTGGTCCGAGGGCGAGGACTGGGCCTGGATCCCGCTGCTGATCGCCGTGGCCGGCTCGGGCATGGTCCTGATCCTGGCCTCCAGGCTCACGCGTCGCGGATTCCCCCGGGTCACGCGCGCCGACCGGTTGAAGCACGGCGGCGTCACCTACGGCGAGGAGACCTTCGTGATGTGGGCTCCGCAGTCCCCGAAGGGCCATCCGCAGGCACGGCTGGTGCGCGCGGACGTGCTGGAGGCGTCACTCGCGCGGTACGACCCCGAGGGCGGGACGGGCGTCACGTCGTACCCGGGCAACTACACCCCCGGCGAGTTCACCCCGCTGGTCGCACTGAGGCTGCGGGTGTACGAGGCGGAGGAAGCCGGGGCCGGGGGCCCGGCGGGGTCGTTCGAGATCACGGGCGAATGGCGGGTCCCGTCCGTGTGTCTGTCGGCGGTCACGGCGGGCCGCCTCGCCGTCCTCGTCGCCCCGGCCGGACCTTCCGGATCCGCCGGACCCGCCGGACCGCAGCCCCACGGAAGGGTCACACCCCTGTGGCCCAGCAGCACCCTGCTGGCAGGGACACGGACCTGCCGGGTGGCCGACCTCGAAGGCGGGCTGAGCGATGCGACCCGGCGCCCCGGCCGGCTGCTGCGGCAGATGCGGATCTCGCGGGCGGCGGGAGGCGTCGAGATGACCGGCGACACGATCGATCTCGGGCGCCTGGACGCGCACACGGCGGCGCGCTACACCGCCGTGGTCGAGCGGGACCGTTCCTTCCCCGAGGACCGGGCACCGGTGACCGAGCCGGGTGAGGAGGCCCGGTGGATCGTGGACGAGCTCCCCGGCGAACGGGCGGCGTTCGGATCCGTCGGCCGGCGGTGGTCGCGCCGCGGTGGCGTTCTGGTGCGGGGCCGGTTCCTGAAGATGCGTTCCACGCACAGCTTCCAGGACCACGGCCCGGTCCTGGACACGGTGCTGCGCGTCCATCCGGCGGACGGCACACCGCCGTTCGAGGCCGCCCGGAGGCTGACGGTCCCGATGACCTATCTGGCGGTGCTGCACCGCACCAGGGAGGTCGTCCTGTACGCGGACCCGGCCGGCAGGTCGTACGTCGTCGACTGGCCCCGCACCAATCTCCTCGCCGGCACCACCGCCGCGGCGGTCATCACCCCCGAGGGCCGGGAGCTCCCCCTGGCGGGGCGCCCCGACGTGATCTGGTCCCTGATGAATCTGCTCGCATCACACGGCCTCTCGAACCCGGACCCCGTCCTGGACCTCCGCAGGCGCCGGATGAGCCCGGTGGCGGGGGCGGCGGTGGAACTGACGCGGGCCGGCCAGGACGTCGCGGGCCGTTCCTGAGCACTGCCCCGCCGGCCCCGCCGGGACGGCCCTCAGGACGAGGTGAGCACGATCTTCCCGAACTGCTCTCCCGACTCCATCCGCTCGAAACCCTCCCGGGCCCGGTCCAGCGGCAGCACCTCGTCGATGACGGGCCGCACCCCGGTCGCCGCGCAGAACGAGAGCAGGTCCTCCAGCTCGTCCCGGGAGCCCATCGTGGAGCCGACGACCTTCAGTTCGAGGAAGAAGATGCGGGTGAGTTCGGCATGCGAGGGGCGGTCACCGCTGGTGGCGCCGGAGATGACGACCGTGCCTCCGGGGCGCAGCGCCTTCACCGAGTGGGACCAGGTGGCGGCACCGACCGTCTCGATGACCGCGTCCATACGGTGGGGAAGCCGGGCGCCGGACTCGTACGCCTCCACGGCGCCGAGCTCGACGGCCCGCCCGCGCCTGCCCTCGTCCCGGCTGGTGGCGAACATCCTCAGTCCGGCCGCCCTGCCGAGCACGATGGCGGCGGTGGCGACGCCCCCGCCGGCGCCCTGGACGAGCACGGAATCGCCGGGGCGCACTCCGGCGTTGGTGAACAGCATCCGGTACGCGGTGAGCCAGGCGGTCGGCAGGCAGGCCGCCTGCTCGAAGCTGAGCTCCTTCGGTTTGGGCAGCACGTTCCAGCTGGGCACGGTCACCTGCTCGGCGAAGGTGCCCTGGTAGCGCTCGGTGAGGATGGACCGCGTCTCGCCGGGGCCGACCCCGTGCCCCGTCTGGCCGATCACCGAGTGCAGGACGACCTCGTTGCCGTCCTGGTCGACCCCGGCGGCGTCACAGCCGAGGATCATCGGCAGCTTGTCCTCGGCGAGGCCCACCCCGCGCAGGGACCAGAGGTCGTGATGGTTGAGGGAGGCGGCCCTGACGTTGACGGTGGTCCAGCCGGGACGCGCCTCGGGCGCCGGGCGTTCACCCAGCTCAAGGCCGTTCAGGGGCTGGTCGGGGTCGATGCGGGCTGCGTAGGCGGCGAACATGGCTCGACGATAGGGCGGGGAGTCCGCCGGCGTAACCGGCCGGCGGTGTGACACACGCCAACCCACCCCCGGACCGCCGCACGCCGTCCGGTCACGGTCCCGGACCTGTGCACGGGCGGCGGCACGGACCGGGGCACCGGCATCGGCACGCACAAGGCCAGGCACAAGGCCAGGGACAAGGCCAGGGACGAAGCCGGGGAGAAGGCCGGGCCACGGACACGGAAGGGGTGGAGCAGCCCCGTACCGCGGCCCGCCCCACCCCCTGTCACCACGTCAGCGGCGCGCGACGCCCTCCGCCCGCGCGGCGGCGGCCACTGCCGCCGTGACCGCCGGGGCGACCCGCTCGTCGAACGGGGACGGGATCACATAGTCCGCCGCCAGCTCGTCACCGACCACGTCGGCCAGCGCGTTCGCCGCCGCGATCTTCATGCCCTCGGTGATCCGGGAGGCCCGGACCTGGAGTGCGCCGGCGAAGATGCCGGGGAAGGCCAGCACGTTGTTGATCTGGTTCGGGAAGTCCGAACGCCCGGTCGCCACCACCGCCGCGTACTTGTGCGCGATGTCGGGGTGGACCTCGGGGTTCGGGTTGGCCATGGCGAAGACGTACGCCCCCGGGGCCATCGAGGCGACGGCCGCCTCCGGGACCGTACCGCCGGAGACACCGATGAACACATCGGCGCCGGCCAGGGCCGACTCCAACGGTCCGGAGATGCCCGCCCTGTTGGTGATCGCGGCCAGTTCCCGCTTGACGTCGGTCAGGTCCTCGCGGTCCCGGCTGACGATGCCCTTGCGGTCGGCCACGGCGACATCGCCGATCCCGGCCTCCAGCAGGAACTTGGCGATGGCCACCCCTGCCGCCCCGGCGCCGGAGATGACCCCGCGCAGATCGCCGAGCGTCCGCCCGGACAGCTTCGCGGCGTTCCGCAGGGCCGCGAGGGTCACGACGGCGGTGCCGTGCTGGTCGTCGTGGAAGACGGGGATGTCCAGGCGCTCCTGGAGCTTGCGCTCGATCTCGAAGCACCGGGGGGCCGAGATGTCCTCCAGGTTCACGCCGCCGAAGGAGGGCGCGAGCCGGACGACGGTGTCGACGATCTCGTCCGCGTCGGTGGTGGCGAGCGCGATCGGCACCGCGTCGACCCCACCGAACTGCTTGAACAGGATCGCCTTGCCCTCCATCACCGGGAGGGACGCCTCGGGACCGATGTCGCCGAGACCGAGAACGGCGGTGCCGTCCGTCACGACGGCCACGACCTGCGATTTCCAGGTGTAGTCGTGGACGAGCTCGGGATTCTCGGCGATGGCGCTGCACACCTTGGCGACGCCGGGTGTGTACGCGAGGGAGAGGTCGTCCTTGTCGCGGATCGGGACGGTGGACCGCACGGCCATCTTCCCGCCGCGGTGAAGGGCGAAGGCCGGATCGAAGGGCTCGTCGGCTGTGGTGTCCACGTGATGGATGTCACTGTCAGTAGTGCTGTCGCTGCGAGGATTGACGATCTCCGCTGCCATGGTGTTGACCCCTTAAGTCTTCATCGTTTGAGGGTGGCCACTCCTGGTTGAGGAGGGGTGGGCGGGCACCGCGTACGTGCCTGCGGGGAGTGGTTGGCCCGCTCCCGCAGGGGGGATTACCTACGCGCGGGCGCGCCGCACACGCGCCCTGAGCCCCGGATGAGGGGTGTAAACGTCTTTTTTACCTGACGAACAGTGCCTCGGACGAGTCCATATCGACGCGGTGACGTGACTCATAGTCGAATATCGGGACAAGTCCGCTAAGCGGCATAAAAGTCGTCCGCCGGTCGAGACCTGCCGGAGATTCTCCGGCCGGAGGATGCAATTCCCACAGATGGTCCGGCCTTGACGTACCGGCCAGTTGAGGTTCGGGGGTCGCCCGTTACCCGATTTTGACATGACTGGCTCCCTGAATGGGGTAATCCGAATGGCAAGATGCCGTAATCACACAAGGTGGCGACACTCGAAGTTGTGCGCGCGTCCACCTTTCAGCACCCCCCTTCACCTGCCGGAGGACTCCGACATGACCGCAAGCACGACCTGTCGTACGACCGCGAAGTCCCGGATTGCAGCGGTTTGCGCCATCGCGGTCGCCGGCACCATGCTGCTGACCGCCTGTGGCGACCAGACCGACTCCGCCACCAAGAAGCGCAGCGACACGAACGCCACCGAGAACGCCCCGCTCGCCGACCTGCTTCCGCAGGCGATCCGGGACAAGGGCGAAATCAAGGTCGGTTCGGACATCGCCTACCCTCCGGTCGAATTCAAGGACAAGTCCGGCAAGACCGTCGGCATCGACCCCGACATCGGCGACGCGCTCGGCAAGCAGCTCGGGGTGAAGTTCACCTTCGAGAACGGCACTTTCGACACGCTGCTCACCGGGCTGCGCTCCAAGCGCTACGACCTGGCGATGTCCTCGATGACCGACACCAAGGACCGCCAGGAGGGCATCGACTCCGAGACCGGGAAGAAGGTCGGCGAGGGCGTCGACTTCGTCGACTACTTCACCGCCGGTGTCTCGATCTACACCAAGAAGGGCGACGACAGGGGCATCAAGACCTGGTCGGACCTCTGCGGCAAGAAGATCGTGGTCCAGCGCGGCACGGTCTCGCACGATCTGGCCAAGACCGAGAACGAGAAGTGCGGCAGCAAGGGCAGGATCTCCATCGAGGCGTTCGACAACGACCTGGAGGCGCAGACCCGCCTGCGCGGCGGCGGCGCGGACGCCGGCTCCTCCGACTTCCCGGTGGCCGCGTACGCGGTGAAGACCTCGGGCGGCGGCAACGACTTCCAGCTGGTCGGCGAGCAGGTCGAGGCGGCCCCGTACGGCATCGCCGTCGCCAAGGACAACAAGGAACTGACCAAGGCCGTGCAGGCCGCGCTCGACGCGATCATCAAGAGCGGCGAGTACGAGAAGATCATCGCCAAGTGGGGCGTGGAGGCCGGAGCGGTCAGCGAGGCCAAGATCAACGGTGGGTCCTGAGCGAGACCGGCGCTGAGAGGCAGCACCTGTGACTGACATCAAGAAGACAGGGCCGGCCGACACGCCGCCCCTTCCCTCGTCCATGCCCATGGCCATCAAGGCCGTCCCGGTGCGGCACTACGGCCGGTACGTCTCGGCCGTCGCCGCCATCGCGGCTCTGGCCACGCTCGTGTACGCCTTCGCCCAGGGGAAGATCAACTGGAGCGCGATCCCGGACTACTTCTTCGACGACCAGATCCTCCAGGGCGTGAAGAACACCGTCATCATCACCGTGCTGGCGATGATCATCGGTGTGGTGCTGGGCGTCGTGCTCGCGGTGATGCGGCTCTCGAAGAACCCGGTGACGTCCTCGATCGCATGGGGCTACATCTGGTTCTTCCGCGGCACCCCGGTCTACGTACAGCTCCTGGTCTGGTTCAACCTCGGCATCGTGTTCGAGTACATCAACCTCGGGCCGGTCTACAAGGACGAGTGGTCGTCCTTCATGACCCCGTTCCTCTGTGCGCTGCTGGGCCTCGGACTCAATGAGGCCGCGTACATGGCGGAGATCTGCCGGGCCGGGCTCCAGTCCGTCGACGAGGGGCAGACCGAGGCGGCCCACGCGCTGGGCATGAGCCACGGCAAGACCCTGAGCCGGATCGTGGTCCCCCAGGCGATGCGCGTGATCGTGCCGCCGACGGGCAACGAGGTCATCAACATGCTCAAGACCTCGTCCCTGGCGGTGGCCGTCCAGTACACCGAGCTGCTGCGTTCGACCCAGAACGTCTCGCAGACCTCGGGGGCGACGGTGGAGATGCTGTTCCTGGCCGCGGCCTGGTACATGATCCTCACCTCGATCCTGAGCATCGGCCAGTTCTACCTGGAGCGTCACTACGCCCGGGGCTCCAGCCGGAGCCTGGCGGCCACGCCGTTCCAGAAGGTCAAGGCCGGAGTGCTGTCGCTGGGACGTCCGAACGGAGGCTCGATGTGAACCCCATGGTGAAGGCCGAGGGCGTCCACAAGTCCTTCGGCTCCGCGCACATCCTCAAGGGCATCGACCTGGAGGTCGCCCCGCGCGAGGTCTTCTGTCTGATCGGCCCGTCCGGTTCCGGCAAGTCGACCTTCCTGCGGTGCATCAACCACCTGGAGAAGGTCAGCGCCGGCCGGCTCTCGGTCGACGGCGAACTGGTCGGCTACCGCCAGAAGGGCGACAAGCTCTACGAGCTCAAGGACAGCGAGGTCGCCCGCAAGCGCCGGGACATCGGCATGGTCTTCCAGCGCTTCAACCTGTTCCCGCACATGACGGCCATCGAGAACGTCATGGAGGCCCCGGTCCAGGTCAAGGGCGAGACACGGGCCGTCGCGCACGCGCGCGCCGAACGGCTGCTGGACCGGGTCGGGCTCGCCGACAAGGCGAAGAACTACCCGTCACAGCTCTCCGGCGGTCAGCAGCAGCGGGTGGCCATCGCCCGTGCGCTGGCCATGGAGCCGAAGCTGATGCTCTTCGACGAGCCGACCTCCGCGCTCGACCCGGAGCTGGTCGGGGACGTCCTGGACGTCATGCGCGGGCTGGCCGAGGACGGCATGACGAT
Source organism: Streptomyces sp. NPDC079020 (assembly GCF_044542225.1). Lineage (NCBI taxonomy): Bacteria > Bacillati > Actinomycetota > Actinomycetes > Kitasatosporales > Streptomycetaceae > Streptomyces > Streptomyces sp. NPDC079020. Next base: position 376,481 of record NZ_JBITUB010000002.1, read on the forward strand.
GATTGTCGTCACCCATGAGATGGGCTTCGCCCGTGAGGTGGGCGACGCGCTGGTCTTCATGGACGACGGCGTGGTGGTCGAAGCGGGTCACCCGCGCGACGTACTGACGAACCCTCAGCACGACCGGACGAAGTCGTTCCTGTCCAAGGTGCTGTAGGGGCACGCCTACGGGGAAGGGCGGTACGGGCATCGGCCCGTACCGCCCTTCCTTCTTTTCCCCCCGTTGCGTTTCCTCCCGACGCGGGGTCACTTCACCGCGAGCACCAGGGTGTCCGAGGGCGAGGCCCAGACGGGGCGCGCCTCGCCGAACCCGGCCGCGCGCAGCGTACGGGCGTGCCACTGCGGGGAGGGCATGTCACCGTCCGCGTGCTCGCCGTAGATCCGGTACCGCTCGGCGGTGGGCGCGGCGAGGGCCGGGTCCTCGGCGGCGAGGGCCCACCATTCCGCCCAGTCGAGGGCACCCGCGGCCTTGGCACGGTCCATGGCGGCGTGCCGGTGGGCGCGTTCGGCGGCGTTGATACGGGGGGTGTCGGTGTCGATCATGTGGTCGGCGTTCATGAACACGCCTCCGTCCCGCACGAGTTGGCCGATCTGCCCGTACAGTGCGGTGAGCGGCTCACTGTGCAGCCAGTGCAGTGCGGTGGCGGTGAGCACGGCATCGTAGGAGTCGTGCGGCAGCAGCCCGGTCCAGTCGGGGTCCTTGAGATCGGCGGTGACGAAGGTGACCCGGTCGTCGCCGTCGAAGGTGCCGCGGGCGATGGCGAGCAGCGCGGGATCGAGGTCGACGCCCGTGCTCGTGGCCTTCGGGAACCGGCGGAGGAGCCGGTCCGTAATACTTCCCGTACCGCACGCGAGGTCGAGCACCCTGGGCTCCGGCCCCACCACGGCCTCGACCATGTCCAGCATCACCCGGAACCGCTCCTCGCGGTCCGGCATGTACCACTCCTGCTGCCGGTCCCAGCTCTCCTGCCAGGACTGCCAGTCAGTGCCTGCCGTCTCCGCCATGCCATCCTCCACGTAATACCCGATTGCCGATGCTGCCCATTACACTGGTCGACGCATCGACTTTAGACCGACACCGTAAGGACTACAAGTGGAACTGGCCTATTACTCGGACTACGCCGTGCGCCTGGTCAACACCGAGGAGCCGGCCCGCAACAAGGACATCCTCACCACGGTCGAGGCCGTCCGGGACCTGTTCGGCGCCAACGGCCAGGCGGCCCGCCGTGCGACCGACGCGGACGTGACCCGCTTCCGGTCCGTACGGGGACGGCTGCGCGCGGTCTTCGAGGCGGCCGACCTCGGCGACGAGACCCTCGCGGTCGACCTGCTCAACTCCCTGCTGCTGGAGTTCCCCGTGAGCCCGCAGATCTCCGGCCACGACACCCGGGACGAGGACGGCAAGCCGGACTGGCACATGCATCTGGCCGACCACCCCTCGAACGCGACCGCCGGGTACGCCGCGATCGCGGCGATGGGCCTCGCCTTCCACCTCACCTCCCACGGGGTGGACCGGCTCGGCCTGTGCGAGGCCGCGCCCTGCCGCAACGCGTACCTCGACACCTCGACCAACCGGTCCCGGCGCTACTGCTCGGACCGCTGCGCGACCCGGGCGAACGTCGCCGCCTACCGGGCCCGCAAGCGTCTGGAGGCGGAGCGCGCCGCCGAGACCGGCCGCAGCGCGGAGAAGGCCCAGCCGAGCACACCGAGCACGGACCTCTGACCCTTCTTCAACGGCCGGTAGCGAGCCCGGACCCGGGCCAGCACGAGCTCCTCGGGCACGGTCCCGTAGTCCGTGCTGTCCCCGCCCGCGTACGTGTTGTCGCCCCGCACCCACCAGCCGCCCGCCCGGCGCTCGACGGCCCGTTTCACCACCAGCAGATCCTGCTGGAACGGATGGCGCAGAATCACCACGTCCCCCGGCCGCACAGGCGCCCCGTACCTCACGAGCAGCAGATCCCCGTGGTAGAGCGTGGGCACCATCGACGGCCCCGTCACCTCCACGACCTGGAACGGCACCCGCGCGGCGCGCCCGCGTCCGGGCTCCTGTGTCAGCTCCTGCATCTCCCGTACCTCCCCGGTCCGTCCTCCAGTACACCCTCCCGCGTACCACTACGTACATTCGGCCACCGGTCCGATACTCGCCCTGGACTTTTGGCCTAAGCCCATGGGGCAGCCGCTGAATCCGGTCGCTCACGGAGTAATGTCCCACCTGAGAAGACGATCACGAGGAGGACAGCCCCATGCTTTCCCGCCTGTTTGCCCCCAAGGTGAAGGTCAGCGCCCACTGCGACCTGCCCTGCGGTGTGTACGACCCGGCCCAGGCCCGCATCGAGGCGGAGTCCGTCAAGGCCGTTCAGGAGAAGTACCAGGCCAACGAGGACGCGGACTTCCGCACCCGCGCCGTGCTGATCAAGGAACAGCGCGCGGAGCTCGCGAAGCACCATGTCTCGGTGCTCTGGAGCGACTACTTCAAGCCCCCGCACTTCGAGAAGTACCCGGAGCTGCACCAGCTGGTCAACGACACCCTGAAGGCGCTCTCGGCGGCCAAGGGCTCGAACGACCCGGCGACCGGCCAGAAGGCCCTGGACCTGATCGCCCAGATCGACAAGATCTTCTGGGAGACCAAGCAGGCCTGATCCGCCCGCCTTCTTCCCTCGGGCTGGACAGCAGGTCAGAGCAGGAATGAGAGAGGCCCGGCCGCTTCAAGCAGCCGGGCCTCTCTGCACCCCAAAGATCGTTTGGGAGACGTTTGGGAGACGAGGTCAGGAAGAGCGCCTCTCCCGCCACTCAGCCGTCTGATCCACCTTGTCCGTCAACGACTTCTCCCACGCCTCCTGAAGACCCCCGGCGATACCGAGCTCCATCTCCGGCGAGGTGTGCGAGTACGTTCCCTCGACACCTTGCAGCTTGTGCCCCATCCGCTCCTCGACCGCGACCCGCGGGTGGTCCCCGCACGCGCGGGGATGCTCCCACCGAGAAGGTCTCCGACACCACCGTCGACGAGTGGTCCCCGCACGCGCGGGGTTGCTCCCGCGGATGGTTGTGGCCAGTACCGGTAATTCACGTGGTCCCCGTACGCGCGGGATGGTCCGCTCGCCGAGGCGATCCTGACCAATGGCCGCATGTTGTCCCCGCGTTGCGGGGGTGCCCCCTTCGCCTTCGGGCGAAGGGGGCTGTTTCGTGCGTCTGGGGTCAGGCATCGGCTGGGGGCTCGGGTCCCGAACCAACTTCTTCACCGCCTGCTCGACTTTGTACCGGTCCTGCCCGGTGGCTGCGGCGTGGGCGGCGATGGCCTGCTGTACGGCGGCAGCGGTGCCACGGTGAGGCGGTTCTCCTGCTCTCGGCCCAAGCCGCGCGCTCCAGTGCGATCAGGTCGTCAGTGAGTTCGATATCTGCCACGAGTCGGATCGTACGACAGCCGTAGGCTCGGAATGTGATTGAAACGATCGTGTTCGACATCGGTGAAACCCTCGTCCGCGACGACCGCTGCTGGGCGTCCTGGGCCAACTGGCTTGGCGTCCCCAGACACACCGTGTCCGCGCTCGTCGGGGCGGTCACAGCACGGGGCCTCGACAACGCCGAGGCACTCCGCCTGCTCCGGCCGGGCATCGACATTCCGGCCGAGTATGCCGCCCGTGAAGCGGCTGGGCAGGGCGAGCGGCTCGACGAGTCCGACCTGTACGACGACGTGCGGCCCGCGCTCGCCGAGCTCCGTTCCCTGGGGGTGCGCGTCGTCATCGCGGGCAACCAGACGGTACGGGCCGGGGAGTTGCTGCGGGCGTTGGATCTGCCCGCCGATTTCATCGCAACGTCCGGGGAGTGGGGGGTTGCGAAGCCCGACTCGGAGTTCTTCGCACGCACCCTTGCCGCAGCGGGCTCTCTGGGGCGGGACACCGTGTACGTCGGTGACCATCCCCAGAACGACACCTTCCCTGCGGCTCGGGCCGGGCTTCGCACAGTCCACCTTCGCCGTGGCCCGTGGGGGCACCTGTGGGCGGACGACCCAGAGGTACGAGACACAGCGGACTGGGTGGTCGACTCCCTCATGGACCTGCCCTCGCTGATCAACGGGTAGTCAACTCCGTACGCGTACCGTCACGGTGCGGGTACGGTCGATATATGCGCGCCGACAGTCCGCGCGAGGTCGGCGAGCGGATCGCCGCTCGCCGCCGCGCCCGCCGCCTCACTCAGACCGGCCTCGCCACTGCCGCCCATGTCTCCTACGCCACGATCCGAGCCGTCGAGCGTGGCGCGCGTCGGCCGAGTGACGACGTGCTCGAAGCAGTCGCCGCCGCCCTGGAGGTGGACGCGACACAGCTGCGGACCGGGTACGTCGGCACCGAGCGTCGGGTCCATCACGCTCTGCCCGCGCTCTCGCAGGTGATCGCCGGGTACGACATTCCGCAGGGCCCTCCTACCCGGAGTGCCGAGGAGCTGGCCGAGGCGATCAGTGCAGCTGTCGCCTGGCGGCTCGGAGCGCAGTACGGACAGATCGCGGAGGCGATTCCCAGGCTGCTCGGCGACGCCATCCGGTACGTCCACACCGTGCGGGGCGCCGACCAGCAGGAGGCAGCCAGAATGCTGGTCGCCGCAGCACGCACCGCTGACGCGGTGGCATTCAAATTCGGCGCCCACGATCTGTCGGCTCGTCTGATCGACCTGATGCGCTGGGCAGCTGACCGCACTGCCGACCCGCTCGTCCAGGCCGTCGCCGCCTACGTACGCACTGAGGTCTTCCTCGCCGCTCGTGCCTACCCGCTGGGCCTTGCCGCACTGGAGCAGGCCGTGGACGTTGCTCCGGCCCCGACGAGCCGGGCGGCATCGGCGGCCCGCGGTGCGCTGCACATGCGGGCGGCCGTCGTTGCTGGCCGCGCGGGAGACGCGTCGGCGGCGGACACGCATCTGCGGCACGCCCGCGCACTTGGGGATCAGGTGGCTGTGGAGGGTGCGTACCTGGGGACCACGTTCGGCCCTGATTCGGTCCGAATCCATGAGGTCTCCGTCGCGGTCGGTCTCGGCCCTGAGCACGTCGACCGCGCTCTCCGCGTGGCTACCGAGTGGCTACCGAGTGGAAGCCTCCCGCGTCCCTCCCGGCCGAGCGCCGCAGCGGGTTTTACATTGAGCTGGCCCGCGCGCAGGACTGGGCCGGGCTTCACGAGGACGCGTTCGAGAGCCTGAAGGTGGCCCGTGCCGCAGCTCCGCAGCACACCCGCGAGCATCCGTGGGCCCGTGACGTCGCGGGGGCGCTTCGGCGCTACCACCGGTCCGATGCCGAGAGCCTGTCGCGTTTCGCTCACTGGATCGGCGCCGTCTGAAAGCTGCTACACGATGTAGCAGTTGTAGCTCTTCCCAGGGGCCACGATCTACCTGTTCGCACACACAGGTAGAGGAGGGCCCGATGACCGCACCCGTGCTCGTCGAAGGGCCGGTGAGCATCGCCCGCCTTCACGGCGCGGCCTGCTGGCACTGCGGCGCCGTCACCCGCGGTCTTGTCCCGGCTGGAGCCGTAATCCTGCCGGGCCAAGGCCGAGTGTGGCCGATCGTCTCCTGCGGGTGCAGCCCATCAGCCCCTGACATGGAGAACCACCCATGACTGTGCCGCGCCATGCCATACACCTGCCCGCTCCTGAGTCTCTGTCCGATGCTCAGCAGCGCGGTGCCGCGTGCGTGCGGTGCGCCGCACCACTCGGGACCGACTTGGGTATCGACTGTGGTGAGCAGCGAGTCCGGCCCGCCACCGGTGCCGCGTACTCGTGGTTCCCCCGCGAGTGTCTGGACGCGCTGGCCTGCGCGGGGCGGAGGGTGGCCCGGTGACCGCATCGCAGCAGCGAACGGCCTGCCCGCCCCCGGAGTTCGCGTACCAGGCCTACCTCAAGCACACCCTCGTCTGCGCCGCCTGCCGTGGAGGAGCCCGGTGTGCCACGGTGATACGGCTCGGCCGCGCGTGGCGGGCGGCACGATGATGAACACAGACGGGTACTGCGGGGCGGAGAACTTCGGCAGCTACGCCCGCTGTACTCAGCCGCTCGGACACTCGGGCCCCCACTACGACTGGCGGGCGCCGAGCGAGCGCCGGCACTGGCCCAACGCCGACCCGGACACCAACCCCCACTCCGAGGGGGCCCCGGAGTGAAGTGCCACCACGCCGACGGTGTTCACGACTTCGCCGTCGAGACCGACACCATGGCCCGGTGCGACGAGCATGGGATCACGCTCCTGTGGCACGGCGACCCCATCACCGCCGCCGAGCTGGCCGCCGCCGCAGCCGCACTGTCCCGGCTCGATGACGCACTGGACGTGGCCGAGCGGCTCCGCGCCGACGACCACAGCACCTCGTGCCGGGCAGCCCAGCAGCCGCACCTGGCCGACGGGCACGCGTACTGCCGGCGGACCGACTCCGCATGCGCCTGCCACCCGCGGTGACCTGCTACTCGCGTACGAGGTCGGCGAGCGGGACCCCGATCGCGTCGGCGATGCGGACAAGATCGGTGTACCGGGGATCACTGACACCGCGTTCAATTCGCTGGAGGGTGCGCCGATTGATATTGGTCATCTCCGCGAAAGCCTCCTGCGTGCAGTTGGCCTGCATACGTAGATGACGGACGCGGTCCCCAAGCGCGCGCAGTTCTACAGAGGTCCGGTCTGACAGGTCTCGGGGCACTCGACAAACCCGTGACCTGCGTGATCTCGTGTCAGCGACTCACGTGTCGCATTTTGTGATCATGCCCTAGACGGCCGCCCGTCCGCCGAGCACCCCCGGCGAACGGGCGGTCGCCTTGCGGGCGCCATTCCACTCGGTCTTCCACCGGCGGTAGTTGAGCGGCTCGCCCTCCTCCATGGTGAACAGCCACTCCTTGGAGGGGCGTGCGGCGAGGTGCACGAGGAGGGCGTCGGCGACGACCTCTCCGACTGGGACCGTACGCCGGGACTTCGCGGTCTTCGGCGGACCGACCCTCCCCGACTGGAGCCGCTGCCGCTCCACGCGAATGCTGCCGGCTTTGAAGTCGATGTCCGACACCTTCAGGCCCAGTCCCGATCGCGTGATCTTCATGCACCAGGGCTACCAATTCGAGTTCCTGCGCGGCGAAGGACCTGACCCAGAGGTGTGGACCTACTCCGAGGGTGACGCCGAACCGTCTCGGGTCTACATCCGCTTCACGGACTGGTTGGAAACGAACGTCCGTCAACAAAAGGAAGCGTGGGCCCGCCTGGTTCCCTGGTACAAAGCCGAACAGCAAAAGCCCTCGGACGAGCGCCGCGTGTACTTCTACCGCCATCACCCCGACGGCAGTGTGACCGACGAGCTGTAGCGACTCGCGCCCCGTCACCGGCTGCAGACGAGGATGCCTCCCAGGCACGTGATCTCGTACGCGCCATGGCGGGCGATGTGGTCGGCGACGAGGGTGCGGGCGCGGTCGATGGTCGCGTCGAACGGGACATCGTGCTGATCCGCCCAGGCTCGATACGAAGTCATGTGCGCGATGACGGTGTCGGGGACGGGGACGGTGATGGTCCCTGGCAGCTCGACCACCTCCACGCGGCTGAACTCCTCGCCGAAGAAAGCCGGGGCTTTTTCCAGGGAGAAGCGGGCACTGAGCGAGATCCGGGCCGGGCCTCGGTCGATGCCGAGGACGTCGCCGGCGGCCCGCTGCCAGAGGTCGTCGAGTTCGGCCTTGTCGCGGTCGCTGTTGGTGGAGGCGACCACCAGCCCATCACGAGCGACGACTCTGGCCAGTTCCCTGACCGCCTGGGGGATGTCGGGTACGTGGTACAGCATGTGGAGCGCGAGAGCGGCGTCGACGCTGCCCGCCGCCAGCGGAAGCCGCGTGGCGTCCGCCACGGCGACCGGGCCTGGGACGCCGGCAAGGATGCCGGGAGCGATGTCGAGGCCGAGCAGGGACAGGTCCGGGCGGTCCTGGCGCAGCCGCTGGATGAACTTGCCGTTGCCGCAGCCGATGTCGACTACTCGCCCGCGTACGTCGCCCAGCCGCTCAGCGACGAGGCCGGGCAGGTCGTACCGGGGTGTCTGCCACTGGTAGATCGACTGCCGGGCAGCCAGGTCCCGGTCTCCGTTGTAGGCGCTGCCAGCCAGGCGGGTCCGGTCGGTGACGGCGGCGTCGTGGGCGGCGGACAGGTCGGTCACGTCGGCAACTCCGGAGGGTGGGCGGCGGGCAGGGACGCACGGACGGCCGTGTGTTGGAGTCGTTCGCGCAGGTGCACCGCCTGCGCGGCTCCACCGTACTGCGGCCCTTCCAGCTCCCGCCCGAGAACGGTGAGCCGGCGCACGATACTGGCCGACATGCGCTCCGGCGAGGACTGGAGAACGAAGCCGAGCACCTCCTCCGTGCCATCCAGGTCGCCCAGGAGCAGGTGCCCGCGGGCGAGGTCGAGGTGCGCGGCGAACAGGTCGCCGACCGACTGATCATCTCCGTCCGCGCTGCGATAGAGGCGGATCGCCATCTCCGCGCTGACGATGGCCCGGTGGACGTGCTCCTGCCCGGCCACGGCCAAGAGGGTCGTTCCGGCGTATGCGAACTGCTTGGCCGCGGGGAAGTCGAAGACTCCCAGTACCTCGTCCCCACCCGAGATCGCCTCGCGCGATCGTTCGGCATCCGACAAGGCAGCGAGCGCGCCTGCCGTGTCGCCGACTATCGCCAACGCCCGCGCCTCCAGACTCGCCAGCCGTGCACCGATGCTGCCGCTCGCCCTGTGCCGACGGCCGACCTGCGCCAGCCGAGCCGCCTGCTCGTACCGCCCGGTCCAGTACGCAATCAATGACTCCACGGACCGTACCCAGGCCAGCATGCCCTCGTGCCCAGCCGCTTCGGCACAGGCGCGTGCGGTACGGGCATGGGTGGCGGCGGAGTCGTAGTCGCCGAGGTCGAGGCAGACGTGCGCGGACAGGCCGCAAAGGCGAGAAGCAGAGAGGTAGAGGTCAGTGGTCTGCCGGGGGTGCTGGCGCCCGCGCAGCAGCTCGAAGGCCCCGTCCCGTAACCGCCTGATCTCGACGTACTGCTCCATCAACGGGTGGCTGACGTACGTACGGGCGAGCCGGCCGACGTCTGCCTCCAGCTGCTCCACGACGAACTCGTCGGCGTTCCGCTGCGCGATGAAACGGGCGAGGTCCGCCGACCGCACCGCGTCCTCAGAGAGTGGGTCACCACGGACGTGGGGGTCTTCGGGCGGCAGCACTGGCGGCACAATCTCGACCTCGGCGGCATCGGACCCGTCCCGCTGCCCCTTGCTGATGGCAACAGCTTGGTCGAGCACGGCGACATCGACACTGAAGACCTGCGCCAGGTACTTCCGGGTGTAGGGAACAGGGGCTCGCGCTTCGCGCTCGTACCTCCCGATCTCCTTGCCGGTCTTCGCGGAGCGCCCCTCCAGGGCGTTGTACTCGTCGGCAACCCTCTGCTGGCTCCAGCCGCGCTCGATGCGCAGCCGGACGAGCAAGGCGCCGATCCCGGTGTCGCCCGTGCCGTCCCCCAGGAACGCGTGACCTCTGGCCCCCATAGTGGCCCCCGCCTTGGCCCCCGTGCTGGCCCCCGTGCTGGCTCCCGACCCAAATGAGTTAAGTCGCTTTGCTGTTGACCATGGCAAGCACACTCACCAACGAGGCAACCGACGCCGCCCCAGACCTCCTTCCGGGCACGGGTCGGCACCGCACCATGCTCTTCCCCCGCCGCCGGACCACACCGCGTACCGCTCGCGACTTCGTCGCCGCCACGCTGACCGAATGGGGTGAGACGAGCCGCCTCGACGACCTGCGGCTGTGCACCTCGGAGCTCGTCACCAACGCGGTGCTGCACGGCGCGCCCGTGGGCCGACTGGTCCTGGTACGGGTCGAGTCCCTCGACGCGGAGCTGCGGATCGAAATCCACGACAGCGGCGAGAACAGGCCGACGAAGCGCGTTCCCGAGGAGTCCGCCGTCGACGGCCGCGGTCTGCTGATCGTCGCCGCGACCGCCGACAGCTGGGGCGTGCAGGAGCGGACGGGCCCCGGAAAGTGCGTCTGGGCCGCATTCGACCGTGCCAACAGCGGGGCCGTGCCCATGCCGACCCACACCACCGGCCCCCAGGGAGACACCTCGTGACCACACACCCCGTCTCGCCGAACACCGTCCTCGCCAACGCCCTCCACAGCGCCGAGGACATCCTGACGCCGCGCATCCTGGCTGCCCCGCCCGAGCGGATCGCGCTGGTCGTCGGCACCCAGATCAACGGCGCCCCGCACATCGGCACCTCGCTCGTACGGTCCCTGGCCTTCGCCATGGCCGCCCGACTGCGCGACCGCTTCGGCCTCCCCACCGAGGTGCTTTTCAGCGCCCTCGACAACGCCCCGTACGAGCTCGCCACCGACCCCGGCAGCGGCCACCGCTACCAGCGCCCCTACGCCCAGGCCCTCGGCGAGCAGGCCCTGCTCGGCCTCGTCACCGCCCTCTACCAGCCCCTCTTCACCGCCCTGTCCAGGCGCCTGGGCGGACGGATTCCCGTCAAAGTGACATGATGAATGCTGAACTGAGGCAAGGGAGTTGGGCTCATGCAGTGGACCGTCCATGGCGAGCGGCAGATCTACAACAACCCGTGGGTGAACCTCTGGCTCGTGGACGTCCAGCAGCCTGACGGCCGGCGGTGGGAACACCATGTGGTCCGGATGCGGCACCTGGCCGTAGCGGCCGTGGTCGACGACCAAAAGCGCGTGCTGATGATGTGGCGGCACCGGTTCATCACCGACACCTGGGGCTGGGAACTTCCGATGGGCCTCATCGAGGCCGACGAGACCCCGGAGCAGGCTGCTGCCCGCGAGGTCGAGGAGGAGACCGGCTGGCGTGTGGAGGGCGTCAAGCCGCTGGTGTACGCGCAACCCGCGAACGGCATCACGGATTCCGAGCACTTCGTCTTCCGCGCCGGGGCCGCCTCGTATGCGGGCCCACCGGCCGAGGTGAACGAGTCCGACCGGATCGAGTGGATCCCGATCTCGGAGATCCGAGGGATGATCGACCGCCGCGAGGTCGTCAGCAGTGGCAGCCTGGTCGGCCTGCTGTACCTGCTGCTGGACGAAGCGACCGGCAGCTCGTAAGGGGTCAGCGGAGGGCGTCGCGCATGCGTTGCTCGAAGGCGAGAACGGGGGCCTCGCGTGCGTAGGGCAGCATCCGACGGTGAAGTTCCTGGACGGGGCCGCTCACTCGTGGCGAGTCGATGGCCGCCGTGAGGTCGAGGGCAAGGCCGAGGCCGGCGCTGGTGCATGCCTCGTCGAGTTTGCCCAGCTGGAGCTGGGCGCCGGCCAGCCAGTACGCATGAAAGGCCCCCCGGACGGACCGAAGCCGCCCTCGGCAGCATCATCGACGCTCGCCACGCCGCACCTGAGCAGACTCGGTACCACCCAGGCGCAAGAGAAACGATCACGGGCCTGGTGCACCTCTCCCGTCGCACGCCGGACACCCTCGGCCACATGGCCGCGTGGATCGGCCTGTAGGACACTCACCCGCCGACCTGCCGACGCTCACAGAACTGTGAGCGTTGAGCCCTTCCCTGCGAGCCAGGCTGGTCTCACCTGAACAGCGACGAGCCGGGGACACCACCATGACCGTGAGGGATCTGCCGCCAGTCGGCGAACTGTCGGAGCGGCAGCAGCGTGGTACGGCGTGCGTGTGGTGCGCCGCTCCGCTCTGTACCAGCCTGGGTGTCGGCCTCGGCGAGCAACGGGTCCGGCCCCGCACCCGAGCCGCGTACTCCTGGTTCCCCCGCGAGTGCCTGGACGCCCGCGCATGCGCGGGACGGAGGGCGGCCCGGTGATGACACCGGCACAGCGGCAATCCGTCTGCCCGCCGCCGGACTCCGCGTACCTCTCCTACCTCGGGCACACCCTGGCGTGCTCCACCTGCCGGTCGGGCACCCGCTGCGCCACCGCCATACGGCTCGGCCGCGCGTGGCGGGCGGCCTGCCGGTGACCACACCACCGCCACCGCCGGGGACAGCCGCTCACCGGCGGGCTTCCGTGGCACCGGCATCGGGCCCCGCGGGCGTGGGTCAGGGGAGCTCGGTCGAGTAGGTGACGCGGTCGAGGTGGTAGTAGTCGGCCACGCAACCGGCCGGCCAGATGTTTCGCCCCTGCCGGCCGAACGGCTCCAGCATCCCGCTGACCGTGACCGCCTTGTACGGGAGGACCTCGGCGCCCGCCGCCGCCCGCTCCCGCAGCCATCGGTCCTGGTGGTCCCACCGCTCGGCCCGTGCCCGCATATTGGTGTCGAGGCGCATGAGCGAAACGGCCGGGCCGACGCACACCAGGACGCAGAGCACGGCGCAGAGGGCCTTGGCCGGGCCCGTGTGCCGGACGAGCCGCCGGACGGTCTGTCCGAGGAGCAGGCCCGCGCCGACGAGCAGCGCGACGTACAGCAACAGGTAGTCGTTCCAGAGCCGGTTGGCCGTCGCGACGCGCTCACCGAACGCGGGGTAGGTGATGACGGTACAGAGGTACCCGGACACGAGCAGCGCGAGCGTGCCGGTGACGGCGAGCAGGGGCCGGTGCGCGGGAGGGCGGGGCGGGCCGCCGTCGGCTCGCCGGGCGACCAGGCCCAGCAGGAGTCCCGCCGCGACCGCCCCGGCGTACTGCCACGTCGTGGCCACCGTGACGATGATCTCGCCGAACCCGCGCAGCGACGCGATGAGCGAGTCGGGGGCGAGCAGGTCCGCGTTCCGCGCGCCGTACCGCTCGCGCCGGGTCCGGGAGCCCGGTGAGGCGAGCAGGATCAGGGCCCCGATGCCCGTCCCGGCGATGCCCGCCGCGCACCACGCCCACCCGTAGGTCCGGGCGTGTGCCGGGAAGAGCCGGTGGCCGGTCAGCAGACCGGCGAACAGGACGACCACGACGACGACCGTGGTCTCCTCCGACAGGGTGCCGATGACCAGGCCCATGAGTGCGACGGTGGCCAGGGCCACGGTCCTGCCCGTGCGTGAGCGGGCCAGCAGGAGCGGAATCGTCGCGGCGCAGGCGAGCACGGGGGGCAGGGTGTGCGACACCGAGGCGGCGGGCCAGTAGAACGTCTTGTAGGTGTTGGTCGTCACGAACAGGAAGAGCACGGTGACCATGGACGCGATCAGGAGCGCGGTGCCGCGGGGCACGGTCGGTCCCGCTCTGCGCAGCGCCGCGGCGGCCACCGCCCACAGGATGCCCAGCATCAGTACGCCGCTGGCCAGGGCGAACCACTGGTGTCCGGCGACACCGAACTTCGCGTAGGCCCCGACCAGCAGCCCGTTGGCGATCCGCCCGTTGTCGTCGAGGTAGAACTTGCCGACGATGCCGGCGACACCCTCGTCCCGTACGAGCGGCAGGAAGCACCAGTCGTCGGCGCTGGGGCGGACCCAGCGCCCGGACCAGGACGCCGCGGCGAGCAGACCGAGCGGTACGAGCGCGAGGGCCGGTACCCAGCGGTCCGCCCGAGGCCCGGTTCGCGACGACCGGGCAGCCCGCTCGTCGGACGGTGCGCCCGTCGTGGCCCGCCGCGCCTTCCCGTCGGGCCGCCCCTCGCCGTCCGGCTGCCCCTTGCCGTCCGGCCGCCCCTTTTCGTCCGGTTGTTCCGGAACAGCGGTTCCCGGGACGCTGCCGACCATGTGCGGGTGCCTTTCGTCTCCGGGTAAGGACGGGTGCCGTGTCTCCGCTGTGGATCGACGGCGTGGCCCGACGGTGTCGTTCAGTGGCTGTCCGACTTGATCACCGACGGCTCGGCGCGGGTGTCGTCGGGCCGGTCGGGCGGCGCGGGAGCGCCCCGGCCCGAGGTGATCGCCCACCGGGCCAGCAGGAAGGAGAACGGGGTGACGAGTACGCCCGCGGCCAGGGCGGCGAGGTTCTTGTCCAGGCCCAGACCGCTGACCGCCAGATGCAGCAGTGCGCCCGATGCCACGAGGTTGATGACGCTCGACAGGGGATACCGTGCGAACCCGCGCCAGGTGGGCTTCGTCCCTACCGTGATGTAGGAGTTGAGCAGGAAGGAGCCGACGAAGCTGACCGTGAAACCCACCGCGTGGGCGGCCAGATACGGAATCCATTGGTTCAGCACGTAGTAGACGGCCAGATACACCGCCGTATTCACACAGCCGATCAGCACGAAGGACGCGAACTGCCGTATCGTGCGCGACCGGTCGGCCGCGATCCCGCTCAACTCGCCCGTGGCGACCGGTTCCGGCCCTCCCGGCGGCGACGGACATGTCTCGTCGGTCTCCCGTACGACATAGGGCGGGCGGTGTTTCGCCTCGTGGTAAATGCGCCCTACGTACTCCCCGATGACTCCGAGGGTGACCAGCTGAATTCCGCTGAGCGCCACGACCGCCGTGAGCAGAGTGGCGTAGCCGGGGGTCTCCGCACCGTTCAGCAGCACATTCAGCACGGTCCACGAGGCATAGACGAGCGCCGAGACGAAGACCCAGAATCCGGTGTAGATGGCCAGGCGCAGTGGACGGTTGTTGAAGGAGAGCAGTCCGTCGATTCCGTAGTTCAGCAGTCTCCTGCTTCCCCATTTCGACTGCCCGGCCGCGCGCTCCCGGTTCCGGTACCGGAAGCTGACCGTATCGAAGCCGATCCAGGAGAAGATCCCCTTCGAGAACCGATTGCTCTCCGGGAGCGACAGCACGCTGTTCACCGCACGTCGTGACAGCAGCCGGAAGTCTCCGGAGCCGTCGATGACCTCCACGTCCATACAGTGGCGGACCAGTGCGTAGTAGGTGTGGCTGAGCGCGTTGCGCAGCACCCCCTCGCCGGTCCGGTCACGCCGGGGAATCACCTGGTCGTATCCGTGCCGGTGCAGTTCCAGCATGCGGGGAATGAGTTCGGGCGGATGCTGGAGGTCGGCGTCCATCAGTACCACCGCGGAACCCCGGGACATACGGAGCCCGGCGAGCATGGCCGCCTCCTTGCCGAAATTCCGGCTGAAGGCGGTGTACCGGACGCGCTTGTCGAGTGCCGCGAGGCCGCCCAGCAGCAGCCGCGTCCCGTCGGTGCTGCCGTCGTCCACATAGCAGATTTCCAGGTTGCCGCCCAAGGGATCGAGCGCGGCGAGCAACGCGGTGTGAAACGTCTCGATCGCTTCGGCCTCGTTGAAGCACGGCACCACGACCGTCAGCTGAAGGGCAGCCATGTCACACTCCCCGAAATCGGCTGACCGCCTGTCTCTGGATCACCGGTTACGGCCCCGGGCCTGCACGGTGAATCCGGGTCCCGTTTCCTTCCGGCCCTGCCCACTGTGCGGCCTCCCGTCATTCCGCACAGCTATACGGACTCCGAACGTGCGAAAGCCATCCTCTTTTCATGCGAACAGCGCACCCGGAGCGTTTCCCGGGCCGGGGGCCGCACCGGGAGGCAGTACGGGGCTGTGCCGCACGGGCCCCGCACCGGGCGGCGAATCGTCCGCGCTCAGGGCACGACGTCGTACGTGTACACGCTCGTCGGGTCCAGGACAGCCCTGGGGGTCGCCCCCGCGCCGAGCGGGGAGATGATCGGATCGTCGATGCGATGCCCCTCCAGGGTGGGCGGCGCGGTCATGTCGGGCAGGTAGTCGCGCCCGTTGCGGCCCATCCATCCCTCCCAGATCCTGTCCACGTTGCAGTGGTGCAGGAAGAACACCGGGTCATTGGGTGAGGAGGCCAGACCCATGTCACGGCCGATCCACACGTGCACCTCGTTGTGCAGGCCGTACGGCTCGAATCCTTCCAGGCAGTTGCGGAAACCCACCGAGGTCGCATCCCACGGGTCGAAGTCGTAGGTGGCCAGATTCGGGTCGCCCACCGGTGGCGTCGTATTGAAGGCCATCGCCACGTCCTCGGCCGTGGGCAGCGCAGCCGTACTGTCGCCGAGTGCCCGTCTCAAGCCCCGGTCGGTCTGGATGAGTGCCAGGTTCTGGCTGGTGGAGATCCGTACGCGGAAGCTGTCCGGGTCGGCCGGCCGGTAGGCGAACGGACCGTCGGTGACCGGCATTCCGGTTCCGCCCAGGCAGTCGGGCTGCCAGAGCGCGGCGTTCTCGGGCCGGTCCAGGGCGCCGTCCGCCGACCAGTCCCAGTAGGGCAGGGCGAAGCCGGGATCGCCCAGGATCCGCTGGATGTTGGCCTCCAGCAGCCCGAGCATCACCCGGTGCCAGGGGAGGAAGATCGGACCCATGTGCGCGGCGTTGCGCACATTGGCGTCGCCCGCCGGAGGGACGGCCGTGCGCATGGCCCGGACGTGCCAGATCACGAACAGGTCGTAGGTGCGTACCGGGACCGGGTTGCCGTCGATGCCGAGATCGGCGGTGGTGAACGTCGAGTGTTCCCGCTTGAGCAGGTTGACGCCGTCGAGGTAGGCGTCCCGCACGGCCGTGTCGGTGAGGATGTTCCTCCGTACGACCGCCATCTCAACCACCTCCGTGGTCGTGGTGGTGCCCCCCGTCGCCGGGGGGCGGCCGGTCTTCCGGGAAATCGGGCGGTGCCGGGGAGTCGGGCGGTGCCGGGTACTCGTCGGGGTAGTTGTCGATCAGCGTCCGGACCGTGTCGACGGCGGAGAGGAAATGGTAGGCGGGCAGCGCGTGGCAGTGCACGCGGCCGTTGTTGTCCACCCCGACGTGCGCCGGTACGGGCATCCCGTCGACGGTGATCTCGTAGGTGGTCGTGACGACGATCCGATGGCCCTGGTACAGGTCCGTACGGACGTTCCTCGCGGGGCCGTGGTGGTGGACCGTCGGCGGCTGCGGCAGACCGCTCAGGTAGCCGCCGAGCTTCGTCGGCGTTGCGGCGGCGTTCAGTTCCAGCGGATCCATGGGGACCTCCCGGTCGTGGCGGTTCGTTCGGTCGTGGCAGTTGTGTCGGTCATGGCGGTTGTGTCGGTCATGGCGGTTGTGTCGGTCATGGCGGTTGCGTCGGTCGTGGCAGTTGCATCGGCGTGGCAGCTCTGTCAGTCGTGGCAGTTCGTCGAGGAGACACGCGGCCCAGCTGTCCGACCGGGCCGTCCCCTGATCGGGCTGTCGGCGGATCAGGCCGCCGGCCACCGGGCGATGCTGTGTCTCGTCCGCGCCAGAAGCCCGTACACCACACGTTCCAGGGGGCGGTCCGTTCCGAGCAGCCGATTGCAGTGCAGGTGCGCCAGGGACTCCAGTACGCCGCTGCTCGGCGCGGACCAGGCGGCGGGCTGTGAGGCCGGCGTGACCAGCGAGGTGATCGCCCGTCGACGGCACCGAAGGCTGTTGCGCACCTCCTCGGGAGGGGAGCCGCCGTCGAGGAGCGTGCGGAGCGTGGTGCCGGACTCCCTGAAGGCCGCGGCCGACTCGGTCCGCTCGCCCGCCATCGTGGTGGCGAGAGCCTCACGGTCCGCTGCCGCCAGCCCCAGCGCGGCCAGGAGGTCGTCGACCGTGGCCACCGCGAGCAGGGTGCGGTCGAGCGGCACCCGCCCTCGTACGACGTCATGGACCAGGGAGAGCACCGCCGTGCTGTCGGCGGTGAACACCCCTTCGGCGAGGTCGATACCCCGCACTCCCCCGAACCGTTCGATCTCCCGGTCATAGGTGTCGAACACGAGTCGTTCCACATCTCCTGCGGCAAGGTGCGCGCGCAGTGCGCGGGTGACATCGGTGGCCAGGTCGGACCAGTCTTCCCCCTCCCCCAGTTTGAATCGGAGCCGGAGGTGGTGGAGTGGATCCGCGTACCGCAGGAAGTGCCACTGGATACTCCTTCCGGTCCCCGAAATCTGCTGCACCAGGTCGTGGATCGGCCCGGCGAGGAGATCGTCCTGGCTGACGGTCGGCGCGTAGATCTTCGCGAACACCCACTCCGAACCGGGTTCGGCCAGCCGTGTGCGCCGGTCGACGGGTGCGTACCGGACCGTCTCCCGGTCCGTGTTCCCCCGCGCGCGCGGGCTCTTCCCCCGGTCGGGGGCGGCGTCGAGGGCGACGGGTACGACGATCTCGGCGGCGTGGTTCCCGGCCGGGCCGGGGAGCCAGGCCTGTCCGGGGTCGGGGTGGCGCTCGTGGAGGAAGACATGGCTGCTTCTCCGGAGGCTGCGGCGGAGCTCCTCCATGTCGTCCGCGGAGTCCAGGTCGACGGTGACACGGTGGTCGCCCTCGGCGAGGTAGACCAGGTCCGGCACCTGCCACAGCTGTCGGAACGCCTCGAAGGCGTTCCGGAAGTCCCCGGGCTCCGCCGGCCGCATCAGCTGTCGGTCCAGGCGCCACCGGGCGGGTGCGAGAACGACGCGTCCGCGTTCCAGACGGGGAAGGAAAGGGAGTTGGGATGCGGCTCCCCAGTCGAAGGGCTGAAGCCTATGGGTCTCGTCGATCTGCCGCAGGAAGCGGACCACGCGGGGCGCGGCCGAGGGATTGAGCATGTGCGGCGAGTGGAACCGTACGCGCTGACCGGTGACGGCCCACCGCACGACGAGGGCGTCGTCCTCCAGCGAGACGGTGAGGTCGGCGAGTCGGAGAGCGGGCGGATCGCCCGGCCGCGTTCCGACGCCGACCGGGAGTACGTGGTCGTGCGCGGGCGGGCACACCGCCACATTGGCCGAGCGGGGCCGCAGGGGCTGGTACACGATGTCGGCGTCGATGACATCGCGGGACGGCCCGTGGCCCGCGGATCGCGAGGACCGGATCAGGCCCGCCGCCTCGTCCCCGAGGAGGAAGGCGAAGCGCCCCAGTGTGCAGCCGGCCTCCCCGGCCCCCACGATCGGCGAGACGACGATCCCGAAGGCGCCGGCGTCGATGTCCGCCGGTGAGGACGCGGCCACCGCCACCACCAGCTCCAGCGTCCCGGGCAGGCGCGGAGGGTCCGGCCGCCGCTCGATCCGCTCCAGGGTCCGGTCGTCGAGCGACACGGTCCGGTTGCCGGTCCGGAGGGCTTCCGCGGCGAGCGCGAGCAGCGTCTCGTCCCGCTCGGCCCGGGCGGCGGATCCGTCCGCCGGCACGGTAGCGGTGAGGTCCTCCGGAAGCCCCTGCCCCACATGGGGATTGACCACTTCCAGCAGGGGGACCCTGCGACGGGTTCCGTAGCGTCGGTGAAAGGCCGTTCGGTAGGCGACGGCTTCGGGCGGCCGGTCCGGCCGCGGCGAGGTGCGCAGCAGGAGTTCCACCGCCTTCGCGGCCTCCCGGCCGACAGCCCGGTTGAGTGTGGTGCCGGACAGATCCGCTGTCGCGTCCGTCCGGAAGGGAGGAAGGGGAGGAGAGGCGTCCGGCGCGAGTTCCCGGGCGCTTACGGCCAGCGCCCGGCGCGCGGGAAGGCTCTCGGCCGGGGCCATCGCGTCGCAGCGGTTCAGCTGCTCGACCAGGTCCCGCAGCCGTTCGGCCCTGCCGGATGCGTCGCTCAGTCCGGCCAACTCGTGCAGCACGTACCGTGCCGGATCCGGCACGGTCAGCGGGGGGCGCAGACTGCTCAGCAGCACACCCGCCTCGTGCAGCCGGCCGATGAGCCGCTCGCACACCGCGTCGGCCGTTCCGGGTACGGCGGAGCGGACCGTCTCGACCAGCCGCCGGTAGGACACGGGGCCGCGTGCCGTTCCGAGGATCCGGGTGACCGGGCCGGTCGCCCGCAGAGAGACGCAGTGGGGGCTGCCGTTCCCCGAGGCGCCCAGTGGATCGACCAGATGGAGCCGCCCGGCCGAGACGAACACCGCCGGGTGGAGGGTGAAGGTCAGCTGACGAAGAATGCGGGGGTCCGCCTCCAGCTGTTCGATCAGGGCCGTGAGCCAGCCCATGTCCAGACGTGTCTCCACCCGGTCCGGTATCCGCCGCACGGCGAGATCGGTCGCGCGGCCCCAGTCGCCGAGCGAGACACCCGCGAACAGGCCGTACGGCGTCGGGCGGCAGGACATGCGGTCGATGTAGCGGCGTGCCTTTCTGACGCTGCGGGCGGACGGTGCGCTGTCGGGCCCTTCGCGATGCAGGGAGTCCCACATCGCGTCGCTGCCGATCCACAGGGCGAGGCTGGTCATGGGCGTACTCAGCAGATCGATCGCCGACGTTTCCCGCAGCCGCGCGCCGGAGTCGGCCGGGAGGAGCGGGAGCCTGACCGTGAATCCGTCCAGTGGACGGTAACTCCAGCTGTCCCGGCCGTTGTTGCTCCGACTGTTGTTGCCCCGGCCTTTGCCGCTCATCGGACGAGGAACAGCCGGTCCCAGTCCGGCGGGTCGTCGACAGCCGCGGACAGCAGGACGGCGGCCACTCCTGCCGCTCCGTCGAGGAGCCCCGGGCTGTCCGTGAGAGCGCCCCGTACCTGGACTGCCCGGTATCCGAAGCGGGCGGAGGGGTCGAACGATCCGGCCAGACGCCGGTGCAGCCGGTCTGCCTCGGCCGCGAATCCGCCGATTCCCGTCTCGACGGCGGTGCGGTGGAACAGGTGGGCGAGTCCTGCCTCGCCATGGCAGAAGGTGGGGGCGACGAGGCGTCGTTGCCGGTCGGGCCGTCGGCGTATCGCCTCGACGGCGTTCAGGGCGGTACGGACCATCGCCGGATCGCCCAGGGCGCGCCCTGTCAGAAGCAGCGAACGGGCCACTCCCGGCGCACCGTAGCACCAGGCCGCATGGGTGGGCGGCTCATCGCCGGGCGTTCGCGGCGGTACGGACCCGGCTGTTCGCGGTGGTGGGGAACCGGTCGCTCCCTGCGGTACGGACCCGGCTGCTCGCGGCGGTACGGAACCGGAGTCGTCCATGGGCCAGTTGGTCCCCCAGCGGTCGGCCACCCGCCGGTCCAGGATCCAGGCCGTGCCCGTCCGCAGCGCCGTTTCGGTGCCGGGCACCGTGATCCCCCTGAGCCGGGCCAGCGCCAGTGCGGACACCGGGCCCGGCAGACCGTGCGCGAGCCCGCAGTCGGCCGCGTCGCTTCCGGGCCGCAGGGGCAGCCGCCCATCGATGATGTGCGCCGCCAGCCAGGTCAGCAGCGGCCCTCGCAGCGACGACAGCGCGTCGGTTTCCGGACGGCACACGAGATAGGCGGCGATGCCCGCGGCGCCCGTGATGACGTCCAGGGCGCGGCGTGACCGCCGCCCGTCACCGGGCTCCGGCCCTTCGATCCAGGCCGCGACATACTCCGCGAGACGCGTGTCGAGCGTCCGTCGGAGCCGTCGGTAGCGCTGATCGCCCCTGGCCAGGCACAGGGCCACGAATCCGAGGCCGGCCGTCCCCGAGGAGAGCCCCGGCGGCAGATACGGAACCTGTTGGGCCGCCTCGACCGCCACCGACAGGTGCTCGTGCGCCGACCTGTCCCATCCCTCGCCCTCCCGGCACCGGTCCAGGCAGCCGAAGAGCAGTGCCAGACCGGCGAACCCGGAGGCTGTGCCGTGGTCGTTCCAGCTCCTGCTCACCAGGCTGTCGCCGCGCACGGCCCGCACCACGTCGTCGACCGGGGCGAGGCGCCGGGCGATCCGCAGTGCCACGTCGAGCGGATCGGCCGGCGCCCCTGCGGTGACCGGAGCGGCCGTCGAAGCGTCAGGCATGCAGCGTCATCGCCATGGCCATGTGCGCCGGCAGAGCGGCACTGCTCTGGAGATTATCGACGCCCATCACGGTCGGCGGCTGGTCCTTCGCACCCAGCCAGCCCGATGCGCCGTCACCGTAGCGGTCGAACAGCTCAGCAGCGCGTTCGAGCCGCGCCCGGAAGAAGGGATTCTCGCCCCGTCTGGCCTCGGCCTCCAGGACCAGATGTCCGACGAAGTCCGGATGCAGTGATTCCAGATACGACAGCGTCCCGGACAGCGTCCCCCGCGAGTCCTCGAACAACCGCTGGGCGGTGGCGAGGAACGTGCTCTTGTCCCTCTCCACGTCGCGCCCCAGGTGCTGCAGGGCCCTGGCATAGAGAACGGAGACATAGGTGCGGGTGAAGTCGCTGTCCGGTTGCCGGACGTCCTCGAACGCCGCCAGATAGACATCGCTGACGTTGCCCAGCGGCAGACCGGCAATCTTGCGCAGGGCCTCCTGGAGCCCCGCGTCCTTCTCCATCCGATGCGTCACCGAGGTCTTCAGATTCTCAAAAGTGTCGTGTGCCTTGTCCTCCATCTCGGCCGACGACGGCGGCAGGCTGAGTGGCGCCAGATAGGCGTGCACCGGCTGGTACAGCGGGGACGTGGTCAGCGAGTAGCGGGTGATGAGCCGTCCGCGCTCGCTCTCGTTGTTCGTGGTGTTCATCATTCACCCCGGTTGGTTCACTCCGGTTGATTCACCCCGGTCTTGGGATCGCGACAGTCCGGGAAACGTCAATGGCATCCGCACGTTCCACCGCAGGTTTCGAAACAGGAGAAATTGCAGGTGCTTCCCGGCTCCGAGGGAGGCGGATCATCACAGTCCCCGAGCGGCTGCGTTTGCGACGGTTCGATCCGCATATCGAGATCGAACTCATCAATGATCAGTGACATGTCGTCACCTCTTCTCCTACCCACCCCCGCGTGAGGGCAGTTATTGATGTGTCAATCTTTGAAGCGGGGACGGGCCATACGGTCCGCATGACCGGCCCGGCGAAGATCTCACGCCCTCAGTCTCCCACCAACCCTTCGGCATGTCTCGGCAACGAGGGCTCCTCCCGGCGGTGTCCGGGGCGCCGGAATCCGGGCAGGGCCACGACCCCCGGGAAAACCGGACCCGGCGATTCGACGTTCAGTCAATTCTCGTCACGCATCACCTGTGCGGGTGCAATCCGGGAGCCCGCGCCCGCGCGCCGTTGATTCACCGAGCACGCTTCGTCCACGATGGACAAAAAACCACCACCAAGGGGTCCGCCATGACCACGACCGCTCTCAACTACGAAAGCACCAGAATCGCCGAGCTCATGGAGGTGCCAGCCGAGGCGCACGACGAGCAGTGGCTCAAGGACTCGTTGCAGCAGGCCATCATGCTTGAACTCGCAACACTTCCGCCTTATTTGTGCGGCCTCTGGTCGATCAAGGATCCGGGCGAGAGCGCCGACGCCTTCGCGATGGTTCAGGAAATCGTCTTCGACGAGATGTCCCACATGGGACTGGCCTGCAACATGCTCACCACCATCGGAGGAACCCCGCTTCTCGCCGACGAGAAACTGGTGCCGAAATATCCCGGCTCGCTTCCCGGCGGCGTGCGTCCCGAATTGTCCGTTTCCCTCTCGGGGCTTTCCAAGCAATCGCTGGACATGTACTCGCAGATCGAGAAGCCGGACGACCCCATCGTCGAGGCCAGGGAGATCCATACGTCGATCGGGGCTTTCTACACGGCGATTCTGGAAGCGTTTCGGAAACATCAGAATCTGATCGCGGGAACGCGACAGGTCACCAGGAACATGTCGTCCCACGGAAAAGGGAACGACGTCGTCCCACTCACCTCGTTCGACGATGTCGAGAAGGCTGTCACGACCATCAAGGAGCAGGGCGAAGGAACTGCCGCCTCGCCGGACAATCCCTTCCCCGGTGCGCCCGGCGAATTGGCCCACTTCTACTCCTTCCGGGAGATCTTCCACGGTCGCAAGCTGATCCCGGTGCCGGGTGACCCGACGAAATTCGATTTCCAGGGCGATGTGATCCCCATGCCGCAGACCTTCCCCATGGGAACGGTCCCGAAGGGCGGCTGGGCCCAGGGGCCGGTGGCGGTGCCCGACGAGGTGCGGCAGCTCCTCGACACGTTCATCCAGCACTACAGCTCGATGCTGCGATTCATCGAGCAGGCCTGGCAGGCGGCGACACCGGCCGCGGCCTCGCAACTGCTGAACAAGGCTGTCGGACAGATGTTCCAGCTCCAGGCACCGGCGCAGCAGCTGATGCAGATTCCGCTGCCCGACAACAGCGGATCGACCTACGGTCCGGAGTTCCGGTACGTCGCAGCGGAGGCGTGAGCGAGGCTGTCGGCCGTACCCGGCCCAGTGCTACCGTCCCGCCATGCCCAAGGACCCCAGCACATCCAAGGACTCCAGCACGTCCAAGGCCACCAGCACGTCCGGGGCCCCTGCCACCCCCAAGGCCGAACTCGACGCCGTCACGGCCGAGTTCTTCGGTGCTTTCGACAACCGGGGCGGCAGGGCCGCCGACGTGGGGCGGATCCGCCGGCTGGTTCTTCCCGGCGGCGTGATCGTCAAGACCGGTCCGGAGTTCACGGCCTACACCGTGGAGGAGTTCATCGCGCCTCGCGAGAGGCTGCTGACGGACGGCCGGCTGGCCGAGTTCTCCGAGTGGGAGACCTCCGAACGGACCGACGTCACCGGCGACATCGCGTCGCGGTTCGGCGAGTACCGCAAGTCCGGGGTCCTGGACGGTGAGCCGTTCGAGGGCGGCGGGACCAAGACGATCCAGTTCGTCCGCACCCCGGAGGGCTGGCGGATCTCGGCGTTCGCCTGGTACGACGGGCCCCGGTAGCGCCTGGTGCGACCCGGCTCCGGCCGGGCCCGGCCGCCCCTCCCGGGGCCGGTGGACGCGTCAGTGACGCTGGGTCAGGTGGATCAGCGGCGCGCCCGCCGGGAGCAGGTACTTCGCGGCGAGGACCGGGTGGGCGTCCGCGGTCACGACCTGGGTGATCAGGATCGCCGGGGTCTCCGGCGGCCGGCCCATCGCCCTGCCGCGCTCCTTGCCGAGGATCGTGGCGCCCATGGTGCTCCTGGCTCCGAGCGTACGGTCCTCGACGGTCGCGAGCAGGAGCGCGAGCATGCTGGTGGGCGGCGCCCCGGAGCCGGTTCACCGATCGCGTCGAGGAAGTCCGGGCCGAGGTCGGCGAGTGTCGGCGCGTCGGCCGCCCATTCGTGCGCGAACCCGGCGGGCTCTCCGTCGATCTCGATCAGCGCCTCCCAGAACCAGGCGCGGCCGGTGGGCGGGAGGCGCAGATGGCCGAAATGCCTTGTTCTCCCTTCTCGAAAGGTCTGACCATGCACGAGCGGCGGCCCACCGTGGTGGTGCTCGGGTCACTCAACATCGACCTGGTGACCCAGGTGGCCCGGCATCCCGGCGCCGGCGAAACGGTGCTCGGCCGCGGCCTGACCGTGCTGCCCGGCGGCAAGGGCGCCAACCAGGCGGTGGCCGCGGCACGCGCCGGGGCGCGGGTCAGAATGACCGGCCGGGTCGGCGACGACGACGGAGGCCGCCGGTACCTCGCGGCGCTCGACGCCGACGGCATCGACACCGCGGGCGTCGTCCCCACCCCGGGCGAACCCACGGGGCAGGCCCACATCGCCGTCGACGACCTGGGCGAGAACACGATCATCGTGATCCCCGGCGCCAACGGGGCCGTCACCGAGGCCGACGTCGATCAGGCCGCCGGGGCCCTGGAGGGGGCCCAGGTGCTGCTGCTCCAGCTGGAGACCCCGCTGCCCGCCGTCGTACGGGCCGCCCGGCTCGCCGACCGGGCGGGGGTACGGGTCGTGCTCAACGCCTCACCCACCGCCGAGGTGCCCACGGAGCTGCTGCGGCTGGCCGACCCCGCTGTCGTCAACGAGCACGAGTACGAGGCGCTCGGCGAGGGCGCGCGGTCGGTGTGCGTGACTCTCGGCGCACGGGGCGCCCGCTGGGGCGAGCACGAGGCCGTGCCGCCGGCGGTGGACGCCGTCGACACCACCGGTGCCGGTGACTGTTTCGCCGGAACCCTCGCCGCCCGGCTCGCCGCCGGGGACTCCCCGGCCGACGCCCTGAGCGCCGCCGTCGCGGCGGGCGCCCGCGCGACGACCTGGCCCGGTGCCCAGGGCCGGAGCTTCGACGAGGCGGCCGAAGCCCGCTGAACCGTACGCGGCGCCGTCCGCTGAACCCTCCGCGGTGCCGTCCCCGGCGAGCGGCCCGGCCGGCCTTCCCGCTGGTCACCATGGCGTACGCGGCCACCGCCGCCCCGGTCCCCGGGCGGCGGTGGCCGTGGTGCCCGCTCAGATCTTCTCGTCGGGCTTGACGGTGCTGAGGGACCAGATGACGAAGATCCCGATGGCGATGATGATCAGGGCCCAGATGGGCTGGTACGGCAGGAACATGAAGTTGGCGAGGATGCTCAGTGCGGCCAGCCCGATGCCCACGCCGCGCGCCCAGGTGGACTCCCTGAGCAGCCCGAACCCGGTGATGAACAGGACGACACCGAGGGCCAGGTGGAGCCAGCCCCAGCCGGTCAGGTTGAACTTGAAGACGTAGTCGCCGAACCGCGTGTAGACGTCGTCCTCGGCGATGGCGGCTATGCCCTGGAAGATGCCGAGGATTCCCTCGATGACCATCAGGACCCCCGCGAAGACGAGGCCACCGGTGGCCCAGGAGTTCGCCGTGCCCGTTCCCGTCGGTGTCCGGTGATGCTGCGCCGCGTTGCTCATGGGGGGCCTCCGTAGCTCGATCGACAACCCTGGTATGCGGGGTGCGGTCCACGAACCTCGACGTTCCGCCGTCCGGGCGGGTGCGGCCACCCGGACGGCGCCATCCGGGTGAATTCGGCGGGACGGCCGCAGGGCGGGCAAGAGGCCGCGAAGGGGCGCGGCCGCCTCCACTGCCGACACCGCGCCGCTCCGGTCGCCCATCCTCGAACGCTCCGGCGTACGCCCCGCCCTCCGAGCGGCCGTCAACCCGGCGGACCCCGGGACCTGCCCGGGGTCCGCACCACGCAGATTCTCTGACGTTTCTCCGCAACTCCTCTGACATAGCTCTGACATTCCGCAAAGAGACGGCTGTCGAATTTCATCTTCTTATTGCAGCGTTTACCTGTATGCATGCGAAACTGCAACGGCGTCATCGAGCATGGGAATCCGGAGCACGCACACAGATACATCTCTTTACGAGGAGTCGAGTATGGCCTTCGAATCTGCAGGTCTTCCGGTCATCGACCGTCCCGATGCGACCGTCGCACTGGTCGAGGTGGTGGCGGTCGATGACCGGGATGTGCAGCGCGCCGCGACGGACGCGATATCCGCGCACTGGCGGTCCGGCGCGTGGCCCGCGGATCTGGTGTCCCTCAGCTGTTATGCGAGCACCGACGGCGCCTGGGTGCTGACCTACGCGCAGTGGTCCTCCGACGCGGCGATGCGTGACTCCCTGCGCCAGGAGAAGGGCGTCTCGCGCGGGGGGCCGGTGTGGGAATCGGTCGGCGCGCGGCCGACCGGGGCTGTGCCGTTCCGGCTGTACCGGGTGGTGCGCGGCGGCGCGGTCACCGAAGCGGACCCGCTCCCCGAGTGCTTCCCGGCGGCGGTGTTCCCGATGGGCGGCGAGGAGGCCGCCCGCGGCTGGATCGACGGGCTGCTGGCCTCGGAGGAGGAGACGGAGGGCGCGGACCGGGACTACCCCGGTGCCATTGCCGCCAATTTCCACATCGGTCTGGACGACGGCAGCGTTCTCGTCCTCTCGGAATGGGTTTCGGAGAAAGAGGCGGCCGATCATATCCAGGAAGTGATCCAGCCATTGCTGGATCAGGCGGGCGGCGGCGACCCCGGCGCCCTGTACGCCCATTGCCTGACCCTCGAAGCGCCCGAAATACATGGGGCTTGAGCGCGGCGGAGATCACGGATTATTCGCGCGCCGCAAAGGTAACCACGAACGGGGAGTTCATGTATTTCGCCATTCTCGGACCGGTGGAGATGCACGGGGCCCGGGGTACGTGCGAACCCGCCTCGCCCATGAGCCGCCAGGTCCTGTCGCTGCTGCTCGCCCATGCCAATCACGTCGTGACGCTGGAGAGCCTGGTGGAAGAGCTCTGGGGGGATGCGCCCCCGAGGCTCGCGCGTAAGACGGTGCAGACGTACATCTACCACGTGCGCAAAGCACTGCGGGAAGGCGCGGAAGGCACGGAAGGCACGGTTCCGGCGGACGGCACCGCCGCCGCGGACGGCGCGGAGGACCAGGAACCGGTACGGCTGGAGACGGAGTCGCGCGGGTACCGGCTGCGCGTACCGAAGGGCCACCTCGACCTCTGGCGCTTCGAGGAGCTCTGCGCGGCCGGGCAGGCCGCGCAGAGCAGGGGGGACGCCCGCGCCACGTCCGGGGCGTACCGCGAAGCGCTCTCCCTGTGGCGGGGGCGGCCGTTCTCCGGCTCGGCGGCGGGTGTGCTGCTCTCGGCGCAGCAGGCCCGGCTGGAGGACCTCCGGATGAGCGCCCTGGAGCGTCGCGTCGAGGCCGACATGGCGCTCGGGCACCACCGTGAGCTGCTGAGCGAACTCAGGGGGCTGGCGATCGACCACCCGTTGAGCGAGGTGATCTGCGGTCAGCTCATGACCGCGGCGACGCGCTCGGGCCAGCGGCAGGTGGCCCTCGACGCCTACAGCAGGCTGCGGGCGGCGATGATCGCCGAACTCGGCCTGGAACCCTCGGCCGGGCTCAGGAGTCTGCAGCAGAACATCCTGGAGGACGCCGGACCCCCCGGCGGCGGGGCCGCGGCGCCGACGGGCACCTGGGCGGCGCCCGCCTCCCCGGCCGAACTCCCGCCCAAGATGGCCGACTGCGTGGCCCGGCAGCAGGACGTCTCGGGCATCGTGGCGGCGGTCGGGCCGGCCGGCGCGGGTGCGGACGGCCCGACCGCCGTACGGATCGCCCTGGTGACGGGGGCCGTGGGCACCGGGAAGACGGCGACGGCGGTGCAGGCCGCCCACCGGCTCCGGTCGCACTATCCCGGCGGCCAGCTCTTCACCACGCTCCACCGTCCGGACGGCACTCCCGTCCCCGCGCGTGACGCACTGGCGTCGCTGCTGCTGTCCTCGGGGTACGCCGCCGAGCGGCTGCCGGACGCGGCGGAGGACATGGCCAGGCTCTTTCGCAGCTGGACCTCGGAGCGCCAGATGCTGGTGGTGCTCGACGACGCCTCTTCCGGCGAGCAGGTGATCCCCCTGCTGCCGAGCAGTCCGGGCTGTTCGGTGGTCATCACCTCGCGCCGGCGGCTGGAGGGCCTGCCCGGCACCGTCACCACGGTCCCGCTGCGGGGAATGTCGCCGGACGAGGGGGTGGCGCTCCTCGGCGGGATCGTCGGCGCACCGCGCGTCGCGCGGGAACGAGCGGCCGCACGGGAGCTGGTCGAGCTGTACGGGGGGCTGCCGCTGGCGCTCCGGGCACTGGGGCGGCGGCTGACCGCCTGGCCGAACCTGGCCCTGCGCGACCAGTTGCACTGCGCGCGCGGCCACGGCGGGCGGCTCGCGATTCTCCAGGGGCCGCAGGACGACTGTCTGTCGAGGCTCGGCCGGGCCCATCTCCGGCTCGCGGAGGCGGAACAGAATCTGCTGTTCCTGCTGTCCGGCCTCCCCCAGCCCATCCTGGAGCGGGACCTCTGGCGGACGGCGTCGCTGCTGGGCCTGCGCCCGGGGGATTTCAGCCAGTTGGTGGAGCCCCTCGTCGCCTCCCACTTCCTGGAGTTCCGCAACAGCCGCGGCGGCTCGGTGTTCGCGGTGCCGGTCCTGACCCGGCTGGCGCTGCCCCGCCGGTCGAGGCCGGCCCGGCGGCACCCCCCGCGCGAGGCAGCCACCGGCACGAGGGGAGGCGGGGGCCGCGCCGCTCCGGGTTCGCCCGTGCTCGCCGGGGCGCCGCAGTGAGCCGTCCCGGCGCGCCCGCCCTTTCGGCCCGTACGACCGCGTCTGTTGCATGGGTCACACTGGACCACTAGATTGAACTGAGTGGTTCAACCCCTGGCAAGGAGACTCCTGGTGAAGAACATCGTGATTCAGGGCGGCACGGACGGGATGGGCCGGGCCCTGGGGCTCGCCCGCCTGCACCGTGGCGACTCCGTCCTCATCATCGGGCGCGACGCCGCGAAGGGGGCGTCCTTCCTCTCCGAGGCGCAGGCCATGGGCGCCGGGGAGCGGGCCGCGTTCGTCCGGGCGGAGCTGAGCCTGATCAGCGAGAACCAGCGGGTCATCGACATCGTCTCGGAGCGGTTCCCCGCCCTGGACGCCCTCGTGCTGTGCGCGCGGCACTACCTCTCGGCACGCCGTGAGACGGCGGAGGGCATCGAGGGCACCTTCGCCCTGTTCTATCTGAGCCGGTTCCTGCTCGGCCACGGTCTGCGCCCGCTGCTGGAGAAGGGCGAGCAGCCGGTCATCATGAACGTGGCGGGCCCGGGAAGCCCGATGGGCGAGATCCACTGGTCCGACCTGGAAATGAAGCGCGACTACCACGGGCTCGTCGCCCAGATGCAGGGCGGCAAGGCGAACGACCTCCTCGGTGTCGCGTTCGCGGAGGAGTACGGGACGGGCGCCGTCCGCTACGTGCTGTTCAACCCGGGCAGCGTGTCCACCAGCTTCTCCGGCGAGTACGACCCCGCCACGAAGGCCCACGTCGAGGGGATGAAGAGGACGGCGAAGCCGGTGGCGGCGGGCATCGCGCCGATCCTCACCGTCCTCGACGCCCCGCCCGCCGAACCGGTGAGTGCCTTCGTCGAAGGCCGGCGGATGCCGCTGACGGACAAGTCCTTCGACCCGCACGACGCGAAGCGGCTCGCCGCCCTGACCCGGGAACTGCTGGCACGCTGACCGGAGAAGCGGAACCTCCGGCCGGAGGTCCGCGTCCCCCTCACCGAATCGGAGCTTCCCGTGGTCCAGCCCCTCACGTCCCCGCCCCCGGTGACCGGCCCCGGCACCTCCGGCGGTCCGGCCGCTTCCGACGCGCCCGACGCGCCCGACGCGCCCGAGGACACCGCCGTCGGGATCGAGCTGGACGCGGACGGGCTCGCCCTCTCCGGGCTGCTCGCCCTCCCCCGTACGGCCGAGCCCAGAGCGGTGGTCATCGCCCTGCACGGCGGCGGGATGCGGGCCGGGTACTTCCACGGGCGGGCCGATCCGGCCACCTCGCTGCTCTCCCTCGCCGCCGACTGCGGCTACGCGGCCCTCGCGCTCGACCGGCCCGGCTACGGACGGTCGGCGTCCGAGGTCCCCGGCGGAATGGGGCTGGCCGGACAGGCGGACCGGGTGCGGGCGGCGATGGCGGCGTACGGGCGTGAGCACCCCACCGGGGCGGGCTTCTTCCTGCTGGGGCACTCGCTGGGCGGGAAGGTCGCGCTGGCCACCGCGGCGGGCTGGAGCAGGGACGGGCTCCTCGGGGTGGACGTCTCCGGCATCAGCGACCGGTGGGCCGTCGACCCCGGGCAGCCGGCCGGAACGGACGGGCGGCGGCGGAGCACGCTGCACTGGGGGCCGCCCTCGCTCTACCCACCCGACACGTTCCGGCTGGCCCGGCCGCTGATCGCGCCGTTCCCCCCGGACGAGGCGGCGGAGGCGGTGCGCTGGCCCGCGGCGTACGCCGAACTGGCCCCCTCGGTACGGGTCCCGGTGCGCTTCACGTTCGCGGAGCACGAGCGCTGGTGGCACGTCGATCCGCCGACCGTGGCGGCGATGACCGCGCGGCTCGGCTCATCCCTGGTGCGTACCGAGCACCTGGCGGACGCCGGACACAACATCAGCCTCGGTCTGGCGGCCCGCGGTTACCACCTGCGCGTCCTCGCCTTCCTGGAGGAGTGCTTGGCGCTCTCGCGGAGGCCGGTGCACGTGCGAGGGCGCGGATGACACCGCCGCCCCCGCCGGGGGCACCGCCGCCGGCGTCGTCCACCGGCTCATCTGCGGACCATCTTGAACCCGACACCCCGGACCGTGACGACCCAGTCGCCCGAACCGAGCTTGCGGCGCAGGCTGCTGACATGCGTGTCGATGGTGCGGCTGCGCCTGATGTCCGTGTCGTGCCAGACCTGCTGAAGGATCTGCCGCCTCGTGAAGACCGTCCCCGGCCTGGACGACAGCAGACGCAGCAGGTCGAACTCCTTGCGGGTGAGGGGTACGGAACGCCCGTGCAGCCGTACCTCGCGAGTCTCCTGCTCGATGACCAGGGGCCCCAGGTCCACCCCCTGGGCCGCCGCCCGACCGGCCCGGGACCGGCGCATCACCGCGGCCATCCGGGCCAGCAGTTCGCGGACGCCGTACGGCTTGGCCAGATAGTCGTCCGCCCCCGCCTGGAGCCCCAGCACCCGGTCCAGCTCGCTGTCCCGGGCGGTGACCGCGATGAGCGGGGTGTCGCACAGCATGGAGATCGACCGGCAGATCTCCAGACCGTCGATGTCCGGCAGGTCCAGGTCGAGCAGGATCAGGTCGGCGGTGTGGTGCTCCTCCAGCGCCGCGGCCCCGGTGCTGACGGCACTGGCGGTGTGGCCGTGCCAGCGCAGGTCGTTCACGAGGGCCAGCGCCGCGCCTTCGTCACCCTCGACCACGAGCACCTTCCACGCGTCCGTCACGCGACATCCCCACGCCCCTCGGACCGCTGCCGTGCGTCGGGCCGGAACTCGGACACCTGGATGACCTCCTGAGTCATGGGCGTCTCCCGGAGCTTCACGACGTGTCCTCGCCATCGCCTTTCAGCTGCTGCATCGTCACATGCGCGCAGCGGGGCGGGCAGGTAAATAGCAGCTGAAGGAGAGCATCGACGGGGGCCACGGAGTGCCGGCCCAGCGCTCGGCCGTCCGCTCCAGGACGGCGGTCCCCTGCTGCCCATCCGGTACGAACAGCTGACCGACGAAGACGGACGCGGCATCCGTACGCCGCACCCGCGGCATCTCCCCGGACCTCGGGCGAAGAGCGTGCTCGGTCATGTGCGGGCCTTTCCGTCCGGTGGTACGGGTCGGTGGTGGCGGGGCGCGAGGCCGGTGAGCGCGGTGAGCAGGCCCCCGGCCCCGACGGCCGCGATCAGCGCGACCGCGGGCCGGTAGCTGTCGTACGAGGTCATCAGGAGCGCGACCAGGGGCAGCGTGAGTACGGCCCCGAGCTGGACACCTGTCTGGTAGAGCGGCACGGCCAGCCCCCGGTCGGCGGGCCGGACCGTCTCCGTGGACTGCATGTTCAGTGCCGCGAAGGAGAGGACGAAGCCGGTCTCGACCAGCAGCAGCACCGGCAGCATCCCGGTCCAGTAGGCGCCCGCGTCCGCGCGCCACAGGTAGAGCAGATGGCCGAGGAAGGGCGCGAGCGCTCCCCACGCGATGAGCTCGGCCGTACCGAACCGGCCGACGAGCCGCCCCGCGAAGGGGACGGCCACCGCCAGGGGCACACAGGCGGGGAGCAGGGCCAGCGCGCACTGCCAGGGGGACCAGTCCAGCTCGCGCTGGATCTGGAAGGTGATCAGCAGCAGCAGACCCGCGTAGGTGCCGTTGAGGCTGGCCGCGCCGAGGGCCGACCTGACCAGCGGGCCGTCGCGCAGCAGCGCCCTCACCCCGGACTTCCGCTCCGGGTCCGGTGTCCGGTCCGGTACGCGGCCCGGGGCTCCGGACACGGTGTCCTCGGGGATGAGCCGTGTCCCCATGAGCAGCAGCACGACCGCGACCGGCGCCGGGAAGAGGAACGTCCAGCGCCAGCCCGATTCGAGGAGCGCCGCCGAGAGGAGCACCCCGGCCGTGAACCCGGCCGCGCCGAACAGGGAGTAGACCGACACGGCCCGGCGCCGCTGCGGCCCCTCCCGGAACGTGGTGCTGATGATGGCCAGCCCGGTCGGTGCCGTCAGCGCGGCGCAGAAGCCCTTGACGACGCGGGTGGCGATCAGCAGCCCCTCGCTGTCGGTCAGACCGCCCACCACCGAGGCGACGGCGAAGAGGAGCATCGCGCCGAGGTAGGCCCGGCGTCTGCCCCAGCGCGCGTGGACGCGGGGGCCGAGGAGCAGCAGTGCGGCGAAGCCGAGGGCGAAGCCGCTCATCAGCCACTGCACCGTCATCAGGCCCATGCCGAGGCCGGTGCCGATCGTCGGCAGGGCCACGAGGACCACGGACACCTCGATGGCGTCCAGGACCATGTTCCCCGACAGCACGAACAGCAGGGCCCAGCCGCGTGCTCCCCAGGGCCCCGGTCCGGGCCGGTCCCCGGGGGCACGGACTGTTTGCCGGATCGTCATGTTCCTTCCCCTCAGTCGGTGTCGCGTCGCCAGGTGCGCGGGTCCGCGAAGGGCAGTGCCCGCTCCGGCCTGCGCCAGCGGGCCCCGTCCCGCGGCCGGGCACCCCGCGCGGCGCCGGCCGGTCCGCCCTCGCACGCCGCCTCCGCGCGGGCGATCAGCACGGCGGTGAGCGCGGCCAGTTCCTCCGCGTTCGGGGCGCCCCGCTCCACCCGCAGCAGCTCCTGCGGCGGGCCGGCGGGCGCGCTCTGTCCACTCATCGTCGGGCTCCCTCTCACTGCGGCGGATTGCCGTGCTTGCGGCGGGGCAGGTCGGAATCCTTGGCCCGCAGCATGGCGAGCGAGCGGATGAGTACCGAGCGGGTCTCTCCCGGGTCGATGATGTCGTCGATGAGCCCGCGCTCGGCCGCGTAATAGGGGTGCGCGAGCTGGTCCTTGTACTCGGCGATCTTCCGGCGGCGCACCTCCTCGGGGTCCGGGGCGGCGGCGATCTCCCGGCGGAAGACCACGTTGGCCGCGCCCTCCGCGCCCATGACGGCGATCTCGTTGCCGGGCCAGGCCAGGGCGATGTCGGCGCCGATCGAGCGCGAGTCCATCACGATGTACGCGCCGCCGTACGCCTTGCGCAGCACGAGCGAGACCCGGGGCACGGTGGCGTTGCAGTAGGCGTAGAGCAGCTTCGCGCCGTGCCGGATGATGCCGTTGTGCTCCTGCTCCACGCCGGGCAGAAAGCCGGGCACGTCGATCAGGGTGACGAGCGGGATGTTGAAGGCGTCGCAGAACTGGACGAACCTCGCGCCCTTCTCGGACGCCTTGATGTCCAGTACGCCCGCCGTCACCGCGGGCTGGTTGGCGACGATGCCGACGGCCTGGCCGTCGAGCCGGGCCAGTGAGCACACCAGGTTGGGCGCCCACCCGGCGTGGACCTCCATGTGCTCCGCGTCGTCGACGATCTCCTCGATCACCGCACGGATGTCGTAGGACTGGCTGCCGTCGGCCGGAACGAGGTCGGCCAGTGCGTCGCAGCGCCGGTCCGGGGCGTCCGACACCGGTGCGGCGGGAGGCAGTTCACGGTTGTTGGACGGCAGGAGGGAGAGCAGGTAGCGCACCTCGGCCAGGCAGGACTCCTCGTCGTCGTGGACGAAGTGGGCCACCCCGGAGACCTTGCCGTGGACGTCCGCCCCGCCCAGCCCGTCCTGCGATATCTCCTCGCCGGTGACCGTCCTGACGACGTCGGGGCCGGTGATGAACATCTGGGAGACCTCGCGGACCGCGAAGACGAAGTCGGTGAGGGCGGGCGAGTACGCGGCGCCTCCCGCGCACGGTCCCAGCATCACGCTGATCTGCGGGACGACGCCCGAGGCGCGGGTGTTCCGGCTGAAGATGCCGCCGTACCCGGCCAGCGCCAGGACCCCTTCCTGGATACGGGCCCCGGCCCCGTCGTTGAGGGAGACCAGCGGCGCGCCCACCGACACGGCCAGGTCCATGAGCTTGTGGATCTTCTGCGCGTGTGCTTCGCCGAGCGCGCCGCCGAAGATCCGGAAGTCATGGGCGTAGACGAAGACCGTCCGGCCCTCCACCGTGCCCCAGCCGGTCACCACACCGTCGGTGTACGGGCGTTTGGCCTCCAGGCCGAAGCCGGTCGCCCGGTGCCGCCGCAGCGTCTCGACCTCGGTGAAGCTGCCCTTGTCGAGCAGCAGCCCGATGCGTTCACGGGCGGTGAGCTTGCCCTTGGCGTGCTGCCGTTCGGTGGCCGCGGGGTCCGGTCCGCCGAGGGCCAGTTCCCTCAGCGCGGCCAGCTCTGCCCGGGTGTCCCGCGTGTCCGTCCGCTTCGCGGCGCTCACCAGGAGAGTTCCTGACCGGTCGGGGTGCCGTCCTCGCCGACGAAGGAGGCCGTCGGGCCGTCCGCGCCGAGGGTGGCCAGCAGTACGGGGATCCGCGCCCCCTGCTCCGGTGTGAGGTCCCCGCGGTGGCCGTTGATGTCGGTCGCCACGAATCCGGGCGAGACCGCGTTGACCAGGATCCCCTCCTCCCGCAGCTCATTGGCGTAGGTGACGGTGAGGGCGTTCAGCGCCGCTTTGGAGGTGTTGTAGTCCAGCACCGCGGGGAAGACGCCCGCCGGGAAGACCCCGGAGGGGTCGTGCCGGCGCGCCGCGTGGGTCAGGGACCCGAGCACGCTGCTGACGTTCACGATGCGTGCGGCGGTGGAGCGGCGCAGCAGCGGGATCATCGCGTTGGTCACCGTGATGACGCCGAAGACGTTGGTCTCGTAGGTCCTGCGGACCTCGGCGAGCGGCGTCTCGCTGGGGGCGCCCACCGGGCCGCCGGTGCCCGCGTTGTTCACCAGGACGTCCAGGTGGCCCCACTCGGCCCCGACGCGCTTGGCGGCGAGCGTCACGAAGTCCTCGTCCGTCACATCGAGTCGTACGCATCGGATGTCGAGGCCGTCCGCGCGCAGCTCACGCTCGGCGGCGCGGCCGCGCGCCTCGTCGCGGGCGCCCAGGTACACGCACATGCCCAGCTCGCCGAGGCGACGGGCCACGGCTCGTCCGATGCCCTTGTTCACGCCGGTGACCAGCGCCACCCACACACCGGTGGCGCTCATCCGAGCAGGGTCCCGCCGCTGGCGTCGATGCAGGAGCCGGTGATCCACCGGGACTCCTCGCTCGCGACGAAGGCCACGACGTCCGCGATGTCGGCCGCCTCACCGACCCGGTTGAAGGCGGAGGTCTGTGCCATCTGCTCCACCGCCTCCGGGATGTCGAAGACGGGCGCGCCGTTGTTGGTGATGCCGGGAGCCACGCTGTTCACGGTGATGCCGCGGGGGGCCAGGTGCCTGGCGAGGTGCAGGGTGATCTGTTCCAGGGCGCCCTTGGTCATCGAGTAGGCGATCTGCTCGGGCACCGCGCACCGGGTGAGGCCGGAGGAGATGTTGATGATCCGGCCGCCTTCCGGCATGTTCCGTACGGCGCGCTGCGCGAGGAGGAACGGCGCCCTGGCGTTCACCGCGAAGTACCGGTCGAGGTCTTCCGCGGTGACGTCCTCGGGCTGGATCCCGTCGTTGCCGGTGACGGCCGCGTTGTTCACGAGGATGTCGAGGGTGGTCTCGCCGGTGCGCTCCTTGAGGCCCTGTTCCAGGCCGAGGAAGAGCTCGTGCACATCGCCGGGGACGCCGAGTTCCGCCCG
Source organism: Streptomyces sp. NPDC079020 (assembly GCF_044542225.1). Lineage (NCBI taxonomy): Bacteria > Bacillati > Actinomycetota > Actinomycetes > Kitasatosporales > Streptomycetaceae > Streptomyces > Streptomyces sp. NPDC079020. The sequence continues at coordinate 413,407 of NZ_JBITUB010000002.1, forward strand.
TACGGGGAAGGCCCTGCCGCCCTCCTTCTCGATGCGGGTGACCGTCTCCCGCGCCGCTTCCCCGTTGCTCGCGTAGTGCACGGCGACCAGCGCGCCTTCCCTGGCCAGTCGCACAGCGGTGGCGCGGCCGATGCCCCGGCTGGAACCGGTGACGAGCGCGGTCTTTCCCGTGAGCCTGCTCATGGGTGAACTCCTTTTCCCGATGGAGGGGGTGGGGTTGTGTGCGCGGGAGGTCCGCGCCGGCGGCGGGGTCCTGGGGGTCCGCGGGGTGTCCAGGCCGCTGATGGACCGGGCGAGGTGACGGCGTACGGCGTCCTGCCCCAGCAGTCCGGCGAACACCTCCCGGGCGCCGTCCGCCTCCGGGCCGCCGAACAGCAGCAGCGCCTGGGCCTGGATGCTGGTCAGAGTGCGGGCTCCGGCGTGGCGGCGCTCCGCGTCGTAGGCGTCCAGCACCTCCTCACCGGCCCGGCCGGTGACCAGCGCGGCGAGCCCGGGGCCCAGGGCGGCCGCGTCCTGGAGCCCCAGGTTGAGCGCCTGGCCGCCGACGGGCATCTGGACATGTGCCGCGTCGCCCGCCAGCAGGACGCGGCCCGACCGGTAACGGGTCGCCTGGAGGCGGGTGTTGTCGAACCGGTTGAGCCAGCGGGGCCGGCCGTGGCCGATGTCCTCGCCGGCCACCCGCGCCCAGGCCGCCACGACCTCCTCGAACTCCGGCTCACCGGTGTGCCCGCCGGGCGCGCGGGTGCGGTCGTGGACCATCAGGCGGGTGCTGCCGTCGGCCCTGCGGTAGGCGGTGGCGGTGCCGTTCGGGTAGCGCCGCAGCCGCCGGTCCGGGACGGAGATGTCCAGCACATCGGCCCGGAGCATCTCCCGGGTGGCTTCCCGGCCCTCGGTTCCGAACCCGGCGAGCCGCCGTACGGAGCTGTGCTCGCCGTCGCATCCGACGACGTAGGAGGCCGTGAGGGTGTGCCTGCGCCCATCGGGACCGGCCGCTTCCACCCGTACCCCGTCCGCCGGCCCGTCCGGCCCGGTGACGGTCAGGCCGGTGACGGTGAGGCCTCGGCGCACCTGGGCACCCAGGTCCTCGGCCCAGCGCTGGAGCACGGGTTCGAGGCGGCTCTGCAGGCACTCCCACTGGCCGGCGTACGGGTGGGCCGGGTCCGCGGCAGCGGGGTCGAGCGGCATCCCGCCGAAGTGGCCGCGCCCGCCGTCCGGCAGGGGTCCCAGCCGGTCGAGGATGCCCCGGTCCGCGAAGATCTCCATGGTCCTGGTGTGCAGGATGGAGGCCCGGGACTCGGCGGTCGGCCGCTCCAGCCGCTCCAGTACGGACACCCGGGCGCCGCCCCCGGCGAGTTCACCCGCGAGCAGCAGGCCCACGGGACCGGCGCCGACGACGACCACGTCCACCGCCTCTTCCACCTCCGGCTCGCCGCCCATCGCCTCAGCGCCGCGCTTCCGCGAACGCCTTGGCATGGCCCAGGGTGGCCCGGCTGTTGGTGCCCAGAGCCTCCCGCAGGAACGTGCGGGCCTCGGAGACACCGGCGTCCGGGCCGAGGACCGCCGTGATGTTCGCGGTGTTGACCACCACGGTGTGCTGGGAGGTCGCGACGGTGCTTCCGTCTTCCTGCTCGTCGAACTGCCAGTAGCCGGTGTGCAGGGTCATCAGGGCCGGAAGGGTGGTCTGCTTGTACGCGATCCGGTGGTGCGGGAAGCAGATCCTGACCGACTCCGTGGTGTGCGTGGAGCCGTCCTTGGCGACGGTGTCCATCCGCAGGGTCTGGACGCCGGGGCTGTCCTCGCTCAGGCGCACCTCGTGGACGTGCGGCAGCCGCTCCGTCCACAGCTGGGCCTCGTTGACGAAGTCGAAGACGTCCTTGGCCGAGCCGTCGATCCGGACGCTGTCCTCGAAGGAGAGCGTGAGCCCGGCGGACTCGGTGGCCAGCTCCAGGTTCTCCTTCAGCGCCGGGAGTTCGGCCCTGCTGTTGCGGTCCACCGCCTTGTCGATCCAGTCCAGGCCCTCCGGATCGTCGTCGATGGCCCGGTAGGTGTGCAGCAGGCGGACCCGTGTCCCGGCCGCCCCGAGCGACTCGATGATCCAGGTGCCGCTCATCTCGGCCACCGGCGGGGCGGAGACCTCCTGCCGGAAGGTGATGCGCAGGCCCTCCGGGTCGAGGGTGCGGCGTGATGTCCAGTTCTTGGCCTCGCCGTTGGCGGTGGCCCAGATCCGGATGCGTTCCTCGTTGCCGTTCCTCTCCGCGTAGTCGACGTACACCGACGGCGGGAAGAGCCTGGGCCAGTTCTCCACCTCCGCCAGGAGGCGGTACACCTCCGTGGCGGGTGCCGCCACGGTGATCTCGTGTTCGACCTCGCGGGGCGCCTGCTGCGTCATCTCTGTCCCTCTCCTCTTCCTCGGGTGGGGCGGCCGGGCTGCCGCACTGGGGCGGCCGGGCTCAGAAGTTGCCCAGGCCGCCGCAGACGTTCAGCGCCTGGGCGGTGATGGAGGCCGCGGTGTCGGAGGCCAGATAGCCGACGAGCCCGGCGACCTCCTCGGGGGTGGAGTAGCGGCCGAGCGGGATCTTGGCCGTGAACTTCTGCATGATCTGCTCCTCGCCGGTGTCGTACGCGGCGGCGTACCCCTGGCGCACCCGTTGGGCCATCGGGGTCTCCACATAGCCGGGGCAGACCGCGTTGACGGTGATACCGGAGGGCGCGAGCTCATTGCCGAGCGCCTTGGTGAAGCCGACGACCCCGTGCTTGGAGGCCGAGTACGGGGCGCCCAGGACGACGCCCTGTTTGCCCGCGGTGGAGGCGATGCTGATGATCCGGCCGCGGTCCTTCTCCCGCATGCCCCCGGTGGTGAGTACCTCCCGGGTCATGAAGAAGACGCTGTTGAGGTTGGTGTTGATCACGTCCAGCCACAGCTCGTCGGCGATGTCGGCGGTCACCCCGCCGCCGCTGCGGCCCGCGTTGTTCACGAGGACGTCCACGGTGCCGTAGCGGGCGACGGCCGCCTCCACGAACGTGACGACATCGTCCCTGGACCCCACGTCCGCGGCGGTCCCGTCCACGTCCAGGCCCTCGGCCCGGAGTTCCTTGACCGTGCGGGCCACGGAGTCCGCGCTCCGTGCGCAGAGGAAGACCTGGTGGCCCTGCCGGGCCAGCAGCCGGGTGACCGCCAGACCGATGCCGCTGGTCCCGCCGGTGACGAGGGCGACCCTGGATACGTCGTGCGTCATGTGTGCCTCTCCTGTACTGCGGACACGGCCCCGGCGGATGCCGGCCGGCCGGGACGTCAGACGGTCTCGGCCGCCGACAGATGGGTGTTGACCAGCTCGATCAGGGCACGGGGCGTGGCGGCGGCGCTGAACGCCTCCTCGTCGAGGCTGATCCCGAACTCGCGCTCGATACGGCCGGCGGTCTCCAGCATCGCGAGGGACTCGTAGCCCAGGGCGTCGAAGCCCGCGTCGAGGATGTCGCCGTCGAGGTCCACGCTCTCGTCGGCTCCGGCGCCCTCGCGCAGGATGTGCTTGAGGTCGTCGATGGTGAAGGAGGTGTCGATGGACATGGCTGTCCATTCCTGGATACGTCACAACGGAGCTGCACAGGAGGGAGGTTCACCGGGCCGGGCCGCCCGGTGCCGGTCGCGCGCTGTCAGTCGCGCGCTGTCAGTCGCGCGGGGCGCGCAGCACCACCGCGGAGTTGAATCCGCCGTGGCCGCGGGCCAGCACCAGCGCGGTGCGTACCGGGGCGGTGCGTGGGGCACCGGTCACCAGGTCGATCTCGTACCGGCCGGAGAGCGAGCTGTGGATCGTCGGCGGGATCAGCCCGTCCCGGATGGCGAGGCACGCGGCGGCCACGTCGAGCGGCGCGGCACCCGAGTAGAGCCGGCCGGTCATGGTCTTGGGCGCGGTGACCGGCACCGCGTGCGGCCCGAAGACCTTGGTGATCGCGGCGGCCTCGATCCGGTCGAGCTCGGGCAGCGCGGCCGCGTCCGCGAAGACGACGTCCACCTCGTCGGGGACGGTGCCCGCGTCGGCCAGTGCCTCTTCGATGACCCGCTGCACAGCGGGGCCCCGGCCGCTCCACGGCGGCGGGTCGAAGGTGGAGGCGTGTCCGGAGATCTCGCCGTAGACCTGCCGGGCGCCGCGGGACGCGGCGTGCTCGGCGTCCTCCAGGATCAGCAACGCCCCGCCCTCGCCCGGCACATGGCCGACGGCCGCGTCGTCGAAGGGCACATAGGCGTGGCCGGGGTCGTCGCTCCGGCTGAGCCGGCCGCCCGCGAGCTGGGCCACCCAGCCCCAGGTGCAGATGGAGGCGTCGACGGCGCCCGAGACGATCAAGGGGGTGCCCTTGCGGATCTGGCGGCGGGCCTGGGCGACCGCGTCCAGACCACCGGCCTGATCGCTGACGACGACACCGCTCGGGCCGCGCATGCCGTTGCGGATGGATATCTGGCCGCTGTTGACGGCGTAGAACCACGCGAAGGACTGGTACGCGCTGACGTACTTGCCGCCCTTGCTCCACAGCGCCTTCAGTTCGTTCTGGCCGAACTCGAAGCCGCCCGCGTGGCTGGCCGTGATCACTCCCATGTCGTACGGGGGCAGCTCCTGCGGTACGACCCCGGCGTCGTCCAGCGCCCAGCCGGCACTGACCAGGGCGAGCCGGGTCATGCGGTCGGTCTGCGGCAGCAGCCTGCCGGGCAGGTGCTCCCCGGCCGTGAATCCGCGGATCTCGCCCGCCAGCCGCGCCGGGTAGGCGGAGGCGTCGAACCGGGTGACCGGGCCGATCGCCCCGCGCCCCGCGAGGGTGGCGGACCAGTACTCCTCGATGCCGAGCCCGTTGGGTGCCGCGATGCCCAGACCCGTCACCACCGTCCTGGCGCTCACCGTTCGCTCCTGTCCGGGCGGGCCAGCACCACCGCGCTCTGGAAGCCGCCGAACCCGCTGCCCAAGGACAGCACGGTGTCCGTCCGCTGTTCGCGAGCGGTCAGCGGGGTGTAGTCGAGGTCGCACTCGGGGTCGGGCGTGTGCAGATTGGCGGTGGGCGGTACGACACCGTGCTCCATGGCCAGGGCCGACGCGGCGAGTTCGATGGAGCCCACGGCGCCCAGCGAGTGGCCGATCATCGACTTGATCGAGCTGATGGGGGCCCGGTAGGCCCGCTCGCCCAGGCTCCGCTTGAAGGCCGCGGTCTCGTGGCGGTCGTTCTGCTTGGTGCCGGAGCCGTGCGCGTTGATGTAGTCGATGTCCTAGGCGTTCACCCGGGCCTCGGCCATGGCCACCCGTATCGCCTCCGCCATCTCCTGCCCGTCCGGGCGCAGTCCGGTCATGTGGAAGGCGTTGGACCGGGTCGCGTAGCCCGCCACCTCCGCGTAGACATGGGCGCCGCGCCGACGGGCGCTCTCCCGCTCCTCCAGGACGAACACCGCCGAACCCTCGCCGAGGACGAAGCCGTTGCGGCTGGCGTCGAAGGGGCGCGAGGCGTGTTCCGGGTCGTCGTTGCGGGGTGTGGTCGCCTTGATGGCGTCGAAGCAGGCCACGGTGATGGGCGAGATCGGTGCCTCGGCCGCGCCCGCGATCATGACGTCGGCCGAGCCTTCCCGGATGACCTCGGAGGCGTAGCCCACCGCGTCGAGTCCGGACGTGCAGCCGGTCGAGACGACGGTGGCGGGGCCCTCGGCCCCGACCGCCCAGGCGACCTCGGCGGCGAAGGAGCTGGGGACCATATAGCGGTAGAGGTGGGGCACGGCGTAGGTGTGGTCGACGAGTTCGAGCCGTCCGCCGTCGCTGACCGTGCGGTACTCCTCGTCCAGCCCCATGGTGGCCCCCACGGCTGTACCGAGGGTCACGCCCATCCGGCCGGGATCCACCGCGTGGAACTCCAGCCCGCTGTCGACGGCCGCCTCGCGTGCGGTGACCACCGCGAACTGGGCCGCGCGGTCCATGCGCCGGATCTCCTGCGGGCCGAGACCGAGCGCTGCGGCGTCGAAGTCCACCTCGGCGGCCGTCTGGGACCGGAAGGCCGAGGGGTCGAACAGCGAGATCCGCCGGGTGGCCGTGCGTCCGTCGGTCAGCAGCTGCCAGAAGCTCTTCGTGCCCGGCCCGCCGGGTGCGGTGACACCGATGCCGGTGATCACCACCCTGCGGCCGCCCGCGCGGCTCATCGGCTGGTCCAGTGGTAGAAGCGCCGCGCCATCGCGTCGGCGGGCGAGCGCCAGGTGGCGGGGTCGTAGGCCCCGATGAACGGCTTCAGGTCCTCGCTGACCCGGATGAAGCGCGGGTCCGCCTTGGCCTCCTCGATCCGCGATCCGCCGTCCTCGGTGTCGAAGTCCTGGAGGTGGAAGTACAGGCCCCGGTAGGAGAAGAGCTGCCTGCGCCGCGTCCCCATCAGATGGGGCATGTCGGTGCCGTCGAAATCGCCGAAGACACGGGCGACGTCGTCGGCGGAGCCGATCTCCATCCGGGCGACGATCAGGGTGCTGTGCATCTTTCCTTCTCTCTGCGCGTGCGTACGAAGGGTGATGTCCGCGGTCCGGGGATCGCCCGGGGTCTCCCCCGGGACTACCGGCCGGGACCGAACCAGCGCTCCAGGGCCATGGGCAGGTCGTGATGGCTGCCGGGCGCGGCCCAGGCGACATGGCCGTCGGGGCGCAGCAGGGCCGCGTACGTGCCGTCCAGCGGACCGGCCGGGGCGGCCCCCGGTGCGTCGGGGGTGACGAGGTCGACGCGGTCGCGCCACGGCGCCGCGCGGTGCCGGAGCGCCGCGTTGTCGTCCAGGTCGAGCAGTACGCCCCGGCCGGACCTCAGCAGCTCGGCCGTGCTGGTGGAGCGGCCCCGATGGCGCAGTTCCACCCGTGGCAGCCGCAGCCCCAGGAGGGGATGGGTGCCGCGGCCGACGTCGTAGTGGATGTCGAGACCGGCGGCCTTGGCCGCGAGATGGCGGGACGCCTCGTCGTACCGGGCGAGTTCGGCCAGCGTCTCGCGCAGCGGCTGCACCTCTTCGCCGCCGAGCAGGAGCAGGCTCTGGGCGCGGGTGTTGGCGAGCAGGCGCCGTCCGACCTCGTGGCGCTCCGCGTGATAGGTGTCCAGCAGCGCGGGGGGCGCCGTGCCGCGCAGGACGGCCCCCAGTTTCCAGCCCAGGTTCACGGAGTCCTGGACGCTGGTGTTCATGCCCTGGCCGCCGGCCGGCAGGTGGATGTGGGCCGAGTCCCCCGCCAGCAGCACCCGGCCCCGCCGGTACTCGGTGGCCTGCCGCGTCGCGTCGCCGAAGGAGCTGACCCACACCGGTTCGGCGGTCGATATGTCGATGCCGGTGAGCCGTTTCCAGGTGTCCGCGACCTCCGAGAAGGGGGGCGGCCCGTTCCTGCGCCGGGGCGGCGCGCCGCGTTCACCGACGATGATGCGGTGGATGCCGTCGCCGAGACGGCCGACCATGACCATGCCGTCGGTGACCCGGTCGGCCACCATGCGCGGCTCCAGTTCGACACCGCGGATGTCGGCGAGGAACAGTTCGGTGGTGGCCTCGGTGCCGGGGAAGTCGAACCCGGCGGCCTTGCGCACGGCGCTCCGGCCGCCGTCGCACCCGATCAGATAGCGGGTGCGCAGGACGCTCTCGCCCTCCGGTCCCCGCACCCGCACGTCGACGCCGTCCCCGTCGTCCGTCAGCCCGAGGAACTCGTGGTCGCGCCGGATGCCGGCCCCGAGTTCGCGGACCCAGGTCTCCAGGACCGCTTCGGTGGCGGACTGCGGAACGGACCGGGCGGCCAGGACGCCGCCGCCCAGCACGGCGAAGTCCAGCGGGATGCCCCCGAAGTGCCCCTGCCCGCTGGTCTCCACCTCGCCGAAGCGGTACAACAGGCCGCGCTGGTCGAAGACTTCTCTCGTACGGGGGGTGAATCCGATGCCGCGGGATTCACCGGTGCGCCGCGGCAGTTTCTCCAGGAGCAGCACGTCCGTACCGGCCAGGCGCAGCTCTCCGGCGAGCATGAGTCCCGCCGGTCCCGCTCCCACGACTATGACTGAAGCGTCCATGTCCCTCTCCTCATGTCCTCACGCCCGCACACGCGCGTCGCCGTGCGCGGCGGCAGCCCTCCGGCGACAGCGGTCCGGTTGCGGCGCGGCGGGCTCAGCGGTCCACGTGTCCGATCACGAAGACGTCGTCCGGGGTGTCCTCGGGGCCGATCGTCTCGGGGCGGAAGCCGGCTTCCTTCAGCCAGGCGTGGCATTCGCCGACGGAGTACTCGCCGCCGCCCGCCGACCAGACCAGCATGCTGAGGCTCGCCAGCGTCGCGTAGAGCGGCGGCCTGCTGTTGCTGACCATGGGGTCGTAGACGAGGACCGCGCCGCCGGGGCGGATCGCCCGGTGCGCCTGGCGCAGCAGCGTGACGCGGTCCTCGGCACCCCAGTTGTGGAGGACGTGCCCGAAGATGAGGACATCGGCCTCCGGCAGCGGGTCCGTGAAGAAGTCACCGCCGTGGAAGGAGACCGCTCCCTGGTCACCGAGCGTCTTCATGTACGCGGTGAAGGGCTGCTCCAGCTGCGGCAGGTCGAAGACCGCGCCCTTGAGATGGGGGTGGGTGGTCACCAGATGGTGGGCGAGGTTCCCCCGGGCTCCGCCGACGTCCACGAACGAATGGCGTTCTCCCCAGGCCAGGTCGCTCACCCGTTGCGAGAGCGGGGTGTTGAACATATCCATGCTCTCCAGGAACGAATGCGTCACCTCCCTGTCCTCGTACAGCGAGTAGTAAGGATTCCCGGCGCGTGCGGCGGTGTTCTGGGGCTCTCCCGTACGCAATGAGGCGGACAGGCCTTCCCAGGCGGGATTGAGTTCGCTCTCGCAGAACTTCAGATAGCCACCGACGAATTCGGGGCGCCCGCTCACCAGATAGCGTTCGGCGGCGGGTGAGTTGCGGAACGTACCGTCGTCCGCCGCGTCGAGCAGTCCGATGCCCGCGAGGGCGAGCAGGAAGTCGCGGGCTCCGGGCATGCGGTATCCGAGGCTCCGGGCAAGGTCCTCTGCGGTGGCCGGGGCTCCCGACAGCCGGGTGAAGACGTCCGACTCCACGGCGGTGAACAGCAGTTTCGTCTGCCAGTAGCCGCTCAGGATCCCCATGACCTGGCCGACCGAGGGTTCTTCCGGCACTGGGGGGTGTTGGTCGTTCATGCGCGGCGCCTCCAGGGACATCTCAGGGGTTTGCCCGGCCCGCGGGGAATCCGGGCGGGGCGTGGGTTCCGGTTGAGCGTCGCAGTACCCGACCAAGGAACGGTCAAAGTCCGTCCAAGGCCCTCGGCAGACCCGGACCGAACGCTTCCGGGCCGAAAAGCGCCTGTCCGAACGGCACGTTTACCGTTCTTTGAACACCGGCTGCGACACTCGGCCACTTCAGCGCGCCCGGTGCGGAATCAACGCGCCCACCAGGGATTTCGGACAGCCCTCGGGCCGGCCGGAACCGCGCGCGCATCCCGGGGACAGCGTGGTTCCCGGCCACGCGCGCTGTCCGCGTCACCGCGCTTTCCGGCGCGGCAGCCATTCGCTCCGCGGCCCCACCGGTGACCCGGAATACCTCACGAGGATGTCCATGACGCTTTTACAAGGAACCGGTGCGACGACCGGGGCGGCCCGGCTGGAAAGGCTGACGGGGCTGCGATTCGTCGCAGCCGCGCTGGTCTTCGCTTTTCACGCGTCCGTCGAAGGGTTCTTCTCCGATGCCGGAATCCAGAGCGGATTCGCGGCTCTCTTCCGGAAAGCGGGGTGGATCGGAGTCTCGTTCTTCTTCGTGCTGAGCGGCTTCGTGCTCGCGTGGACGGCCCGCCCGGACGACACCGCCCGCAGATTCTGGCAGCGGCGCCTGGCCAAGATCTACCCGAACCACCTCGTCACCGCCGTCGTGGCGCTCACCGCCGCCGCGGGGGTGAGCGGCGCGCTCGCCCTGCCGGGCGCGGTGCCCAATCTGCTGCTCGTCCACGCCTGGTACCCCAGGGTCGAGATCTTCCTCAGCGGCAACCCGGTGAGCTGGTCCCTGGCGTGCGAGCTGCTGTTCTATCTGGCGTTCCCGCTGCTGTGGCGCTTCCTGTCACGCATCGGGCCCGCGTCGCTGTGGGCGTGCGCCGCGGCGACCGCCCTGGCCATCTGGTGCGTACCGCTGCTCGCCCAGTCGCTGCCGGCCGGGCCGCGGGTGGCGATGCCGGACGGAACGGCCGGTGCCCAGCAGTTCTGGTTCGTGTACGTCCTGCCCCCGACCCGCATCCTGGAGTTCGTCCTCGGCATCCTGGCCGCGCGCATCGTCCGCGAGGGGCTGCTCGTCCGCGTCCGGGTCCTCCCGGCCGCCGCCCTGGTGCTGGCCGCCTACTGGCCGGCCTGCCGGGTGCCGTATCTCTTCAGCCTGGTGGCCCTGCCGGCCGTTCCGCTGGCGCTGCTCGTGGCGGCCGTGACCCAGGCCGATCTGGCGGGGCCCGCGCGCGGCGGCGGGCTCCGCGCCCGCGTCCCGGTGTGGCTGGGCGAGGTCTCCTTCGGCTTCTACATGGTGCACGGCCTCGTCCTGCTGTACGGCCACCGGCTGCTCGGTGCCGGGGAGGGCCGGCCGGCGCCGGTGGCCGTCGCGGTGATCCTGGCCGACTTCGTGGTCTCGCTGGTACTGGCGTGGCTGCTGCGCACCGTGGTGGAACAGCCCGTGGTGCGCTGGACGGCGGCCCGCCAGCGGCGCCGGGCCCCGGTCCGCCGGGGCGTCCACGCCCTCGACGCGCCGGCCGGGGGCGGGGTCGTCCCCCCGCCCCCGGCCGGTGTTCCGGGGCACTGTGCTACCGCTGCGAGCGGAGCGAGCCGGTCCGGTCCGTGCCGCCCCCGGCCGGACCGGCTTCCGGCCGGCCGGACCGTCCCCGGACCGTTCTCACGCGCCGCCGACGGACTCCTTGGCGGGGGTTCCCCCGGGCTCCGCCGCCGCGGCGGGCAGGGGCTCGGGCTTCCCGGGCAGCAGTGGTGTGGCGATCAGGATGACCACACACACCGCGGTCACGAACCAGTAGGCGTTCTGGAATCCGCTGACCGCGTCGGCCCGGCTCCCGTTGTCCGCCCCCGCCGTCGCGAGGATCAGGGTGACGAGCGCGACGCCGAGCGCGCCACCGAGCTGGTTGAGGTTGTAGAGCACCGAGCTGCCCTGCGGCACCTTCTCCGGGGGCAGCGTCCGGTAGAGCGCGCCCATGGTGGGCGCACCGACGGCACCTAGGCCGAGGCCGATCGCGAAGGCGCCCAGCGCCGACCAGACCTCACCGCTGTCGCCGCCGATGCGGGTGAGCCCGAACGCGCCGAGCGCCGCGAGGAACGCACCGCCCTGGGCGAGACTGCGGGCCCCCATCCGGTCGCTGAGGCGTCCCGCGAGCGGCATGGCGAGCGCGGAGCCCAGACCCAGCGGTGCCACGAGCAGCCCGGCCGTGCGGGCCCCGTGCCCGTGCAGCAGCTGGTAGTAGAGCGGCAGTGCGAACAGGCCCGCGTAGGTGGCGAGTCCGACGAGCCCCTGGACGGTGACGCTCGCGGCGAAGCTGCGGCTGCTGAACAGCCGGACATCGATCAGCGGCGGGACGCGGCGGGCGCGCAGCGCGTGGAGTACGTAACCGATGAGCAGGACGAGGCCGATGGCCAGCGGGACGAGCACGGACGGCGCCGCGAATCCGCCGTGTTCGCCGGCCTGGGTCAGGCCGAGCACCATGGCGGCGAAGCCGGGGGCCATCAGCGCGAAGCCGGTGACATCCAGCCGGGCGTCGGACCGCGCGCCGGCCGGGTCGGCCGGAATGACCCGCATCGCGAGCAGGAAGGCCACGATCCCGATCGGCAGGTTGATGTAGAACATCCAGCGCCAGTCCAGGGATTCGAGCACCACCCCGCCGAGCACCGGGCCCAGGACCGGGCCGAGCGACAGCACCACACCCATCATGCCCATGACACGTCCGGCCCGGCTCGGACCCGCCGCCCGGGCCAGGATCACCAGGACGAGCGGATCGAGCACACCGGACCCGAAGCCCTGCACGACCCGGAAGGCGATCAGGCTGCTCAGGTTCCAGGCCAGTGCGGACGCCAGCGAGCCCACCAGGAACAGCACCAGCCCGAACAGCCACAGCCGCTTGGCCCCGAACCTGCCGATCGCCCAGCTGGTGACCGGGATGGTGACCGTCAGCGTGAGCAGATAGGCGGTCGAGGCCCAGCTGATCGACGTCAGCGAGGTCTTGAACTCCTGGGAGAGCGTCTCGGCCGCGACGGCGACCATCGTGCTGTCGAGGATCCCCATGATCCCGCCCAGCAGGACCACGCCGATCAGTTGCAGCAGCCTGGGATCCAGGCGGTCATCCTGCGCTTTGGACATAGTCGCAACTCCATCGGGAATAACATGGAACATCGCTTGAACCCGTCGGTTCAACATAACGGTCGCCGCTGTAGCCACGCAACCAAGACGCCCAGGAAGTTGTACCTGTCGGTTCAATATTCGAGCTGCGACGGTACGATGGAGTGGTGACTGAACCCAGAACCTCTCCCGCGCCCCGGCGAGACACCTCGCGCGGACGCATCGACAAGCGGAGGGCGATCCTCGACGCCGCCTTCCGGGTCTTCGCCCGTGAGGGGTACGGGCAGTCCTGCGTGCAGGAGATCGCGGCCGAGGCCGGCGTCGCCAAGCCCACCATCTACAACCACCTCCGCGACAAGGAATCCCTGTTCCGCGAAGCGATGGAGACCGTCGCCGCCCGCGTGGCCGGCCAGAACCTCGCCGCGCTGGAGGGACTGCGCGAACCGGGACACGATGTACGCGAAGCGCTGGAGCTCACGGGTCACCGGCTCGTGCGCTCGTACTCCACCGAAGAGTCATGGGCCCTGCGCCGGCTCCTGCACGCCGAGGCCACCAGATTTCCCGAACTGCTCGACGCCGTACAGCGCGAGGGGGCGCAACGCGTCAAGGACACCCTCGCGGACCGGCTGGCGCGGCTGACGCTCTCCGGACGGCTGCGGACCCGCGACCCGGACCTGGCGGCGGAGCAGTTCCTCGCCCTGCTCACGGGGCCGGTGGAGACGCGCTCCCGGCTCGGTACCCGGCAGGTGCCGGACGATGAGCTGCGCGACGTGACACAGGCGGCGGTCAGCACGTTCCTGCACGCCTACGCCACGGCCCCCGCGGCCGAGGCCGGCGACGGCGGGACCGCGTCCGGCTCCGGGCCGGCCGGCGCCGGCGTCGACGCCCGCTCCGCCGGGAGGGCGTGACCATGACGACGACGCTCATCACCGGTGCCACCAGGGGACTGGGGCTGGAAACGGCCCGGCGCCTGGTCGAGGCGGGCCACACCGTCCATCTGGGCGCGCGGGACCCCGGCCTCGGGCGTGAGGTCGCCGCCGCCATCGGCGCGCACCCCGTGCTCCTCGATGTGACCAGCGACGACTCGGTTCGCGCCGCCGCGGCGGCCGTCCGCGAGCGGAGCGGGTGCCTCGACGTCCTCGTGAACAACGCGGGCATCACGGGCCCCCTCAAGGAGCCCGGCGAGATGACGGCCGACGACGTTCTCACCGTCTACGAGACCAATGTCCTCGGAGTCGTCCGCGTGACCCAGGCGTTCCTGCCGCTCCTGGAGGCCGGCGATTCCCCGGCCGTGGTGAACGTCAGCAGCGGGCTCGGCTCGCTCGCCATCGCCGCCGCACCCGAGCGATACCGCCCTCTCCTGCCCGTCTATTACCCGAGCCTGGGCTACAACTCCTCCAAGGCCGCCCTGAACATGCTCACCGCGCAGTACGCCCTGTCGTACCCGGCGATCCGCTTCAACGCGGTGGACCCCGGCTGGACGGCCACCGACCTGAACGGCCACACCGGGGTCCAGACGGTCGAGGAGGGCGCCGAGATCATCGTGCGGACGGCGACGGCGGGAGCCGGGAGCCCCACGGGCGGCTTCGTCGGAAATTTCGGCCCCGTCCCGTGGTGACGCACGCCACAAAGCAAATGGGCGGTCCGGTTTCCCCCCGGTTAAAAATGAGATAAATACCGGCCACGCACCCACCGATTCATTTCAGCCAAAAAGAAAAGTACATTCTCCCTTTGGCATCCGAATTAACGTTTCCCGTTTGCAGAAAAGCATTGACAGTCACGCAATGCCGTTTGTTATCTTCGGCAAGGCCGTAAAGTCCCTCCGAGGGCCGTCCCGTACCGCTCGACCGGTGGAAGGTGACCATGCCCCCCGTCCGCATCATCGTCGCAGGCGAGCACCCACTGCTCAGGGACGCCCTCGCGGGCCTCCTCCACGCCCAGCAGGACCTCACCGTCCTCGGGCTGGCGTCCGATGCGAACGAGACCCAGCGGCTGGCCCTCCGGCTGCGACCCCATGTCGTCGTCCTGGAGCCGATGCAGACGCCGGGGGCCGCGGTCCGCACCGTACGCGCCCTGCGCCGTACGGTCCCCGCGACCTCGGTGCTGGCCGCACCCCCCTACGGCTCGGCCGACCGCGCCGCGCTCCGGGCCGCCGGGGCCCATGCCGGCCTGCCGCTCGACGCGGGCAGGGACGCGCTGGTCGCCGCCGTACGCGCCCTCGCCCTCCGCCCCGAAGGGGGCTCCGCCGACCCGGAGGCCACCCCGCTCTCGCCGCGTGAGATACAGGTGGTGCGGGGCGCCGCCGCCGCCATGACCAACCAGCAGATCGCCCGCCGCCTCGGGATCACGACCGGTACCGTCAAGCGCCATCTGCACGCGGCCTTCCGCAAGTTGGACGCCGTCTCCCGGCTCGACGCGGTGGCCAAGGCCCTCGCGTCCGGTGTCATCACCGCACCCGTACCCGCCGGACTGCCCCACTGGGCGGACGCGCACCCGGCCGGAACGGGCCCGGCGACGACGGCCACCGGCTGGAAAAGCTGCGCCGCCTGACGGGGACGCCCGTTCCCGGGCCGGAGCCGGGACCGGCCCGGCCCGGCCCGCGGCGAACGGCCGGGACCGGCCGCCCCCGCGCCGCGGGCCGGCGCCCGTTTCGTAGGATCGCCCCGTGATCACGGGGAACGGGGCGGATACAGGGGCGTGGCCGGGGCCGCACGCGTACGGCGGCGCCGCGGGGCAGGCGGGACCGCAGGCCGGGACCGGCGCACCGCCGCCCACGGACATCGAACGGCAGTTGTACGAGGCCGCGGCACACGGCGGCGCGGACGCCGTCCTGGACGCCCTCGCCCGTACCCGGCTGTATGTGCTCGTCCCCCGGCTGCACGCCGACACCCCCGGCTTCACCGCCCCGCTCCCCTCGTTCCGCGATCCCGCGACCGGCCGGATCTGTGTCCCCGTGCTGACCCCGGGCATGCTGCCGCCCTGGCATCCGGACTGGGTGTTCCGCCGGACCCGGCTCGCCGAACTCGCCCTCGCCTGGCCGCGGGACCACCGGTGGCTCTCGGTCAACCACGGCACTCCGTACGCCGCCCTCGTCGAGGCCCGGACCCGGCACCACCGGGCATGGCTGAAGGCCGACGCGCGGTCCGACGGGCCGGCGGCGGGCCGGCTGCTCACCCATGGCGGCGGGCCTCTGCACGGGCCGCTCGCGCACGGGCTGGCGCTCGGCGCCCATCTCGCCCTGCACAACGGCCTCGTCTGGAACCAGCTCGGCGCCGTGTACGAGGACTACCCGACGGACAAGGCCCGGCTGCGCAGCCCCTGGGGCATCCACCACCGCGCCGACTACCGGGAGCGTCTCGACTCCCTGATACGGACCCGGCTGGTGGGCCGGGTCCACGAGTCCGTCCTGCGGACCCGGTCCGCCCTCGCCACCCGGCTCGGCCGGACGCCTTCCCACGAGGAGTGGTCCGAAGCCGTGACCGGCGCGCCGGCCGCACTCCGCGCCGACGCGGAGGATCCCGCGGAGGCACGCGAAGCGCTGCGGCGGATCGTGCGCTACGAGGACCTGTTCCGGGCCGAGGGCTTCCTCGCGCCGGACGGGCGCGTCGACACCCTGGCCGCCTTCGACCACGGGCGCGCCGTCAACGTGGTGCGGCTCGCCCTGGGGGCCCGTCTCTGCGAGCCGGCCGAGGCCGAGCGGGCGGTCCTGCGGATCGGCGTCGCGGCCCGGGAGGCGTACGGCTCCTGGGCGGACTTCTCGCTCGGCTACTGCCTGACCCGGCTGATCCACTTCGACGAGGACGAGAGGACGGGCCGCACGGTCCAGGAGTCGCTGGCCCAGCACCGCATCCTCACTCAGGACCCCACGAGCCCCTACCGGAACATCCCTTGGTCATGAACCCGCACCCGCCGGCCGCGCACCCGGCTCCCTGGTACCCGCCGTCCGAGACCGAGCAACTGCTGTACGAGGCCGGGCTGCGGGGTGACACGGAGGCCCAACTGCGGGTGCTGGCAGGCGCGGAGCTGTACATCCCCGCGCCGAAGGCCGAGGTCGACGCCGATCCCAGGGTGATCACCTGGCGTCCGCACAAGGACCCGTCGGGACGGATCTGCATGCCGGTGCTCACCCGCGGGATGCTGCCGCCGTGGCATCCGGACTGGGTGTTCCGGGGGGTCTCGCTGCGGTGGATCGCCGAGTTCGCCTGGCCGGACCCCCGGGAGCTGCTCGGCGTCAACGTCGGTACGCCCGCCCAGCTCCTGCTGCCCACCACACCCCCGCACCGGGCCGTGTGGCTGCGCTGCTACGCGGAGAACGACCGCCCCGACGGAGGCAGACTGCTCGCGCTGCGGCACGGCGCGCTGCACGGGCCGCTGGCCTACGGGCTGGCCTGCGGGGTGCATCTGGCGATCGGTAACGGGGTGCCGTGGAACGAGATCGGCACGGTCTTCCGCGCCTACACGCAGGAGCGCGGACAGCTCCGCGACTCCTGGGGGATCACCGATCACGCGGGCTGGCAGAAGCAGCTGAACGCCCTGCTGGACGCCCGTAACAGCCCGCCGGAGCCGGACTTCGCGCTCCGCGCCCGGGAGCAGCTGCGGGTCGTGCACGGTGAGCCGCCCTCGGCCGATCTGTGGCGGGAGACCGCCGCGGGTCACGCCCAGGACATCGGGGCGGCCCCCGACGACGTGCGGGGCATCGAGGAACTGGTGCGCAGGATCATCCGGTACGAGGCCCGGTTCCGGGCGGACGGTCTGCTGCCGCCGGACGGCCGGATCCGCACCGCGGTCGCCTACGACTACGGGCGCGCCGTGAACCTGGCGCGCTGGGGGCTGTCGGCCCGCTACTGCACCCAGGCGGAGGCGGAGCAGGCGATCGTGTACGCCGGGGCACTGAGCAAGTCGGCCTACCGCTCGTGGGAGGAGTTCTCGGCTGCGTACGCGCTGGGCCGGGTGCTGCGCTTCGACGACGAGGAGTACGGACCGTTCTACGAGCAGAACGTCCTCGCCCACCGCCTTCTGGCGGAGAGCGAGGGCAGTCCCTGGCGCCACATTCCGTGGCGCTGAGGGCGGCGGTGTCCTGAGCCGGAGCCGGCGGCGTCCCGGACCGGCGGCCCCGTGCCGTCAGGAGCCGGTGAGCAGGTGCCGGAAGCTGTCCGGGTTCTCCTCCAGATAGGTGGCGAGACTCATGGCCGGATGCCCGGTGAGGGCCGGCACGGCGTCCGAGACGGCTGCCATCTCACCGGTCGCGATGGCCTCGTACGAGGTGACCCAGCCGGCCACCTCCCAGTCCTCGGCTCCGTACCCGGCGCGGGAGGCGTAGGCCTCCTCCCGGGTCTCGGGGACGTAGCGGACCGTCCGTCCGGTGCGGCGGCTCAGCTCCTCCGCGGCTTCGGCCAGGGTGAACGCCTCGGGTCCGGTGAGGTCGTACACCCGGCCGTCATGGCCGGTGCTCTCGTCGAGCAGGACGGCGGTGGCGGAGTCGGCGATGTCCTCGTGCGCGACGGCCGCGACCCTGCCGTCGCCTCCCGGCCCGCGCAGGATGCCGTCGGCGCCGGTCATCGCCGGGATACCGGCGAGGTACAGGCTGTCGCGGAGAAAGGTGTACCGCAGCCCGCTGGTGCGGATGTGTGCCTCGGTGTGCCAGTGGTCGCGGGCGAAGGTGAACGTCGCGTCCGGTGCGGCGCCGAGGAACGACACGTACACGATCCGCTCGACGCCCACGGCGACGGCCGCGTCCACCACCGTGGTGTGCTGGCGCACCCGGTCGGGGCTCTCGTGCGCGGAGACCAGGAACAGGGTGTGTGCCCCGTCCAGGGCACGGCGCATCGCTTCCGCGTCGCCGTAGGGGGCCGGGGGCGCGTGGACCGCGCCGGGCAGGTCCGGCAGCCGGGACGGGTCGCGGCCGAGCAGGCGGACGGGGACGCCGGTGCGCGCGAGCCGCCGGGCGACCCGGCCGCCGACCGCGCCGCTCGCTCCGGTCACCGCGGTGAGGGGGCCGATCACTGGGTTTCGTCTTCCTCTCGTTGCCAGGGCCGTACCTCCACGACCGCGTCCACCGGAAGCGGTCCGTACAGGTGCGGGAACTTCTCTCCGCCCGGCTTCAGGGCCTCGTACCGCACGGGGTCCGTGAGCCGGCCGGGATCGATGACCAGGACCACCAGGCCCTGGTCATCGGCCCCGTACAGCATGTGTGCCACACCGGCGAGCTGGTGGGGCAGCGAGCAGTGGATGAAGCCTTCCTCCGTGAGGGTGCGGCCGCGGGTGGACATCTCGTACCTGCCCTTCCCGCGCGCCGCCTCCCACAGGGGTGCCTCCGTGATGTGCAGAAGCGGTTCGGTCATCCGGCCACGCTAAGGGCTGGACCCGCGCGCCGCTATCAGCCGTTGCGGCGGCGTGCCCTGCGCGCGGCCACCAGGGCCGCTCCACCGGCCGCGACGAGTGCCGCGGCGATGCCGCCGATGATCCATTCGCCGCCCCGGGAGCCGGTGTGCGGGAGTTCGCCGCCGGGATGCCCCGGCACGTGCGAGGGGTCGGGGCTGCTCTCCGAGGGGGCCGGAGTCGGCTCGGCCGGGGTGGGTGTGGGCTCGGTGGGCGTGGGCTCGGTGGGCGTGGGAGTCGGTTCCGTCGGGGTCGGGGTGGGGCCGGTCGGGGTCGGGGTGGGCTCCGTCGGGGTGGGGGTCGGTTCCGTCGGGGTCGGGGTCGGCGTGGGTTCCGTGCCGCAGGCCGGAAGGTCTCCGTCGAAGGGGTACGCGTGCAGTTCCTGGCCGCCCGATTCACCGGCCGAGGTGTGGGTGAGCGAACCGGCTGTGTAGAAACGCCCGTTGGTCCCGCTCATCGTGAGCGTCGTCGTGCCGGTGGGCCGGCCGGCCAGGACGCTGCCCTGGAACTGGCCCGCGCCGGACAGCGTGAGGTCGATGGCGTCCGGGAAGTTCCACAGCAGGTGCTCGCGCAGCCCCGGATCGGGCAGGGTGTCCATGAGCGTGCCGACCCTGCGGGTGCCGCCGTAGACATTGACCAGGACCGTGGCTCCGGCCGGGATGCCGGCGAAGACGAAGCCGGTGTCGCCGCCCGCGGCGGACACCAGATCCGCGTCCACGTCGAAGATCTGGATGGCCGAGGTGCCGTCTCCGGTGAAGGTGGTGGTGTCGCCCGTCGTACGCCAGGTGCCGGTCGCCCCGCGGTGGGCCTCGCCCTCGTAGGCGTAGCAGTGGCTCGCCCCGGTCAGCCGGGCGCGCAGTGCCTCGTACGGTGCGGTGGCGTCCCGGACGAAGTGCGGGGCGCCGGCGGGGCTGACCGTGCCGGTGAGGCCGCTGCCGTGGGCGACTCTGCCGGAGTGGGAGCCCTCTTCGGCGAGCAGCCGCTCGCCCGGGGCGATGGTCACCTCGCCGCCCACCGTCAGGTAGTCGGATCCGTCCGGCGGCGGCACGCGCGAACCGACCCCGGCCACACCGACGTTGTAGATCTGTGAGGCGCCCGGACGCTTGTCCATGTCGAAGACACCGAGGGTGACGGTCTTCCCCTCGGCCTCGGCGGCGGCCTCCCTGACCAGGAAGTCGCCGCCGACGTAGATGCTGATGTTGCTGTCGAACCCGGTGACCGGTCCGTTGTTCGGGTCGTTCCAGGTGGACGGGCAGTCACTGCCGAGACAGGGCCCCAGCCCACCGGGCAGCGGGTCCGCCGCCGCGGCGGACGCGAACACGCCCACCATGGCCACCGCCGTCGCCACCGTGGTCGCCGCCCTGATCCGCCTGCCGTGCCTGTATGCCTGTTCTCCCATGCCGGGCAATATGCAGCTTTACTGCTTATTCACCCCGTATGACACGCCGGATATGGCCGGTTTCATGGAATACGGGGCCTCGGGGCTGGGTGCGGGAGCCGTCGGATACAGGGCCCTCAACCACGGGGCTCCCGGGGAGCGGTACGCCGGGGGCTCAGGCGGCCAGCAGCTTCTCCTCGACCTGCGGATCGAGGCCGACCGGGGGCCGGTCCGGACGCTGCGGCGCGACACCGCCCCGCCCGCACAGCCAGGTCCAGGTGTCGGCGACCGTCTCCCCGACCGGCCGGCAGCGCAGCCCGGCGGCGTACGCCTTGGTGTGGCCGCCCTCGTAGAGCGTGTCGTGGAGCTCCCCGGCGGGCAGCCACATCGGCAGGTCGCTCCAGGGCTCGACGCCTGCCGCGAGCAGTTTCCCGGGGTCGGTCCAGCGCAGTTCCGCGACGGATCCGGTGACCCGGACACAGGAGTCCAGCAGCTCGCCCATCGTGCTGTGACCGGGGCGGCTGACCGTGTTGTACGCGCCGTTCAGCCCGCTCGCGGCGGCGTCCAGGAGCCAGCTCGCCAGGTCGCGGGCGTCGATGTACTGGAGCGCCGCGTCCCGGGGGCCCGGGGCGATGACCGGTCCGCCGCGGGCCGTCCGGCCGAGCCACCAGGGCAGTCTGCCGATGTTCTCGCCTGGGCCGATGATCAGGCCCGCGCGGGCCAGCAGCGCACGGTGGCCGAACGCGTCGAGCGCCGCCAGCTCGCCGCCGCGTTTGGCCAGGGCGTAGGGGACGTCACCGCCCGCGTCGGGGGAGGCACCGGAAACCGGTGGGCCGTCCTCGCCGAGTCCGGCCGGGGCCGGGTACTCGTACACGGAACGGCTGGAAACGTATGTGTAGTGCCCCGCTCTCCCCGTGAGCGTCCGGGCGGCGTCCCGGACCGCCGAGGGCGCGCCGCTCCAGGTGTCGACGACCAGGTCCCAGGAGCCCTCGGACAGGGCCGCCAGGCCGCCCGCGCCGCCCGTCCGGTCGCCGGTCAGCGCACTCACGCCCGGTGGCGGCGCGTGGTGACCGCGGTGGAAGACGGTGACCTCCCAGTCCCGGGCCAGGGCCGCCTCCGTGACGGCGCGTCCGACGAACTCCGTACCGCCCAGCATCAGTACCTTCATGGTGATCACTCTGCCCGCCGGACGCCCGGCCGGGAACACACCCACGCTGTCAGCAGAACCGGGAACCCGCGGCCGTACCCCGTACCGGGAAGCCGCGGCCGGGCGGGGAAGCCGGTGCCGGGTGTCAGAGTGCGCGCGCCAGCGGGCTGCGGTGGCGCAGCAGCCAGGCGTGGTAGCCGGTCACCTGCCGGGCGGCCTCCATGTAGGCGGCCTCCAACTCCCCGTACACCGCCTCCGTATCGGCCTCCGGGCGCGAGACCAGCAGCAGCCGCACGGCGAGCGGGTCGTCGCGCAGCGGGCGGATCGCCATGTCGTCGCGCGGCCCCGAGGTGGGCTGGCAGGGGGCGACCGCCTCACCCAGCACGACCAGGGAGGCGGCGGTGAGGTAGTCGCCGTGCAGCACGGGCGGGTCGAGTCCGGCGGCACCGAGCACACGGCGCACCCCGTCCCACTCGCCGTCCACCGTCGGGTCCACCATCCACCGGTCCCCGGCCAGATCACCGAGCTCCACCACGGAGCGGGCCGCCGCCGGATGGTCCCGGGCGAGCGAGATGAACTGCGGTTCACGGTCGAGGAGCACCCGCTGCTCCAGGCCGTCCGGTATGGACAGCGGGCTGCCCTCCACCTCGTGCACGAAGGCGACGTCGAGGCGGCCCGCCTCGACGGTGCGCAGCAGCGCGTGGGCCGACACATCGACCCGCAGCGAGATGTCGGTGCCGGGCAGCCGGACCCGCAGCCTGCGCAGCCAGCTGCCGAGGACGCGGCTCGCGGTCGATCCGATGCGCAGCCGCGCCCCGCGCGGGCGGGCCGCCTCGGCCTCCGCCAGCGCGTCGGTGACCAGTGCGCTCATCCCGTCGACGAGCGGGCGGGCCCTGCTGAGAACGGCCCGGCCCAGCAGGGTCGGCCGGCATCCGGTCCGTTCACGCTGGAACAGTTCGGCGCCGAGGGAGTTCTCGATCCGCTTCAGCTGGGTGGTCAGGGAGGGCTGGCTGACGCCGAGACGCCGGGCCGCTTGGTGCAGGCTTCCCGTTTCGGCGATGGCGCAGAGCGCCCTGAGGTGTCTCACCTCAAGCTCCATGCAGCCGAGAGTATGGCGGCCCGCACACCGGGCACCAGACGCCGCAACCCCACCAAAGGGCGTCAATTCAGCGGGTGTTGGGGCGACAGAAACGTGCTGATGCCGTGCTGTTCCGGTGCGTGCGGCACGGGGCGCGCGGCCGGACCCCGAGCGCGGCCCGGCCGGGCGATAGGGCGGCGCTATCGCGGATTGACATCATCCGCGCGGGACCGGTGCTCCCCCACACTCTCCCCGTACCGCACCCGTACCGAGTCCGGTCACCGGACACCCCCGCGGCACGGGTTCATCGGACAAGTAGGAGAAACCCCCCATGAGACACTCCAGGACCGCCTTCGCCTCGGCCGTCGCCGGCATCGGCCTCGGGCTCGTCGCCGCACTGGGCACCGCACCTGCGCTCGCCTCGGCTCCGGCACCCACCGGCTCCGCGGCCGGCACCCAGGCGAGCTTCGCCGCGTACGAAGGGTCCAGCGAGAACGCCGCGGCCAACCGGGCGTTCTTCGACGCGGTGGTGAAGTCCGTCGCCGAGAAGCGTGCCGCCAACCCGGGCACGCAGGCGGTCACCGTCATCTACAACGCCTCCAACGCCCCGAGCTTCAGCAGCCAGATAGCCAGCAGCGCGCAGATCTGGAACAGCTCGGTCTCCAACGTCAAGCTTCAGCAGGGCTCCAACGCCGACTTCACCTACTACGAGGGCAATGACTCGCGAGGCTCGTACGCGAGCACCGACGGGCACGGCAACGGGTACATCTTCCTCGACTACGCGCAGAACCAGCAGTACAACTCGACCCGGGTCACGGCACACGAGACCGGACACGTGCTCGGCCTGCCGGACCACTACTCCGGTCCGTGCAGCGAGCTGATGTCGGGCGGCGGCCCCGGCACGTCCTGCACCAACCCCTACCCGAACGCGAACGAGAAGTCGCAGGTGAACTACCTGTGGCAGAACGGTTTCGCGGCCGCGCTGGCCCGCGCCACCTCCTGACGCGACCCGCACGGGCGGGTACGGCACCCGGCGCCACCGCTCCCGGCGGCAACGCCGCACACCGGCCGCCGGTTCCCCCATGCCACAAGGGGCCACCCCGCACCGCGGGGTGGCCCCTTGTGGGCCGAACGGCCGCGAGGGCCGGGGCACTCGGCCCTACCGGGCGGCCCCGCCCAGTTCGGTACGGACGAGAGCCAGCAGCTCGTCCTCCGTCATGCCCAGCTCCCGTGCGTCCGAGACCACTTCCCGTACGCGCTCCAGCAGCCGCGCCCGGTGCGGCGAGGCTCCGCCCGTGACGACCGCCCCGCGGCCCCGGCGCAGCTCGATCAGCCCCTCCTCGCGGAGCCGCTGATAGCCGCGGAGCACCGTGTGGACGTTGACGCCCAGTGATTCGGCCAGCACCCGGGCGGCGGGCAGCCGTTCCCCCTGGGTCACCGCGCCGTCGGCGACGGCACGGCGGACCGACGCGGCGATCTGATCGCCGAGTGGCACGGTGGATGTGGGATCGACCCGGAAGAGCATGGTCAGCGCCCCGCCCGCTGCCGGTCGGCGAGGGTGTTCAGCAGCGCGGCCCCGGTCGCCGAGTCGTCGACTGTGACGGCGAATTCGCGGCCGCCCGCCAGTCTGGCCACGATGGCCTCGCCCGAGCGCATGATGACCCCGCTCCGGCCGGGACGCATCCGGTAGCCCCAGCCGCCGTACTCGGCCAGGGCGTTGACCTCCCGGCTGTCGGCCGACTCGATGCGCTCCAGGGGCACGCGGACGCGCGGCCAGGGCAGCAGCCCGGTGACGGTGAGGCCGCGCCGGTCCACGGTGACGGAGGGCCGGGAGAAGGTCAGCACGGCCAGGCCGATGAGCAGCAGCGGCACGGCGGCGAGCCACCCGACGGCGAACAGGAGGGCGACCGCCGCGGCCAGGAGCGCGAACGTGGACAGCGGAAGCCACCAGGAACCGGTGGAGCGCGCCCAGCCGGCGATCTCCCCGTCGGCGAGCGCGATCCGCTCACCGGGCAGCGCCTCCGGGCCCGTTCGCGGGTCCTGCGGCGCCGGGACGAGCCGGGCGAGCAGCAGCCCCAGCCCACCGCCGAGGACACCGGCCCCCAGCGCCGCGGCGAGCTGCCACAGCGGGAATCCGTCGGCCGGACCGCCCTCGGTGGCGTCGAGGTTGACGAACAGCACCGCCGCGAGCACATAGCCGAAGAACGCGGCCAGGGCGTATCCCCCGGCGATGATCCGGCGGTGGGACGGGCCGTGGAACGTGCCCTTCGCCACCGTCCAGGTCCACAGCGCGCCGAGCGGACCGAGCACCAGCACGATGGCGAGGGCGTACCAGGTACGCCCGATGTGGCCGTCGGCGTCCCCGGCGGCGTCGAAGTGGCTCGCCAGCCGGTCGGGCAGCCGGTCACTGAGAACAGCGAACAGGATCAGGTCGGCCAGCAGGGCGATCAGAAAGGGCAGGGCCACGAGGGTGACGCGGCCAGGGTTCTTACGTCTCATGAAAACCTCCGTTGTTCGCATGTTAGTAGAACAATACGCGCACAGCAACGGGCAGTGGGCGCGGGCCGGGCCCCCGGATCAGCGGGCGCGGGTACGTCAGCGGCTCCGCGCAGGGCCGGGTACGTCAGCGGCTCCGGCAGGGCCCGGGGGGTGTCGGCGGCCCTGCGCCCCGGCGGCTCCGGCAGGAGATGCGCGCGGCACGGCGGAGGGCCCGGCACCATCGGTGCCGGGCCCTCCGCCCACTCGGAGGCGACTGTCAGGCGAGTTCCAGCGGGAACGCTCCCCGGTGGCCGGTCCCGGCACCCTCGGCGGGGCGGGCCTCGAACTCGCGGCAGCTCCAGATCTCCTGGACGAATCCCGTCCGCCGGTCCCACAGGTCCAGCACATCGCCCTCGCCCGCGGCGCCCCGGTAGGCGTCCTTCGCCCCGCGGAAGCAGGCGAGCGCGCCGGAGAGGCCGCGGACGGGGGCCGGGAAGTAGTCGGAGAAGGCACAGGCGATGCACGTCTGCACCTGCGTGCCGGAGGGCAGGATGCGCTGGATCGTGGCCATCGCCGACGCGAAGTCCCGTTCGGCGCGGGCCGATTCGTAGACCGCGCCGTCCAGATGCAGGGCGAGGTACAGGTCGGGGTCGCTGCGGCGCAGCGACAGCAGGCAACTGAGCGTGGCCTGGCGCACCGTGCCCGCGGAGAGGACCGGGATCGGCAGATCCCACTCCAGTACGCAGTCGGTGAGCATGCCGTCCGCCAGGACGAAACTGTCGGTCTCCGGAGGTGTGCCGGACACCGGTCCGAGGCCGTCGAAGCTTTCGCCCTCGAAGTCGACGCCCCTGATCCGGATGCGGAGTTGCCGTCCGTCCGTGGTGAGTACGACGGCCTCGGAACCCTCGCGGTCCCGGTACCAGCCTGCCCACGACTCATCTGTCATGAGCAGGGACTGTAGCCCGTACCCGGCCGGGTCGCCGTGGCGCCCTCCACCTGCGCTTCAACCCGCGTTCGGTTCACGCCACATCGGCCACATCGAGGGGCCGTCCGGGAGCTCGACGGTGGTGCCCATGAAGGTGAATCCCAGCCGTTCGTAGAGGGTGCGGCTGCGGGGGCTGCTCGCCTCCAGATAGGCCGGGACGCCGTCGCGGTCGCAGCGCTCCAGGACCTCCCCGATCAGGGCCGCCCCCAGACCCTCCCCCTGGTGTCCGGGGGAGACACCGATCATGAGCAGATACTCATGGGCCCGGTCGTGCGGGTGGATGGCGCCGGTGAGCCGGCCCACGAGTTCGCACCGTTCGTTGCCGGGGTCCGCGGTCCGCCGCATCAGCGCGGGTGTGGGGTCCTCCTCCTCGGGCTCCCCCGCGGGCACCGGCAGCCACAGGGCCACGGCCGTGCCGTCCTCCAGCACGTCGATACGGCCCTCGGTGAGCGTGACATCGACGAAGACGCCGAGGAACCTCCCGTGCACCGCGCGCCTGTGCTCCTCCTCGGGGAAGACCCAGCTGCTGACCGGGTCGTGATGGAACGCCTCTTCCAGGACCGAGACGACCAGGTCCCTGTCCCGTGCGTCCGCCCGTCGTGTCCGTACACCCATGACCGGCTCCCGCCCCTTCTCCCGTGCGACCTCAACCGACGCGTGGAATCCTAGAGTTGGGGCCGGGGAACCGGTCGCGGGAGGTCGGTCAGTGGGTCCGGCGCGTGACGAATTCGGCCAGCGACAGCAGATCGCCCGCCGCGGCGGGGTCGGGCACCGCCCGGGACAGGTGGTGCACCGCGCGTGCCATCCGGTCGGCCGCGCAGGCCTGCGCCCAGTCCCGGCCACCGGCCAGTTCGACGGCGTCGGCGGCCCGCTCCACTTCGCCGCGGGTGTTCATGGCCCCCTGGTAGAGCACGGCGAGTTCGGCGGCTGCGGGGGTACGGGAGGTGAGCGCCGCCACCACCGGCAGGGACTTCTTGTGGGCGGCCAGATCCGCCCCGACCGGCTTGCCCGTGCGGGCCGGGTCGCCCCAGATGCCGATCAGGTCGTCGATGAGCTGGAAGGAGAGACCCGCCTCGCGCCCGAAGCCGTCCATCGAGCCGACCGCCCGTTCGTCCGCCCCGGCGTAGAGCGCGCCCAGCGCGCACGCGCAGCCGAGCAGGGCGCCGGTCTTGGCGGTCGCCATGGCGAGGCACTCGTCCAGCGAGACCTCCTCGGGGCCCCGCTCCTCGAAGGCGCAGTCGGCCTGCTGCCCGGCGCACAGCTCGATCACGCACGAGGCGAGCCGCGCCGAGGCGCGGGCGGCCGCCGGGTGCGGGTCCTCCGCCAGCAGCCGCTGGGCGAGGGCGAGCAGGGCGTCACCCGCGATGACGGCGTCCGGGATGCCGAAGACCGCCCAGGCCGTGGGCCGGTGCCTGCGGGTGGTGTCCTCGTCGATGACGTCGTCGTGGAGCAGCGTGAAGTTGTGCGCCAGCTCCACCGCGACGGCGGCCCGCAGGGCCTGGTCCGGGTCACCACCCAGCGCCCTGGCGGCGGCCAGTACCAGCGCGGGTCTGATGGCCTTGCCGGCCTGCCCGTCGGCCGGGGTGCCGTCCGCGTTCTCCCAGCCGAAGTGGTACATCGCGACACGGCGCATCCCGCCGGGCAGCGATTCCACCGCCGCTCGCAGGTGCGGGTCGACGAGGTCCCGGGTGCGCTCCAGGAGCACCGCGGCCTCGTGCCCTTCCGTCGTGGCGTCCGTACTCGTCATGGTCATGGGACTCCCCCTGTGGGTGCGGTGGATACGGGTGGGGCGGCGGGCCGGGCGGCCCGCGCCGCCCGGCCCGCCGCAGGGGTCAGTGCCAGCGGCCCACCTCGACGTTCTCCAGTACGCCGAGAGCGTCCGGGACGAGGATCGCGGCGGAGTAGTACGCGGTCACGAGGTAGGAGATGATCGCCTGCTCGTCGATGCCCATGAAGCGGACCGAGAGGCTCGGCTCGATCTCGTCCGGGATGCCGCTCTGCTGGAGTCCGACGACGCCCTGTTCGGCCTCGCCGGTCCTCATGCAGATGATCGAGGTGGTGCGGGTGTCGCTGACCGGGATCTTGTTGGACGGGAAGATCGGCACCCCGCGCCAGGCCGGCACATGGTGGCCGCCGATGTCCACGCTCTCGGGCACCAGACCGCGCCGGTTGCACTCGCGGCCGAAGGCGGCGATGGCCTTCGGATGGGCGAGGAACAGCTTCGAACCCCGCCTGCGCGAGAGCAGTTCGTCCATGTCGTCGGGGCTGGGAACCCCGTCGTGCGGCTGGATCCGCTGCCCGTAGTCGCAGTTGTTCAGCAGCCCGAACTCACGGTTGTTGATCAGCTCGTGCTCCTGGCGCTCGCGCAGCGCCTCGACCGTGAGCCGCAACTGCTGCTCGGTCTGGTTCATCGGCTGGTTGTAGAGATCGGCGACCCGGCTGTGCACCTTCAGCACGGTCTGGGCCACGCTCAGTTCGTACTCGCGCGGCGCCGCGTCGTAGTCGACGAAGGTGTGCGGGACAACCGTTTCTCCCACGTGTCCCGCGGAGAGATCGATCGCCGCCTCGCCGTAGTTGTTGGTCCGCTGCTGCGGGATGGAGAGCACACCGGCGAGGTGGTCCCGGAGCGAATCGGCGCGGTCCGCGAGGTTGAGCACGTCCGCACGGCGCAGGGTCAGGAGCGTGCAGGGGGCGAGGGCGCGGGTGGTGTACTCCCAGGCGGCGTCACCGTCGACCAGACTGCGGTCGCCGAAGTACGAGCCGTCGGCGAGGACTCCGAGCACCGCCTCGTCCCCGTACGGACCGGAGCCGACCTTCTCCACCTTGCCGTGCGCCAGCAGGTGGACCCGGTCCGCCGCGTCCCCCGCGGTGGCGATCACCTCTCCCGCGGCGACTTCCCGCTGTTCGCACCGGCGGGCCAGCTCGGCGAGGACCTCCTGGTCGCCGAAGTCCCGCAGTGCGGGCAGTTCCCCGAGCTCGGCGGGGATGACGGCGACCTGGTCACCGGTCTGCACAAAGGTCACCCGGCCGTCGCCGACGGCATGGCTGAGCCGACGGTTCACCCGGTACGTACCGCCCTGCACCTGCACCCACGGCAGCATGCGCAGCAGCCACCGCGAGGTGATCTCCTGCATCTGCGGCGCGGATTTGGTGGTCGTCGCGAGGTTCCGCGCAGCGGCCGTGCCGAGACTCTGCTGCGGCGGGCCCTGCGTGTCGCGAACCTCTTCACCAACGGACATCTGACGTCCTTTCGATCATGGACTGACCTGCGCGAAGAAGCCTTTCAGTACGATGAGTCGCAGCGCCATTACACAAATGAGTGTGACTAACCGGGCCCAAGTCGGGGCACAGTGTTCAGCGTCGCCCGGCGCTCCGCTTAAGTTGCATCCTGGATGCAACTTATCTAGTCTGACGCCCATGCGGCTGACGAGATTCACCGACGTGGCACTGCGCGTGCTCATGCGACTGGCCGTCGCGCGGGACGAGGATCCGCCGACCACCCGGGAGGTGGCGGCCACGATGCGGGTGCCGTACACCCACACCGCCAAGGTCGTCGCCCGGCTCCAGCACCTCGGCCTGGTCGACGCGCGCCGCGGCCGCGGCGGCGGACTCACCCTCACGGAGGCGGGTCACCGCGCCTCGGTCGGCAAGCTCGTCCGTGAACTGGAGGGTACGGGCGAGGTGGTCGAGTGCGAGGGCGACACTCCGTGCCCGCTGCGCTCCGCCTGCCGCCTGCGCGGCGCCCTGCGGCTGGCCGAGGAGGCCTTCTACGCCACCCTCGACCCGGTCACCGTCGCCGAACTCGTCGCCTCCCCCACCGGCCCGCTGCTGGTAGGCATCAGCGCCCGCCCCGCACCGGGCTGACCCACCGGGCCGCACTCCCCCGCACCCCCGTTCCGGCACTCCGTCGCCCCGCGCTCCGCACGCGGGTCAGCGCACGGAGCGGTCCGTCGCGGCCAAAAATACGCATCCCCCATACCAATTAATTACGCCGTCAACCAGCCTGAGGAGTCCACCGATGCTCTCCGAGACGTCGACCGCCACCGTCCGTGCCACCCTCCCCGCCGTGGGCGCGGCGATCGGGGAAATAGCGGATCTCTTCTACCGCAAGCTCTTCGACGCCCACCCCGAGCTGCTGCGCGACCTCTTCAACCGCGGCAACCAGGCCTCCGGCGCCCAGCGCCAGGCCCTCGCCGGTTCCATCGCCGCCTTCGCGACGCAGCTGGTCGAGCACCCGGACACCCGCCCCGACGTGATGCTCGGCCGCATCGCCCACAAGCACGCCTCGCTCGGGATCACGGCCGGACAGTACGAGGTGGTGCACACCCATCTGTTCGCCGCCATCGCCGAGGTGCTGGGCGACGCCGTCACCCCGGAGGTCGCCGCCGCCTGGGACGAGGTCTACTGGCTGATGGCGGGCGCGCTGATCTCCATCGAGGAGCGCCTGTACGCCCAGCGGGGCGTCGTCGCCGGTGATGTGTGGCGCGAGTGGGAGGTGGTGGACCGGACCGAGGAGACCGAGGACGTCGCCACCTTCCGGCTGCGCCCGGTGGACGGAACCCCCGCTCCCTCCTTCCGGCCCGGCCAGTACGTCTCCGTACAGCTGGAACTGCCCGACGGGGCCCGGCAGATACGCCAGTACAGCCTTTCCCGCTCCCCCGGGTCCCCGCTGCGCTCGATCACCGTCAAGCGGGTCCGCGGGGAGGGGACTCCGGACGGCGAGGTGTCCCGGCAGCTGCACGAGCACACCCGGGCCGGCGACCGGCTGCGCGTCTCCGTCCCCTACGGGGACCTGGTGCTCGACCACATGGACGCGCCCCTGCTGCTCGCCTCCGCGGGCATCGGCTGCACCCCGATGCTCTCGATGCTGGAGCACCTGGTGGACACCGGCCACCGCACCCCCGTCACCGTCGTGCACGGCGACCGCTCGCCCGCCGCACACGCCCTGCGCGCCGAACACACGCTGCTCACCGGCAAACTCCCCGGAGCCGAGGCCCACTTCTGGTACGAGGACCCGGAGCCCGGCCACCCCGCCGGCCGCACCGGGACGGTCGATCTGACCGGCCTCACCGTCGCGCCCGGGACGCACGCCTACCTCTGCGGCCCGCTGCCGTTCATGCGCGCCGTCCGCGCCCAGCTGCTGACCGCGGGGGTCCGGGCGTCCGACATCCACTACGAGGTGTTCGGCCCGGACCTCTGGCTCGCCGCCGCCTGACCCGCGGCCACCCTGCGGGGCCGCCCCGCGGCGACAATGGGCGCATGCACCACGAAGCGCCCGCTCCCGCCCCGCGGCCCCGCCTCCCCTCGCCGCTGCGGCCGGCCGAGGACGAGCGGTTCGCCCGGCACGGCGTCACGCTGCTGCTCAAGCGCGACGACCTGATCCACCCGGACCTGCCGGGCAACAAGTGGCGCAAGCTCTCGCTCAACCTCGCGGCCGCCGCCGGAGCGCCCCTGCTCACCTTCGGTGGCGCCTACTCCAACCATCTGCGGGCCACCGCGGCCGCCGGGCGGCTGTTCGGGTTCCCCACGATCGGCGTCGTACGCGGCGACGAACTGGCCCACCGTCCGCTCAACCCCTCACTGGCCCGTTGCGCGGCCGACGGCATGCGTCTGCACTTCGTGGACCGCGCGACGTACCGGGCGAAGACCGGTCCAGAGGTCCTGGAGGGGCTGCTGAGCCTCTTCGGGGAGGTCCGTGTCATCCCGGAGGGCGGCAGCAACGCCCTGGCCGCACAGGGCTGTACAGCGCTGGGGCGGGAGTTGCGCGGGCGCACCGACGTGGCCGCCGTGGCCTGCGGGACGGGGGGCACCCTGGCCGGCCTCGCCGCGGGCCTGGATCCGGGCCAGCGCGCCCTGGGCGTCCCGGTCCTGCGCGGCGGCTTCCTGGCGGGCGAGGTGGCCCGGCTCCAGCAGGAGGCCTTCGGCCGTCGCGCCGGACGGTGGTCCCTGGACGACCGCTTCCACTTCGGCGGCTACGCCCGTACACCGCCGGAGCTGCACGCCTTCGCCGAGGACTTCGAGGACCGGCACGGGCTGCCCGTCGAGCGGATGTACGTCGCGAAAATGCTGTACGCGCTGACGGCCCTCACCGAGGAGGGCGCCTTCGCGCCGGGGACGACGGTGACCGCCGTGGTGACCGGGCCGCCCTACGAGTCGTCGGACTCCCGGTAGGCCGCCGCCTCCTCCAGGTCCAGCCGCCGCAGCAGGGTCCGCATCATCTCGTCGTCGATCCGCCGCTCGTCGCGCAGCCGCACGAAGACCTCGCGCTCCGCCTCGATCATCTCCCGGGCGAGGCGGCGGTAGGTGTCGTCCGCCGACTCCCCGGTGACCGGGTCGGCGGCGCCCAGCCGCTCCCACACGGCGTTGCGCCGCCGCTCCATCACGGTGCGCAGCCGGTCGGCCAGCGGCGGGGGCAGGCTGTTGTGCTCGTGGGACAGCAGCTCCTCCAGACGCTCCTCGGCGGCCGTGGACGCCTCGCTCTGCGCCTGCGCCTCGGCCAGCGTCTCGGCCTGCGCGTCGCGCCCGGGGAGCTTCAGCACCCGCACCAGCAGGGGCAGGGTCAGGCCCTGGATCACCAGCGTGCCGATGACCGTGGTGAAGGTCAGGAACAGCACCAGGTTCCGGGCCGGGAAGTCCTCTCCGGCATGCGTGACCAGCGGGATCGAGAACGCGATGGCGAGCGAGACGACGCCGCGCATCCCCGCCCACCCGACGATCAGCGGCGCGGTCCAGTCGGTACCCGGCTCGCGTTCCCGGATCCGCCGGGAGAGCCACCGGGGCAGATAGGTGGCCGGGTAGACCCAGACGAACCGCACCACGACGACCGCGAGGAACACCGCGACCGCGTAGCCGAGCGCCTCCCCCACCCCGTACGCGCCGAGCCCCTTCAGTACGAAGGGCAGCTGGAGCCCGATGAGGGCGAACACCGTGGACTCCAGGACGAAGGCGACCATCTTCCACACCGCCGCCTCCTGGAGCCGGGTCGCGAAGTCGACCTGCCAGGAGCGGTGCCCCAGATAGAGCGCGACGACCACGACGGCGAGCACCCCGGAGGCATGCACCCGTTCGGCCGCCGCGTACGCCACGAACGGGATGAGGAGGGACAGCGTGTTCTGGAGGAGCGGTTCCTTGAGGTGGGTGCGCAGCCAGTGCAGCGGCACCATCAGCAGCAGGCCGACGCCCACCCCGCCGAACGCCGCCAGCAGGAACTCGCCGATCCCGGCGCCCCAGCTCATCCCCTCACCGACCGCGGCGGCCAGCGCCACCTTGAAGGCGGTGATGGCGGTGGCGTCGTTCACCAGGGACTCGCCCTGGAGGATCGTGGTGACCCGGGCGGGCAGCCCGACCCGGCGGGCGATGGCGGCGGCCGTCACCGCGTCCGGCGGGGCGATCACCGCCCCGAGGACCAGCGCCGCGGTGAGCGGCAGGTCGGGCACCAGCAGATAGGCCAGCCAGCCCACCGCCACGGTCGCGAAGAGCACGTACCCCACGGAGAGCAGCGCGATCGGCCGCGCGTTGGCCCGCAGATCGAGGTACGAGCTGTCGACCGCCGCCGTGTAGAGCAGCGGCGGGAGCAGCAGCGGCAGCACGATGTGCGCGTCCAGGGTGTACGACGGCACCCCGGGCAGGTACGCGGCCACCAGGCCCACGGCGACCAGCAGCAGCGGCGGGGGCACCGGGGTCCGGCGTGCCGCCCCCGCGACCGCCGCACTGGCCGCGATCAGGGCCACCAGCGGCAATGCGTCCATCTCACGGTCCTCGCATCCGTCGTAATCTGGCAATCATGAGTGAGTGCCCGCATGTTCTCGAACTGCCGCGCCCCGAGCCCGCCCCGCTCAGCGACACCTGTCCTGAATGCCTGGCGGCGGGCAGCCACCCCGTGCAGCTGCGGCTGTGCCTGGCCTGCGGGCATGTCGGCTGCTGCGACTCGTCGCCGCTGCGGCATGCCGCGGCGCACTACCGGGAGTCCGGTCATCCCGTGATGCGGAGCTTCGAGCCGGGCGAGAGCTGGCGCTGGTGCTTCCAGGACGGTTCGATCGTCTGACGTCTGGGTACGTCAATGCGGCGCCGGTTCTTCGCAATTGGCCGCCGCAGACCTCTAGCCACTGTCCGTGCACGGGGATCTACCATGAGTGATGGCCGGGGCGAGGGGCCCCGGCGACACGGCATCATGGGTCGCGATAGCGTCGCCGAGCCAGGAACCGACGACGGACCACATGGCTCCGGGCCACTTCTCCCGGAACCTCGAAAGAGTTTGTGCCACCTTGGAGGTGAGGGTGTCCCAGATCGCAGGCGAGCCCGGGAATCAGGACTTCGTAGAGGTCCGGCTGCCCGCTGCGGGTGCCTACCTGTCGGTGCTGCGAACGGCCACGGCCGGTCTCGCAGCGCGTTTGGACTTCACTCTCGACGAGATCGAGGACCTTCGCATCGCGGTCGACGAGGCCTGCGCGATCCTGCTTCAGCAGGCCGTGCCCGGCTCCGTCCTCAGCTGCGTGTTCCGTCTCGTCGACGACTCTCTAGAGGTGACGGTGTCGGCCCCCACGACGGACGGCCGCGCGCCCGAACGTGACACCTTCGCCTGGACGGTGCTCTCCGCACTGGCGGGCAAGGTCGACTCCACGGTCGCCGACGACCGTACGGTCAGCATCAGCCTCTACAAGCAACGCGGCGCGGGCCCCGGGCCGGCGTGAGCGAGGGGAACGGGGACGGTCCTGTGCGGGACGAGACGATCCGACCCGGGGTGGTGCGCCCAGCAGCCATCCCGGAGCAACAGGCCCGGCCGCATCCGGTGGACGGAGCGGACGGGCCCGAGAGCCGTACGGTCGCGGTGGAGCAGTCGCAGGCAGAGCGGACGGTCCAGATGAGCGAGCACGGGCACCACGATCCACATGACCGCAGCGGGGCGCGCGCACTCTTCATCGAGCTTCGGGAGCTGCCCGACGGCTCGCCCGAGAAGGCGGAGCTGCGCAACCGGCTGGTGCGGATGCATCTGCCGCTCGTGGAGCATCTGGCGCGCCGCTTCCGCAACCGCGGCGAGCCGCTGGACGACCTGACCCAGGTCGCCACGATCGGCCTGATCAAGTCGGTGGACCGGTTCGATCCGGACCGGGGCGTGGAGTTCTCGACGTACGCGACCCCCACGGTCGTCGGCGAGATCAAGCGCCATTTCCGCGACAAGGGCTGGGCGGTGCGGGTCCCGCGCCGCCTTCAGGAGCTGCGGCTCTCGCTGACCACGGCCACCGCGGAGCTCTCCCAGCAGCACGGCCGCTCGCCGACCGTGCACGAGCTGGCGGAGCGGCTGGGCATCTCCGAGGAAGAGGTCCTGGAGGGGCTGGAATCGGCCAACGCGTACAGCACGCTCTCCCTGGACGTCCCGGACACGGACGACGAGTCGCCCGCGGTCGCGGACACGCTCGGCTCCGAGGACGAGGCGCTGGAGGGTGTCGAGTACCGGGAGTCGCTGAAACCGCTGCTGGAGGACCTGCCGCCGCGCGAGAAGCGCATTCTGCTGCTGCGCTTCTTCGGGAACATGACCCAGTCGCAGATCGCGCAGGAGGTCGGCATCTCGCAGATGCACGTCTCGCGGCTGCTGGCCCGCACGCTCGCCCAGCTGCGCGAGCGGCTGCTCGTGGAGGAGTAGCGGGCGGTCACCGGACACCGGCCCGGAGCAGAAGCGACGGGCCGGGTCCCGGAGACGGCCGGGTCAGGCGTCGGGGGTGGTCCGCGGCCCCCGGCGGATGCCCAGCTCACGGGTGGTCGCCGGGTTCATGACCAGCACAAGACCGGTCACGGCCACCACGGCGAGAACGATCCCGGCGGGGATCAGCGCGCCCTGCGACCGCAGCAGGGTCCAGGCCACCGGCAGTGCCATCAGCTGGGTGATGAGCGCGGGTCCCCGGCTCCAGCTGCGGCGCAGCAGCAGCCCGCGGGCCGCGAACAGCGGAATCAGGCCGAGCGCGATGAGGGTGGCCCCGCCCGTCTCCGCCTGCTGGGGGCTCTCGGGCCGCCCGACCAGCCCCATCACCAGCATGTAGAGCCCGCCGATGACCAGTGCCGCCCCTTCCAGGGCGTTGACCCCGGCGAGGACGGCGATCCTGCCCGGCTTCTTCGGCTCCGGCGCTTCCCCTCCGTCCGCGGTGGACGGGGAGGGCGTGTTCTGCTGAGTACTCACGCCTCTCAGACTGGCATCCTCCGGCGGCGAAAGCGAAGCCGGGGTACGGGGGCGGGGTACGCGGCGCGGGAGACGGGAGTACGGAGCGGCGGGGCGGGGCCATGGCGGCAGCCGTTCACGCTCCGTCACCGGGCGCGGACGCAGGGGATCAGGACTACTGGGCGGTACGGCCCGGTAGGTAGTCTGGCGGACATGCGCGCACTCCTCGTGGTCAATCCAGCTGCTACCACCACCAGTGCGCGGACCCGTGACGTGCTCATTCACGCCCTGGCGAGCGAGATGAAGCTGGAAGCGGTGACCACCGAGTACCGCGGGCACGCCCGGGACCTGGGACGCAGGGCCGCGGACAGCGACGACATCGACCTGGTGGTCGCCCTCGGCGGCGACGGCACGGTCAACGAGGTCGTGAACGGGCTGCTGCACAACGGCCCCGATGTGGACAGCCTGCCGAAGCTCGCGGTGGTTCCCGGCGGCTCCACCAATGTCTTCGCCCGCGCGCTGGGACTGCCCAACGACGCCGTGGAGGCGACCGGCGCGATTCTGGACGCGCTGGAGCAGCGCAGCGAGCGGACGGTCGGTCTCGGTCTGGCGGCCGGCACTCCTGGCACGGCGGACGAGTCGGTTCCGGACCGCTGGTTCACCTTCTGCGCCGGACTCGGATTCGACGCGGGGGTCATCGGCCGGGTCGAACAGCAGCGCGAGCGCGGCAGACGGTCGACGCATGCGCTGTACGTACGCCAGGTGGTCCGGCAATTCCTGGAGGAGCCGCACCGGCGGCACGGGATGATCACGCTGGAAGTACCCGGCCAGGACCCGGTCACCGACCTCGCCCTCTCCATAATCTGCAACACCGCCCCCTGGACCTACCTGGGCAATCGCCCGATGTACGCCTCTCCCAAGGCGTCCTTCGACACCGCCCTGGACATTCTCGGACTGAAGCGGCTGTCCACCCCGGCGGTCACCCGCTATGCCACCCAGCTGCTCACGTCGAGCCCCGAAAAAGGCCCCCACGGAAAGCACGCGGTTTCACTGCATGACCTCACGGACTTCACCTTGCATTCAAAGGTGCCACTGCCCTTCCAGATGGACGGCGACCACCTGGGACTGCGTACGAGCGTGACGTTCACAGGCGTACGCCGTGCACTGCGTGTGATTGTGTGAGTGGAAGGGCCTAAAGTCCTTTAACTCGAACGTTTGGGCTGGCCCCCACCCCTAAGAAGTACGGCTGTGACCTAGCCGACACCGAGGAATCAAAAAAAACTTTCCAGAAGGGGTTGTATCCGTCGCCGAGGTTTGCGAATCTCTACATGGCGATCGGGACGGCCCGCAACACCGGCCTCCCTGAGA
Source organism: Streptomyces sp. NPDC079020 (assembly GCF_044542225.1). Lineage (NCBI taxonomy): Bacteria > Bacillati > Actinomycetota > Actinomycetes > Kitasatosporales > Streptomycetaceae > Streptomyces > Streptomyces sp. NPDC079020. The sequence goes on from NZ_JBITUB010000002.1 coordinate 450,700, forward strand.
GCCAGAACCCCTCCTCACCTCACAGACCACACCCAGTTCTCCTGGGGGTCGGCCCGTCATCTGCGGGGGGATTCGTGAAAGCGTTCACATTCACAAGCACCAGCATGTAATACCAAGGAGAGGTAGCAGCCATGGACTGGCGTCACAACGCCGTTTGTCGTGAGGAAGACCCCGAGCTGTTCTTCCCCATCGGCAACACCGGTCCTGCGCTGCTGCAGATCGAGGAAGCCAAGGCCGTCTGCCGTCGCTGCCCCGTCATGGAGCAGTGCCTGCAGTGGGCGCTTGAGTCCGGCCAGGACTCCGGCGTCTGGGGTGGCCTCAGCGAGGACGAGCGCCGCGCGATGAAGCGCCGCGCCGCTCGCAACCGGGCGCGTAACGCCAGCGCCTGACCGACCCCCCGCGACGAGCCCCAGCCCGGCGGCGCGTACAGAGCGTACGCACAGCCCCGCCTTCGAGTCGCAGCGCGCAGTACCCCCGAAGCGCATCGCAACGTGAGCACTACACAGTGGGCCCGGACCGTTACCACGGTCCGGGCCCGCTGTGCTGTGCCGGCGGCGCGCAGCCGGTCCGTCGCCCCGGCTGCCGCTCCCCGCCCGCCTACTTCTCGTTGCGGACCGGAAGGTCCAGCACCACCCGGGTGCCGCGCTCGGGCCCCGGAACCATCCCGAAGGTTCCGCCCAACTCGCCCTCCACCAGGGTCCGTACGATCTGGAGTCCCAGATTCCCGGCCCGCTGCGGGTCGAACCCCTCGGGCAGGCCGCGCCCGTCGTCGGTGACCGTGATCAGCAGCCTCCCCTCCGTGGGCGATCCGCCCCGTACGGCGGAGACTTCCACCGTGCCTCGCTCGGCCACCGCGAAGGCGTGCTCCAGGGCGTTCTGCAGCACCTCGGTGAGGACCATCGAGAGCGGAGTGGCCACTTCCGCATCGAGGATGCCGAAGCGCCCCGTCCGGCGGCAGGTGACCTTGCCCGGGGAGATCTCGGCGACCATCGCGATGACCCGGTCGGCGATCTCGTCGAACTCGACCCGCTCGTCCAGATTCTGGGACAGCGTCTCATGGACGATCGCGATCGAACCGACCCTCCGCACCGCTTCGTTGAGCGCCTCGCGGCCCTGCTCCGAGTCCATCCGGCGGGCCTGGAGACGCAACAGGGCGGCCACGGTCTGGAGGTTGTTCTTCACCCGGTGGTGGATCTCCCGGATGGTGGCGTCCTTGGTGATCAACTCGCGCTCGCGGCGGCGCAGTTCGGTGACGTCCCGCAGCAGGACCAGCGAACCGATGCGCACGCCCTTGGGTTTGAGCGGAATGGCCCGCAGCTGGATGACACCGCCGGCGCACTCGACCTCGAACTCACGGGGCGCATAGCCGCTGGCCACCTTGACCAGGGCCTCGTCCACCGGCCCCCGGGACGGGGCGAGCTCGGCCGTGGTGGTACCGAGGTGGTGGCCGACGAGGTCGGAGGCGAGCCCCAGACGGTGGTAAGCGGAAAGGCCGTTGGGACTGGCGTACTGCACGACCCCGTCGGCGTCGAGCCTGATCAGGCCGTCACCGACGCGCGGGGACGCGTCCATGTCGACCTGCTGGCCGGGGAAGGGGAAGGCCCCGGCGGCGATCATCTGGGCCAGGTCGGAGGCGGACTGGAGGTAGGTGAGCTCCAGCCGGGAGGGCGTGCGGACGGTGAGGAGATTGGTGTTGCGCGCGATGACGCCGAGGACCCGGCCCTCACGGCGTACGGGGATGGACTCGACCCGTACCGGCACCTCCTCGCGCCACTCCGGGTCACCCTCGCGCACGATCCGGCCCTCGTCCAGGGCGGCGTCCAGCAGCGGACGGCGCCCGCGCGGCACCAGATGGCCGACCATGTCGTCCTGGTAGGAGGTGGGGCCGGTGTTGGGCCGCATCTGCGCCACGGAGACATAGCGGGTCCCGTCGCGGGTCGGAACCCACAGGACGAGGTCGGCGAAGGACAGATCGGAGAGCAGCTGCCACTCCGAGACCAGCAGATGCAGCCACTCGAGGTCGGTGTCACTCAGGGCTGTGTGCTGGCGGACGAGGTCGTTCATGGAGGGCACGGGTGCGAGCGTACCTGTGGATACCGAGAGGCACCGAACCGATCCGGCCCCCGCTCCGTGCCACCGTGGGAGGGAGATGCGGCGGGGAAGTGTGGCCGGAAAATGTCTGTCCTACGGATAGACACAAGCAATTGGTCTAGTCCACAATGCTCACAACAAGTCCTCCGCTCTCCCCGCACAGGAGAGCGGAACGAGGCACCCGGCGCTCTCTGCCCTGACTGCGCCGGTGCCTCCAGTGGCCGGAGGCACCGCACACCGCCGGCCAGACAGCTCCGGGCTGCGGTGCCGGACGGGCTGAGGGTCCCGTCCCGGCGCCGCGGCCCGCGGGTGTTCCCGGGGGCGGACGCCGCCCCCGGCGGCCCGCCCCTCCCCCGCCGGCGGCCCTCGCGCCCCGTCAGTGGGTCTCGGTGACCTTGGCCAGGGCGCGTGGCGCGTCCGGGTCCTGGCCGCGGGCGATGGTCACCTCGTACGCGAGCATCTGGAGCGGCAGGATCTCCAGGATCGGCTGGAGCTCCTCCGCCACCCCCGCCGTCGGCAGCACGAAGCCCGCCGAGGCCGCGTTCACCTGCGCCTTCGGGCCCACCACGAAGAGGTCGGCGCCGCGTCCGCGCAGCCGGTCCAGGACCGGCTGGAGGGCCTTGCCGCCGCGTCCGTCGGTGACGACCGCGATCACCGGGGAGATGTTGTCGACCATCGCGAGCGGACCGTGCAGGAGATCGGCGCCGGAGTAGGAGAGCGCGGGGATGTAACTGGTCTCCATCAGCTTCAGGGCCGCCTCCTTGGCCGTCGGGTAGCCGTAGCCGCGCGAGGTGATGACCATGCGCTCGGCGAAGCGGTAGCGCGCGGCCAGTGACCTGACCTCGTCCCCGCGCCCCAGGACCGCCTCGGCGAGCTCGGGCAGGACGGCGGCGGCGGAGCCGTCACCGCCGCGCAGACCCTCCACGAAGAGATAGAGGGACAGCAGGGAGGCGGTGTACGTCTTCGTGGCCGGGAGGGCCTTCTCCGGGCCCGCGAGGATGTCGATGTGGTACTCGGAGACCGCGGCCAGCGCGGAGTCCGGGTTGTTGGTGACGGCGAGGGTGAGCGCCCCCGCCTCCCGGGCCGCCTTCGTGGAGGCCATCAGGTCGGGCGAGCCGCCCGACTGGCTGATGGTGATCACCAGGACGTCGGTGAGGTCGGGCCTGGCCCCGTACGCCGTCGTGGTGGACATCGACGTCAGACCGCAGGGCAGGCCGAGCCGGATCTCCAGCAGGTACTTCGCGTACAGCGCCGCGTTGTCGGACGTGCCGCGCGCCGTGAGCAGGACGAAGCGGGGCTTCCTGGCGGCGATCTCCGCGGCCACCTCACGGATCCCGTCCCCACGGTCGAGGATGCGCCGCAGCATCCCGGGCTGCTCGGCCATTTCGCCGGACATGATCCGGCCGGGCTGTTCGCCGCGGCCGTTCCGCCCGGCCGGGAAGGTGGCGGACATGGGTGCCTCCCTGCGGTGTCGTCCTTTCGGACAAGTCGACCACGGCGCCGGGGGGACCCGCCAGCGGACCGCCGGCCGTACCGGCGGGAGGACCAAGGGATGAACGGTTCACCTGATAGTTGCCGGGTTCTGCTAGATTGGGACGTTGATTGGTCTATACCACATGACTCCACCACTTCAGATCGGCAGGCACAGCGTGGAAGTTGTCATCGTCCCGGATGCCAAGGCAGGCGGCGAACTCATCGCGGAGGCCATCGGCGCCCTGCTGAGCCGCAAGCCCGACGCCCTGCTCGGCGTTGCCACCGGCTCCACCCCGCTGCCCATCTACCAGGCGCTGGCGGCCAGGGTCCGCTCCGGTGCGGTCGACGCCTCGCGTGCCCGCATCTGCCAGCTGGACGAGTACGTCGGCCTGCCCGCGGGCCACCCGGAGTCGTACCGCTCCGTGGTGCTGCGCGAGGTCGTCGAGCCGCTCGGGCTCTCCGAGGCGTCCTTCATGGGCCCCGACGGCTCCGCCGAGGACGTCCAGGCCGCCTGCGAGACGTACGACAAGGCGCTGGCGGCGGCCGGCGGGGTCGACCTCCAGCTGCTCGGCATCGGCACCGACGGCCACATCGGCTTCAACGAGCCGTGCTCCTCGCTGGCCTCCCGCACCCGGATCAAGACGCTGACCGAGCAGACCCGCATCGACAACGCGCGCTTCTTCGACAACGACATCTCCCAGGTGCCGCACCACGTGATCACCCAGGGCATCGGCACCATCCTGGACTCCCGGCACCCGATCCTGCTGGCCACCGGCGAGGGCAAGGCCGAGGCCATCGCGCAGACGGTGGAGGGACCGGTCGCCTCGATCGTGCCCGCCTCCGCGCTCCAGCTGCACCCGCACGCGACGGTGGTGGTCGACGAGGCCGCCGCGTCGAAGCTGAAGCTCGCGGACTACTTCCGCGCCACGTTCGCGGCGAAGCCGCAGTGGCAGGGCATCTAGGACCCGCACGTACGACGGAGGGCCGGACACCCCAGGGTGTCCGGCCCTCCGTCGTACGCCGCCCGTCCGGCGAGAGGTGAGGTCCTCGATCGCCGGACGGGCCGGATCCGGTGGTGCGGTCAGGCGGTGATGGCCTCCGCCGCCGCCAGGCCGCAGACCCGTGCGGCACCGTGGGTGGCCACGTACAGCGATCCCCTCGGCTCCGACTGGGGAAGGCCCATCTCGACCACGATCGTGTCGGGACGTGCCGCCACCAGCGCGTCCAGCGCGTCGGCCATCCAGGCGTGCCGGTGGGCGTCGCGGACGACGGCGACGATGCGCCGCTCCCCCGCCGCGGCCAGCACATCGGCCGCCGCCGTCGTGCTGTCGCTGCCGTAGGTACCGCTCTCGGTACCGGGCAGCAGCCGGCCCAGGTCGCCGGCGAGGCCCCACGGGGTCTCGTTGCCGACGGCGATGTTGGGCGCCGGGTTGAACTCGGCCACATAGGCCGGTCCGGTGAGCCGCTCGGCCGTGCCCGTCACCTGGACGGCGCGGCGGGCCGCCACCAGCCCGATGTCGGTGCTGACTCCGGTGCCGGGCGCGGTCCCCTCCTGCGCTGCCGCGCCCGGCCCCGGTACAGCCCCCCGCGCACTCCGCGTCCAGGACGCGAGTGCGCGTACCCGGGCCGCGGCGTCGGCGAGCCGCTCCTCGGGCAGTTCACCGCTGCGTACCGCCTCGACCAGCGCGTCGCGCAGCAGCAGGACCGTGGGCTCGTCCTCCAGCCCGCCGCCGACGCACAGGGCGTCGGCACCCGCGGCTATCGCGAGGACGGAGCCGCGGGCTATCCCGTACGTCGAGGCGATGGCCTGCATCTCCACGGCGTCGGTGACGATCAGGCCGTCGTAGCCGAGCTCCTCGCGCAGCAGACCGGTGAGGATCTGCGGGCTGATGGTCGCGGGACGCTCGGCGTCGAGCGCGGCCAGCAGGATGTGCGCCGTCATCACGGACTTGGAGCCCGCCGCGATGGCCGCCCGGAAGGGCACCAGCTCACGGGCGTGCAGCGTTTCGAGGTCCACGTCGATGCGGGGCATCGCGTGGTGCGAGTCGACCGCCGTGTCGCCGTGCCCGGGGAAGTGCTTGGTGCAGGCGGCGACACCGGCGGCCTGGAGGCCCTCGATGTACGCGGCCGTGTGCCGGGCGACGAGGCGGGGGTCGGCCCCGAAGGAGCGGACGCCGATGACCGGGTTGCCCGGGTCGGAGTTGGCGTCGGCGGACGGCGCCCAGTTGAGGTTGACGCCGCACTCGGCGAGCCGGCGGCCGAGCTCCTGGGCCACGTCCCGGGTCAGGTGCACATCGTCGACCGCGCCGAGGGCGAGGTTGCCGGGGAACGAGGAGCCCTGCCGGACCTCCAGCCGGGTGACGTCACCACCCTCCTCGTCGATCGCGACGAGGATGTCCTCGCGCTCGGCCCGCAGCTGGGCGGTGAGGGCGGCGACCTGCTCGGGCGTCCGGATGTTGCGGCCGAACAGCGCGACGGCGGCGAGCCCTTCACCGACCCGGCGCAGGACCCAGTCCGGGGCGGTGGTGCCGGTGAACCCGGGCTGGAGGACGGCGAGCGCGTCGCGCGTCAGCGTGTCCGTAGTGGAAACGAGGGTGGTCATGGGGCCCGCACTATCCCTTCACGGCGCCGGAAGTGAGGCCAGCGGCCATCTTCCGCTGGATGAACATGAAGAACACGACGACCGGCAGGGCGATCATGGTCGACGCCGCCATCAGCGCGCCGTAGTCGGTCCCGCGCTCGGTCGTGAACGTCATCAGCCAGACGTTCAGCGTGTACTTGGAGTTGTCGTTGATCAGGATGTACGCGAAGAGGTACTCGTTCCAGGCGTTGACCAGCGCGAAGATCGACGCGGCGGCGAGGCCGGGGGCGAGCAGCGGGAAGATCACGCGGCGGAACGCGCCGAAGCGGGTGCAGCCGTCCACCATCGCGGACTCTTCGAGCTCCACGGGGATGTTCACCACGAAGCCGCGGATCATGATCGTCGCGAAGGGCAGCGTGGAGACCAGGTAGACGACGATGAGGCCCCAGTACTCGTCGATCCCGCCCATGGCGTTGAGCTGGGCGTAGATCGGGATGAGCATCGCCGTCGGCGGCAGCATCTGGACCAGGATCATGATCAGGACCAGGGCCTTGCGGCCGAAGAAGCGGAAGCGGCCGATGGCCAGTGCCGCCAGGGTCGCGATGATCATGCCGCCGACCACGGCGGTGATCGAGACGATGAGGCTCGACTGGATCGCGGTGCCGAAGTTCGGCTGCTCGGTGGCCCGTACGAAGTTGTCGAACGTGATCGACGAGGGCCACAGCGTCTGGTCGTACGAGCGGATCTCGCGGTTGGGCCGCAGGGCGCTGATGACCAGCCAGTAGACCGGGAAGACCATGACCAGGGCGATGCCCAGGCCCAGGATGTCGAAGCCGATCCTGCTCTGCTTGCGGTCCGGGCGCAGGGTCTGTGTGTCGGTCGTGGTGCTCATTCGACCTCTCCCGTCTTCATGAGCTGGCGCAGGTAGTACACGGCCACGCCGGACAGCAGCAGCACCGTGATCAGGGCGATCGCGGTGCCCTGACTGAAGGAAGTGGACTCGAACGCCTTGGAGTAGGAGTAGAGGCCGAGGGTCTCGTACTCCGGCTCGGGCTTGTTGCCGCGCAGCAGCCAGATCTGGCCGAAGACGTTGAAGTCCCAGATCACCGAGAGCGTGGCCACCATGGTGAAGACCGGCTTGATGACCGGCCAGGTGACGTACTTGTAGACGCCGTAGCCGGAGGCGCCGTCGAGCGAGGCGGCCTCCTCCAGTTCCTTGGGGACCTGGGTGAGCGCGGCGTACAGGGTGACGACGACGAAGGGGATGGCACCCCACACGACCAGGATGGCGATGATCGTGAAGCCCTGGATCGGGTCCAGGTACCAGTTGTGGCCGAGGAAGTCCTCGCCGACGACCTTGGCGATCATGGTGTTGATCAGGCCGTAGTCGGAGTCGGCCATGAAGCGGAAGATCGACGCCGCGACCATCAGCGGCATGGACCAGGCGGCGATCAGGCAGAAGGTCAGCACGAGCCTGACCCAGGTGGACAGCCGGCGCATCAGCAGGGAGATGAGGAGGCCGAGAGCCATGGTCAGGGTCACGCAGATGGCCATGAAGACCACGGTGCGGAAGGTGACCCACCAGAACTCGTCGTCGCCGAGGATGTTGGTGAACTGCTTCAGGCCCACCCACGGTGCGGGCTCACCGCTCCACAGCTCACGCCGGCCCATGTCCTGGAAGGACATGATCACGGTCTTGCCGAGCGGGTAGAGATAGACGGCGGCGATCGCCACGATCGCCGGGAGGATCAGGAAGTAGGGGAGGAGTTCACCCTTCTTCCGCTTCCTCTTCTGTACGCGGGGCCCGGCGCCGTCCTCTTCGGACAGCCGGGGCCCGGTCAATCGGGGATCACGTGGTTCGGAGACCGGTGGCCCGGCGGCCTTGGTGTCGGCGGCAGTCACGTGGCTGACCTTCCATCGCGGGTCCGAGGCAACCCCCGGAAATCACGGCGTGCTTGTACTGAGGAGCGGGGGCCCGGCGCAGTGCCGGGCCCCCGCCTGGCGATCAGAAGACTCAGGCCTTCTTGTTGATCAGTGCGTCGATCTTCTCGTCGGCCTTCTTGGCGGCGTCGGCGACGGACGTGCCCTTGAGGATGTCCAGGAGGAGGTTCTCGAGGATCTCCTCCTTCTCGACCGAGGCCCAGCCCGGGGCGATCGGCGTGAACCAGGCGTCCGGCACCGCGTTGGCGATGGGGGCCGTCTCCGGCTTGGCCTTCAGCGGCTCAAGCTGCTTCTCGTTGTTGGGGAGGATGTTCTTCGACGCGAGGACGTCCATCGACTTCGCGTTCGTGAAGAGGGAGATCCACTCCTCGCCGAGGTCCTGGACCTTGGACTTGGAGATCGTCGCGAGGTCGGAACCGCCGATGAAGGACGGGAGCGCCTTGCCCTCCGGGCCGGGCATACCGGCCGTGGCGATCTTGCCGTCGAGCTTCGGGTTGCCGTTCTCGCCCGTGGTGACGCCGCCGGCCTCCCAGGCCTGGCCGTAGATGACCGCGGCCTTCTCGTTGGCCATGACGTTGGCGTGGTCCTGCTCGTCCTTCGTCTGGTCGGCCTTGTTGTACTTCTTGACCAGGTCGACGTAGTGGGCGATGCCCTTCTGCGACTCGGGCGAGGAGAGGGAGGCCTTCCACTGCTTCGAGCCCTCGTCGTACTTGGCGACCTCGCCGCCGTACGCCGCGACGTAGGACATCGCCGCGTACCAGTAACGGCCCGGGAAGTAGAGGGACGAGGCGCGCTTGTCCTTCTTGCCCAGCTCGGCCGATACCTTGTCCATGGCCTTGAGGAACTCGTCCTCGGTCTGCGGGAGGACGTCGCTGCCGGTGGCGGCCTTCAGCATGTCCTTGTTGTAGACAGCCAGACGGGCACTGGCGTAGTACGGGACGCAGTAGGTCTTGCCCTCGAAGGAGCACGTGTCCTTCAGACCCTTGATCCAGGTGTCCGAGTTCTCGTACTTCTTGGGGTCGATCTCGCCGAGCGCACCATTGAGGATGTACTGCATGGTCTCGGTGTTGCCGAGCTCGACAACGTCCGGGAACTTGTCGCCACCGAGGGAGGTGTCGAGCTTCTTCACCTTGTCCGACCACTGCTGGTACTGGATCTTGACGGTGACATTGGGGTACTTCTTCTTGAACTGGGCGTTGACGTCCTTGACCAGTTCCGGCCAGGTCGACTGCGCGTCACCCATGAGCCAGACCGTCAGGTCTTCCTTACGGTCCTTGGGGTCCTTGGACGATGCCTTGTCATCCGAACCACATGCTGCGATCGAAACCAACATGCCCGCGACGCCGATCGCCGCGATGAGCTTGCGCTTCACGCCAAACCCTCCTCAGGGATGCTGCAACCCCGCCCACCGCGAAGACATTCGACGAGTACTGCTGGGGCTGGACCTGGTCTTTAATGGTTTAGACCAGTACCGGGAGCTTGGCCTAGACCTTTAGGGGTGTCAAGGGTGTATAAGAAGTGCACTCGCGTCCGTTATAGGACCGACACCTAAGGGAGGGCGACGACCCGTGACGGGACCGTGCCACCATGTGAGCCGCGACAGACGGAGGAGCCGGTGACGGCAGCAACGCAGCAGTCGGGAAGGCGGGCCATGGGCGCCGACGGGGGCAGTTCGGGGAACGAGACCGGTGCAGGTACGCGCACTGCGCGCGTACCGAAGTACTACCGGCTCAAGCGGCATCTCCTCGATATGACCGACACCCTGCCACCGGGCACACCCGTGCCGCCCGAACGCACCCTGGCAGCGGAGTTCGACACCTCGCGCACCACCGTGCGCCAGGCGCTCCAGGAGCTGGTCGTCGAGGGCCGGCTGGAGCGCATCCAGGGCAAGGGAACCTTCGTCGCCAAGCCGAAGGTCTCCCAGGCGCTCCAACTGACCTCGTACACCGAGGACATGCGCGCCCAAGGACTGGAGCCGACGTCTCAGCTGCTGGACATCGGCTATGTCACCGCCGACGACACGCTCGCCGGTCTGCTGGACATCACGGCGGGCGGCCGGGTGCTGCGGATCGAGCGTCTGCGACTGGCCAGCGGCGAGCCGATGGCGATCGAGACCACACACCTTTCGGCCAAACGTTTCCCGGCTCTGCGCCGTTCTCTGGTGAAGTACACCTCTCTCTACACCGCGCTCGCCGAGGTGTACGACGTGAGGCTGGCCGAGGCCGAGGAGACCATCGAGACCTCGCTGGCCACCCCGCGCGAGGCGGGGCTGCTCGGTACGGATGTGGGCCTTCCGATGCTGATGCTGTCCCGCCACTCGATCGACGGGCAGGGCGAACCGGTGGAGTGGGTGCGCTCGGTCTACCGCGGCGACCGCTACAAGTTCGTCGCCAGGCTGAAGCGGCCCACGGACTGAGGCCGTCGCGCCGCGGCGGCGGCGACGGGCACAGGTGCGGCGGCCGGGGACGACTCCCCCGGCCGCCGCACCTGTCCTTGTTCCGGGCCCGCGGGCGTACGCGCGTTCCGGGCGCGCGTACGCCCGCGGGCCCGCGTACGTAGGCGCACATACGGGTGCACATACGCGTGCACGTACGGGTGCACGTACGGGTGCACGTACGGGTACGCGTATGTGCGCGCGGACTTGCACGTACGGGTGAACCGGATGACTCCCGTGTCCGTGACTCTCTCCGATACATCACCGTTGCCGGACCGCACACGCGGACCGCAGACGTTGATCAGCGAGGGGACGGAGTCACCACATGCCAGCAGACACCGAGGCGAAACCACCGACGGTCACCCCCACGAGAGCGGTGATCGCGCTCTGTCTCTTCGCCCCGTTCGTGGCGATGCTCTGGGTGGGTTCGTACGCGAAGGTCGATCCGACGTTCATCGGCATCCCGTTCTTCTACTGGTACCAGATGCTCTGGGTGCCGCTCTCGGCCGCGCTGACGATGGTCGCGTACAAGCTGTGGCAGCGTGACCAGCGCGCCCGCAAGGGGGGTGCCTCCGCATGAAGGACGGTGTGAACGGCATCGCGCTCGGCGTCTTCATCTTCTTCTTCGTGGCCGTCACGGTCATCGGCTTCATGGCGGCCCGCTGGCGCAAGGCCGAGAACGAGGCCAGCCTGGACGAATGGGGCCTGGGCGGAAGGTCGTTCGGCACCTGGGTCACCTGGTTCCTGCTGGGCGGCGACCTCTACACGGCGTACACCTTCGTCGCCGTCCCGGCGGCGATCTACGCGGCGGGCGCGGCGGGCTTCTTCGCCGTCCCGTACACGATCCTCGTCTACCCGCTGATCTTCACCTTCCTGCCGCGGCTGTGGTCGGTCTCGCACAAGCACGGCTACGTCACCACCTCGGACTTCGTCCGCGGACGCTTCGGCTCCAGGGGGCTCTCGCTGGCGGTCGCCGTCACCGGCATCCTCGCCACGATGCCCTACATCGCGCTCCAACTCGTCGGAATCCAGGCGGTGCTGGATGTCATGGGCGTCGGCGGCGGTGAGACCACGCACTGGTTCATCAAGGACCTTCCGCTGCTCATCGCGTTCGCCGTGCTCGCCGCGTACACCTACTCGTCCGGGCTGCGGGCACCCGCGCTGATCGCATTCGTGAAGGACGGCCTGATCTATCTGGTGATCGCGGTGGCGATCATCTACATACCGGTCAAGCTGGGCGGCTTCGACGACATCTTCGCCAAGGCGGGCGAGGCGTTCTCCCAGAAGAATCCGGCGACCGGTCAGCCGCGCGGCTCGCTGGTCCCCGGCGACATGGGTCAATGGGGTTACGCGACACTGGCGTTGGGCTCCGCGCTCGCGCTCTTCATGTACCCGCACTCGATCACGGCGACGCTCTCCAGCCGCAGCCGCGAGGTGATCCGGCGCAACACCACGATCCTGCCGCTGTACTCCCTGATGCTGGGCATGCTGGCGCTGCTCGGCTTCATGGCGATCGCCGCCGGAGTGAAGGTGGACAACGGGCAGCTGGCCATCCCTCAGCTGTTCGAGAACATGTTCCCCGACTGGTTCGCGGGAGTGGCGTTCGCCGCCATCGGCATCGGCGCCCTGGTGCCCGCCGCGATCATGTCCATCGCCGCGGCGAACCTCTTCACCCGCAACATCTACAAGGACTTCCTGAAACCCGACGCCACCCCCGCCCAGGAGACCAAGGTCTCCAAGGTCGTCTCGCTCCTGGTCAAGGTCGGGGCCCTGGTCTTCGTCCTCACCATGGACAAGACGGTCGCGATCAACTTCCAGCTGCTCGGCGGCATCTGGATCCTCCAGACCATGCCCGCCCTGGTCGGCGGGCTGTTCACCCGCTGGTTCCACCGCTGGGCGCTGCTCGCGGGCTGGGCGGCCGGCATGGCGTACGGAACGCTCGCCGCGTACGGCGTGGCGAGCCCCACCCAGAAGCACTTCGGCGGCTCCTCGAAGGAGATTCCGGGAATCGGCGAGATCGGCTACATCGGTCTGACGGCCTTCGTGCTGAACGTGATGGTCGTGATCGTCCTGACCCTCGTCCTGAACGCGCTGAAGGCCCCGGCGGGCATCGACGAGACCTCGCCGGCCGACTACACGGCGGATGTGGGCGACCCGGGCGTCAAGGCGGAGCTGCCGCCGGCCACGGTGGGCGCGCCGAGCGGTCACTGACCGGCCGGAACCGCGGGTGCGCGGGCCGTCGTGTCTCCCCGGGAGGCGCGGCGGCCCGCCCCGTTCCCCGGCTGTGCACCGCGGTCACCGTACGCGAGGATGCGGGCATGATTCCTCGTTCCCCGCTCCCCGGGCTGTGGCCCGTGCTGCTGGTGCTGACGCTCGCGGCCTGCGGCACGGAGCAGGCCCCCGGCCCCGACGCGGACGGCCCCGGGGCCGCGGCCCCCTCCGCCCCGGTGCCCGGCCGGGCCGCGCTGGAGGCCAGGGCCGCGGCCATCCAGACCACCACCGGCCATGTCTATGTGACCGAGGTCCCCGGGTACGCCCTGGCCCGGCAGTCCGTCGGCGTCCTGGGCGACGACGGCTTCGGGAGCTTCTACGTGGCGGCGGGCGGCAAGCGCGTCCAGCTCTCCGTGGAGCGCGGCACGCTGACGGCGGCGAACTGCGCGGCGGGCCCGCTGCCCGGCGGGGGCCCGGGCACACCGGCGGCCTGTGAGCGGGACGGGGAGAACTGGTACCGCTCGACGCCGGAGGGCCATGAGTACGCCCGCGCGGAGGGCGAGGTCGTCGTCCGGGTCGGCGGAGCCCGCGACGAGGTCGACCGCGACACCCTGCGCGCGGCCTCCGAGGCGGCGCACCGCGCGGACGACCGTGAACTCGACGAGATCCTGCCCCCGGCGGGGCAGGCACCCGGCGCGGGTCCCGTCGAACGCGGCGACCTGCCACCGGTCGGCGACGGGGCCCCGAACAACGAGGTGGGAGCGAGCGGCTGAGGGAACCGGCTGCCGGCAGAGCACGCCGTACGGGCCCGGAACGGGTGGGGAGCGGGCCCGGAGCCCCTTCCCGCCGTGCCCCCGCTCACCCCACCGGCCCACATTCCCCCTAGGGCCCAACACCCCTCGCGACACAACATGTAGGGGCTGCCTCATCGGGCGGCCCCCACATGTATGCTCGTGCTCGCTGTCGCCGCAGGGGAATCCGGTGCGAATCCGGAACTGTCCCGCAACGGTGTATTCAGTGTGCTTTTGCACACCCGAAGTCCGACGACCTGTCGACAGCGCGTCCGGCTCGACCGAACCGGACGCCCAGACGTCCGGGCCTCGCGGATGGGCCGGTGGACGCCGTAGGCAGTGCTGCCCCGTTCCGGGCATCGTGCTGTCCGGCTGCCCCCGTTCCCCGCCGGCCCCCAGCCGAGCGAGGGAAATCCCCGTGACCATCGCGCCAGCCGATCCGGTTTCAGCCGCCGCCGCAGCCGAACCGACGGAGTCCACGACCGACGCACCGGGAACCGCACTGCTGCGGACCCTGACGGACCTCACCGTCGATCTTCCCGACACCGATCCCGGACGGGTCGCCGCCGCCGCGCTGCGCGGCCGCAACGCCCGGTCGGACGAGGCGGAGCTGCGTTCGCTGGCCACCGAGGCGGCCGCGGGGCTGATCTCCGAGGACCCCGCCTACTCCCGGCTCGCCGCCCGGCTGCTGACCCGCTCCATCGCGGGCGAGGCGGCGGGCCAGGGCGCGGTGTCGTTCTCCGCCTCGGTCGCCGTGGGGCACCGCGAGGGCCTGATCGCCGACCGCACCGCGCGGTTCGTGGCCCTCCACGCTGCCGCGCTCGACGCGATGGTCGAGCGGTCGCTGGCCGACGGCGCGGACGACCGCTTCGGCTACTTCGGGCTCCGTACGCTGCACAGCCGCTATCTGCTGCGCCACCCGCACACCCGGCAGGTCATCGAGACCCCGCAGCACTTCATGCTGCGGGTCGCCTCGGGGCTGGCCGAGGACGAGAGCGTGCGCGCGCTGGACGAGGTCGCCGCGCTGTACGGGCTGATGAGCCGGCTGGACTATCTGCCCTCCTCCCCCACCCTCTTCAACTCCGGCACCCGGCACCCGCAGATGTCCTCCTGCTATCTGCTGGACTCGCCCAAGGACGAGCTGGACTCGATCTACGACCGCTACCACCAGGTGGCGCGGCTCTCCAAGCACGCGGGCGGCATCGGTCTCTCGTACTCCCGCATCCGCGCCCGCGGTTCGCTGATCCGGGGCACCAACGGGCACTCCAACGGCATCGTGCCGTTCCTGAAGACGCTCGACGCCTCGGTCGCCGCGGTCAACCAGGGCGGCCGCCGCAAGGGCGCCGCCGCCGTCTACCTGGAGACCTGGCACGCGGACATCGAGGAGTTCCTGGAGCTCCGCGACAACACGGGCGAGGACCAGCGGCGTACGCACAACCTCAACCTGGCGCACTGGATCCCGGACGAGTTCATGCGCCGGGTCGACGCGGACGGCCGGTGGTCGCTGTTCTCGCCCGCCGATGTGCCCGAGCTGGTCGACCTGTGGGGCGACGAGTTCGACGCCGCGTACCGCGCGGCGGAGGCCAGGGGGCTGGCCCGCAAGTCGATGCCCGCGCGGGACCTGTACGGCCGGATGATGCGTACGCTCGCGCAGACCGGCCAGGGCTGGATGACGTTCAAGGACGCCTCCAACCGGACCGCCAACCAGACCGCCGAGCCGGGCCGCGTCGTCCACTCGTCGAACCTGTGCACCGAGATCCTCGAAGTGACCGACGACGGCGAGACGGCCGTCTGCAATCTGGGCTCGGTCAACCTGGGGTCGTTCGTGGCGGACGGGTCCATCGACTGGGAGCGGCTGGACGCCACCGTGCGTACCGCCGTGACCTTCCTGGACCGGGTCGTCGACATCAACTTCTACCCGACCGAGCAGGCCGGGCGCTCCAACGCCCGCTGGCGGCCGGTGGGCCTGGGCGCGATGGGTCTCCAGGACGTCTTCTTCCAGCTGCGGCTGCCCTTCGACTCCCCCGCGGCGCGGGCCCTGTCCACGAAGATCTCCGAGCGCATCATGCTCGCCGCGTACGAGGCGTCCTGCGACCTCGCCGAGCGGTCGGGTCCGCTGCCCGCCTGGTCCGAGACCCGGGCGGCGCGCGGAGTGCTGCACCCCGACCACTACGACACCGAGCTGAACTGGCCGGAGCGCTGGGACGCCCTGCGCGCCCGCGTCGCCCGGACCGGGATGCGCAACTCGCTGCTCCTGGCGATCGCGCCGACCGCCACGATCGCCTCGATCGCCGGGGTGTACGAGTGCATCGAGCCGCAGGTCTCCAACCTGTTCAAGCGCGAGACGCTGAGCGGTGAGTTCCTCCAGGTCAACGCCTATCTGGTGGACGAGCTCAAGCAGCTGGGCGTGTGGGACGCCCGGACCCGCGAGGCGCTGCGCGAGGCGAGCGGCTCGGTGCAGGGCTTCGCCTGGATCCCCGAGGAGGTGCGGGCGCTGTACCGCACCGCGTGGGAGATCCCGCAGCGCGGACTGATCGACATGGCGGCGGCGCGTACGCCGTTCCTCGACCAGAGCCAGTCGCTGAACCTGTTCCTGGAGACGCCGACGATCGGCAAGCTCTCCTCGATGTACGCGTACGCCTGGAAGCAGGGGCTGAAGACGACGTACTACCTGCGTTCGCGCCCGGCGACCCGGATCGCCCGTGCCGCGTCCGGCCAGGCGTCCGCCGCCGCCCCCGTCCCCGTACAGCAGGCCCAGGCTCCCGACGCGGACGCCATCGCCTGCTCCCTGGAAAACCCCGAGTCCTGCGAGGCCTGTCAGTAATGAGCTCCAGCGAGAACAAGAACCTGCTCGACCCGGGTTTCGAACTGACCCTGCGCCCGATGCGCTACCCGGACTTCTACGAGCGCTACCGGGACGCGATCAAGAACACCTGGACGGTCGAGGAGGTCGACCTCCACTCCGACGTCGCCGACCTCGCCAAGCTCTCCCCCGGCGAACAGCACATGATCGGCCGGCTGGTGGCGTTCTTCGCGACCGGTGACTCCATCGTCTCCAACAACCTCGTGCTGACGCTGTACAAGCACATCAACTCTCCCGAGGCGCGGCTGTATCTGTCGCGGCAGCTCTTCGAGGAGGCCGTGCACGTCCAGTTCTATCTGACGCTGCTCGACACGTATCTGCCCGATCCGGACGACCGGGCGGCTGCGTTCGACGCGGTCGAGGAGATCCCCTCCATCCGCGAGAAGGCGCAGTTCTGCTTCAGATGGATGGACTCGGTCGAGAAGATCGACCGGCTGGAGACGAAGGCGGACCGCCGTCGCTTCCTGCTGAACCTGATCTGCTTCGCGGCGTGCATCGAGGGGCTGTTCTTCTACGGTGCCTTCGCGTACGTGTACTGGTTCCGCTCGCGCGGCCTGCTGCACGGCCTCGCCACGGGCACCAACTGGGTGTTCCGTGACGAGACCATGCACATGAACTTCGCGTTCGAGGTCGTGGACACCGTCCGCAAGGAGGAGCCGGACCTCTTCGACGACGAGCTCCAGCAGCAGGTCACCGACATGCTGAAGGAGGCCGTCGAGGCGGAGCTGCAGTTCGGCCGCGACCTGTGCGGCGAGGGCCTGCCCGGCATGAACACCGAGTCGATGCGGCAGTACCTGGAGTGCGTGGCCGACCAGCGGCTCACCCGCCTCGGCTTCCCCGCGCTGTACGGCTCGGAGAACCCGTTCTCGTTCATGGAGCTCCAGGGCGTCCAGGAGCTGACGAACTTCTTCGAGCGCCGCCCGTCCGCCTACCAGGTGGCGGTGGAGGGGTCGGTCGGCTTCGACGACGACTTCTAGAGGACGACGTACCCAAGGACGGCTTCTCCGGCCGTCCGCAGGGCCGGGTCAGATCCTGGCCCAGCTCCGGGGGGACGGGCGCCGCGCGGCCGTGACCGGCCGCGCGGCGCCCTCCGTTCGCGGGGGCTCCGCCCCGTGCGCCCGTTCCGCTTCTCTCAGCTCCCGGTCGATACGGCGCTCGCGGGCGATCCCGAGGAACGTCGGCAGCAGGACGAGTGCGAAAACGGCCGTGATGCCCAGGTAGTTCAGGAATGTGTTCATGCCTCTACTGTCGTCCGCGCGGACGCATTCCGGCAGTGGCAGGACTGTCACACAGCATCGAATTACTGCCACACTGTCGTCATGCTGAAAAATGTCGCCGCCCTGCTGCTCGACGGGGTCCACCCCTTCGAACTCGGCGTGCTGTGCGAGGTCTTCGGGCTCGACCGCAGCGACGAGGGTCTGCCGGTGCACGACTTCGCGGTGGTCTCGGCCGAGGGCCCCGAGCTGCGGACGCACGCCGGGTTCACCATCGGCACGTCCCACGGCCTCGGCCGGCTGGAGGAGGCCGACCTCATCGCCGTACCGGCGGGCAGCCATTTCATGGAGCGGGAGTATCCGCCGGAGGTGCTGGACGCCCTGCGCCGGGCCGTGGAGCGCGGCGCGCGGGTGCTGAGCGTCTGCTCCGGCGCCTACGTCCTCGGCGCGGCCGGACTGCTGGACGGCCGCCGCTGCACCACCCACTGGCGGCACACCGACGAGCTGGCCCGGCGCTTCCCCCTGGCCGTCGTGGAGCCGGATGTGCTGTACGTGGACGACGGGGCGGTCATCACCTCGGCGGGCACCGCCGCCGGGATAGACGCCTGTCTGCATCTGGTGCGCCAGGCGCACGGCCCCGATGTCGCCAACGCCATCGCGCGCCGCATGGTGGTACCGCCGCACCGCGACGGCGGCCAGGCGCAGTACATCCAGCGCCCGCTGCCCCGCACCAGGTGCGACACGGTCGGGGACACCCTCGCCTGGATGGAGCGCCACCTCGACCGGGAGATGACCGTCGAGCAGCTGGCCGGTCTGGCACATATGTCCCCGCGCACCTTCGCGCGCCGCTTCCAGCAGGAGACGGGCACCACTCCGTACCGCTGGCTGCTGCGGCAGCGGGTGCTGCTGGCCCAGCATCTGCTGGAGACCTCGGACGAGACGGTGGACACGATCGCCGGGCGGACCGGCTTCGGTACGGCGGCCGCGCTGCGCCACCAGTTCGTACGGTCCCTGGGGACGACCCCGAACGCCTACCGCCGCACCTTCCGCGGCCCGGCCGCGATGTCCGGGGCCGCCTGATCCAGCGCTTCCGCCGCGGTGTGCGGGGGCTCCGCGAGCGCGGCGCCCCCGCACAGGAGGCGGTCCTCAGATGCCGCAGCTGGAGGCCGACCAGTAGTGGCTGGGCCCCTGGTTGACGTGCACGTGGTCACCGTGGCCGGGGTATCCCGGGCCGAGGATCCCGTTGAAGCCGTGGTTACGGGCCTGCTTGGCGAGGGTGCACAGGGAGTGCGGCCCGGCGCCGAGGTCGGCCGCGTCACCGTGGAGATGGCGGCTGTTGGTGGCCCCGCCGACGGCCGCGTTGCAGGAGGTGGAGCGGAAACCGCTGGTGACGCGGATGGACTGGTCACCGAGGGCGTGCCGCAGGGCCTCCAGCTTCCACATGGTGCTCAGGGCGTTGGCCTTGGCCGTGCCCGCGGCGACCGCACCACCGGCCCAGGTGCTGTTGCAGGTGTTGTGCTCGGGGTACGTGAAGTGGATCGGGGTGCAGTCGTTGTCCTGGAGCGCGTAGATCTTGGCCTGGGTGGCCGGTCCCGCGACACCGTCGGCCGCCAGCCCGTACGCCGCCTGGAACCGCTTGACCGCGGCGGTGGTGGCCGGGCCGTACGAGCCGTCGATGGCGAGCACCGAGTTGTAGCCGGGGTAGCCGGCCACCCGGATCTGGAGCTGGACGACGTCGTTGCCGGTGGCACCGGGCGAGAGCGTGCGGGTCCAGGTGTAACAGCTGTCGGCCTGCGCGGTGCCGGCGGTCATGACCGCCCCGCCCCACGCGAAAGCAATGGTCATGACAAGGCCGAGCAGGACGCGCGCGGTGCGTCTGATCATGGGGGGACTCCCTTATCACCGGGTGATGTTCAAGCGAGCCTGTCCCAGGAGTCGACGCGCGTCAACTACCCCTGGAGAAGCGGCAGTTACCTGCCACCTGGTTCACCCGGACGAGTAGCGGGGAAACGGAAGGGGGCCGCCGCCGTCACCGGCCGCGGCCCCCTTCTCACCCGTTCGTACCCGGTCACCGGGTCCGGCGGCGCTCAGTCGTTCGGAACGACCTCGTAGCGCGGGGTGCCCTCGGCCATCTGCCGCAGCGCGTCCTTGCGGTCGCGCTTGGAGAGCCGGTCGATGTACAGGTAGCCGTACAGGTGGTCCGTCTCGTGCTGGAGGCAGCGCGCGAAGTACCCGTGGCCCCGCACCTTGATCGGATTGCCCTTGGCGTCCTGGCCGCGCACCACCGCGTAGTCCGGGCGGGCCAGCTCCGCGTACGCCGTCGGCACCGAGAGGCAGCCCTCGTTGGAGTCGTCCAGCACCCGCGCCTCGGGCGGCAGCTCGTCGAGGACGGGGTTGATGATGACACCCACGTGCCGCACACCGTCGTCGTCCGGGCAGTCGTAGACGAAGACCTTGCGGTCGACGCCGATCTGGTTGGCGGCCAGGCCCACGCCCTCCGCCGTCCGCTGGCTGGCGAACATGTCGTCGATCAGCCGCGCCAGCTCGTCGCCGAACTCGGTGACGTCCGCGCACTCCTTGTGCAGCGCCGGGTTGCCCACGACCGTGATCGGGTGGGAGGTGCCGCGCTCGCGGTACGCCGCCTCACGTGCCTCGCAGTCCTCGGTGTCCACGACGAAACCCTCGTCGTCCACGCTGATCTGCTCGTCCGTATCCTGCTGCGCCATGTCCGCCGTACGCCTTCCTGCAAAACCTGAGACCCGATGGACCCGGAACCCGGCGAAACCGGGGAATCCGGGAAACCGGGAGAACCGGGAGAACCAACACCGCGATCGGTGCCCGTACAGCCTACGGGCACCGCTCAGCAGACTTCTTCGAGATCCCGCCATTCCCGGCTGTCCGGGCTGTCCGCGACCCAGCCGTCCAGCAGCCCGCGCACCAGCCCGGCGGGCGCCGCGATACCGCACTCGCGCTCGGGCACCCACAGGTCACCGGAGGTCCGGTGGCCCAGCGGCCCCGGGTGGCCGGGCTCACTGTGGTCGTGCGGGTCCAGGTGCTCCCCGTCGCCCTCGTCGCTCTCCATCCGGCTCTCCGAGCAGGCGCGGCAGAGCAGCCGGACGGAGGACGACCAGTCCTCGGCGGCGAACCCGGCGTCCGAGGCGAGCTGCTCCAGCGCGTCCCGGTCCTCCTCGGTGGCCGCCTCCAGCAGCACCACCCAGGTGGGCACGGGCGACGGCGCCCACAGCTCGATCTCGTCGAAGACCGGATACGAGGGCCCGGCAGCGGTGACCCGCTCGCCGTGCGGTACCCCGTCGTGCAGAACGACCTCGCCCCAGCGCCGCCCGGAGGACGGCAGCGGGATCGACAGCACTTCCATCCGGGCCGGATCCAGCCTGCGTCCCCAGACGACCTCGGCCTCGCCCTCGGGCGACAGCCGTACCGCCGCGCTGCCCAGGTCCATCCCGGTCGGCTCGGTGTTCGACGCCGCGTTGTGCTGGCCGCTGCCCGGCACCTTGAGGCCGTACGCCTGCCAGGCCCGCCGCGCCAGCGGCCAGTCCTGCAGTGCGGTGGCCGCGATCCCGACATTCCACCAGTCGGGCGCGCCGGACTCCCGGTCGAGCAGCGCGACGGCCCGCAGGCCCGCCGCTCTCGCCTGCTCCCAGTCGTGCCGGAACTTGTGCAGCAGTGCCAGATTGAACCAGGACTCCGAGAGCCAGGGCTCCAGGTCCGCCGCGCGCGTCAGCAGCGCCCCCGCATCCTCGTACCGGCCGTCGCCGATCAGCGTGAACGCGCGGTCCGTGGCCTGCCGCCATGACGCGGATGGCCGATGCCGTACCTTCCCGAAGATCCTCACGATTCCCGCCTGTCCCGACTGGACACCCTCTGTTTCCGCTCTGCTTTCGCATCCAACCATGCCCGGCCGGACGCCCGCTCATTACCCATGGGTTACCCCGCCCGGACCGGGTCAGACCGCCCCGCGCCAGGACTCTCGCCGGCGCTTCCACCCCCTGCGGCCGGTGGTCGTGTCCAGTGCAGGGCCTCAGCCGCTCCGGAGCGGCGGGCGGCCCGCTCACGCCTTCCCCGCACAAGTCCGGGTGATGTGTTTCCCGGGGGGCGAAAGGCGGGGAACAAGTGAGGGCGCGCCGCGGTGTCCGCGGCACGCCCTCACCCGTACAGCGGTCGCCCGCTGCCGATGTCACTCCGTGGCGGCCGCCGAGCGGTCCACCGGGCCGACGGCCACATCCTGCTCCGGAACGTCCTGGCCCGCGCGGATCAGGTCGATCCGGCCCATCACCTTCGAGCGCAGATCGGTCGGGACCTCGTCCTGACCGCAGCAGCGCTTGACCAGTTTCTTCACGGCCTGCTCCAGGCCGTACTTCTCCAGGCACGGGGAGCACTCCTCGAAGTGCACCTCGAACTTGGTGCAGTCGCCCTCGGGCATCTCACGGTCGAGGAACTCGTAGAGATGGTCGAGAACCTCTGAGCAATCCGTCTCGTGCGGCTCTCCGCAGCTCATGAGGCCGAGCCTTTCCGATCATCCGACTCACCGGCACCGGCGCCGGCCGGGACGAGCCCGCGCTCACGGGCGTAGTCCTCCAGCATGCCGCGCAGTTGGCGGCGGCCGCGGTGCAGCCGGGACATCACCGTACCGATAGGAGTCCCCATGATGTCCGCGATCTCCTTGTACGCAAAGCCTTCGACGTCGGCGAGATACACGGCGATGCGGAACTCTTCGGGGATCGCCTGGAGCGCCGACTTCACATCGGAGTCCGGCAGGTGGTCGAGGGCCTGGGACTCCGCCGAACGCAGACCGGTCGACATGTGCGACTCGGCGCGCGCCAGCTGCCAGTCCTCGATCTCCTCGGCGGCACTGCGCTGGGGCTCGCGCTGCTTCTTGCGGTACGAGTTGATGAAGGTGTTCGTAAGAATGCGGTACATCCACGCCTTGAGGTTCGTGCCCTCACGGAACTGGTGGAAGGACCCGTACGCCTTGGCGTACGTCTCCTGGACCAGGTCCTCGGCGTCGGCGGGGTTGCGCGTCATGCGCAGTGCGGCCGAGTACATCTGATCGAGAAATCCGAGGGCGTCCCGCTCGAAACGCGCGTTGCGCTCGGCGGTCGTCTCCTGTGCGCGGCCGTCGTCGGTCCCTGTGTCGGTCCCAGTGACCGGACCCACCTCCTCCAACGATGTGGCGGAGCCGAAACCGGACCCGCTCGCATCGGAGAATAGTCGACCCGGCTTCGCGACGGGCTGTCGATCCGCTCCGCCCGGTGCCCGCTCGGGAGTGGTCCTGGCCGCGTGAAGGACCGTCCACTCCAGATCAGCGGTGTTCGAGCGGCGCGGGCAGATGGTCGAACCCATGCGACGGACTCCCTCTCCACGTACGACGTGCTTGTACCGACGTCCCGAACAACAGCGGCCCCGCATCCGGCATTCCCGTGCTGCGCACGTCACACGGGAGACACGGTCCGCGGGACGCACGGTCATACGAGTGAGGCGAGCCATCCGGTCACCGCGGAGGTGAGGATGTCCATCACCCGGTCCTCGGTCAGGCCGGACCGCTTCGGGACCGCGAAGCCGTGATCCCCGTACGGCACCTCGGCCAGTTCGTAGGGGCCGGGCGGGAATTCGCCGGGACGCCCGAACGGGTCGTTGCCGCCCTGCACCACCAGGGTGGGGACGCCCGCCCCCAGCAGCTCGTCCGCCCGGGACTTCTCCGGCCTGCCCGGCGGGTGCAGCGGGAAGCTGAGCGCCAGGACGGCGTGGGCGCCCAGCTCCGTCGCCGTCCGGCACGCCACCCGGGCTCCGGCGCTGCGTCCGCCGGCCACGACCGGCAGTCCCGGCCGGGCCAGCGCGGGCCACACCCCGCGCCAGCCGGTGTCCAGGGTCTTCGGGGCGGGCGCCATCTTCTTGCCGGCCACCCGCCAGGGCTGCTCCACCAGGGCGACGGTCACCCCCCGCGCAGGCAGTGCGGCGGCCAGGGCCGTCAGGTCCCGGGCCTCGATCCCGCCGCCCGCGCCATGGCCGAGCGCCAGCACCAGACGGGCATCGTGCGCGGGCAGCCAGGTGATCCGGGCCTCGCCCGCCCCGGTCTCGGCCTTCCGCACGCTCCTGCGCGGGCTCCGCGCGCCCTCACGCGGACTCTTCTGCACGCTCTCGTCACGGCTCACGCGGTTCATCCTGCCTCGCGGCGGGCCCCGGTCAGAACAGCGTCGCGACTTCCGGGGCCGCGATTTCCTCCAGCAGCTCGGGGCCGTTGTTGCGCACGTTGCTGACCGCCGTGCCCACCGGATAGGCGCGCATCAGCCCGCCGGGCGGCGGGGAGAGCAGCCCCCGCAGTTCCTCGACGTCCGTGCGCGCCGGGTCCAGCCAGGCGTCCCAGCGGTCCGGGGTCAGCATCAGCGGCATCCGGGGGTGGATGTCGGCCAGCGTGGACGGGCCCTCGGCGGGGGCGACGGCCAGCGGCGTGGTCTCCGCCTCGGTGGTGATCACGGAGCAGGTCACCCACCAGGCCATCGGGTGGTCGTCGGG
The DNA here is from genome assembly GCF_044542225.1 of Streptomyces sp. NPDC079020. Taxonomy (NCBI): domain Bacteria; kingdom Bacillati; phylum Actinomycetota; class Actinomycetes; order Kitasatosporales; family Streptomycetaceae; genus Streptomyces; species Streptomyces sp. NPDC079020. Next base: position 474,830 of record NZ_JBITUB010000002.1, read on the forward strand.
CAGGGTCCGGTCGCGCCAGAACTCGTACAGCCCCGCCATCGCGAAGACCGAACCGTCGGCGGGTGTCACGAAATAGGGCTGCTTGCGCGGCCGCTTCTTCTTCCCGCTCTCCTCCAGCTGGCGCTCCTCGGAGCCGGTGACCCACTCGTAATAGCCGTCCGCGGGCAGGATGCAGCGGCGCTGCACGAAGGGGCGGCGGAAGGACGGCTTCTCGTGCACGGTCTCCGCGCGGGCGTTGATCATGCGGGCGCCGCCCTCCGGCGACTTCGCCCAGGACGGCACGAGTCCCCACTTCAGGGCACGCAGCTGGCGAACCGGACGTTGATCGTCTGCGTCCTTCACAGGACGCTCCAGTACCGCGTAGACCTCTTTGGTCGGTGCCACGTTCCAGTCGGGCTCAAGGGTCTCGGTGGGTTCCCACTTCTCGACCTCGAAGAGTCCGGTCAGGTCCTCGGGCCGCCGACTCGCTGCATACCGTCCGCACATAACTGCCAGACTGCCACGACCGCCCGCCACGACCGCAAGGAGCCGCCCGGCCAATGAACGCGACAGAACTGGGCGATCTGTGGGATCGCGTCTTCGGCACCCAGCCCGCGCCCGAGCAGTGGCTGGTGGTCGTCACGGCCACCGCCGCGCTGGTCGCCGTCGTGCCGAACCTCATATGGCGGCTCTCGCGCAACGCGATCACGATCGCGCACGAGGGCGGCCACGGGCTGGTGGCCCTGCTCACCGGACGGCAGCTGTCCGGCATCCGGCTGCACTCGGACACCAGCGGGCTGACCGTGAGCCGCGGCAGACCGACCGGCATCGGCATGATCCTCACCGCGGCGGCCGGGTACACCGCGCCGTCGCTGCTGGGCCTGGGCGGCGCCTGGCTGCTGGCCGACGGCAGGATCACGCTGCTGCTCTGGCTGGCCACCGCGCTGCTGGCCGCGATGCTCGTGATGATCCGCAATGTGTACGGGGCCCTGACCGTGATCCTCACGGGCACGGTCTTCCTGCTGGTGTCCTGGCTGTCCTCGGCCGCCGTGCAGTCGGCGTTCGCGTACGCGGTGGTGTGGTTCCTGCTGCTGGGCGGTGTGCGCCCGCCCTTCGAGCTCCAGTCCAAGCGGCGGCACGGCGGTGCGCCGGACTCCGACGCGGACCAGCTGTCACGGCTCACGGACGTCCCGGCGGCGCTGTGGCTGTTCTTCTTCCACGCGGTGTCGCTCTGCTCGCTGATCGGCGGCGGGCGCTGGCTCCTGGGACTGTGACGGCCCCGGCCTCCGCCCCGGCCCTTACCACGTGCTGATTACGCCCCGGTTTCCCCCATTTTGATCAGGATCCGGGTTTGCGGTGAGCCACTAAAGTGAGGGCCATGACCGAAAGTTCCGTGCACCCCGCCCTCTGGCCCGCCCCCCACGCGAGCGGAGCCGTCGACGCGACCGTCACCGTGCCCGGGTCGAAATCGGTCACCAACCGGGCACTCGTGCTCGCCTCCCTCGCCTCCGAGCCGGGCTGGCTGCGCCGCCCGCTGCGCTCCCGCGACACCCTGCTGATGGCTCAGGCGCTGCGCGCGATGGGTGTCGGCATCGAGGAGATGGTGTCCTCCAGCTCCGCCGCCACGGGCGGCCCGGACGCCACCGGCGAGGCCTGGCGGATCATCCCGGCCGGGCTCCACGGCCCGGCCGCGGTCGACGTCGGCAACGCCGGCACGGTCATGCGCTTCCTGCCGCCGGTGGCCACCCTCGCGGACGGCCCGGTCCACTTCGACGGCGACCCCCGTTCCTACGAGCGCCCCCTGAACGGCGTGATCGACGCCCTGCGTGCCCTGGGCGCCAGGATCGACGACGACGGACGCGGCGCACTCCCGCTGACCGTGCACGGCGGGGGCGCCCTGGACGGCGGCCCGGTGGCCATCGACGCCTCCTCGTCCTCCCAGTTCGTCTCGGCGCTGCTGCTGTCGGGGCCCCGGTTCAACCAGGGCGTGGAGGTACGGCACACGGGTTCCGCCCTCCCCTCGATGCCGCACATCCGGATGACCGTCGACATGCTGCGCGCCGTCGGCGCCCAGGTGGACGAGCCGGAGACGGGCGGCGAGCCGAACGTCTGGCGGGTCTCCCCCTCCGCGCTGCTCGGCCGCGATCTGACCATCGAGCCGGACCTGTCCAACGCCCAGCCGTTCCTGGCCGCCGCACTGGTCACCGGGGGCCGGGTCACGATCCCCGACTGGCCGGAGCGCACCACGCAGCCCGGTGACGCGCTGCGCGAGATCTTCACCGCGATGGGCGGCAGCTGCGAACTCACCGAGCGCGGCCTCACCTTCACCGGCTCCGGACGCGTCCACGGCATCGACGTGGACCTGAGCGAGGCCGGCGAGCTGACCCCGGGCATCGCGGCCGTCGCCGCCCTGGCCGACTCCCCCTCCACGCTCAGCGGTGTCGCGCATCTGCGGCTGCACGAGACGGACCGGCTGGCCGCGCTGACCAAGGAGATCAACGGGCTCGGCGGCGATGTCACGGAGACCGCCGACGGCCTCCACATCCGGCCGCGCCCGCTGCACGGGGGCGTCTTCCATACCTACGACGACCACCGGATGGCCACCGCCGGGTCGGTCATCGGCCTCGCCGTCCCCGGAGTGGAGATCGAGAACGTGAGCACGACCGCCAAGACCCTGCCGGACTTCCCGGACATGTGGACCGGAATGCTCGGGGTCTGAGAACATGCGCCGCTACGGCAAGAACCCCGACGAGGACGACATCCGCGTCCGCCCCAACCGCAAGGGCAACCGGCCCCGTACGCACACCCGTCCCAAGCACGAGGACGCCCAGGACGGCATGGTCCTCACCGTCGACCGGGGCCGGCTCACCTGCCTCGTCGACGGCCGTACGGTGATGGCGATGAAGGCCCGCGAGCTGGGCCGCAAGGCCGCCGTGGTGGGCGACACCGTCTCCATCGTGGGCGACCTGTCCGGCGACAAGGACACCCTCGCCCGCATCGTCCGCATCGGTGAGCGCCGCTCGGTGCTGCGCCGGACGGCGGACGACGACGACCCGTACGAGCGGGTGGTCGTCGCCAATGCCGACCAGCTGGCGATCGTCACCGCGCTCGCCGACCCGGAACCGCGCCCGCGCATGATCGACCGCTGTCTGGTGGCGGCGTACGACGGCGGGCTCACCCCGCTCCTGGTGCTCACCAAGTCCGACCTGGCCTCCGCGGACAAGCTGCTGGAGACGTACACGCCGCTCGGGGTCCCCTACATCGTCACCAGCCGCGAGGAGCTGGAGAACGGCGACGCGGCCGACCGGGTGCGCGAGCAGCTGAACGACCGGATCACGGCGTTCGTCGGGCACTCCGGTGTCGGTAAGACCACGCTGGTCAACGCCCTGGTCCCGAAGGACCGGCGGCGTACGACCGGTGTCGTCAACGCGGTCACCGGCCGCGGCCGGCACACCACCACGTCCGCGCTCGCGCTGCCGCTCCCGGGCAACCGGGGCTGGGTGGTCGACACCCCCGGGGTGCGGTCCTTCGGCCTGCACCATGTGGACCCCTCGCGCGTCATCCACGCCTTCCCCGACCTGGAGCCCGGTACGGAGAACTGCCCGCGCGGCTGCACCCACGACGAGAACCAGCCGGAATGCGCGCTGGACGCCTGGGTCACCGAGGGCCACGCCGATCCCGCGCGGCTGTACTCGCTGCGCAGGCTGCTGGCCACGCGCGAGCGGCGCGAGGGCGACTGAGCCCGCCCGGTCCCGCGCCCGGCGGCTCGCGCACGTTTGCGACTTCCCGGGACTGGTAAGGGCTAATCGCACCGGGCCGGGACCTCGCGACGAGCTGGACGAAGGCGTCACCTACACGGAGGCAACTGACGATGGCATGGCTGCTGGTCGTGGTCGCGGGACTGCTGGAGACCGGCTTCGCCGTGTGTCTGAAGCTGAGCCACGGATTCAGCCGGCTCTGGCCGACGGTCGCGTTCTGTGTGTTCGCGCTCGGCAGCTTCGGGCTGCTGACGCTGTCGCTGAAGAAGCTCGATGTCGGCCCCGCCTACGCGGTGTGGACCGGAATCGGCGCTGCCGGTACGGCGATCTACGGGATGGTCTTCCTCGACGACGTGGTCTCGACCCTGAAACTGGTCTCGATCTCGCTGGTGATCGTCGGTGTGATCGGTCTCCAGCTGTCCGGCTCCTCCCACTGAACCCGGGCCCTCCGCACCCGTGCGCCGGCCCCGTCATCCGGGCCGTCAGCAGGCCTCCCGCGGCCGCGCCGCCTCCATGATCAGCGGTGCCGTGCAGCCCTCCGCGGGCACCATCACGTAGGACAGCGCGAGCCGCAGCACGGTCTCGCAGCGCACGGCCAGCTCGGCGGCGGCCTCCGGCGGCTGCCCGCCCGCCAGCGCGGCCACGGCACGGTCCCGGGCCAGGCCGAGCAGTTCGGCGGGCGTCGGGGACGCCGCGGACCGGGGCAGGCGTTCCCCCCAGAAGCCCGTGAGCAGCGCCTTGACCAGGGCGTTCGTCCGGGCCGCCCGGACCGTCCAGAGTGCGACGGCGGCGGGCCCCCGGCCCGTACCCGCGTCGGTGTCCACGTCCGGGTCCAGCGCCCGCTCCACCCCGGCGAGATAGCCGTCGGCCGCCTCCCCGAGCAGGGCGCGGGCCAGACCGTCCTTGCCGCCGAACTCGTTGTAGAGGCTCTGGCGCGAGACTCCGGCCAGGGCCGCGACGTCAACCATGCGCACCGTCCGCCAGGGCTGTTCGTCCAGGGCCGCCAGAGCGGCGTTCAGCAGGGCTTCTCGCGCTGACGGCACCATCGCCTCCCACGCCCGGGGACCTGCGGTTCAGAGTTGACGCGCCGCACGGGGCTGTCAAGGGTCCGCGCACCGGGCCACCGATCGGGGCCATGTAGCCCCGCCGGGTGCCGGTGGATACTGTGACGACATGCCCGACTACCACGATGATCTGCGCCTCGCCCATGTACTGGCGGACGCCGCCGACGCGGCGACGATGGACCGGTTCAAGGCTCTCGACCTGAAGGTCGAGACCAAGCCGGACATGACGCCGGTGAGCGAGGCCGACAAGGCGGCCGAGGAACTGATCCGCGGCCATCTCCACCGGGCCCGCCCCCGCGACGCGATTCTGGGCGAGGAGTACGGGATCGAGGGCACCGGACCCCGGCGCTGGGTGATCGACCCGATCGACGGCACCAAGAACTACGTCCGCGGGGTGCCCGTGTGGGCGACGCTGATCTCGCTGATGGAGGCGGGCGAGGACGGTTTCCAGCCGGTGGTCGGCGTGGTGTCGGCGCCCGCCCTGAGCCGGCGCTGGTGGGCGGCGAAGGGCGCGGGCGCGTTCTCCGGCCGCAGCCTCACCTCGGCGACCCGGCTGCGGGTGTCGAAGGTGGAGCGGATCGCGGACGCCTCGCTCGCGTACGCCTCGCTGGGCGGCTGGGAGGAGCAGGGCCGCCTCGACGGCTTCCTGGACCTGACCCGGGCCTGCTGGCGGACGCGTGGGTACGGGGACTTCTGGCCGTACATGATGGTCGCCGAGGGTTCGGTGGACATCGCCGCCGAGCCGGAGCTGTCCCTGTGGGACATGGCGGCGAACGCGATCATCGTCCAGGAGGCGGGCGGGCGGTTCACCAGCCTGGACGGCGTCTCCGGTCCGGGCGGCGGCAACGCGGCCGCTTCGAACGGTCTGCTCCACCACGAGCTGCTCGGCTACCTCAACCAGCGCTACTGAGCACCGTCCCCGCGGCCGCCATCGGGGCGCACGGGACACGTGGGGCGGGCCTTGCCCGCCCCACAGCCTTTCTTCACCCACCCCTTGTTGACGCACCCCAAGGGTGCGACTCTGAGAGTCCCCCCACTTGTGAACTTGTGAATCGGCTCACAGGGCCGGCTCACCAAGGAGGTGGCTCCCTTCATGCTCGTCCGCGACGCCATGAGCACGATGGTCCTGACCATCGGCCCCGCCCATACGCTCCGCCAGGCGGCCCGGCTGATGTCGGCCCGCCGCGTCGGAGCGGCCGTCGTCCACGACCCGGACACCAGCGGGTTCGGGATCATCACCGAGCGCGACATCCTGGACGCGATCGCCTCGGGACAGAGCCCCGACGTGGAGACCGCCTCCGCCCACACCACCACCGACGTGGTGTTCGCCGCCCCGACCTGGACCCTGGAGGAGGCCGCGGAAGCCATGACGCACGGCGGGTTCCGCCATCTCGTCGTGCTGGACGACACCGGTCCGGTGGGCGTCGTCTCGGTGCGCGACATCATCCGGTGCTGGGCCCCGGTCAGGCGCCGCACCGTCGGTCTGGCGAGCTGACCCCGAACGCCCGGGAACGGCCGGTGGGCCGGAGTCCCCGAGGGGACTCCGGCCCACCGTCCACGACCCGGCCTCAGCCGCGCAGGGCCTGGACCGCCGCTTCGAGCCGCTTGCCGAAGTCGCCGTCCGCCTGACGGAAGTTGTTGATCGCGCGCTCGGCGATGTCGTCGCGCGAGACCTTGGCGATGAACCCGGCCAGGTTGTCGATCAGCCGGGCCTTCTCGTCCTCGGAGTAGAGCCGGTAGAGATTTCCGGCCTGCACGAAGTCGTTGTCCTCCGCGTGGCTCGGCGCCACGTGGTTGCTGGTGGGGCCGGTGACCGCGGCGGACTGCCACAGCGGCCGGTCCGTCTGGCTGGGGCCGCCGAAGCTGTTCGGCTCGTAGTTCTTCGCACCCTTGTGCCGGCCGTCGTACAGGTAGCCGTCACGGCTGTGGGTGCGCGCCTCGGTGGCGTGCGGCCGGTTCACCGGCAGGTGGTCGGCGTTGATGCCGACGCGGTAGCGGTGGGCGTCGCCGTAGGCGAAGAGGCGGCCCTGGAGCATCTTGTCCGGGGACGGCCCGATTCCCGGCACGAAGTGCGCGGGGCTGAAGATCGACTGCTCGGTCTCCGCGAAGACGTTCTCCGGGTTGCGGTTGAGCTCCAGCTTCCCGATCTCGATCGGCGGGTAGTCCGCGTGCGGCCACACCTTGGTGAGGTCGAACGGGTTGAAGCGGTACGTGGCCGCGTCGGAGGCGGGCATGACCTGGATCTGCACGGTCCAGGTCGGGAACTCGCCGCGCTCGATCGACTCGCGCAGATCGCGCTGGTGGCTGTCCGGGTCCTCACCCGCGAGCTTGTTGGCCTCGTCCTGGGTGAGGTTCTTGATCCCCTGGTCGGTCTTGAAGTGGTACTTGACCCAGAAGACCTCGCCGGCCTCGTTGTTCCACTGGTACGTGTGCGAGCCGTACCCGTTCATGTGGCGCAGGGTGGCCGGGATGCCGCGGTCACCGAAGAGCCAGGTCACCTGGTGCGTCGACTCGGGCGACAGACCCCAGAAGTCCCAGACGTTGTCCGCCTCCTGCGAGCCGGTGTACGGATCGCGCTTCTGGGTGTGGATGAAGTCGGGGAACTTGATGGCGTCCTTGATGAAGAACACCGGGGTGTTGTTGCCGACGAGGTCGTAGTTTCCCTCTTCGGTGTAGAACTTCAGCGCGAAACCGCGCGGGTCGCGCACGGCGTCGGCGGAGCCGAGGTTGCCCGCGACGGTCGAGAAGCGCAGGAACGTCTCGGTCTGCTTGCCGACCTCGGAGAGGAACTTCGCCCGCGTCCACTGCGAGACGTCCCGCGTGAGGGTGAACGTGCCGTAGGCACCGGCGCCGCGGGCGTGCACGATGCGCTCCGGGATGCGCTCCCGGTTGAAGTGGGCGAGCTTCTCCAGCAGCGCCTGGTCCTGGACGAGAACCGGCCCGCCGGCGCCGGCGGTCTCGCTGTTCTGGTTGTCGGCCACCGGCGCGCCGGCCTCCGTGGTGAGCGGTCCCTGCGTCACGTGCGCCTCCTGCGTCATGTCCTGCACATTCGTCATCCGTCGATGTCCCGCACAGCCTGTCCCTTGGCCTATGCCGAACTCGATCCTACGATGGACTTTGTCTAAGTCAAGCGAACATCCAAAGTCACATCCATTCGGGACTCGGTCCCCTCACTGTTAGGCTGGGCCCATGAGTGACCTGCTGGAACGACTCCGCGGACGCGGCTGGCGCATGACGGCGCAGCGGCGTGTCGTGGCCGAGGTCCTCGACGGGGACCACGTGCACCTGACGGCGGACGAGGTGCACGCGAGGGCCGTCGACCGGCTTCCCGAGATCTCCCGGGCGACCGTGTACAACACCCTGGGCGAGATGGTGTCCCTGGGCGAGGTCATGGAGGTCTCCACCGACCGCCGGGCCAAGCGCTACGACCCGAACGCCCACCGCCCCCACCACCACCTGGTCTGCGCGCGGTGCGGCACCATCCGTGACGTGCACCCCTCGGGCAACCCGCTGGCGGAGCTGCCGGCCGACGAGCGGTTCGGCTTCACGGTCTCCGGCGTCGAGGTGACGTACCGCGGCATCTGCCCGGGCTGCGCCGCCACGGCCTGACCCGCACCACCGAGCCCCACCCGGACCGGACGCTCCGCGCGCCGGGGCTTTCGCGTACCCCCTTCCCGAATCTGACGGGTCGTCATATCGTCTGCGGCGATCACCTCCGCAGGTGATGAGCGCGTGGATCACGCCACCCTCGCCTGTCATCCGCGGCGGATCCGCACCTCGATCGACGCGAGGAGAGACCCGTGGGAGCTGCGCACCCGACCCCACCCCCGCCCGGAACACCCGCCTCCGGCACTGCCCCCGACTCAGGCACCGACTCCGGCCCCGTGCCGCCCAAGCTCCGCGCCCGCGGGCTCGCCCGCTCCTTCGGACGGGGCGCCGGACTGCTGCCCGCCCTGGGACCGGTCGACATCGAGATCGCGCCGGGCGAGTTCACCTGTCTCGTCGGCCCGTCCGGCTGCGGCAAATCCACCCTGCTGCGGATCGCCGCCGGACTGCTGCGCCCGAGCGCGGGCGAACTGGAGATCCGTACGGCTTCACCCCGGCCGGCGGCGATGATCTTCCAGGACTACGGGATCTACGACTGGAAGACGGTCCTCGCCAACGTCCGCTTCGGCCTCGACATCCAGCGCGTGCCCCGCAAGGAGGCCGATGCCAGAGCCCGGGACTGGCTGGCCCGGATGGGCCTTTCCGAGTTCGCCGGCGCGTACCCGGCGGCGCTCTCCGGCGGGATGCGGCAGCGGGTGGCCATCGCGCGGGCACTCGCCGTGGAGCCCGAGATGCTGCTGATGGACGAGCCCTTCGCCGCGCTCGACGCCCAGTTGCGCACGATCCTCCAGGACGAGCTGCTGGAGCTCACCCAGAACACGCGCACCACCGTGCTCTTCATCACCCACAGCCTCGAAGAGGCCATCCTGCTCGGTGACCGGGTGCTGGTGATGTCCGCCCGGCCGGGCCGGATCATCGCCGAGCACCGCCCGCCCTTCGGCCGCCCCCGCACCGGGGACATCCGGGCGACCAGCGAATTCGCCGCGCTGAAGGCCGGGCTGTGGGACGTGCTGCGCGGCGAGGTACGCAGGGAGGCGGTCCCGGCATGAGCACGTCTGTGAAGCATCCGCCGCCCGCCGGCGACGACGTCCTGGTCCGCCGGCCCGGACCGCGCGAGCTGCGTCCGGCCCGCACCCACCGCAGACGCCGCACCCTGGAGCTGATGCTCGCCGTCGCCGTACCGCTGGCACTCGTCCTCCTGTGGCAGCTGGCGGCCGAGCGGTCCTGGATCGACGCACGCGTGTACCCGGCGCCCTCCACCATCGCCGCCGACGGCTGGGACCGGGCGGCCGCCGGGGAGCTGTGGCCCGATGTGCGGGCCACGCTCGCCCGGGTCCTCGGCGGCTATGCGATCGGCACGGCCGCCGGATACGCGCTGGGGCTGCTGATGGGCTCGCTCGCCCTCGTACGGGCGGCACTGGAGCCGCTGCTGGACGCCCTGTACGTCGTGCCGAAGCTCGCGCTCCTGCCGGTCTTCCTCAATATGTTCGGCCTCGGCGAAGGGCCGCAGATCGCGCTCGTCGCCGCCACGGTCTTCTTCTTCGTCTGGATCTCGACCATGGCGGCCGTCCTCGCCGTCCCGGCCGGTCACCGGGACGCCGGCCGGGTCTTCGGTGCCTCGTCCTGGCAGATGTTCCGGCATGTGCTGCTGCCCGCCTCGCTGCCGGCCGTCCTCGTGGGCGCGCGCATCGCGGCGGGTGTCGCGGTGCTGGTCATCGTCGCGTCCGAGCAGATCGCGGCGGCCGACGGGCTCGGCCATCTGATCTTCGACTCCAGGGCGCTGTTCCAGAACGACGTGATGTTCGTCGGGATCGTGTGTGTGGCGGTGCTCGGGGTCGTGTTCTCCGAACTGGTCCGGATCGCCGGCCGGCTGCTCACTCCGTGGGCACCGCGCGACCGCGGCCGCGGCCAGTCGTGAACCCGCGCCCCTTCCCCGCCCGTACCCCCCGCACTCCCACTCGTACGGAGGCACCGTTGCGTATCCGGACCACCTGCACCGCCGTGCTCCTCGCGGCATCCCTGCTCACCGCGACGGCCTGCGCGAAGAACGGCACCGCGCGGGACGGGGCCCCCAGGTCACCGCGCACCGTCACCCCTGTCGCCGGATGCGGCCCGGCCGCCCGGAGCGACCCGGCCGATCTCGCGCCGGACCGTGCGCCGGCCCGCTGCGACAAGGGCGCACCGGCCCCGGAGCCGCTGGGGAAGAAGCGGACCATCACCGTCGCGACCGGGACGCTGAGCGCGGAGTACGTCGCTCCGCTCCAGGTCGCGGTGGCCGAGGGCGAGTTCGCCAAGGAGGGCCTGGACGTCCGGCTGAAGGTGCTGCCGACCCCGGACGCGCTGCCGCTGCTGGCCAGAGGCGATGTGGACGCCCAGTGGGCGGCCCCGGAGGCGGCCGTGATGAACGGCATCAACGGCGGCTTCGCGATCAAGTGGGTGGCCGGGAATTTCTCCCCCGCCGCCACCTCGAAGAGCGGTCTGTGGGTACGGCTCAAGGACGGCGAGAGCGCCGAGCGGGTCGACATGGCGGGCCGGCGGCTCGGCACCATGATCGGCAAGGGCTCGGTGATCATGTACCCGATGGACACCTCACTGAAGAAGCACGGCGGCGGACTGGACGACATCGGCTTCCAGCAGCTCGGATCCGCCGACGTGCTCACCGCCCTGCGGAACGGGGGCGTCGATTCCGCCTGGCTGCTGGACCCCGTCTGGCGCAAGGTCGACGGCGACGGGAAGTACGCGTTCCTGGGCGGTCAGCCGCTCGGTGAACCCCTGGGCGGTCTGCTCTTCGGCCCGACCCTGCTGAACGAGGACCCCGACGCGGGCGTCGCCTTCCTGCGTGCCTACATCAGGACCGTGAACACCTACTTCGCCGGGGACTACAAGGCGGATCCCGCCTTCGTCTCCACTCTGGCGAAGCTGCTGAAGACCGACGGGGCCGTGCTTCGCTCGACGCCCTCGATGCGGATGGACTGGGAGATCCGCGAGGGCACGACGGACCGGCTGCAGAAGGCCTACGGGGAGGCGGGGGTGCTGGACGGTCCGCCGGTGCCGGAGGACCGGGCCGTGGACCGCGCGATGTACGGGGAGGCGGTCGGCCACCGGAGCTGAGACCGGCGTTCCCACGGCATTCGGACGTGACAGGCGTTCGAACATGACAGAGGCCCGGATCCTTGGAAGGATCCGGGCCTCTGCCTTCAGTAGCGGGGACAGGATTTGAACCTGCGACCTCTGGGTTATGAGCCCAGCGAGCTACCGAGCTGCTCCACCCCGCGTCGATGAATGCAACATTACGTCACCCCTGCCGACCAGTGCAAATTCATCAGGACACACGTTCTCCCCGCCCGCCCGCCGTGACCGGCCCGCGCGGGACCCGGGCCCGCCCGAAGGGGCGAGGGACCCCCGCCCGGACCGGCCGCGCCGGAGGGCGCGGCCAGGGCCCTCCTACGCGGTGAGCTCCTGGTGCAGCGCCTCGCGCAGCCGGGCCGCCCGCTCGGCGACCTCCGCCGGTCCCAGCTCGACGGCACGGGCGCACCAGCGCTGTCCCTCGGCGAGCTCGCCCCGGCGGGCGGCGAGCAGGGCCAGGCGCAGCGCGGCCCGGCCGTGACCGGCCTGCGCGGCCCGGCTCCACCACAGGGCCGCCTCGCGCTCGCTGCCCTCGCGGGCGAGCAGCAGGCCGAGGTTGAAGGCGCCGTTGCGGCTGCCCGCCTCGGCCGCCTCGCGGTACCAGTGCGCGGCGCTGTCCACGTCGCCGCGCGCCGCGGAGAGCATCCCGACCCGGACCTGGGCGCGGCGGTGGCCCTGCTGGGCGGCCCGCTCGTACCACTCCTCGCACTCCGTCCTCTCCGGCATCGGCTCACCGAGCGCGGGCGGTCCGGGCGGCGGCTGGCGCGAGTCCAGGACCCCGGCCAGCCGGAAGGCGGCCTCGGCGCTGCCGCCGCCCGCGGCGCAGCGCAGGTGGCGCTCGGCCTCCTGCTCCTCGCCCTCGCGCAGCAGGGCCATGCCGACCTGGAGCGCGGCATCGATGTGCCCGGCCGCGGCCGCCCGCTGGTACCAGCCCAGCGCCGTACGGTCCTCGTCCCGTCCGGCGTGCAGGATGCCGAGGTTGAAGGCCGCGTCCACGCTGCCCGCCTCGGCGGCCTTGGAGAACCACGGCTCGGCCCCGGTGTGGTCACCGGCCTGGAGCAGGAGCACGGCCAGGGCGTTGGCGGCCTCTCGGTGTCCGGCGTAGGCGGCACGGCGGTACCACTGCTCGGCCTGCGGCGTGCGGTCCTGGGCGGCACAGAGCAGCCCGAGGTTGTAGGCGCCGTTGACGTCTCCCGCGTCCATGGCGGCGCGGTACCAGCGCTCGGCGGTCTGCTGCTCGCCACGTGCGGCGTGCAGGGCCCCCAGGGCGTTGGCGGCGTTGCCGTCGCCGTCCTGGGCGGCACGCAGCCACCACACGGCCGCGCTCTCCTCGTCGCCCGCGTCGCGCAGCAGGAAGCCGAGGGCGCACGCGGCACGGGGCTCGCCGTCCTTGGCGGAGGTGAGGTACCAGCGGCCGGCCTCCTTGAGCTCGCCCCGCCGCTCCAGGATCGCGCCGAGGTGCAGCGCGGCGCGCCGGTGTCCCCGCGCGGCGGCCTGCCGGTACCACTGCTCGGCCTCGCCGGAGCGCCCGACGCCCGGACCCGCCACGGGACCGTCGGCACGGCCCCGGCCCGCGCCGCCGCCCGGGGACGCCTGGTTCCGGCCCCCGCCCGGGGACAGCACCGCGCGGCCGGGGCCGAAGGCGTCGTGCGGGTCCTCGGTGGCGTTCCGCTCCAGGGTGCGGGCCAGGCGGTACGCGGCCTCCCGGTGTCCCTGCTCGGCGGCGGCGCGCAGCCAGCGCTCCGCGCCGACGTCGCTGCGGTGCTCCAGCAGGTCGGCCAGGGCGTAGGCGCCCAGCGCGTGCCCCTGTTCGGCGGACTGGCGCAGCCAGTACTCCGCACCGGGCTCGTCGCCGCGCTCGCGGAAGTGGCGGCCGAGCGCGTGCGCGGCGGCGGCGGAACCGGCGACGGCAGCGATGCGCCACCATCCGGCGGCCTCGTCGGGGTAGCCGCGCTGATGGAGGAGGACGCCCAGGTTGTTGGCGGCGGCCCGGTCGCCGTCGGCGGTGGCCGCGCGCAGATGGGTCTCGGCGGCGTCCAGGTCTCCCCGGCGCAGCAGCATCGCGCCGAGGACACTCATCGACGCCGTGTCCCCGGCTTCGGCCGCGCGGCGGTGGCGTGCCTCGCTCTCGGCGTTGTCGGCCGCGTCGATGGCGTCGGTGGTGCAGGAGTTGTCAGCGATCTCAGCGGCGTTGCCGGTGCCCGTGGCACCCCTGGCGTTCGTCGCACCGGTGGCACCCGTGGTGCCCGTCGTGTCCGCGGTTCCGGCCGGCCCGGCCATGGAAGCGACAAATGGCCCATCTATCGCCTTATCGCCCTCATGACCGCGACGCTGCACAAACCGCCCTGTCTCCAACAGAGTTGCCCTGTCCCCCATAAATACCATCGTCGCACCACCTACAACCCCACGTACACCGTGAATTTCGCGGCTGGCGAGGTCACTTCAGCGTTTTGTCGACATGCCCACAGGGAGACAAGTCAAACACGTTCGGATCCAACTCGTGCCCAGCGAATCGCACTTCACGCGCATCGCACGAGAAAGACCTGGAGCGGGATCTGATGACATGACGAAGGCCCGGATCCCATAGGATCCGGGCCTTCGTTTTTCAGTAGCGGGGACAGGATTTGAACCTGCGACCTCTGGGTTATGAGCCCAGCGAGCTACCGAGCTGCTCCACCCCGCGCCGTTGTGTTCAAACAGTATCACGGCGCGGGGCGGGACTTTCTCAGCTGCCCTGGTCGCTGCCCTTCCCGGCCGCCTTGTCGGCCGGGATGTCCGCCTTGTCGGCATCACCGGCCGGCACGGCGGAGCCGGTGGCCGGCTTGCCCGCGGCGCTCGCGGGTTTACCGGCCGGGCTGCCTGCCTTGGGCTGGGCCGCCGCCGCCCGCCGGAGGGCGTCCTCCAGGTCGGCCTGAGCCTTGCCGTAGGCGGTCCAGTCCTGCTTCTTCAGGGCCGCCTCACCCTCGGTGTACGCCTTCTGGGCATCCGCGATGGCCTGCTTCAGTGCGGCGTCCCCGGTGGCCGGGGGCTTGGTGGTGTCACCCGGCGGCTCGGTGGGCTCGGTCGGCGGGGTCGTCGTATCGCCCTCGACCCCGAAGACCGCGTTCAGCGCTTCCCCGAGACTGTTCTCGAAGACGATCTTCGATCCGTACGAGGCGGCCACCTTGCGCAGCAGCGGGTAGTTCTGCGTGCCACCGCGCGTGTAGACCGGCTCGATGTAGAGGAAGCCCCCTTCGAGGGGAACCGTCAGCAGATTGCCGTACTCGATGTCCGAGTCGGTGCCCTTGAGGTTCCTCACGAACTCGGCGACGTCGTCGTTGCCGTTCAGCTCACTCTGTACCTGCCCCGGGCCCTTCACCGTGGTGGTGACCCGCAACAGTCTTATGGTGCCGTAGTCCTTGCTGGCCGCGTCCGCGTCCACCGCCATGAACGCACCCAGGTCGGGCCGGCCCTTCGGGGTGAACGTGGTCGTCAGCGAGAACTTCTGCGCGTCCTGGCCCGGCATCTTCATGCTCAGGTAGTACGGCGGAACGGCGCCCGGCTCCTTGTTGGTCGGGTCGTCCGGCACCTGCCACGCGTCACTGCCGCTGTAGAACTGCGCGGGGTCCTGGACGTGGTAGCGGGTGAGCAGCTCGCGCTGGACCTTGAACAGGTCCTGCGGGTAGCGCAGGTGGTCCATCAGTTCCTGCGGGATGTCCGCACGGGCCTTCACGGTCCCGGGGAACGCCTTGCGCCAGGTCTTGAGCACCGGGTCCTCGGTGTCCCACTCGTAGAGCTTGACCTTGCCGTCGTACGCGTCGACGGTGGCCTTCACCGAGTTGCGGATGTAGTTGACCTGGTTCTGCTGGGCGACGACCGCGCGCTGGTTGGTGGTCAGCGAGTCGGCCGTGGTGTCACCGAGCGTCGTGCGCGAGGCGTACGGGTAGCCGTTCGTCGTGGTGTACGCGTCGACGACCCACTGGATGCGTCCGTCGACGACCGCCGGATAGGCGTCGCCGTCGATCGTCAGCCACGGGGCGACGGCCTCGACCCGCTCCTTGGGCGTGCGGTTGTAGAGGATCCGCGAACCCTCGCCGATCGCTCCCGAGTACAGGATCTGCGGCTCGCTGAAGGAGACCGCGTAGGCGGCGCGGTTGAACGCGTTGGAGAGACTGACCCCGCTGTTGCCCTTGTAGCTGGTGGTCTTCTCGCCGTCCTCCTCGTAGTCGAGCTCCTTCTGGGGCCCGCCGACGATGGAGTACTGCTCGGTCTTCTCGCCGTAGTAGATCCGCTGCTCGTAGTCGCCCAGCTCACCGGTGGCCGGCAGACCCGACTCGGTGAAGTCGGGGGAGCCCGCGGGGTTCGAACCCGTGGTCGTGCCCCGGGCCGCGATGGCGCCGTAGCCGTGGGTGTACGTGAAGTGGTCGTTGATCCAGTTCCGCTTGGGCAGGCCCTGGAGGTTGAGCTCACGCAGACCGATGACGGTGTCCTGGTCCTTGCCGTCCTTGCCCTTGTAGCGGTCCACGTCCAGGGTCTTGGGGAACTGGTAGTAGTTCCTCTTCTGCTGGAGCTGCTGGAAGGCCGGGGAGACGACGTTGGGGTCCATCACGCGGTAACTGGCCGCCGCGTCCGCGCTCGCGCGCAGCTTGGTGTCGTCGGTCGTGGTGGCCTTGCCCGCGTAGTCGTCGACCTGGGCGTCATCGATGTCGTACGCGTCCCGCGTCGCCTCGATGTTCTTCCTGATGAACGGCGCTTCCTTGGCCTGCTCGTTCGGCTGGACCTGGAACTTCTGCACGATCGCCGGGTAGAGCCCGCCGATCAGGATCGCCGAGAGCACCATCAGGCCGAAGCCGATCACCGGCAGCTGCCAGGTGCGGCGCCACAGCGTCGCGAAGAACAGCACGGCACAGATCGCGGCGATGCAGAAGAGGATGGTCTTCGCCGGAAGGTAGGCGTTGGCGTCGACGTACCGCAGACCCGTCCAGTTGTCCGTGGCCTTGAAGTCACTGGACTTCACGGCCAGGCCGTACCGGTCGAGCCAGTAGGCCACGGCCTTCAGGGAGACGAAGATGCCCAGCAGCACCGAGAGGTGCCCGGTGGCCGCACCCGTCGCCCGCGCGCCGGGGCTGGTGATGCGCAGCCCGCCGTACAGGTAGTGGGTCAGCGCGGCGGCGATCAGCGAGAGCACCGTCGCCGCGAAGCCGAAGCCCAGCAGGAAGCGGTACCACGGCAGGTCGAAGGCGTAGAAGGCCACGTCCAGCTTGAACTGGGGGTCCTTCTGCCCGAACGGCACGCCGTTGATGTACATCAGCCACGTCCGCCACTGGCCGGAGGCGGAGGCCCCGGCGATCAGTCCGACGAGCGTGGTGATCGCGAGCAGCACCCACTTCTTGTACGGGGCGACGCTCATGCGGTAGCGGTCCAGGCTCTGCTGCTCCAGCGACATCGCGCTCAGCGGCGGCCGGAGCCGGTGCGCGAGCCAGATGTTCACGCCGATGGCGACGGCCATCAGCAGCCCGAACACGAGGAACAGCCCGATCTTGGTCCACAGGGTGGTGGTGAAGACGGACGAATACGCGACCGACCGGTACCAGAGCCAGTCCGTCCAGAACCCGGCGAACATGACAAAGGCCATGGCGAGAACCGCCAGAACGCCCAGTGTCATGAGCAGGGTACGGACGCGCCGGGACGGGCGGCCGACTCTGATCCGTGGCCCGGTCGGGCCTCCGCCGCGGTCCGGCATCTGGAAAGCCAACGTGCGCACCTCGAAGTCATCGGTCGTGTAGAAGCGGGCCCCGCGATCGTAGAGCCCACCTAAGCAACTTACTGAGGCTTTACCTAGTTCCCGTTCCCGGGGCGGAAGGAGGCAGGATATTCACCATGCCCAACGTTTCCCCCTCTGGCCCTCCGATGGCCGCGAGCCCCCTCACCGTCGCCGTCCTCGAAATCGACACCTATGCCTCCAGCCTCGGCTGGGACCAGCCGGCCCGGCTGTTCGCCCTCGTCGACACCGCCCGCCTGCGGGTCCAGGAGCCCGGCCTCGCCGCCCAGCTCGGTCTGGACGACGCCGGCGCGACGACCGCTTCCCTCACCCCCATCGAGCAGGAGGAGCTCCCGGCCGGCACCGCGCTGGACGACTTCCTCGGCACGATCGCCTGGCCCGACGCGGTGGTCGGGTGCGCCATGACGGTGGAGCGGCTGATGCTGCCGCCGTCCGCCGAGGCCTCCGTACCGGAAGGGCTCAGCGACAAACAGCTGACCAAGTGGGTCGCCAAGCACCCGGACCGGCAGGAGGTGCGGATGACCGTGGCCGTGCTGCGGGACGGCGCGCGGGAGTCGGCCGTACGGCTGCGCGAGAAGGACTCCCCCACCGAGGTACTGACGGGTGCGGGTCTGGTCCCGGGGCTGGCCGAGGCGCTGGCGGCGACCTTCGAGTCCTGACCGTTCCCGGGTGGGCGGCCGTCAGCTCGCCGAGCAGGTCGGCAGCGCGGCCGTCTTCCCGTCCCGGATCATCTCCATCGACTTCTTGGCGTCACTGAGTGTCTTCACCCTGACCAGCGTGAGCCCGCTCGGGGTGTCGGACGCCGCGGCCCCGCAGTTGTCGTCCGGGGTGAGGAAGTAGCGCGCGCCCGCGTCGCGCGCGCCGACCAGCTTCATGTTGATGCCGCCGATCGGGCCGACCTTGCCCGCGTCGTCGATCGTTCCGGTACCGGCGACGAACTCTCCGCCGGTCAGCTTGTCGGGTGTCAGCTTGTCGATGATGCCCAGCGAGAACATCAGGCCGGCGCTGGGGCCGCCCACGTCGGCGAGCTTGATGTCGATCTCGAACGGGAAGGTGTGGTCCAGTCCGGCCCGGATTCCGACGATCGCGCGGTTCTCCTCGGGCGCGTTCTTGGCGGCGGGCGCCTTCTCCGTGGTGATGGTGACCTTCTCGCTGCCCTCGGGCTCCCGGCCCGCCTTCTCGGCGGCGGCGGCCTCCTTGGCCGGGACGACGGTGAACGTGACGTCCTGGCCGGGCCTGTGCTTGGTGACGAGCCCCGCGACATCGCCGGGCTCCTTGACCGCGGTGCCGTCGACGGCCTTGATCACATCGCCCGCGTGCAGCTTGCCCTGGGCGGGGCTGTCCTTGACGACGGTGGAGACCACGACCCGCGAGGACACCGGAATGCCCAGCTCCTCCAGGGCCGCGACCTTCGCGCTCTCCTGGGACTGGCTGAACTCCTCGGCGTTCTCCTGCGTCGACTGCTCTTCCGTCTTGCCGTCGGGGTAGAGGGTGTCGTGCGGCACGATCACGCTGTCGTGGGCCAGCCAGCCGTACACGGCCTCGACGATGTTCATGTTGTACTCCGCGCCGGTGACGCGGACGGTCGTCATGTTGAGATGACCCGACGTCGGGTACGTCTTGCGGCCGGAGATGTGGAGTACGGGCTCGCCACGCGCGTCGCCGAGTGTGTTCACCGTCGGCCCGGGAGACATCTCCGAGTACGGCACTTTGATCAGCACACCGGCGCAGAGAAGCGCGATGAGGACGAGGGTGGAGGCGAGCATCGTCGCGGTGCGGCGTGGCATGGAACGACAGTACGGGAACGGCCTGTGAGTGCACCGCCAGGGCCGGTCCGTACGAGGCCGGCAGCGCGGCGGCGGAAGGTCACGCGGCGGGGCGCTGCCTCAGAGGACGTCGGAACCGGAGTGCGACTTTTCCATCGCGTCGCGGAATCTGGCATACCCGGCGAGTTCGGAGACATCGCCGGTAGTGCGGTTGCGTGCGGCCCAGCTTCCCCATATCGCAGCACCGACAGCAGCGAAAAGCGGAATCAGCAGCCAAGCGAGTGCAGCCATGACGACCTCCCTACCCCGTGAGCGACCGCGAGTGCCCGATCAGCAGATTAGCGATCCGGAAGTCCAACGCTCACGGCAGGGGTGCGGTTACGCAAATCGGGCCTGATGCCCCGGGCGGGGGTTTGCGCTCAGCAGGCGCCGACCCACTCCTCCGTACCGTCGGAGAACCGCTGGTGCTTCCAGATCGGAACCTCGTGCTTGAGGTCGTCGATCAGCTTGCGGCAGGCCTCGAAGGCCTCCGCGCGGTGGGGGCAGGAGACGGCGACGACCACCGCCAGATCTCCCACCTCCAGTTCACCCACCCGGTGGACCGCGGCCAGCGCGCGCACGGGGAAATCGGCGACGACCTTCTCGGCCACCCGGCGCAGCTCGTCCTGGGCCGACGGATGGCAGGAGTAGCCGAGCGCGCCGACGTCCTGGCCCTGGTCGTGGTTGCGCACCGTTCCGGCGAAGAGGGCGATACCGCCCGCGGCGTCGTCCCCGACCGCGCGGAAGACCTCGTCGACGGAGAGCGGCGTCTCCCGGATCGCCAGCAGCCGGATGGGGTCGCCGGCCGCCTGCTCGCCGGGGTGGTCGTGGGTGCGTGCCATGGGGCCCATGGTGCACCACGGCACTGCCAACACGGAATTGCGCGTTCGACCGGCGGGCCGTCGGCCGGGTTGGAGCCTCCTACAGGTGCCCCGGGCCCCCTTCGGGCAGGGCCGGTGCTCAGATGCGGCGGCGGGCCTTGCGGGCGCGGCGGACCAGGGCCGCCGTACCGAGCAGGGCGACGGTCGCGCCGGCGGCACCGGCAGCGGTGGCGTCCTTGCGGCCGAGGCGGCGTCCGGCGAGCGTGTGGCGCCCCTCCACCTCTTCGAGCAGGGCGCCGAGGACCTCCTCGTTGGTCCACTTCGGACGCCACCCCACGTCGTGCAGGCGGCTCACGCTGACGACCCAGGGGTGCATCGTGTACGCCAGGTCGCCCGCCGGGGAGGGCGTGAGACCGATCCGGTGGAGCCGGGCGGCGGCGCCGAGCGCGACGGCCGACGGCAGCTCCATCCGGCGTACGCCGCTGAGCTCCTCGACCTCCTCCTGCTCCAGCCAGCCGTCGCAGCCGACCGCGAACTCGCCGTCGATCCTCTCCAGAGCGGCGTACTCCAGGGCGCTGACCAGGTCGTCCACATGACAGAACTGCCAGGTGGGACGCGACCCGGCGACGACCAGGAGCCGCGGTGACTCGAAGTAGCGGGTCAGCGCCGTGTCGGTGCCGCCGACCAGGACGGTGGGGCGCACGACGGTGACGTTGAGCCCGGGGTGGGCGCGGGGCGCGCGACGGCCGAGCCGTTCGATCTCCAGCAGGTCTCCGACACCCGTGGCCTCCGCCGTGGCACGCAGCTCGGCGTCCTCGGCGAGCGGGATGTCGTTGTCGGGCAGGGCCCCGTAGACCATCGCCGAGGTGCACAGGACCACCCGGTGGACCCCGACGGCCGCGGCGGCGGTCAGCACCGTCTGCGTTCCGCGCACGTTGTACGCGGTCCGGGCCGCGGGGTCGGTCTCCAGGTCGAGGTCGAGCGCCAGATGCACCACGACGTCCGCGCCGCGCAGCTTCTCGGCGATGGCGGGGTCCCGGACGTCCAGGATGTGCCAGGTCGCCTCGGATGCCTCCCCGCGGCGCTCGTCGATGGCGATGACCTGCTTGATCTCGTCGGATGCGACGAGGTGCGCGGTGAGCAGTTCACCGATGCCGGTCGCGGCACCGGTGACCGCGACGACGGGGCCCCGGTTCTTGGAGCGGTTTTTTTCGGGCTTGTTCTCGGGCGAGGGGTCGGTCAGGTTTCGCGCTGCGCGAACCTGTGGATCTGGGGAACTCACCGGGCGTCTCCAGCGGTTGTCTTCAGTACGTACCCGAATGACGCGTACGTACCAGGTGGCGTCCATCCTGCCGCAGGCCGGGAGCCGGCGGAGCACTGAGGCCCCGAGCGTGCTTGGTGTCTACGCTGGATGGTGATGTCGGGCAGTCGCCGTCGGTTCGAGCCGGCGGCCCTACGAGCCGAGGAAACCCGTGAGTGACACCCCATTCGGATTCGGCCTTCCGCCGGAGGAGCCTGAGAACGGCGACGAGGGCAAGAAGAAGGACCCCACCGAAGGTGGGCAGAGCGCGGGCGGGCCTGCGAACCCGTTCGGCTTCGGACCGGGCGCGGGCGGGGACAACCCGTTCGCCGCGATGTTCGGCGCGATGAACCCGAACGACCTCGGCGCCGCCTTCCAGCAGCTCGGCCAGATGCTGAGCTACGAGGGCGGTCCCGTGAACTGGGACATGGCCAAGCAGATCGCCCGCCAGACGGTCTCCCAGGGCACCCCGGACGGCACCAAGGACGCGAGCGTGGGGCCGTCGGAGCGCACCGCGGTCGACGAGGCGCTGCGGCTGGCCGATCTCTGGCTGGACGGCGTGACCTCGCTGCCCTCCGGATCGGTCTCGACCGTGGCATGGAGCCGCGCGGAGTGGGTCGAGGCGTCCCTTCCGGCCTGGAAGCAGCTGGTCGACCCGGTGGCCGAGCGTGTCGGCCTGGCGATGGGCGATGTGCTGCCCGAGGAGATGCAGGCCATGGCGGGCCCGCTGATCGGCATGATGCGGTCGATGGGCGGCGCCATGTTCGGCCAGCAGATCGGCCAGGCCGTGGGCGTACTCGCCGGTGAGGTGGTCGGCTCCACGGACATCGGGCTGCCGCTCGGCCCGGCCGGCAAGGCCGCGCTCCTTCCGCTGAACGTGGAACAGTTCGGCAAGGACCTGAGCGTCCCGCAGGACGAGGTGCGGCTGTATCTGGCCCTGCGCGAATCCGCCCACCAGCGGCTCTTCGCCCATGTGCCGTGGCTGCGCTCGCATCTGTTCGGTGCGGTCGAGGCGTACGCCCGGGGCATCAAGGTCGACACCAGCAAGCTGGAGGATGTCGTCGGCCAGTTCGATCCCTCGCAGCCGGAGCAGCTTCAGGACGCCCTTCAGCAGGGCATGTTCCAGCCGGAGGACACGCCCGAGCAGAAGGCGTCTCTGGCCCGTCTGGAGACGGCGCTCGCGCTGGTCGAGGGCTGGGTGGACGCCGTGGTGCACGAGGCCGCCAAGTCCCGGCTGACCTCGGCCGACGCGCTGCGCGAGACGCTGCGCAGGCGCCGCGCCTCCGGTGGCCCGGCCGAGCAGACCTTCGCCACCCTCATCGGGCTCCAGCTGCGTCCGCGCAGGCTGCGGGACGCCTCGCGGCTGTGGGCCTCGCTCACGGACGCCCGGGGCGTCGACGGCCGGGACGGGCTGTGGGAGCACCCCGACATGCTGCCGACCGCCCAGGACCTGGACGACCCGGACGGTTTCGTCCACCACGAGCAGCTGGACTTCTCCGAGCTGGACAAGATGCTCGGCGAGGCCGCGAAGAGCTCGCAGAAGCCGGCCGCCGAGGCGGAGGACGCCGGCAAGGACGACGGCGGCGGCCCCGGTGAGGACGGGCCGAAGACCGACGGCGGCAAGGACGGCGGCGGCGCCGGCAAGGACGACAGCGACCGGTGAGCCTGCACGACGACGCCGTTCTCGTACTGAAGGGCTACGACGGCTCGGACGGCTCCGGCAGCGAGGACGCGGATCAGGCCGGGCTCCGTCAGGTCTATCTGGACCATCTCGCGGCGCACCCGGACGGCATGTGGAAGGCGTGCGGCGCCGGTCATGTGACGGCCAGCGCCCTGGTGGTCGATCCGGAGCGCGGCCGGGTCCTGCTGACCCTGCACAAGAAGCTCCGGATGTGGCTGCAGATGGGCGGCCACTGCGAACCGCAGGACACCACGCTGGCGGCCGCGGCGCTCCGTGAGGCGACGGAGGAGTCCGGTATCCCCGGACTCACCCTGCTGCCCGGCGGGCCGGTGCGGCTGGACCGGCACCCGATCCCGTCGCCGTGCCACTGGCATCTCGATGTGCAGTACGCCGCGCTGGCTCCGGCCGGTTCGACGGAGCGGATCAGCGAGGAGTCGCTGGACCTGCGCTGGTTCGCGTACGACGAGGTGGCGGCGGTGGCGGACGGCTCCGTCGTACGGCTGCTGGAGCGGACACGCTCCACGCTGGGCCGGAGCGGATAGCCGCCGGGCCCCGAGCGGCCCTCGCAGCCGGTCGGGTGGCGAGTGGGCGAACGGGGCGAGTGGACACATGCGTAAGGGGCGGTCTCCTGGGAGGCCGCCCCTTACCGCTGCCCAGGGCCGTCGCCGGCCGCGCGGATCAGTTCCAGGCGTTGTTCTGGTTCTGGCCGTGCGATCCCTGCTGGCCCATGCCGAACTGGGCGCGCGCGCCCTGACCGATCTCGGCGTGCTGAGGCGGCATGACCTCGCTGGGCTGGACCAGGGCGAACCCCTGGCCGAGGAAGCTCAGCTCCCAGCCCTCACCGGTGTTGCCGCGGCGCCGGAAGACACCGGTGGAGTGCGTCTGGGCCTGCATCTGCACCCGCAGGGAGCTGGACCAGGCGACGATCGCGTCGGCGTCGGCGTTGACGTACTTGTCCGGGGTGACCTGCATCATCAGCGGCTGGCCGGAGGTCATGAGAGCGACCTTGCCGTTGCCGGAGATGTTCAGCTGGTACTTGCCGGAGCCGGAGACCCCGTACTGGCTGTCCACCGCGATGACCTCGGTGTGCAGCGAGGAGTCGAGGGCGAGGACATAGGCGCTGTCCACGGTGATGCCCTCGCGGTCGACATCCACCACGTGGATGTACTGGGCGAGATTGGCGAGGTAGACGGTGCCCTGGCCGGAGCAGCGCATCAGGTCGAGACCCTCGCCGGTGTGCGCGCGGGCGCGGCGCTGCCCCTGCGACTGGTACTCACCGTCGAAGTCCATCAGTCCCTGGTAGGCCACCATGGCGCCCTTGCGGGCGAGGACGTCGTCGTGGCCGGTCAGCGCGACCCGCAGGAGCTGCGGGTTCTGGACCGCGTACCGGTCCTGGGTCTGCTGCTCGGTGTAGCTGAAAAGCGGACTCTGCATGATTGTTTCTCCCTCCCGCTCAGTTCCGGACCCGCAGGCGGTCGGTGCTGTCCTCGCTCGGCTGGACGACGACGATGCCCTGTCCGGAGAAGGCCATCTGGTACGCCTCACCGCTGCCACGCCCGATCAGCGAGGCGGCCTTGAAGCTGCGCTTGCCCTTCACCTTGAGGTTCGGGGACCACGCGACGAGCGCGTCCGGGTCGACGTACGTCTCGTCCTCGCCGCGTCCGCAGTCGACGACGATCGGGGTGCCGCGGGAGGTGATGGCGACCCAGCCGGTGCCCTGGATGACGACGTTCCACAGGCCCTGGCCGGTGAACTTGGAGAGGCCCTTGACCCGCTCGACGCCCCAGGTGAGCTGGGCGTCGAAGGCGAGGACATTGGTGCCGTTGACCGAGAGGGCGTCGTTGTTGAGGTTGATGACGACCACGTCGGCGCCGTAGTCGGCGAGGTAGAGCAGTCCGTCGCCGGAGCACTTCATGACGGGCGCGCCCTCGCCGGTGATCCACTGGGACGCCGCCTGGCGGACGGCGGGCGGATTGGGCTCGTACTGGATGAAGCCCTCGTAGGCCACCATCGAGCCGGTCCGCGCGTAGAGGTCCTGCCCGGTGGCCATGGCGACCTTGAGCATGGTCTTGCCGTGGTTCTCCATGCGGGCCGTGACGGGGGTCGGGGCATAGCCCGCGAGTTGCTGGTTCATGACGGGCTCCCTCAGACCTCGTAGGGCTGGACGACGATGAAGTTGCCGGGGGCTCCCCGGAACTGGAGGTTCACGGTCTCTCCGCTGTGTCCCGGATACGCGTTGCGGCGCAGCCGGACCTGGCTGGAGATGATCACCTGGGACGCGGCCGACCAGGCCACGACGGCGTTGCAGTCCGCGAAGGTGGTCGGAGTCACCGGCAGAACGACCGGTGTTCCGTGCGTCTTGACGATGACGGTGCCGGTGCCCTGGAACTGCATGGTGAACAGGGCGCCACCGGGAATGCCATGGCCCTCGATCCGGCGGACCTCGTACTGGAGCGACTCGTCGAACGCGAGGACGCTCTCCGCGGAGATGCAGATGGCGTCGCCCTGCAGCTCGATGGGGTGCAGGTGCGAGCCCTCCTCGGCGAGGAAGACCTGACCCTTGCCCGTACAGCGCATCAGCTGCATTTCCTGGCCGGTGGCGTTGCCGACTATGCGGCCCGCGAAACCCGCGCCCTTGTAGCCGAAGTCGACCTTGCCCTGATACATCACCATGCTGCCCTGACGGGCCAGTACGCCGGAGCCGCCCATGGTCAGGTCGACCCGCATCAGCTGCTGGTTCTGCGAGGTCCAGCGCTGACCGGTGGCCGTCTCCTTGTAGGGCTGGAGGGTGGCCTGCAGACCGGCACCGCCCGGGGGCACCCCCTGGGGCACGCCGGGCGGCATTCCACCGGGCGGCTGCTGCCCGAACGCGGCCGGGGCCGGCTGCCCGAAGGGAGCCGGGGGCTGCTGCCCGAAGGGAGCGGGAGCCGGCTGGCCGTACGGAGCGGAGGGTACCTGCTGGCCGTACGGCGGCGCGGGCGGCGCGGCCTGGTCCGGGACCTGCCCGAACTGCGGCTGCTGGGGCGGCTGCCCCGGCTGCCCGTACGGGGACGGGGCCTGGGGGGCCATCGGCGCGGCCATCGTCGGCGCGGCGTGCATCGGCTGCTGCGGTGCGGGCGCGGCCGGGGTGCCGAAGGACGGTGCGGGCGCGGCCGGAGCGCCGAAGGACGGTGCGGGCTGCGGGGCCTGAGGGGCGGGCGGGGCACCGAAGGCCGGGGGCTCGGCGGCCTGGGCGGGAGGGGCGAACGACGGGACCGCGGCCTGCGGCTGCGGGTCGGCGGGTGCCTCCTCGGCGACCTCGCCGCCGAAGTTCTTCAGCAGGGCGTCGAGACCGCCGTCGAAGCCCTGGCCGACCGCGGCGAAGCGCCAGACGTCCTTGAGATAGAAGTCGCCCAGCATCACCGCACGCTCGGTGGTGAACTCCGAGCCGTTGAAGGCGTACCTGACCACCTCCTCGCCGCCCGCGACGATCCGGATGTAGCCGGGGCCGACCTGCGACATCTGTCCGGCGCCGTCGAGAGTCGCGGTGAAGGACAGCTTGTGGATGTTCGCCGGAATGCGGTCGAGAGTGACGCGGAACGACTCGGTGTCGCCGGACTGCGCCCCGAGCAGCTGAATAGACTCCTCGGGCGACTTCGGCTGGTTGAAGAAGATGAAATACCGGTCGTCCGAGAGCTGCTCATTGGCATCGAGGCCGAAGCAGCTGATGTCGAAGGTCAGTCCGGGGGAAGCGATCTGCACACCTACGTACAGATCCGTCCCCGGTGTGAGATCACTGATTTTGGCCTTGTGGCCGCGCTGGAATTCCCTGGCCATGCGTAACGACCGTCCCCCATCCCGAAGGTGAATGCGTCGCGTCAGGCTAACCGCAAACCCCGACATCGAGCTAAGTCGGTACACACCCGGTACAGAATCACCGAACGTCACCTTTCACCTACGCGGACTCACTCCTCGCGGGCGGCGGGCAGGTGCGGGAGCTGATCTGCGGCCACGACGCCTTCCAGATAGCCGCGGGCCCGTTCGGTCCGCGGATACGTCTCCAGGAGGCGCCAGAACCGCGGCCCGTGCCCGGGAACCAGCAGATGGGCCAGCTCATGGACCAGCACATAGTCGACGACGTACTCCGGCATGCCCTGCAGCCGGTGCGACAGCCTGATGCTGCCCTCGGCCGGGGTGCAGGAACCCCACCGGGTGTTCTGGTTGGTCACCCAGCGCACCGACACGGGCCGTGCCCGGCCGTCGAAATGCTGGGCCGACAGCCGCTCGGCGCGCTCCGCCAGCTCGCTGTCCCCGAAGACACGTTTGCTCTCCTGGGCCGCGAGCTTGTCCAGCATCACGCTCACCCAGCGCTGCTCCTCCGCCTCCGACATCCGGGCGGGGATCAGCACGATCGTGCGGTCGCCCTCCCGGTAGGCGGAGACCGTTCTCCTGCGCCGGGAGCTCCTGCGGACCTCGACGGCGCTCGTCGCCGGGGCACGGGTGCGGTGGGCGGCCGCGCTGCGCTGAGGGGTTCCGGCGCTGCGCGCGGGAGTCTCCCCGGCGGAACCGGGTGACGGGTCGGCGGGCACGCCATGACGTTACCCGCTGGCAGTGGGGGAAGTCCCGCCTCCGGGACGGTTCGGCGCCGATCCGCTGCTCGGCGTGCACCATTTGAACGACTAATGCCCCACGCCTGTGGACAACTTTTCGCACGCCTCGGCTCCGGCCTGCATTCTGGCAACGGATCTACGGAACTGCGGATCGACCGGGGGAGAAGTCATGCATCCGATGCTGAAGCCCGCGCTGCGCCGGGCATGGCGTGGACGGAACACCGTGCAATTCGGTGTGACGCCCGCGCACGCGGTGACGCTGGGGCCGATGGATATCGCCACCGGCAGTTTTCTGGAACTGCTCGACGGCACGCGCGGCCTGCCATTGCTCCGCGAAGAGGCCCGGGCACTGGATCTTTCGGACCGTCACGTGGACCTTCTCGTGCGGAGGTTGGCGGAGGCCGGGTTGCTGGACGATCCACGGGCAGGCGGCCCGGAGGCGGACGCCCTGCGGCTGCGCGCCGATGCCATGGAGCGGCAGCGCCCGGATGCGGCCTCGCTCTCCGTGGTCCATCCGGAGCCGGGCAGCGGGCTTCGGCGGCTCGCGGCCCGGCGGGCCATACGGGTCCAGGTCCGGGGTGCGGGCCGGGTCGGTGCCGCGATCGCCGCGGTGCTGTCCGGCTCGGGGGTGGGCCAGGTGGAAGTCCTGGACGGTGGGCGCACCGAGCCGTGGGACGTGGCGCCGGGCGGCCTCCCGGCGGCGGCCGTCGGGGAGCGGCGGGACACCGCGGCCCGTCAGCTGGTCCGCCGCTCGGCGGTCGCCGGTTCCTCCCGCGCGGCGGAGGCGGACCGGCCGCCGGGGAGCGGCCCGCCCGGACTGTCGCTGATCGTCGTCGCCCCCAGGGACGGCCTCGCGGTGTACGCGCCCGACCCGGACGGGGCCGGGCCCTGGATCTCTTCGGGCACCCCTCATCTGTACGCGGGGGTGATCGAGGCGACCGGGGTGGTCGGGCCGCTCGTCCTGCCGGGGGGAACGGGCTGTGCCGGCTGCCTGGCGCTGCACCGAGCGGACCAGGACCCGCAGTGGCCGAGGATGCTGATGCAGTGGCGGTCCGGCCGCCGGGGCGCGGTACCGGCCTGCGATCTGGCGCTGGCGACGGCGGTGGCCGGTCTGGCCGCGGCGCACGCGCTGTCGTTCCTGGACGGCGAACTGCCCGCGAGTACGGGCGCCCGGTGGGAGGCCGCTCTGCCGCTGTTGGACTGGCGATCGGAGCGGATCGGACCGCATCACGACTGTCTCTGTGGTGCGGCCGGGCAGACTGAGGGGGAACTGACCTCCGAGGCCGGGCCGGCTCGCGACACAATGGCCGGATGACCGCCGCCGACGGAGTGACACCGAAGGCTCAAGCGGCACGGCAGTCTGGGAACTGGAGGGGCACATGTCTGATCTTCCCCGGAAGGCGGTCACTCGTACCGCCAAACTGGCCGCTCTCCCGCTCGGCTTCGCCGGCCGTGCCACCTGGGGCCTGGGCAAGCGGATCGGCGGAAAGTCCGCCGAGCTCGTCGCCCGCGAGGTACAGCAGCGCACCGCGGATCAACTGTTCAAGACCCTGGGCGAGCTGAAGGGCGGGGCCATGAAGCTCGGCCAGGCCCTCTCGGTCTTCGAGTCGGCCCTGCCCGAAGAGGTCGCCGGACCCTACCGGGCGGCGCTCACCAAGCTTCAGGAAGCGGCACCGCCGATGCCGACCCGCACCGTCCACGGGGTGCTCGCGGAACGGCTCGGTGAGGACTGGCGGGAGCTGTTCGCCGAGTTCGACG
Source organism: Streptomyces sp. NPDC079020 (assembly GCF_044542225.1). Taxonomy (NCBI): domain Bacteria; kingdom Bacillati; phylum Actinomycetota; class Actinomycetes; order Kitasatosporales; family Streptomycetaceae; genus Streptomyces; species Streptomyces sp. NPDC079020. The sequence goes on from NZ_JBITUB010000002.1 coordinate 504,078, forward strand.
ACAAGCCGTCGGCCGCGGCTTCGATCGGACAGGTGCATCGCGCGGTGTGGCACGACGGCCGGGCGGTCGCCGTGAAGGTGCAGTATCCGGGCGCGGGTGAGGCGCTGCTCTCGGACCTCGCGCAGCTCAGCCGCTTCGCCCGGCTGCTCGGCCCGTTGATTCCCGGAATGGACATCAAGCCCCTCATCAAGGAGCTGCGCGACCGGGTGTCGGAGGAGCTGGACTACGAACTGGAGGCGCGGGCCCAACGGGAGCACGCCTCGGAGTTCGAGGGCGATGCCGATGTGGTGATCCCGGGTGTGGTGCACCAGTCGGACCAGGTGCTGGTGACGGAGTGGATCGAGGGAATCCCGCTGTCCGAGGTGATCGCGGAGGGGACAGCGGAGCAGCGGGACCGCGCGGGCCAACTGCTGGCCCGCTTCCTCTTCTCCGGTCCGGCACGCACCGGCCTGCTCCACGCCGACCCCCATCCGGGCAACTTCCGGCTGCTGCCCCCGGCGGCCGAGGACGGCGATTCCGGGCAGTGGCGGCTCGGGGTGCTGGACTTCGGGACGGTGGACCGGCTGCCGGGCGGGCTGCCGCAGCCCATCGGCGATTCCCTGCGGCTGACGCTGGAGGGCGACGCCGAGGCGGTGTACGAACGGCTGCGGGAAGCGGGCTTCGTCAAGGACTCGGTCAGCCTCGCACCGGACGCGGTGCTCGACTATCTGCTCCCGATCATCGAACCGGCGCAGAGGGAGGAGTTCACCTTCACCCGCTCCTGGCTGCGCACGCAGGCCGCCCGGATCGCCGACCCCCGCTCCCCCGCGCACCAGCTGGGAAAGCAGCTGAATCTTCCGCCGTCCTATCTGCTGATACACCGGGTGACGCTGAGCACGATCGGCGTGCTGTGCCAGTTGGGTGCGACGGTCCGGCTGCGGGACGAGCTCGAATCCTGGCTACCGGGTTTCCTCGCGGAGTACGAGGAGAAGTGGGCGGAAGAGGAGCCCGAAGAGCGGGACGCGGTCGTGGAGGCGTAGCCGGCCGGGAACGTGGACGGGCCGCGAGGTCGCGGGCTCGCGAGTTCACCGGCTCACGGGTCCACCGGCTCACGGGTTCTCGGGGCGGGGTGAGCCGGGCTGTTGCGAGTCCAGGTCACCACCAGTCGGAGTCGAGGCGGCCTTCGATGGACCTGATGTGCTTGCGGGCGCAGTCGTCACAGAAGTAGTGGCGGACTCCGTTCTCCACGGAGCAGATCCAGGTCGGCGGAGCGGTCCCGCCCTCGGCGGCGGCACCGCAGCGGGCACACACCACAGGTTCGGTGTCCGGCTGTCCGGGCTGCTCCGGCTGTTCCGGCTGTCCGGGCTGTTCCGGCTGTCCGGGCTGTTCCGGGGGATGCGTTTCCTCGTCCACCTCGTGACGATAGCGCCGGGCCCGATGCGCCGCCGCACAACGCACCGCGGGGCCGTCCTGTTCGGACGGCCCCGCGGTGGGGGTGGTGGCTGCTCACCGGGCAGAGCGGTTGCCGGGCAGCCGGGTGGTTCCGGTGGGTGCCCCGATACCGGCCGTCAGGCCGGAGGATTACCCACCGTCAGTGCATGACAGCCATGGCCAGCGCACGGCGGGCGCGCATCGAGGCGCGCTCCGCACGGCGCTGCATCCGCCTGGCGGTCACCAGGCGCACGACCTGACGGCCGGCCTCGGCTTCCCTCAGGCGGTCGTGCATATGCGCACGAGCCAGGGCTTCTGGGATGAGTTGCATCTCGCGGGTCCTGTTCTGACGCGAGTCGTTCGCGCCGATGATGGTGACGTCGGGGGTCGCGGAGCCGACGGGCTCCTTCGTGGGGGTGATCATTGGTGCCTGATTCCGGGGGTCATGGGTCTGGGGACGGTCGATGGTTCCGAGGCGCTTCACTCGTGTGGGGGCCTTGACCCCCAGGCCGGCGGTCACGCTGCGACCGGGTTCTTGCGCGGACGGCCACGCGGCCGCTTGCGGGCGACGACGACGCCCTGCACGAAGAGCTCGCCACCCCAGACGCCCCACGGCTCGCGCCGCTCCTTGGCACCGGCGAGGCAGGCCTCGACGAGCGGGCAGGTCCGGCAGAGGGTCTTGGCGTACTCGACGTCGGCCGGCGACTCGGCGAAGAAGACCTCCGGGTCGTAGGAACGGCAGGGGACGGGTACACCGAGGTTCTCGATGGCGTCATCGAGCGCGGTGAGCGAGGTGAGCGGGGCGAGCGTGGTCAAGGTGGAGTCCTCCGTGAGGCCGGGCGGGGAGATCGTGTCGGAAGGCGGTACGGACGGGGCGTGCGCTTCGAGTTGCACGGTGGGTGGTGTCCTCGTCTGGTCGTGCCGGCCTGTTGGCCGGTTGGCGGCTGGTACCAGGTACTGCTTGTCCCGAGGCTCCTTCGTCACGTCTCATCCGTTCGGACAAAACAAAAGGGCCGCGGATCCCGAGTGGGGTTCCGCGGCCCTGAAGGCGCCGGCCTGATGCTGGATCAGGCTGGATCACTCCAGGGGTCAGGCCCACGGAAGGCCCACATCGTGTGGTGCTGCGTCGTCTGCTGCTTGGCTCCGGCACCGACTGCCGCAAAGGCATAGGCCTGAGCCTGTGTCGCCTTCGCTACTGCTGCTGCCGGTGCCTGGATCGGTCGCTCATTGCGATCCCGCGTCACGGGGAGGCTTGCCGGGGACAGCGGGCTGACGGCGGAGATGGAGATGCCGGACAGACCGGTGCCACGAAGCGAGAATTCCGAAGAGCAGGCGAGGCCGAGCGAGCAGGCGGAGACGACCGAGCGATCGGTCATTTTGATGGTGTTGGTGATGCTGATCACAGAAATCGCCTCCTCTCGGCGTCTCGGGGGACCGGCCGGAACCGGTCCTGCGTATTCGGATAAGTACAGCACGGAATCAGGGCTTCAGAGAAGACGCTGTTCCCGTGGTTAAGAACCTATGGTGATGACTGGGGCAGGCGCAAACTATTTTCTCGACGAGTTTTCCTCACTGCTCCCCGTCGCCCTCCCCACCCTGCTCATCCACCGCTTCACCTGCGCAGATGGCCAGGACATCGGCCCCGAAGCGGATCAGCTTCCGGTTGCCGACCCCGGCGATGACGACCAGTTCGCCCTCACTGCCCGGGACCGCCTCGGCGATCGCCATCAGGGTCTTGTCGGTGAACACACAGTAGGCGGGCTGCCCCAGCTCCTTCGCCTGGCCCGCGCGCCAGCCGTGCAGACGCTCGTACAGCGCCTCGTCCATGTCGGACGGGCAGTCCTCGCAGCGCATCAGCTTCATCTCACCGGCCTCGGTGAGTGTCCTGCCGCAGACCCGGCAGCGCACCGGCCCCCGGTGCTTCCGCCGGACCACCGGCGCCTGACCGCCGCCGGACGTACCGGAGCCGCGGTCGATGCCGCCCGCGCCGCCCGCAGCGCCGCCCCGGGCGCCCAGCGTCGCGGAGCCGGGCCGCAGCCCGTTGAGGAAACGGCTCGGACGACGGCTCGCCCGGCCGCCGGGCGAGCGGGAAACCGCCCAGGACAGCGAGAGGTGGAAGCGGGCCCGGGTGACCCCGACATACAGCAGTCGGCGCTCCTCCTCGACCTGCTCGTCGGTCTTGGCGTAAGCGATCGGCATCATGCCCTCGGTGAGCCCGACCAGGAACACGGCATCCCATTCCAGGCCCTTCGCCGAGTGCAGCGAGGCAAGGGTGACGCCCTGGACCGTGGGGGCGTGCTGGGCCGCGGCCCGTTCGTCGAGCTCCATGACCAGGTCGGAGAGGGTGGCCCCGGGCCTGGCCGCCTCGAAGTCCTCGGCGAGCCGTACCAGCGCGGCCAGGGACTCCCACTTGTCCCGCACCGCTCCGGAGCCGGCGGGCGGCCTGCTGGTCCAGCCCTTGGTGGAAAGCACCGCACGCACCTGGGAGGGCAGGCCCTCCGCCAGGTCGAGCAGCGAGTCGTTGCCCCCGGCGCGCGCCGCGCCCCGCAGCGCCATGCCCGCCTCCCGCACCTCCGCGCGCTCGAAGAACCGCTCCGCGCCGCGCAGCTGGTAGGGCACACCGGCGTCCGCGAGCGCCTGCTCGTAGACCTCGGACTGTGAGTTGACCCGGTAGAGCACGGCGATCTCACCGGCCGGGACGCCCGCGGCGATCAGGTCGCGGATGCGGCGGGCGGTGCCCTCGGCCTCGGTGGGTTCGTCCGCGTACTCCGTGTAGGAGGGTTCGGGGCCCTTGTCGCGCTGCGAGACCAGTTCGAGCCGGTGCTCGGCCGCCTTGCCGCGGGCGTGACTGAGCAGGCCGTTGGCCAGGTGGACGACCTGTGGGGTGGAGCGGTAGTCGCGCACCAGCTTGACCAGCGTCGCGTGAGGATGGCGGGTGCGGAAATTCAGCAGGTGGTCGGGGGTGGCTCCGGTGAAGGAGTAGATCGTCTGGCTGGCGTCGCCGACGACACACAGATTGTCCCGGTCGCCGACCCAGAGGTCGAGCAGACGCTGCTGGAGCGGGCTGACGTCCTGGTACTCGTCGACCACGAAGTGCTGGTACTGGCCGCGCACATGGTCGGCGATGTCGTGCCGGTCCTGAAGGATGCCGACGGTGAGGAGGAGCACGTCCTCGAAGTCGATCACCGAGCGGTCGCGCTTCAGCTGCTCGTACATCGCGTAGATCTGGGAGAGCTCAGCCGGGTCGCGCGGGGCGTCCCGCTGGGTCTTGGCGACCGCCGCCGGATAGTCGGCGGGCACGGTCTGGGTGACCTTGGCCCACTCGATCTCGCTCGTGACGTCCCGCAGCTCATTGCGGTCGAGCCGGATCTGGCAGCGGGCCGCCGCCTCGGCGACGAGCTGCACCTTGCGTTCCAGCAGCCGTGGCAGCTCGCCACCGACTACTTTCGGCCAGAAGTACTGGAGCTGACGCAGCGCCGCGGAGTGGAAGGTCCGGGCCTGCACCCCCGTGGCGCCGAGCTGCCGGAGGCGGCCCCGCATCTCCCCCGCGGCCCGGTTGGTGAACGTGACGGCAAGCACGGTCGTCGGCTGGAGGATCCCGGCCCGCACCCCGTACGCGATGCGATGCGTGATCGCCCGCGTCTTGCCCGTACCGGCTCCGGCCAGCACACACACGGGTCCGTGCAGGGCCAGGGCCACCTCGCGCTGCTCGGGGTCGAGCCCGTCGAGCACGGCGTCCGGCGACTCGGGAACCTGGGGGAAGAGGGTGGAGTGCGTTGCTGCTGTCACCCCGCCATGCTGCCAGGTCGCACGGGGCGGGTGCGGAAGTTGTCCACAGGGGTGATGCTTCTGTCGTACTGGTTCCCGGGTTGCCGGCCCGCCATCACCCCGGGGCCCTCCTGGACCGTGCCCGGCCTCCCCACGGGTCGTACCCGGGTCGCGGCCCGGCCTGTACCCGGCCGGAGCGGGAATGGTGGGCGGGTCCCGTGCGTTCAGACCGTGCGGGAACGCACACATTTTTTCGGCCGCCGGCTTGTGCAGCGAGCCGGACGAGACAGAGGAGCACCAGCGACATGCCGGGCACTGTGACGATGTACAGCACCACGTGGTGCGGCTACTGCCGCCGGCTGAAGGGCCAGATGGACCGCGAAGGCATCGCGTACACCGAGGTCAACATCGAGCAGGACCCGGAGTCGGCGGCCTTCGTCGAGAAGGCGAATGGCGGAAACCAGACGGTTCCGACGCTTCTCATCGTCGCGCCGTCCGGCACCGAGTCGGTCATGACGAACCCCTCGCTGGCCCAGGTGAAGCAGGCCCTGGCCGCCTGACGCTCAAGCGCCCCCAGCTCCACCGGTCTGCCCCCTACAGCACCCCGCCGTAGGGGGCAGACGGGTGCCCGGGGGGACGGTCGGGTTCCGGGGACGGTCGGGTTCCCTCGGGTTCCCCGCCTGCGTTCCCGGCGGGCCGCTTTTCCGGCGGCCGGCTTTCCCGGCGGGCCGCGTTCCCGGCGGGCCGCGTTCCGCTCTCGCCTGCCGGGAAAGGATCGGCCGGGTCAGTTCCTCCGGGTCATGGATCCCGGCTTCGGTAGTGGCTTGCCGTACCAGAGCTCGATCAGGCGGGCCGCGATCGAGATGCCGAACGGGGGCAGGATCTCGCCCGACTCGAAGGCGGCCGTGAGGTCCTCGCGGGAGAACCAGCGGGCCTCCTCGATCTCCTCGCCGTCCACATTGATCTCCGACGAGGTCGCCCGCGCCATGAAACCGAGCATCAGGCTGGACGGGAAGGGCCAGGGCTGGCTGGCGATGTACTCGACCTCGCCGACCGTGACGCCCGCCTCCTCGTACACCTCGCGCGCCACGGACTGCTCTATCGACTCCCCCGGCTCCACAAAACCGGCGAGCGTCGAGAAGCGGCCCTCCGGCCAGTGCACCTGGCGGCCGAGCAGGGCGCGGTCCTGGTCGTCCGTGACCAGCATGATCACGGCCGGGTCGGTACGCGGGTAGTGCTCCGCGCCGCAGGCCTGGCAGCGGCGGATGTGCCCGGCCGCCGCGATCACGGTGCGCTCTCCGCAGCGGGAGCAGAAGCGGTGCAGGCGCTGCCAGTTCTCCAGGGCGACCGCGTGCACCATCAGGCCCGCGTCGCGGGGGCCGAGGAGCAGTCCCGCCTCGCGCAGACCCGCCGGGCGCGCCGACTGGTCCATGCGGCCGGGCAGGGAGTCCTTCTGGAGCGCGAAGTAGCTGACGCCGTCCTCGTCGGTGCCGAGGAAGTAGCGGTGGGTCTCGGTGACCGGGGCCTCGAAGGCCGGGGTCATGACGATCTCGGTGCCGCCGTCGGCGGTGTCGTCGATCAGCACCTGCCCGCCCGAGACGACGAAGACCCTCGTCGTCGGGTGGCTCCAGGCGACGGACAGCCAGGCCTCGTCGAGGCGGTGATGTGCCGCGCGGTCGATGCCGCTGGGCGCGGTGAGACCGATCGGGCGGTCTGCGGTGGCGTTGTCGAAGGTGCTCACAGGTGCTTCCTACTCCCCCGGGATGGATCGGGCGTTCAGAGGATTCAGCGGAGTGCCGCGGGCAGCGAGCCCCTCAGCTCGTCCCACAGATGGGCGGTCGTCTCCACGCCCTTGAGCAGAAGATCCAGTTCGACCTTCTCGTTGGGGGCGTGCCAGCCGTCGGACGGCACGGAGATGCCGAGGAAGAGGACGGGCGCGCCGAGGACGTCCTGGAGGTCCGCGGCCGGGCCCGAGCCTCCTTCACGGGTGAAGAGGATCTTCTTGTCGAAGGCCTTGCCCATCGCGCGGGCCACGGCCTGGAGGGCGGGGTGGTCCAGCGGGGTCAGGCAGGGGCGGGTGGCGGGCGAGAACGTGATGCGGTGCCGGACACCGTCCGGGATCCGCGCCTGCGCCCAGGCCCGCACCGCCTGCTGGACGTGCTCCGGCTCCTGGCCCGCGACCAGCCGGAAGCTGATCTTCACCATGGCCGAGGAAGGAATGATCGTCTTGCTGCCCGCGCCCTGATAGCCGCCGCCGATGCCGTTGACCTCGGCGGTGGGGCGGGCCCAGATGCGCTCCAGCGTGGAGTAGCCGGCCTCGCCGTGCGCGGCCCGCGACCCGGCCGTACGCAGCCAGGTGGCCTCGTCGAACGGCAGCTCGGCGAAGAGGGCCCGCTCGGTGTCGGTGAGCTCCGCCACACCGTCGTAGAAGCCGGGGACGGCCACACGTCCCCGATCGTCGTGGAGGGCCGCGACGAGGCGGGCGACGGCGGTCGCCGGGTTGGGGACGGCACCGCCGAACGAACCGGAGTGGATGTCCTGCGCGGGGCCGTACAGCTCGATCTCGCACTCGGCCAGACCGCGCATTCCGGTGCAGACGGTCGGGGTCGTCTCGTCCCACATGCCGGTGTCGGAGACGATCACCGCGTCGGCGGCGAGGCGGGTGGCCCGCTGTTCGGCCAGGGCGCGGAAGTGCGGCGACCCCGACTCCTCCTCGCCCTCGATCAGGAACTTGAGGTGGACGGCGGGGCTGGTCCGGCCGGTGACGGCGAGGTGGGCCCGGACACCCAGGGTGTGGAAGAACACCTGGCCCTTGTCGTCGGCCGCGCCGCGCCCGTACATCCGGCCGTCGCGGATCACCGGCTCGAACGGGTCGGTGTCCCAGCCGTCCTCGCGGGCCGCGGGCTGCACATCGTGATGGCCGTAGACGAGGACGGTCGGTGCGTCCGGGTCGTCGGAGGGCCACTCGGCGAAGACCGCCGGGGCGCCGGGGGTCTCCCAGATCTCGGCGACCGGGAAGCCGGTCTCCTCGAACTTGGCGGCCAGCCACTCGGCGCTGCGCCGTACGTCCCCGTCGTGCTCCGGCTGCGCGGATACGGACGGGATGCGCAGCCACTCGGCGAGGGCGTCGAGGAAGGCTGTGCGGTGCTGCTCGGTGTACGTACGGACGGCGCTGTCCGGGGTGTCGCTCATGCTGTTGAGCCTATCGGCCCGGCGGGGGTGGCTCGTCCAGGAGGATCCGCTCCAGCTCGGCCCGGCCCGGCAGCCCGGTGGGGCGGACGCTCTCCCCGCTGCGTACGTAGAGGAACGTCGCGGTGACCGAGTCGAGCGGCAGACCGTGCAGCTCCGCCCAGGCGAGGCGGTAGACCGCGAGCTGGAGCGGATCGGCCGTACGGTGGCGGCCGGTCTTCCAGTCGACGATCTCGTACGTGTCGTCCGTGCGGTACACCGCGTCGATACGGCCCCGGATCACCCGGCCCGCCAGTGTGATCTGGAACGGGGTCTCCACCCGGTACGGAGTGCGGCGGGCGTACTCCGTGCGGCCGAACGCCTCCTTGAGCGCGGCGAGGTCCCGTTCGTCGGCGATCTCCGTGTCGCTCGCGTCCCCGCCGGGCAGTTCGTCGGGGCCGAGCATGGGCAGCGGCAGCTCCTCGAACCGGGACTCGACCCAGGCGTGGAAGCGGGTGCCGCGGCGGGCCGCGGGCTGCGGCGGGCGCGGCATCGGCCGGGCCAGCTCCTGGGCGAAGGCGTCGGGGTCCTCGGCCAGGCGCAGCAGCTGGGTGGCGGAGAGCGACGCGGGTACGCGGACATCGCGCACGGTGGCGCGGGCGCGGCGCAGTTCGCCCGCCAGGGCGTCCAGGTCCCGGTCCCAGGAGGCGAGGGTGCGCGACTCCTCCGGGGTGAGCCGGGCCGGGCGGACCGGGTCCGCGTCATCACCGCGGCGCGCGGCGGGGACGTGCGGGGTTTCGGGGCGCTCGGCCGGCAGGTCGTCCCAGTCCACATCCACGTCCACGTCCACATCCACATCCACGTCCCGGCCCGGGAACGGATCGTCGTACGGGTCCGGGATCGGGTCGTCGAACGGGTCCGGGATCGGGTCGTCGGAGGACGGCTCGGTGGGGACGTCGGCCCGGGGTACGGGTCCGGCGGCGGCCAGGGTCTCCAGGTGGGCCAGCACCGTGTCCCGGGCGGCGCGGCGGCGGGCCAGGGCGGTGCCGTCCAGCGGGAGCGGCCAGGCCTGATCGGTGTCCCGCTCCGCCAGCGCCGGGTTCTCCTCGTCGTCGGCCGGTTCGTCCGCCCAGGCCTCGATCTCGCCGTATCCCGCGGCGCAGTGCTCGTACAGCGCGTGGAGGAAGGCGGACGGGCCACGCGTCTTCTTCTGGGTCGGCCCCCACCAGTGGCCGGAGCCGAGGAGCAGCGTGCGGGGGCGGGTGAAGGTGACATAGCCGAGGCGGAGCTCCTCGGTGTGCTGGTGCTCCTTCATCTCCTCCTTGAACGCCTTGAGGCCCTTGGCGTCGAAGGAGGCGATCTCCGGAAGGGTGGCCGCGTCGCCGCGCAGTGCGTGCGGCAGGACCTTGGCCTGCGAGGTCCACGCGTCCCTCGACTGGGTACTGGGGAACTGCCCGGTGACCAGTCCGGGCACGGCGACGACGTCCCACTCCAGGCCCTTGGACTTGTGGGCGGTGAGGACCTTGACGGTGTTCTCGCCGCCGGGAAGGGCGTTGTCCAGGCCCTTCTCGTACTGCGCGGCGGTGCGCAGGAAGCCGAGGAAGGCCAGCAGGGTGGCTTCGCCGTCGAGGGCCGCGAAGCCCGCCGCGGTGTCGAGGAAGTTGGCGAGGGTCTCGCGGCGGCGGGCGGCGAGGGCCTGCGGGGAGGCGGAGAGCTCGACTTCGAGGCCCGTGGCGGCGAGGACCCGGTGCAGTACGTCCATGAGGGGGTCGGCCAGCGACCGCCGCAGATCGCGCAGCTCGCGGGCGAGGTGGGCGAAGCGGACGCGGGCCTCGGCGGAGAACGGCAGTCCGTCGTCCTGGCCGTCGCCCGTGACCAGGAAGGCGTCCAGGGCGTCGGCGAGCGAGATGACCTCGGCCGGGTCGATGCCCTCGACGGCCTCCGCGAGGCGGCGGTCGGGGTCGAAGTCCTCGTCGTCGGCGTGGGCCGCGTGGTGGACGAGCAGCCGGGCGCGACGGCCGAGCAGGGCGAGGTCCCGGGGCCCGATCCGCCAGCGCGGTCCGGTGAGCAGCCGGACCAGGGAGGCGTTGGCCCCCGGGTCCTGGAGGACTTCGCAGACGGCGACGAGGTCCGCGACCTCCGGCAGGTGCAGGAGTCCGGAGAGGCCGACGACCTCGACCGGGATGTCGCGGGCGACGAGCGCCGCCTGGATCTGCGGGAAGTCCCCGGCGGTGCGGCACAGCACGGCGATCTCACCGGGCGGTGTGCCCGTCCTGACGAGATGGGCGAGCGAGTCGGCGAGCCAGGCGGTCTCCTCGGCGTGGGTGGGCAGCAGGGCACAGCGCACGGTGCCGTCGCGCTCCGCCCCGGGGGCGGGGCGCAGTGCCTCGACGCCTTCGTGCATGGCCCGCAGCGGGTCGGCCAGGCCGTTGGCGAGGTGCAGGAGGCGGCCGCCGCTGCGGCGGTTCTCGCTGAGGCTGTAGCGGGTGGCGGGGGTGCCGTCGGGGTGCGGGAAGTGGAGCGGGAAGTCGTCGAGGTTGGCGACGGACGCACCGCGCCAGCCGTAGATCGCCTGGCAGGGGTCACCGACGGCGGTCACCGCGTGGCCGGTCGCCCCTTCGGGGCCGTTGCCGAAGAGGGCCGAGAGCAGCAGGCGCTGGGCGACGGAGGTGTCCTGGTACTCGTCGAGCAGGACGACCCGGAACTCCTCGCGGAGGATGGCGCCGGTCTCGGGCCGGGTGAGCGCCAGCTCGGCGGAGAGGGCGATCTGGTCGCCGAAGTCGAGGAGGTCGCGGCCGCGCTTGGCGGTGCGGTACCGCTCGGTCAGTCCGAGGAGCTCGCGGCGGGCCCCGGCCGTCTCGGGGATCTTGCGCAGCTCGGCGTTGGTGAGCCTGGCCGTCTCCAGCGTACGGAGGAGGCCGGTGTCGTACCGCGCGAGCTCCTCGGGGCGTACGAGGTGTTCGGCCAGCTCGGCGTCGAGGGCCAGCAGGTCGCTGACCAGGGTGGGGAACGACCTGGTCAGCGCCGGATACGGGCCGGGGGCCTCGCGCAGCACCCGGGCGGCGAGCTGGTAGCGGGTGGCGTCGGCCAGGAGGCGGGTGGTGGGTTCGAGCCCGATGCGCAGGCCGTGTTCGGTCAGGAGGCGGCCGGCGAAGGCGTGGTACGTGGAGATGCTGGGCTCGCCCGGCGGATGGTCGGGGTCGATGGTCTCCGGGTCGGTGACCCCGGCGGCGACCAGGGCCTTGCGGACCCGCTCGGCCAGTTCGCCCGCCGCCTTATTGGTGAAGGTCAGGCCGAGGACGTGCTCGGGGGCGACCTGTCCGGTCCCGACCAGCCAGACCACGCGGGCCGCCATCACCGTGGTCTTCCCCGACCCGGCTCCGGCCACGATCACCTGCGGGGCGGGCGGCGCTGTGATGCAGGCCATCTGCTCCGGAGTGAAGGGAATCCCCAGGAGCTCCTTGAGCTGCTCGGGATCGGTGAGACGTGAGGACACCCCAGAACCGTAACCGGACACACTGACAACGTCCGGACACAACTGACAACGTGCCGGGTCCTCCCGCGCCCCGTTCCCCCGCTCCGGCTCCCTGTTTCCCCGCTCTCCCGTTCCCCTGCTCCCTGTTTCCCCGCTCTCCCGTTCCCCACTCTCCTCTTGCTCGCTCCGGCTTCCCGCTGCCCCGCTGCCCCGCGCCGCGGCTACTCCACGACCTGGCGGCCCTCCGGCTGCGCGCTGCACGAGGCCCGGAAGGTGCAGTGGGTGCAGTGCTGGCCGGTCGTGGGCGTGAACCGCTCGTCCAGGACCCGGCCCGCGGCCGTCGCCAGCAGGTCGGAGACCCACTCGCCCGACAGCGGTTCCTGGGCCTGGACCTTGGGATGGGCGTCGCCGCCCTCCTTCTTGGGGGCGGGCTGGCGCAGCTGGACGAGTTCGGCGCCGCCGGAGTCCGGCCGCCGCCCGTCGAAGACATCGTCGAGAGCGCCTTCCCGGACGGCCAGCTGATACACGGCGAGCTGGGGGTGGGCGGCCACCTCGTCCTTCGTAGGTGACTGCTTACCGGTCTTGAAGTCGACGACGTACGCCCGGCCCTCGGCGTCCTGTTCGACCCGGTCCATGGAGCCCCGGATCCGGACCGCGTACTCGCCCGCTTCGAGCGTCACGTCGAAGCCGTGCTCGCTGGCGGCGGGAGTGCGGCCCGCCCGGTCCAGGACGTGCCAGCGCAGGAAGCGTTCGAGGGCGGCGCGGGCATGGTCCTTCTCCTGCTCGGACTTCCACGGCGCGTCGAAGACCAGCCCGTTCCAGACCGAGTCGAGGCGTTCCATGAGGACGTCCAGATCGGCGGGGGTACGGCCGGAGGCCACCTCGTCCGCGAGTACGTGGACGACGTTGCCGAAGCCCTGCGCGGCGGTCGCCGGGGCGTCCGCCTTCACCTCGCGCCCCAGGAACCACTGCAGGGCGCAGGTGTTGGCGAGCTGGTCGAGAGCGCTGCCGGAGAGCGCGACGGGCTGGTCTCGGTCGCGCAGCGGGACGGCGGAGCGGGTCGGCTCGTACAGGCCCCACCACCGGTACGGATGGGCCGCCGGGACGAGCGGCTGCCCCTCGTCGTCCGTGAGCGCGGCGAGCCGGGCGAGCCGGTGGGCGGCGGCGTCGCGCAGGGCGTCGGAGGCGCCGGGGTCGACCGTCGTGGCACGGAGCTCGGCGACGAGCGCGGCGACGGCGAGAGGGCGGCGGGGCCGGCCGGTGACGTCGCGGGGCTCGACCCCCAGCTCGGTGAGGAAACGGGACGGCTGGTCGCCGTCGTCGGCGGGTGCCTTGACGGCGGTGACCACGAGGCGTTCGCGGGCGCGGGTCGCGGCGACGTAGAAGAGACGGCGCTCCTCGGCGAGAAGAGCGCCGGGCGTGAGGGGTTCGGCGAGGCCGTCGCGGCCGATCCGGTCCGCCTCCAGCAGGGAACCCCGGCGGCGCAGGTCGGGCCAGAGCCCCTCCTGCACTCCGGCGATGACGACCATGCGCCATTCCAGGCCCTTGGAGCGGTGCGCGGTCATCAGGCGTACGGCGTCGGGGCGCACCGTACGCCCGGACAGGGTGTCCGCGGCGATGTCCTGGGCGTCGACCTCCTCCAGGAAGTTGAGCGCCCCGCGTCCGCCGGTGCGCTCCTCGGCGCGTGCCGCGGTGTCGAAGAGACCGCAGACGGCATCGAGATCACGGTCGGCGTTGCGGCCGGCCGCGCCGCCGCGCAGCGCGGCCCGCTCCAGCCTGCCCGGCCAGGGGGTGCCGTTCCACAGGGTCCACAGGGCCTCCTCCGCGGTGCCGCCGCCTTCGAGGAGCTCCCGGGCCTTGCGCAGGAGTGCGCCGAGGCGCTGGGCTCCGCGGGCGTACGCGGGGTCGTGCGTGACGAGGCGTTCGGGCTCGGCGAGTGCGCGGGCGAGCAGTTCGCCGGAGGGGGCGGGCACCCGGTTCCCGGCGGCCCGTTCCTCGTCGCGCAGGGCCCGGCCGAGCCGGCGCAGGTCGGCGGCGTCCATGGAGCCGAGGGGGGAGGTGAGGAGGGTGAGGGCCGTCTCGGTGTCCAGCCAGGGCGTACGTCCCTGGAGGGCGTCGGCACCACCGGCGGCCTGCCCGTCGCCCCGGCCGGGAGCGGGGCGGGGGTCGGTGTCCGTGTCGGCGTGGGTCTCCGTGCCGGCGTGGGTGTCCGTGCCGGCGTGGGTGTCCGTGCCGGCGTCGGTCTCCGTGCCGGCGTCGGTCTCCGTGCCGGCGTCGGTCTCCGTGTCCGTGCCAGCGTCGGTATCTGTGCCGGTCTCTGTGTCGACGCCGGCGTCGGTCTCCGTGCCGGCGTGAGTGTCCCTGTCGGCGTCGGCGTCAGCCTTCGTGTCGGCGTCCGCGTCGGTCTCCGTGTCACCGGCCCCCGCACCACCCGCCTCCCCTTCACCGGCCGCCCCCGCTCCCGTCTCCGTGCCCCCGTCCTCGGCCGGACGCTGGAGTGCGGCCGTGGCCACGGCGCGCAGCGCGGTCAGGAGTGGGGCGAGCGCGGGTTCATGGCGCAGCGCCACGTCGTCGCCGTCCACCTCCAGGGGCACCCCGGCGGAGGTGAGGGCACGGCGGACGGCGGGGATCGAGCGGCCTCCGGCCCGTACCAGCACGGCCATCTCGTGCCACGGCACCCCGTCCTCCAGGTGCGCGCGGCGCAGCAGGTCGGCGATGTTGTCGAGCTCCGTGGACGCGGTCGGGTAGGTGTACGTCTCGACGCGTCCGCCCTCGCGGACGGCGGCGAGCTCACGGTGGGCGCGCACCTTCCCGGACGGGAGCCGGGTCAGCGGCATCCGGCGGGTGAGCAGCCGGGTCGCGGCGAGCAGTCCGGCACCCGAGCGGCGCGACGTGGTGAGGACGCCGACGGGGGCGGGCTCCCCGTCCGCGCGCCGGAAGGCTTCGGGGAAGTCGAGGATGCCGTTCACATCGGCGCCCCGGAAGGTGTAGATCGACTGGTCCGGGTCACCGAAGGCGACCAGCGTCCGGCCGCCGCCCCTGCCGGGACCGCGGCCCCGGTTCCCGGCCAGCGCGTGCAGCAGCCGTACCTGCGCCGGGTCCGTGTCCTGGTACTCGTCGACGAACACCGCGTCGTACTGCCCCGCCAGCAGCGCCGACACCTCGGGGCGCTCGGCGAGCAGCACCGCGCGGTGCACCAGCTCCGCGTAGTCCAGGACGCCCTGGGCGTCGAGCACGTCCAGGTACTCCGCGAGGAACTGCGCCGCCGCGCTCCAGTCCGGGCGGCCGGTACGGCGCGCGAAGGCGGCCAGCGCGTCCGGGCCGAGGCCCAGCTCACGGCTGCGGGCCAGCACCGCGCGCACCTCGTCGGCGAACCCGCGGGTGGTCAGACAGGCCCGCAGCTCGTCCGGCCAGCGGACGTGGGCGAGGCCCGCCCTCTCCAGGTCGAGCTGACCGGCCAGCAGCTCGCGGACGGTGACGTCCTGTTCCGGGCCGGACAGCAGACGCAGCGGATCGGCGAAGAGATCGGCGTCCTGATGGGCCCGGACCAGGGC
The DNA here is from genome assembly GCF_044542225.1 of Streptomyces sp. NPDC079020. Lineage (NCBI taxonomy): Bacteria > Bacillati > Actinomycetota > Actinomycetes > Kitasatosporales > Streptomycetaceae > Streptomyces > Streptomyces sp. NPDC079020. The sequence goes on from NZ_JBITUB010000002.1 coordinate 519,453, forward strand.
GTAGCAGTACGAGTGGAACGTGGTGGCCTGCGGGCCCCGGGCGGCGCCGAGCCGGGCCGCCATGCGGTCGCGCAGTTCCACGGCCGCCTTGCGGCTGAAGGTGAGGACGAGGATGCGGGCCGGGTCGGCGCCCGCGGTCACCCGTGCCGCCACCGCCTCGACGAGCGTGGTGGTCTTGCCCGTGCCCGGTCCGGCGAGGACCAGCAGCGGGCCGCCCCGGTGGTCAACCACCGCGCGTTGACTCGCGTCCAGGAGAGGGGGAGCCACGGAGCCCGGCGGGGTACGCACCAGTCGGTACGCGCCCGGGGTCCGCTGCCGTGTTTCACGGTGCGGACTGTGCCGGGTGGAGAAGGAGGAGCTCACGTGGGTCGCCGGTCCTGGTGGGTGTACTGGTGAGGAGAGGGGCGGAGCGTGCCGCGCGTTGACGACGCTACGCCAGCGGTGGCGCGGGAGGCAGCGAGTCCGCTGCGTCCCTCGTCACGTATCGGACGGGCCGTGTCCGTACGGCCCGTGGAGCCGTCCGGGCCCACGGGACCGGCCGGTGCCGTGACGGCGACGCGTTTCCCGTACGGCCCCGGCACCACCACTGTGAGGGCCGGATGGCGGAAGCTGTCAGGTGTGAGCTTCCTCGCCCCTGCCCGCACCGCGGGCCCCGCCGGCCGCGCCATGGGCCTCGGCGGCCGCACCGGTGACATCGTCCGTACCGGTGACGCCGTCCCATCGCGCGCGTCTCATGTCGAGGCGCGGCACATGCCCGGCGGCGGCGCGCGACGCCTCGCGGAGCGGGGTCCCCTCCTCGCGGTAGTGGTCCAGCGCCCGCAGTTCGTGGCCCGGGAGCAGCGCTCCGTCGGCCCGCACCACACGCCACCACGGCACCGCGGAGCCGTACAGCGCCATGACCCGGCCGACCTGCCGCGGGCCGCCGTCACCCAGCCACTCCGCGACATCGCCGTACGTCATGACGCGGCCGGGCGGGATCAGGTCGGCGACATCGAGGACCCGCTCCGCGTACTCCGGCAGCGCGGCACCGGCCGGTGCCGCGCCGGTGGCGCGCCCGCCCTCCCGGTCCCCGCTCCCCCCGCCCCCGGACGCCCGGTCCTCGGCCGCCCCGTCTTCACTCATCCGGTTCTGGCTCATCCGCTCCATCCTGCCGTACGCCACCGACAGCGCCGCCGGATCCGTGTCCGGCCGGACACGGAGCGTGCGAGCGGGCACAAAGGAGCGTATCTTTCGCATCTCGCACCTGCGCGACGCACCCTGATGCCCCCCTCTGTCCGCGTGCCGTGCCACCATCATGCGGGCGGTGACCGGTGATACGAGAACACGAAGATCATTCAGAGGCGATGAAGGAGCAGGGCGTGCAGCCACCGAAGGCGGCGGACGCCTCTGATGCCGAGCCGCGCCCCGACGCACCGGGAACCACCGGGGAAACCCCCCGCGAAACCGCACCGGACCCGGCACCGTCACCGTCACCTGAGCCCGAGCGGGAGCGGGAGCGGGAGCGCGAGCACCTCGCCGGTTCGACCCTCGCCGGTGCCGGGGCGGAGCTGACCGACCGGGTCTCCGGCGACGAACCGCTGCTGCCCGCCCGGGTGCACCGCCCCTCCGACCTCCTGCGGCTCCTCGTCGGGATCCTCGCGATCGTCGTCCTGTTCACCATCTCCGCCTTCGCCCAGGGCACCACCACCGGCCTTGAGGACGACATCTCCAAGGGCACGGAACAGGCCCCCGATCTGCTGATCAAGATCGCCGGGCTGGTGTCCAGCATCGCGGTACTGCTCGTCCCGGTCGCCTTCGCCATCGAACGCCTGGTCAAACGTGACGGCCTGCGCATCGCGGACGGGGTGCTCGCCGCCGTACTCGCCCACGGCGTCACCCTCGCCACCGACCTCTGGGTCTCCGGTTCGGCCCCCGGCACCATCCAGGACGCGCTGACCCAGCCACAGCCGGGTGACGGCCTCACCGATCCCGTGCACGGCTACCTCGCACCCGTCATCGCCTATATGACGGCGGTCGGGATGGCGAGACGGCCGCGCTGGCGGGTCGTGCTGTGGGTGGTGCTGCTCCTGGACGCCTTCGCGATGCTGGTCGGCGGCTACACCACCCCGTTCTCGATCATCCTCACCGTGCTGATCGGCTGGACCGTCGCGTACGGCACGCTGTACGCGGTCGGCTCGCCCAATGTGCGGCCGACCGGACAGCACCTGATGGCGGGGCTGCGCCACGTCGGCTTCCGGCCGGTCGCCGCGATGCGCGCCGAGGACACCCCCGACAACGCCGACCAGAACGACCGGGGGCGGCGCTATCTGGTCACCCTGGAGGACGGGCCGCCGCTCGATGTGACGGTCGTCGACCGCGAGCAGCAGGCCCAGGGGTTCTTCTACCGGGTGTGGCGCAGGCTCACGCTGCGCGGCATCACCCAGCGCCGGTCCATCCAGTCGCTGCGTCAGGCCCTGGAGCAGGAGGCGCTGCTCGCCTACGCGGCGATCGCCGCCGGGGCCAACGCGCCCAAGCTGATCGCCACCTCCGAGCTGGGGCCCGACGCGGTGATGCTCGTGTACGAGCACATCGGCGGCCGTTCCCTGGACGCGATGGAGGACGAGGAGATCACCGACGACCTGGTGCGCAGCGCCTGGCGCCAGGTGAAGGCCCTCCAGTCCCGCCGGATCGCGCACCGCAGGCTCACCGGCGACGCGATCCTGGTGGACCGGAACGGCAAGGCGTTCGTCACCGATCTGCGCGGCGGTGAGATCGCGGCCGGGGATCTGGTCCTGCGCATGGACGTCGCCCAGCTGCTCACCACCCTCGGGCTGCGGGTGGGCGCCGAGCGGTCCGTCGCCGGGGCACTCGCCGTGCTCGGGCCGGACGCCGTCGCCGACTCGCTGCCCCTGCTCCAGCCGATCGCCCTGAGCCGCTCCACGCGGGCGGCGCTGCGCAGGATCGCCCGGGAGCGCTCGCAGCGCGAGCGCGACGCGGTGCTGGAGGCCTCCCACGCGGCCAGGCAGCTGCGTACGGGCGACGCCTCGGCGGCCGCGGCGGACGGCGGGGCCGCGGGGTCCGGCGGTGACCGCAAGGCGGACCGCAAGTCGCTGCGCAACGAGAAGCAGGCCGAGAAGCGGGCCATCGACGATGCGCTGGAGGAGGCCCGCGAGGAGGATCTGCTCACCCAGATCCGCCGCGAGGTGCTGCTGATCCGGCCGCAGGCACCGGTCGAACCGGTCCGCCTCGAACGCATCAAGCCCCGTACCCTCCTCAGCTTCATCGCCGGCTCCATCGCCGCCTACTTCCTGATCTCCCAGGTCACCCAGGCCGACTTCGGCACGGTCGTCGAGGAGGCGGAGTGGGGCTGGGTGGCGGCCGCCCTGGGCTTCTCGGCCCTCAGCTATGTCGCGGCGGCGATGAGCCTGCTGGGCTTCGTGCCGGAGCGGGTGCCGTTCGGCAAGACCGTGCTGGCGCAGGTGGCCGGCTCGTTCGTGAAGATCGTCGCTCCGGCGGCGGTCGGCGGTGTGGCACTGAACACCCGCTTCCTGCAGCGGTCCGGGGTACGTCCCGGGCTGGCCGTCGCGAGTGTCGGCGCCTCCCAGCTGTTCGGGCTCGGCTGCCACATCCTGCTGCTGGCGCTGTTCGGCTATCTGACCGGTACCGAGAAGACCCCGGACTCCCTCACCCCGTCCCGTACGGTCATCGCCGGGCTACTCACGGTCGCGGTGCTGGTGCTGGTCGTGACCGCGATCCCGTTCCTGCGGAAGTTCGTGGTGACGCGGGTGCGGTCGCTGTTCGCCGGGGTCGTCCCGCGCATGCTGGACGTCGTGCAGCGCCCGCAGAAGCTGCTCACCGGCATCGGCGGCATGCTGCTGCTGACCGGCCTCTTCGTGCTCTGCCTGGACGCGTCGATCCGGGCCTTCAGCGGCCCGGACGTGCCCCAGCTCAGCTACGCGAGCATCGCGGTGGTCTTCCTCGCCGGGAACGCGCTGGGGTCGGCGGCGCCCACCCCGGGCGGCATGGGCGCGGTCGAGGGCGCGCTGACGCTGGGCCTGATCGCGGTCGGGCTGCCGAAGGAGGTCGCGGCGCCCGCGGTGCTGCTGTACCGCGTGATGACGCTGTGGCTGCCGGTGCTGCCCGGCTGGATCTGCTTCAACCAGCTGACCCGCAAGGGCGAGCTCTAGGGACACAGAGCCCCGCCGGCCCGCACGCCACTCGTCGGCCCGCACGCCACCCGCCGACCCCCACCACGCGCCGGAGCGCGACCGGCTGCACCACCCGCGCGCCCGCACCACCCGCTGCCCCGCGACCCGCACCACCCTCACCACCCACGCGCCCGCACCACCCGCACCACCCGCCGGCCCGCACCACCCGCCGATCCCCACCACCCGCCGGAGCGCGACCGGCCCGCACCACCGGCGCGCCCCCCACCCACGCGCCCGTGCCACCCGCATGGACCGTGCCCCGCGCGCTCCTCCGTGCCCCGCCGCACGATGGGCTCATGAGGACTTCCCCCGCCCTGCGTGCCGCTGCCCTCGCTGCCACCGCCACCGTGCTGCTGCCCCTGGCCGCCTGTTCGGACAGCGACAACAGCGGCGGTACGGACCGGTCCGAGCCCTCGGCGGCATCGACCGCCTCACCGTCCTCCACGGCGGAGAAGCTGTCGTCCCAGAAGCTCGACTGGCAGCCCTGTCCGCCCCCGAGCGAGGCTCAGGGCGGCGGTGGCTCGCCCTCCCCGCTGCCCGGCGGCACCCTGTGGGAGTGCGCGTTCATGGACGCGCCGCGCGACTACGCCGAGCCCGACGGCGAGACGCTGGAGCTGGCGCTGGTCCGCGGCAGGGCGAGGAACCAGGAGAAGCGGATCGGCTCCCTCCTGTTCAACTTCGGCGGCCCCGGCGCCTCCGGCGTCGCCACGCTCCCCTCCTTCGGCACCGAGTACGAGAAGCTCCGCACCCGCTACGACCTGGTGAGCTTCGACCCGCGCGGGGTCGGCCGCAGCGAGGGCGTCGAATGCGCGGACAACGCGACGCTCGACGCCAGCAACCAGAAGGACGGCACCCCGGACGACGCCGCCGAGGAGAAGGTGCTGCTCGAAGACCAGAAGGCGTACATCGCGGACTGCGTGGAGAACTCGGGCGCCGAACTCCCCTTCGTCGGTACGACGAACGCCGCCCGCGACATGGATCTGATGCGCCAGGTGCTCGGCGACGACAAGCTGTACTACTTCGGCATCTCGTACGGCACCGAGCTGGGCGGGGTATACGCCCATCTGTTCCCCGACCGCGTCGGCCGGGCGGTCCTGGACGCGGTGGTCGACCCCACCCAGGACTCCGCGCAGTCCTCCCTCGCCCAGGCCAGGGGCTTCCAGCTCGCCTTCGACAGCTTCACGGCGGACTGTGCCGGCCGCGACGACTGCGCGCTCCCCGGTTCCACCGGCAAGGAGGTCGAGCAGTGGATCGCCGATCTGCTCGCCCAGTTGGAGAAGAAGCCGGTCGACGGCCTCGGCGACCGGCAGCTGACCCAGACGCAGGCCACCACCGCCGTCGCCTCCGCCCTCTACTCCCAGGAGACCTGGCCCCTGCTCGAACAGGGCCTCGACGAGGCGGACGGCGGCAACGGCGCACTGCTCCTCGCGCTCGCCGACTCGTACAACGGCCGCTCCCAGGAGGGCCATTACGACAACTCGGGCGCCGCCAACATCGCCATCAGCTGCGCGGACTCCAGGCAGCGGTTCTCCCTGGAGCAGACGAAGGCCGCGCTCCCCGAGTACCGCAAGGTCTCCCCCGTGTTCGGCGACTATCTGGGCTGGGGGCTGCTGGGCTGCACCGGCTGGCCGGTCGCGGGCGCCTGGGACACCCCGGACGTCAGCGCCCCGGGCTCGCGGCCCGTCCTGGTCATCGGCAACACCGGTGACCCGGCGACCCCGTACAAGGGGGCGAAGGCGATGGCCGAGGAGCTGGGCAAGGGCGTCGGCATCCAGATGACGTACGAGGGCGAGGGGCACGGCGCCTACAACAGCGGCGACGTCTGTGTGCAGAGGGCGGTCGACGGCTATCTGTTGACCGGCAGGGTTCCGGCGGCGGGAACGGTGTGCGGCTGAGGCCCGGACCGCCGTACCGGCAGGGCGATTAGCATGGCCGCACATCTGTTCCGCCCGGCGCGTCCCCACGCCTTCGGGCCTCGGGGAGGGATTCCAGCACATGCGCGTACATGGACGGACTCATCGGGCGGTGGCCCTGACCGGGGCGGCCCTGCTGGCGGCGGGAGCCCTCGCCGGCTGCAGCACGAGCCCGGAGCCGACCGCTTCGGCCAAGCCGTCCGAACGGCCCGGATCACCGTCCGCCACCGCCGCCACTCCCCCGGCACAGACGCCGAAGTCGCCCCCGCTGCCCGCGTCCCTCACCTCTCAGCATCCGGACTGGAAGCGCTGCAAGGCCCCCGCGGGCGGCACCGCCCCCGGCTCCGGCTGGCGGTGCGCGACGGTGGACGTACCACTGGACTACGCACAGCCGGCCGGTGAGACGATCGGCATCGCGCTGATCCGCAAGGAGGCCCGGGACAAGAGCGGGCGGCTCGGCTCGATGCTCTTCAACTTCGGCGGCCCCGGCGGTTCCGGCGTCGACATACTCCCGCGCGCCGCGGGTGCGTACGGCAACCTCAACTCCCGCTACGACCTGGTGAGTTTCGACCCGCGCGGGGTCGCGGCCAGCGCCGGGGTGAACTGCCGCACCGACAAGGAGCAGGAACAGGCCTACCGGAGCGTCGACATGACCCCGGACACGGCGGCGGAGGAGGCGGCGTTCATCAAGGACGGCGCGGACTTCGGCGCCGGCTGCGAGCGCCGCTCCGCCGAGGTGCTGCCCCATGTGGGGACGACGAACGCCGCCCGCGACCTGGACGTGATCCGGCAGGTGCTCGGCGACAAGAAGCTCTCCTACTTCGGCATGTCGTACGGCACGGAGCTCGGCGGGACGTACGCGCACCTCTTCCCCCGGAACGTGGGACGCACCGTGCTGGACGCGGTCGTCGACCCGACGGCCGACGGGGTCGGACATGCCCGCAACCAGGCGAGGGGCTTCCAGCGGGCCCTGGAGAACTATCTGAAGGACCGGGGCCAGGACCCGAAGTCGGGCACCGAGCGGATCGCCCGGCTGCTGGAGCGGATCGACAAGAACCCGCTGCCGACCAGCACGGGCCGCATGCTCAACGAGTCGCTCGCCATCACCGGCATCGTGACCCCGCTCTACTCCCGCAGCAGCTGGCCGAATCTGACGGAGGCGCTCGACGAGGCCGAGAACGGCCGTACCGGCAACGGGCTGCTCCAGCTGGCCGACTCGTACAACGGCCGTGACGAGAACGGGCACTACGACACCCAGAACCACTCGCAGCGGGCCATCTCCTGTGCCGACTCCAAGGCGCGGCCCACGGCGGACGAGGCCCGGGCGCTGCTGCCCGAGTTCAGCGAACTGTCCCCGGTCTTCGGCCCGTTCCTCGCCTGGGACACCGCCGGCTGGTGCGCCCAGTGGCCGGTCGAGGGTGAGCACGACACCCCCGAGGCGAGCGCCCCGGGCGCGGGTCCGGTCCTGGTGATCGGCACGACCGGGGACCCGGCGACGCCGTACGAGGGTGCGCGGAAGATGGCGGACGAGCTGGGTGACGGCGTCGGCATCATGCTCACCAACAAGGGCGAGGGGCACGGCGCGTACGGCGAGAGCGAGTGCGTGACCTCGATCGTGGACACGTACTTCCTGCAGGGGAAGGTCCCGGCCGACGGCAAGACCTGCTCGTGACGGCGTAGCCGTCCAGCCCTGCGTACACGCACGCACACAGCTGCCTACAGACGGCCGAAGGGGCCGGTCCGCATGATGCGCACCGGCCCCTTCGGCAATACCCGGGCCGTGTTCTAGTAGACCGGCTTCTCGGGCTCGATCTGGTTGACCCAGCCGATCACGCCACCGCCCACGTGCACCGCGTCGGCGAAGCCCGCCGACTTGAGGACCGCGAGGACCTCCGCGCTGCGGACACCGGTCTTGCAGTGCAGGACGATGCGCTTGTCCTGCGGGAGGCCGGTCAGGGCGCTGCCCATCAGGAACTCGTTCTTCGGGATCAGCTTGGCGCCCGGGATCGAGACGATCTCGTACTCGTTCGGCTCGCGGACGTCGATGATCTCGATCTTCTCGTCGGCGTCGATCCACTCCTTGAGCTGCTGGGGAGTGATCGTGGAGCCGAGCGCCGCCTCCTGGGCCTCCTCGGACACGACGCCGCAGAAGGCCTCGTAGTCGATGAGCTCGGTGACGGTGGGGTTCTCGCCGCAGACCGCGCAGTCGGGGTCCTTGCGGACCTTCACCTGGCGGTACTGCATCTCCAGGGCGTCGTAGATCATCAGGCGGCCGACCAGCGGGTCACCGATCCCGGCCAGGAGCTTGATGGCCTCGGTGACCTGGATGGAGCCGACGGACGCGCAGAGCACGCCCAGCACGCCGCCCTCGGCGCAGGAGGGAACCATGCCGGGGGGCGGGGGCTCCGGGTAGAGGCAGCGGTAGCAGGGACCGTGCTCGGACCAGAACACGGACGCCTGGCCGTCGAAGCGGTAGATCGAGCCCCACACGTACGGCTTGTTCAGCAGCACGGCCGCGTCGTTGACGAGATAGCGGGTGGCGAAGTTGTCCGTGCCGTCCACGATCAGGTCGTACTGCGCGAAGATCTCCATCACGTTCTCGGCTTCGAGCCGGTCTTCGTGGAGGACGACGTTCACATACGGGTTGATGCCCAGCACCGAGTCCTTGGCGGACTGCGCCTTGGACCGGCCGATGTCGGCCTGGCTGTGGATGATCTGGCGCTGCAGGTTCGACTCGTCGACCTCGTCGAACTCCACGATGCCGAGCGTCCCGACGCCCGCCGCGGCCAGATACATCAGGGCCGGTGAGCCGAGACCGCCGGCGCCCACACAGAGCACCTTCGCGTTCTTCAGGCGCTTCTGTCCGTCCATCCCGACATCCGGGATGATCAGGTGGCGGGAGTACCTGCGGACCTCGTCGACGGTGAGCTCAGCAGCTGGCTCGACCAGGGGTGGCAGCGACACAGGAACCTCAACAATGCAGGTGGTCGGATTCTACGTACTTCATCTACGTACGGTTGTTCTTCCGGTAACACTGCCACGCCCCTTCTCATTCCGAGATACCCGGTCCGATCCGCGAGACGATTTCGTCCCAGTAACTGGGCAGCGCCGCATATGGATCGCTTCGTCCGGTCCGGCCGTCCCGATCGGTGAAGAAGATCGTCCCCGCTCCCTGCCAGCGGGCGATGCGCATGGCCTCGTCCAGATGCGTGCGCGGAACGCCGTGGACGAAGTGCGCGAAACGGTCCGGCGGGTAGTCGGCCGTCCACTGGGCCACCTGCGACCAGCGGTAATCGGCCCACCGGCCGCGGAAGGTGACGAGCTGGTCGGCGGTCTCGGCGTACCCGGGATACGGGTGGGTGCCGTGGCCCAGGACGAGGTGTCCGCCCTCGCCCACGCTGTCGCTCCCCTCCAGCAGCGCGTGCAGGGTGCTGGTGAGCCGCCGGACCGCCGGCAGGCCGGCGCGCTCGGCCGGACACCGGTCGAGATAGAAGCCGCCGACCCGGTACCAGTCGAGGAAGGACCGCGCGTCGGCGATCAGCTCGTCGAACGGGCGGCCGCCGAAGGCCAGGTCGAGATGGCCGAGCAGCCTGCCGCCCGAAGCGCGGACATGGTCGTCCGGGGCCTCGCCGTGCAGCGCCCGCTCCCGGGCGTTGCGCAGCCGGCCCGCGGCCTCCAGACAGTGCGGGTCCGGCCGGGAGCCGGGACCGTCGGCGATGTTGAGGACCGCCCAGTGCAGGGGGGTGCCCGGCCGGATCAGCTCGGCCCATTCGGTGGGCGCGAGCAGCGGGTGGGCGTAGCCGGGGACACCGAAGCCGAGCCGTTCGCCGCCGCACGTCCGCCGGGCGGATCCGGCGCTGGTCAGATGCGGCATGCCGCCTCCATCCAGATGTCGGCGAGGGACTCCTCCAGATTGATCCGCGGCCGCCAGCCGAGCCGGTCCCGGGCGGTGCGGACATCGGCCTGCTGCCAGGCTCCGCAGCCGTCCGGGTAGGGGGACGGGGTGGCCGAGAGATGCTCGACGACGGATTCGGTGGAGGCGCGGGGGGCGCCGATGGGGATACGGGCCGGGGGCGTGTCCAGCTCGTGGAGCGCGCCGGCGTACCCGGCGACCCTGGCGAGAACGGCGGCCGCGTCGCGCAGCCGGACGGCCCGTCCGGTGCCGATGTTGACGACGCCCTGGGCGGCGGAGAGCGAGGCGGCGTGCACGGCGCGCGCCACGTCCCGTACGTCGACGAAGTCGCGCTGCACACCGAGGCCGCTGAGCTTGAGCTCACCGTCGCCGGACTGCATGGCCCGGCGCATGGCCTCGGCGAGCCGGCCGAGCGGGGAGCCCGCCGGGGTGCCGGGGCCGACCGGTGAGAACACTCTGAGCACCACGGCGTCCAGACCGGAACCGAGGACGAGTTCGGTGGCGGCGAGTTTGCTGACGCCGTACGGGCCGCCGGGGCGCGGGATGGCGTCCTCGGCCGTGGAGGAGCCGGGCTGCGAGGGCCCGTACTCGGAGGCGCAGCCGACCTGGACGAGCCTGGCCCCGCAGCCGCTGCGGCGCAGGGCCTCGCAGACGGTGGCGACGGCAACGGTGTTGTGCCTGGTCAGGTCGCGGGCACCGCCGCGGGTGGCGCCCGCGCAGTTGACGACGACCCCGGGGTGCACGGCGTCCAGGAAGCGGGTGAGCGCTCCCGGGCTGCCGCCCGCGAGGTCGAACCGGACGTCCGCGTCGTCGCCCCGGCCGAGTGCCGTGAGGTGGACGGCGGGGTCGGCGAGCAGGCGGTCGGCGACGAATCGGCCGAGGAATCCATTGGCTCCGAGCAGCAGCACCCTCATCATGCACCCCTTCGGTGCCGACGGCTGGCTGCCGGTGCGGGGTTCTGGGCGGTCATGTCCGGTGTCTCCTTGGGGCAGTTGCATACGATGCGGGGTGGGCCCGCGGCGTCGGCTCCGCGGGAAGGTGCGGTGGTGCGGCGGGGTGGTCAGGCCCTCGTGTGGGCGGACGCCCGGGAGAGGGCGACCGCGGCGTGGATCAGCAGCCCCAGGGCGGCGGCTCCACAGGCGAGGGCGGGTACGGCTCCGGTTCCGGCGACCGTGACCAGGGCGTTCACGGGCCGGGCGAGGAGGTCGAGGCCGGGCAGCCGCCCGGCGAGGATCAGGGCGGGGGCCGCCGCTTCGACGGCACAGGCCGCGGCGAGCCCGGTGGTGGCGGGTTCCGGGCAGCCGTGCGCGCTGAGGAGCCGGGCCAGGAAGAACAGGAGGCCGAGCGCGGTGACGGCGACGGGCGTGCCACCGCCGCCGTACCCGAGATCGGCGAGGAGCAGCAGGGGCACGAGCGCGCACAGGAAGAGTGCGACGGCACCGAGGAGCAGGGGGCGCACACCCGCGCCGAACTCCTTCAGCACGCGGCTTCCGGTCAGTTGGCGGCGCGCGTGTACGGAGAAGAGGTGCGCGCACCACGCGGCGGGGGCCACCGCGAGGGCGAGCCCGAGCAGCGGCGCGGGCGTCGCGGCCCAGGGCCCGTCGGGGCCACCGCTGATGACCTGGGCGAGCAACTCCTCGCCGTACACGGCGTAGCCGAGCAGCCAGCAGCCGTACAGCGCGCTGCGGCCGGTCCCCTCGGGGGCGCGCAGCGGTCCGCGCCGCAGACACATCCGCAGGGCCAGCAGCGCCAGGAGCACGCCGAGGGCGGTCACCGCGCCTCGCGCTCCCCCGCCGAGGACGCCTTCCGTGGCCCGCAGCACACCCGCGGTCGCCAGGCAGGCGGCGCCCGGCAGCAGTGCGAGCAGCGTCCAGGCCGCCCGTGCCTCGGTGTCCGGTCCCGCCCGCGGGCCGGACGGGGCGACGCGCTCCGCCGGTACGCCCGGGACCCGGGCGTACAGCTCCTCGGCGAGCGCGAAGACATCGCGGTGCCGGTAGCGGGCGGCGGTACGGTCGGTGAGGCCGTCGGCCTCCAGACCGGCGGCGATCTCCAGGGCGTCGACAGCGCGTTCGCACAGATCGCGGTGGCGGCGCATGAGCGGCTTCACGGGGTCGGCGGGTCCGCGGCGGGCATCGGCGGGTCCGGAGCCTTCGGCCGCTCCGGGCTTCTTCGCCGCAGGGCCCTTGGACAGGGACGAGACGGACGCGGGGACCTGCGGTGCGGGTTGCTCCCCGTGCGGCGGGTGCTCCCCGTCCGGCGGCTTCGTGCCGGCCGACAGGCCCCATGGAGGTTCGGAGACATCGGACAGCGCGGTGACCGAGGTCGCCGAAGTGACGGAGCCGGTCGCTGCCGCCGAGGCCGTCCGGGACGTCGGCACCAGCACCTCCGTGCACGAATCCCGGGCGTCGCGGACGCCGTGCCCTTCGATGGGTCGGCCCATCGGGAAACCTCCCTGGTCGTGGCCCGTCAGGTGGTCACGCATCGCCGTCCCCCCGTCCCGCGGCACCCGCACCCGCGGCGCATGCCGCCCCCTCGCACACGCCCTCGGGACCCGGTCCGGCTTCGGGACCGGCATCGGCGGCCCGCAGGGACACCCGTGGGACGGGCTGTGTCCAGCGGCCGGGCACCTGGGCCTCCGGGGGTGTGGCGAAGGGGCGGGGTCCGCCGTCCGCGGCCACCTCGTCCGCTTCCCTGAGCACCGGGGAGCGCGAGATCAGCTCCAGATAGATGCCACGAAATGCCGCGAGATTCTGTTCGACGGTGAAGAGTTCGAGCGCCCTCGCTCGCGCGGCCGCACCCAGGCGTGCCCGCCGCCCGGGGTCGCGCAGCAGCGTGACGCAGGCATCGGCGAGCGCCCGCAGATTGCGCGGGGGCACCACGAGTCCCGTACCGCCGATGACCTCGACGACCGCGCCCACGTCCGTGGAGACGGTGGCCCGGCCGCAGAGCATCGCCTCGACCAGGCCGGACGGGAAGCCCTCGGCCACGCTGGACAGCACGACGACACCGCCCGCCGCGTACGCCTCGGCGGGACCGGGGGCCTCGGGGCCGCCGGTCTCCTCGAAGGACACCGGGCCGTCGCCCCCGGCGTGCGCACCGGTGGCGTCGGGGAAGAGCCGGGCGGCCAGGGCCCGGCAGTGCGCGAGGTACGTGACGCTCCCGGCGTCCTCGGCCGGGACCCCGAAGATCCGCAGCCGGGCGCCCGGTTCGGCGCGGCGGACCTCGGCGAACGCGTGGAGCAGGGAGATCAGGTCCTTGGCGGGCTCGATCCGGCCGGCCCAGACCAGCGTGTCCGGGCCGCCGGGGCCGTCGCCCTCCCCGACGTCCGTGAAGCCGTCGGCCGCCATGCCTGGGTGGACCGTGCGCAGCTTGGCGCTGTCGGCTCCGCACCGCTCCTGCCAGCGGCGTACATCGGTACTGCCGGCGGTGATGATCCCGGCCTGCCGGTAGACCTCGGCGGCCAGCCGCCGGTGGAAGTTCGCGAGCAGGGCATGCACCGGCGCGCCGAAGGGGGCGTCGGGCGCGGCCAGGTAGTGCGCCCGCAGCGGCACGCTGTGCTCCGTCACCAGCAGCGGCACCCCGAAGAAGCGTTTGCCCAGGAGCCCCGGCAGAGCGGCGGCGCCGCCCGAGGCCGCGTGGCAGACATCGACCGCGCCGAGGCTCTCCCGGTCGTACCAGTCGAGGGAGAGCGGGCGCAGGATCCGTTCCAGTTCGGCCGCGAAGACCAGATGGTCGCGGACGGCGGCGCTCTGGACGGTCCGGCCCGTGCCACGGGCCCGGCACGCCGATTCCAGGACGCGTACGGTCGTCTCCGAACGCAGGGCGCGGCTCAGCCCGCCGTGTTCCCTCGCCAGCTCGGCCAGACCGTAGAGGCCGTGAGCGAAGAGCGCGGCGGAGGTGACGGGCGCGGCCGGCTCCTCCGGGCACGCGCCGGACACCGCCGTGCCCGTACCGGAACCGCCGGTGCCGGAACGGCCCGTACCGGAGCCGGTAGCGCCGGAGCCGCCCGTGCCCGTGCCGGAACCGGACGCGCCTGTGCCGGAACCGGTCGCGCAGACCGCCGTGGCGAGCGCCGTCAGGTACGCCGTGAAGCGCCGTCGCTCGCGCCTGCCGTACGAGCCCCGGCCCCCCGTCACGAGCCGGGCCAGGAGCCCGCGTTCGCCGCTGCCGCGCAGGGTGCCGTCCTCGGGCGCCCACAGCGGCGCGGTGCGCACCCGGCTCACCCGGCGCGGGAGCCGGACCCAGCCCTGTTCCTCCTGGTGGGCGGAGCGGCTCAGCGCGAAGAGGTCGAACTCGTGCTGGGGCAGACCGCGCACCAACCGGTCGCACCAGAGCCCGGACTCACCGGACGTATACGGATAACCACCGTCGGTGAGCAGTCCGATCCGCACGAGCACACCCCGATCTCCCTTGTGGGCGGCCGCCGTTGGAATGGCGACTCGCAGCGGGAAGACCGTAAGCGGATACGCCGGTGGCGCGACGGACGGTTGTCCGTCGCACCACCGAAAGGGGTGAACCGTCGTAACTTTCCCGGCCCGACGGCGTTCCGTCGCGCTATGGGGCCGTTCTGCTACACAGGGTCAGGCAGCGGCCAACTCCCTGCGGGCCGCCCGGCGCACCGCCGCGAGCCCCGGATCGAGGGCCGGCACGGCCGCCAGGAGCTGCTTCGTGTACGCATGCCGGGGCGAACCGTAGACCTCGTCGACGGATCCGTGTTCGACGACGGCCCCCCGGCGCATCACCGCGACCTCGTCGCTGACCTGCCGGACGACCGCGAGGTCGTGCGCGATGAAGACCATGCCGATGCCCAGCTCGCGCTGAAGCTCGGCCAGGAGCGCGATGACCTGCGCCTGGGTGGTGACATCGAGCGCGGAGACCGGTTCGTCGCAGACGATCAGCCGGGGTTCGGCGGCCAGCGCGCGGGCGATCCCGACGCGTTGGCGCTGTCCGCCGCTGAACTCGTGCGGATAGCGTTCGTACCGGCCGGGGTCCAGGCCCACACGCTCCAGCAGCTCGCCCACCCGGTCCCGGATGCGGCTCTCGTCACGCTCCCCCGCCGCCCGGATCGGGTCGGCGACGGATTCACCGATCGAGCGGCGCGGGTTGAGCGAGGCGACGGGGTCCTGGAAGACCATCTGGAGCTCGCGGCGCAGCGGCCGCAGACCCTTCTCCGAGAGCGAGCCGATCTCCGTACCCCCGTAACGGAGCCGGCCCGCCGTCGGATCGAGCAGCCGCACCAGCATCCGCCCCAGCGTCGTCTTGCCGCTGCCGCTCTCACCGACGATGCCGAGCGTCCGCCCGGCGTGCACGGTGAGCGAGACCCCGTCCACGGCGGTGACCCGGGCACGCCCGCGGCCGAACTCGCGCCGCAGATCCACCGCTTCGAGCAGCGGCGGCGCGCCGGCAGCGGCGCCGGCCGCCCCGTCGCGCGGCATTGGCACCGGGGCGGCGGCACCCCCACCGGAGGGCACGGGCACCGTCACCCCGGCGGGCACCACCCGCTTCACGTCGACCCGGGGGACCGCCGCGAGCAGTTCCCTGGTGTACGGCTCGCGCGGGGTGCCCAGCACCTCGGCGACCGGGCCTCGTTCGACCTCGCGGCCCGCCCGCATGACGAGCACCTCGTCGACGCTCTCCGCCGCCACTCCCACGTCATGGGTGACCAGCAGCAGACCCATGCCCGTCTCGTGCCGCAGCCCGTGCAGCAGGTCCAGGATCTGGGCCTGCACGGTCACGTCCAGGGCGGTGGTCGGCTCGTCCGCGATCAGCAGCCGCGGTTCGCAGGCCAGCGCCATCGCGATGAGCGCCCGCTGCCGCATGCCGCCGGAGAACTCGTGCGGCCGGGAGCGGGCCCGGCGTGCCGCGTCCGGGATGCCGACCCGGTCCAGCACCTCGACGGCGCGGGCGCGGGCGGCCCGCCCGGAGACGGAGTTGTGCACCCGGTACACCTCGGCGATCTGGTCGCCGACCGTGTAGTACGGGTCGAGCGAGGACAGCGGGTCCTGGAAGACCATGGCGGCCTTCGCCCCCCGCAGCGCCCGCAGCGCGGCATCGTCCGCGGCGCCCACGTCCGTACCGGCGACGCGGATCGAACCGCCGACCCGTGCGCCCGTGCCCCGGTGCAGTCCGAGCAGGGCGTACGCGGACGCGCTCTTGCCGGAGCCGGATTCGCCGACGACGCCGAGTGCGCCGCCCGCCTCCAGACCGAAGGAGAGCCCGTCCACCGCCCGGACGTCACCGAAGTCGATGGTGAGGTCCCTGACCTCGACCAGCGGGGAGGAAGATGTCATGACAGGACCACCCGTCGGTCGGCCAGCGCGTACAGGACGTCCGCGACGGCATTGGCGAGCACCACGAAGAAGCCGGTCACCAGCACCATCCCGACGACGACGGGCAGGTCGACGACCTTGACGGCGTGCACCATCTCGCGCCCGATGCCGGGGATGCCGAAGAGCGACTCGGTCAGGACCGCGCCGCCGAACATCGATCCGAAGTCGAGCGCGCTGAGCGCGATCACGGGTGCGAGGGCGCCGCGCAGCGCGTGCCGCCCGATGATGGCGCGCTCGCCGACGCCGTACGCGCGGAACGTGCGCACATGGTCCTCGGCGAGCGTCTCCAGCATGGAGCTCCTGGTCAGCCGGGCGTATTTGGCGGACTCGATCAGAGCCAGCGACACCCAGGGCAGCAGGAGTCCCCAGGCCCACTGTTCGGGGTCCTCCGTGAACGGTACGTACGTCGGCGACGGCAGCCACTGGAGCGTGGAGCAGAAGACGATGATGAGCAGCAGCCCGATCACGAAGACGGGCGTGGCGGTGCCGGCCAGGGTCAGCCAGGTCAGCACCCGCTCGGTGATCCGGCCCCGCCGCCAGGCGGACAGCACCCCGGTGCCGACGCCGAGCAGGATCCAGCCCACGAAGGCGCCGATCACGACGGACGCGGTGACCGGCAGCTTGGCCAGGATCAGCTGGGTGACCTGCTGGTCGCTCTGGTACGAGATTCCGAGGCAGGGCGCGGAGCAGTGCTCGACGCCGGTGCCGGTGGAGAAGTCGCGTCCGGCGACGATGCCCTGGAGGAAGTGCCAGTACTGCACGTACACCGGGTCGTCCAGCCGCAGCTGCTCGGTGACCTGGGCGACCTGGGCGGGTGAGCAGCGCGGCCCGCAGGCGATCTGGGCGACATCGCCGGGAGCGACGTAGAAGATCGCGTACAGGATGACGGTGAGCGAGAGAAGGACGAAGACGGCTCCGCCGAACCGCCGCAGCAGAAATCCGGTCATCCCCGGTCCTCCTCAGGGTGTCCCCCAGCGTGCGTGACGGGCTCGGCGGGCTTCTCCGCATTCGCCGGCCGCGCCACCGTCACGGGCGTCGCCGCCCCGGACTTCTCCGCTTCCCCGCGTCCGGTGCCGATCCGCAGCCGGGACGCGGCGCGCGGGTCGAGCGCCGTGCGGACGCCCTCGCCGAGAACGGTCAGCGCGAGCACGGTGACGAAGAGCAGTCCGGCGGGGAGCAGGAGATAGGTGGGCGCCGCCTGGTACCAGGTGTCGGCCTCGGTGAGCATCTGTCCCCAGGAGGGTGTGGGCGGTTTGATGCCGACGCCGAGGAAGGACAGGGCCGCCTCGACGACGATGTTGGTGGGGAACATCAGCGCGGCGTACGTGATGACGGGCGCGGCCAGCGCGGGCAGCAGCTCGCGCCGGGCGATGCTCCACTTGCCCCGGCCGCTGAGCCGGGCCGCCGAGACGAAGTCGAGGGACTTCAGGGCGAGGGCCTGGGCCCGCACGATCTTCGAGGTACCCGCCCAGTTGATCCCGCCGATGACCAGGGCGATCAGTACGGGGCGGGGGAAGGTCTCCGGGACGATCGCGAGGAGCGCCAGGGAGATGACCATGATCGGCAGGGCCACGTTGATGTCGGTGATCCGGCTGAGGACCTGGTCGACCCAGCGGCTGCCGAGGGCCGCGGCGAGGCCGACGACCAGGCCGATCGCGATCTGGAGGACCGTGGCGACGACGGCGACGCCGAGCGAGACCCGGGCTCCGTGGACGATACGGGCGAACAGGTCGCGGCCGGTCTGGGGTTCGACACCGAGCCAGTGATCCGCGCTGATGCCGCCGAACGGGCCGATGGGGACCCCGCCGGCCGCCGAGTCGACGAGGTCGGGGTGGTAGGTGTTGGGGTCCTGGCCCGCCAGCGCGGTGAGCAGCGGCGCGGCGAGTGCGACCAGGACGAGCAGGAGGACCACGACCGCCGCGGCGGTGGCCGCGCGCTGGGCGCGCAGCCTCCGCCAGAACAGCCGGGCCCCCGAGGCGGGGGCGGCGGCGGCCGCCGCTCCCGCCTCCTGGACCAGAAGTGCTTCCGACATGGCTACTTGACCGCGACCTGGGAGATGTCGAGGACGCCGGTCCAGTCGCTGATGACGACGTTCTTGATGTCCTGCCCGACGAGCCGCTTGTAGACGGGGTGGAAGAGCGGCACGGTCAGGGCCTGCTCACCGATCTTCTTGTCGAGCGCGCCCCAGCGCTCGGCGGCGGCGCTCAGGTCGGTGAGCTTGTTGATCTCGTCGATCTCCTTGTTGACCGCCGGGTCGTTCAGGAAGCCGGAGTTGAAGTTGGCGCCGTCCTCGACGATCTGCCGGCCGTCGAAGATCGGGGCGAGGAACGGGCCGCCGGAGGGCCAGTCGGCTCCCCAGTGGGCGAGGAAGAAGCCGGGCTCCTTGGTGGCGCTCTGGGTGGTGTCGGAGTAGTCGTTGCTCTCCAGACCCCGCAGCTCGACCGTGATGCCCGCCTTCTTCAGCGCGGCCTGGAGGGCGGTGGCGATCTCCGGGCTGGTCTCGAAGTCCCTGTCGTTCGAGTGGGTCAGGGTGACGGTCAGCCCCTTGGCGTAACCGGCCTCCTTCAGCAGCTCCCGGGCCTTCTCGGCGTTGCCCGTCTTCCCGGCCGGGAAGTGGTCGTACGGCGTGTGGCCGAAGGACTTCTGGTTCGGCAGGTAGGTGGTGGCGGGCTCGGCGAGCGAGGAGCCGCCCGCCGCGTTGACCACGGAGGAGCGGTCGACGGCGTACGAGATCGCCTGGCGCACCTTCGGGTTGTCGAACGGCTTCACCTTCGGGTTGAAGGCGATGTAGTTGGTGTAGCCGAAGTGTCCGGTGCCGACGCGGACGGCGAGCTTCTTGTCGCCGGTGACCTTGGCGAGTTCCGCCGGGCCGAGGTTGGTGTCGGTGGTGACGGCCGCGGCGTCGGCGCCCTGGGAGGCGGAGAGCCGCTGGTTGATGACGGCGGAGTCGAGCCCGGAGCGTACGTCGATCCGGTCGGGGTAGGCCTTGCGCTCCTCGTCGGTGTCGGCCGACCAGTGCGGGTTGCGCTCCAGGACGAGCCGCTCGCCGTCGTTCTCGTTGCTGACGACCTTGTACGGACCCGAGGAGACGGGGTGCTCCTCGTACTTGGTGCCCTTGTCCTTGGCCCTGGGCACCGGGGTCGTCTGGGTCTGGGTGGCGAGATAGGGGAATTCGCCCTCGGGCTTGTTGAGGTGGAAGACGATGGTCTTCGCGTCGGGCACCTCGATGGAGTCGAGGCCCTTCTTGTCCTTGTACGGGCCCTGGTAGTCGGCCCCGCCGATGAGCCAGTCCCGCAGGTACGGGGCGCCGCCGGAGAGTTCGGCGGCGAAGGAGCGTTCGATGCCGTACTTGATGTCCGCGGAGGTGATCGCGGTGCCGTCCTCGTACTTCAGGCCGTCCTTGAGGGTGTACGTCCAGACGGTGGCGTCCTTGCTGGGCGTGCCCAGGTCGGTGGCCAGGTCGGGGACGACCTTCGCGCCCTCCGCGCCGTCCTCGCGGTTGCGGGTGGTGAGCGTGCGGAAGACGAGCGAGGGGACGTTGCCGCCGCCGGAGGTGTAGAGCCGGGCGGGGTCGAAGTCCTGCTGCGGGTTGCTGTTGAGGACGGTGAGGGTGCCGCCCTTCTGCGGCTTGCCCTCGGCGCCGGAGCTGCCCTCGCCGCCCTTGCTGTCCTCGGGCCCGCAGGCCGCGGCACCCGCAGCCAGTACGAGACCCACGGTTGCCGCTGCCACGCGGCGCGATATGACGGACGGTTGACGCATCGGAAGGTGACCTCTCGGGTGTCCTGCAAGCAGGATGAAGGTGAAGAAAGCAGAAAAATGACCCGTGCAGGCGGCAGCGAGAGGGGAGACCGGGACACCGGAGTGCCGAAGAATGCCGAAAAGCCGCGCCTACGGACGGAAGGTGCCGGGCGCGGCGGTCAAGGGCGATCCATGGAGCCCGCGGGCGGGCTCGGCGGAGCCCTGAACGGGCTCACGGAGGAAGGGGTCGACGCGCGCTCGGGCGGGCGTCAGCGACAGAGAACGTCGGCTACGCAATGCCCGGCCACGCCGATGAGCGCCAGCTCGATGGCGGCGCGCTCGGAAGTGACCAGGTTGCGTGACATGTCGAGAAATATGAACGACCGGCCGGGGCGATGTCAACGCGGAATGAGACGCCCATCCCAGTATGTGGACAATGCGGATCAACTGCCGGGGTGCACCCACGGGTTGGCCCTGCATTTGATCCCGCCCACATTCAGGGACTTCGTCTGCTGCTGCATCACGGGAGCCAGCGAGCCCGGTGTGTCACAGCTCTCGTGGTCGTGGCCGAGACGGTGGCCGACCTCGTGATTGATCAGCATCTGACGGTAGGCCAGCAATGCGTCCGGGCCGTACGTGGACGAGCCCTGCGCCCACCGATAGGCGTTGATCATGACCCGGGGGGTCGCGGCGGAGTCACAGGAGACATTGTCGACGGTGATATCCAGTTCGGATTTCGCGCACCAGTCGGCGGTGGTCCCCGGGCTGGCCAGCGTTATCACGAAATCCGGTTCGCCGGAGGAAATCCGCTCGAATGTCATCGCACCGTCGTGCGCCCAACTCCGGTCGTCATTCAGTGTTTTCTGAACGACATCGGCGAAGAAACCGCCGTCGAGAGCGAGTCCCTTTTCCACGTCGACGCGATAGCGGTACTTCTGCCCCTTGCCCGGCGCCTTCGCCAGCCCCGGAACGGCGTCGAATTTCCCGGTCGCCTTCAGTTTCGGATCGAGCGGATAGGGCTTGGCCAGTTTCTCCGCGTACGAAAGGGGCTTCACCGCGGGCTCCTCCGCCCTGGGAGCGGGCCGGGCGTCGGAGCGGGAGCTGCCCCCGGTGTCGTCCCGGTCCACACCCGCCGTCCGCGGGGTGCCCGATCGCTCCTCGGCGTCCTGGGCCACCTGTCCGGCCACCACGACCGCGAGCACGGTGGTCACCGCCGCGGCGGCGATACCGGTGACGGTCCGGCCCAGGCCGCCCCGGCGGGCACCCGAGCCGGCACGGTCACCGGCGCCCCGGGTGCCGTCCGGGCCCCGGGTGCCGTCCGGGCCCCGGGTGCCGTCCGGGCCCCGGGTGCCGTCCGGGCCGTCGGTGTCCGGGAGGCGCGGGCCGGCGGGAGAGACCGCTGCCCCCGGTTTCCCGGAGGGCGGTGCGGCGGAGGGTTCCACGGTGTCGAAGGCGTCGACGAACTCCCTGCGCGGGCCCGGTATCAGCGGGGCGCCGCCGGGTGCGGGCCGGGCCGCCGTACGCCCGTCGGCCGCGCGCTGCGCCGCCCGCTGGGCCGAGACCTGGCGCGCCACGGCCTCCTGACGGGCGGTGGGCCCGGGAGGTCCGGCGTACTGGTAGGGCGGTCCGCCCTGGCCCGGAACGGCCGGCCGGCCCGGCGCCTGCCGGTCCTCGGACCACGGGTGCTGCGGTCCGGCTCCCCAGCCGCCGCCCTGTTCACGCTGTTCGGGGTGGCCACCGCGGACCTGCGGGGCCTCGTGGAACGGGGTGTGTCCCTCTCCCCCGGGCGGCCCGGGGGCCGTCCGCCTGCGCCGCCCGCTGCCCGGTGCGGGGCGGGGTGTCGCGCGCTCGCCGCCCGGGTCCGGTGCGGCCGGGGCCTCCGGACGGGTGGCCTCGGGGCCCTTTCGGCTGTGTCGTCCCACGCCCCGGATCAGCTCCCGCCACATTCGTCGAGCAGTTCCCGGAACGCCTGGGCGACCGCCTCCGGGTACTCCATCATCGCCACGTGCCCGGCGTCGGGCAGTGCCAGCAGCCGCGAATCGCGGAAGGCCGCGGACGCCCTGCGTGCCATCCGGTACGAGACGAGCCGGTCCCGTCCGCCGTACACCAGTTGGGTCGGTGCGAGCACCCGCTCGGCCTGGCGCCACAGCCCGTGCTGCCCGCCCAACGTATAGGCATCGACGATGCCCCGTGCGGAGCGCGACATGGCGTCCCAGAAGTACGGCAGTTCCAGCCGTCGCTCCATCTCGGCCACCGCGTGACGGAAGCCCTCCTCGGAGATCCGCGCCGGATCGCCGTAACAGAGTGCCATGACCCCGCGCGTGCGCTGTTCCGCCGTCCAGTCCTTGGTGAGCCGGGAGAACAGACCCGCGACTCCGGGGATCGCCAGCAGCCCGGTCGGCAGGGCGGGCCGCTGCACCCTGATCTCGGGCAGCGCGGGCGAGATCAGGGTCAGGGTGCGCACCAGGTCGGGGCGGACGGCGGAGACCCGGGTGGCGACCGCGCCGCCCAGGGAGTTGCCGAAGAGATGGACGGGTCCGCGCCCTCCCGCGTCCAGCAGCCGGATCACCGCACGGGCGTGTCCGGTCACCGAGTAGTTGCCGTCGTCCGGCGGCGGCGAGTCCCCGAATCCCGGCAGGTCGACGGCCTCGCCGTCGACCACGTCCGCCAGCAGCGGCATCAGCGCCGACCAGTTCTGCGAGGAGCCGCCGAGCCCGTGCACATAGAGCGCCGGAGCCAGCCCGGCCCGCTCCGCCGGCCGGGCACGGACGGTCAGACTGAGTCCCGGCAGCGAGACGGAGCGCAGCTTCTCGCCCTCCGCGACCCTGACGGCACTGACCGTGGGGGCCACCGCTGCGGCGGCGACGCGGGTACCCGGCAGCTCGGTCGAAGACATGCGGGCAATGTTACGAGACGATCACGCGCTGATTCATGTGTTCGCGGTCACAGGAAACATCGCGGCGCGGGAGGGTTGCTCCTAGGCTTCAAGGGAAGGAAGGGAGCCACCATGACGGTCGACCCGAGCGACCCGGAGACCTTCGAGGACATTCAGCCGGACGCGGCGGACCCGGAGACCCCCGAAGCCGACGCCGCCGAGCAGCGGACCGACCTCCAGCAGCGGGCCGACGAGCCGCTGACGGACATCGACCGGGACACCGTCAATGAGGCGGATGCCGCGGAACAGAGCCGGACAGTCGCACAGGACGAAGACGATTACCGCTAATTCGCCCCGCTTTGCTCCCTGACTCGATGATTCTGTGGCTACCGCAGTCGTCCGGTCCGTGAAATTCTGCGTCCGCGCCGCGCGCACCCGGGTTACCGAAAAGTACGATGGCTGTACGGCGCAGCGTGTACGGAAAACGGCTGTGTTTGATCACAAATTTGGGAGGCGGCGTGACAGCCATCGAGCAGACAGAGGCAGCGCGCCCGCGGGGCACCCGGCTGCCCCGCCGCGCCCGACGCAATCAGCTGCTGGGGGCCGCGCAGGAGGTCTTTGTCGCGCAGGGCTACCACTCCGCGGCCATGGACGACATCGCCGAGCGTGCCGGGGTCAGCAAGCCGGTGCTCTATCAGCACTTCCCGGGCAAGCTGGAGCTCTATCTGGCCCTGCTCGACCAGCACTGCGAGTCGCTGCTCCACGCCGTGCGCACGGCGCTGGCCTCCACGACGGACAACAAGCTCCGCGTCGAGGCGACGATGGACGCCTACTTCGCGTACGTGGAGGACGAGGGCGGCGCCTTCCGGCTGGTCTTCGAGTCCGACCTGACCAATGAGCCCGCGGTCCGCGAGCGGGTCGACCGGGTCTCCCTCCAGTGCGCGGAGGCCATCTCCGACGTCATCGCCGGTGACACGGGACTGTCCAAGGACGAGTCCATGCTGCTCGCGGTCGGCCTGGGCGGTGTGTCGCAGGTGGTGGCCCGCTACTGGCTCTCCAGCGGCTCCAGCATCCCGCGCGACACGGCGGTCCAGCTCCTGACCTCGCTCGCCTGGCGCGGCATCGCGGGTTTCCCGCTGCACGGCATCGATCAGCACTGACCGACGGCTGCGGCCGATCGTGTTCGCTGCGGGCGTTGCCGGTCGGGCCATGACCTCCGGCACCTGCGGGCTAGTGTGGCTGCGTACGGCGCGGCTCACCGCGCAGGGACTGACCGTCGGAGGGACATAGCCGTGGAGGTCAAGATCGGGGTGCAGCACACGCCCCGCGAGATCGTGCTGGAGAGCGGACTTTCCGCCGAGGACGTCGAGAGCGCGGTCGCCGAAGCTCTCAACGGCAAGGCGCAGCTGCTCAGCCTCACGGACGACAAGGGCCGCAAGGTCCTGGTGCCGGCCGACCGGATCGCGTACGTGGAGATCGGCGAGCCCAGCACCCGGCGTGTGGGGTTCGGCGCGCTGTAGCCGACACGACGCAGTGAACGGAGAAGCGGGGGGGGGGGGGGGGCGGCCCCCCCCCCCCCCCCGGCACCCCCCCCCCCCCCCCCCCCCCCCCCCCCCCCCACACCCCCCCCCCCCCCCCCCCCCCCCCCCCCCCCCCCCCCCCCCCCCCCCCCCCCTA
>NZ_JBITUB010000002.1:544092-651308 GCF_044542225.1 Streptomyces sp. NPDC079020
GCGGGGGGCGCCCCCCGCGGGGGGGGGGGGGGGGGGGGGGGGGGGGGGCCCCCCCCCCCCCGCGGCCCCGGGGGGGGGGGGGGGGGGGGCCCCCCCCCCCCCCGCTTCTCCGTGCTCCCCGGACCGCTTCTCCGCGCTCCCCGGACCGCTTCTCCGCGCTCCCCGGACCGCTTCTCCGCGCTCCCGGGGCCGCTTTCCCCCGGCTCCCCGGGACCGCTTCCCCGGGGCCCGCTGAGCCGGTACCGGTTCCGTGTGCCCCGGGTGCGTTCGGCCGGGTTTCCGCAGCTCGCGGGAGGGTTGCGCCCGGTGACCCACGGGTAGTACCGCCTCGACCGACTTACCCGCCCCGCACAACCCGCGAGGTGATCCTCCGTGATCTGGGAAACCTTCGGCTCCGTCGTGCTCGGACTCGCCCTGTCCTGGGCGGCGCTCCGTTCACTGCCCGGCCGTCTGCCGTCCGGCCGTCCCGTGTTCCTCACCGGCACACTGGGCGCCCTGTTCGGCGCCTATCTGACCCACACGGCGCTGGGCTCCGGCCATGTCCTGGCGACCCTGACCGGCGCGGTGCTCGTCGGGGCGGTGACCCTGTCCCTGCTGATCCGGCCGCGCGGCCGCCGCCTCGGCCGGTCGGCGGCGGCCCAGTAGCCCGGCCCCCCGGCGGTGCGGCCGGGCCCGCCGGGCCGGGGCGGGCCCGCCGGATCAGAGGGACCAGACGGATCAGACGGATCAGGCGGCCAGACCCAGCGCGGCCATCCGCTTGGTGTGGGCCTCGGTGATCCTGGAGAACATCCGTCCGACCTCGGCCAGGTCGAATCCGTCCGCCACACCGCCCACGAGCATCGTCGACAGGGCGTCCCGGTCCGCGACCACCCGCTGGGCCTGGGACAGCGCCTCGCCCATCAGTCGGCGGGCCCACAGCGCGAGCCGGCCGCCGACCCGCGGTTCGGCCTCGATCGCGGCGCGCACCTTTTCGACCGCGAAGTTCCCGTGCCCCGTGTCGTCGAGCACGGCGAGGACGAGCGAGCGGGTGTCGGTGTCGAGCCGGGCCGCGACCTCGCGGTAGAAATCGCTGGCGATCGAGTCACCGACGTACGCCTTGACCAGGCCTTCGAGCCAGTCCGACGGCGCGGTCTGCCGGTGGAAGTCGTCGAGTGCCTTGGCGAACGGCTCCATCGCGGCCGTCGGATCCGTCTCGATCGCGGTGAGCCGGTCCGTCAGCTGCTCGAAATGATGGAATTCGGCGGAGGCCATCTTCGCCAGTTCCGCCTTGTCACCGAGAGTCGGTGCGAGTTTGGCGTCCTCGGCCAGCCGCTCGAAGGCCGCCAGCTCGCCGTAGGCGAGTGCGCCGAGCAGATCCACGACCGCGGCGCGGTACTGCGGCTCGGCGGACGCGGTGGCCCAGTCCTGGGCGGCGATTCCGGTGGGTGCGGGGGATTCGGGCGCTTCGTTGGCGGGTTCAGCGGCGTTGTCAGGCGTCTCCATGGAGCGCACAATAGCCCTCTCGGCGGAGCACCGAGAGGCCCGGCCGACGACGGACATCACACCGTTCCGATGAATTCGCCCAACACACATGCGCGAATCCGGGGTATAGTGGTATTGCGTCTACTGAGCATTTTCCTGTGCCAGGGGCGCGACCTTGAATGAGGATGCCCGGTCGGTGGCCCGATCGGCTCCGACCCGACAGCCCTCCACGCGAGGCGTACGACACGTACGACCGCAGATGAGGGGCCCCCTCAGCGGCACGAGCGCTCGAGCGACGGCAGTGGTCCCGCGCCACCCGGCCCATCCACGGCCGGATGACCAACCCCGGCACGGTACGACCCCCAGCGTTCGCCTCGGACCGCGTCTCACAGAAGAGGCAGCACCCTGACTACGTTCCGCGACCTCGGGATCCTTTCCGAGACGGCCGAAGCCCTTGAGGCGGTCGGCATCATGTCCCCGTTCCCCATCCAGGAGATGACGCTCCCCGTAGCGCTCTCCGGCACCGACGTCATCGGCCAGGCCAAGACCGGCACCGGCAAGACGCTCGGTTTCGGACTGCCGCTCCTGGAGCGCGTCACCGTCCCCGCCGACGTCGAGGCCGGGCGCGCCGCGCCCGAGAAGCTGACCGACGCCCCGCAGGCCCTGGTCGTCGTTCCCACCCGTGAGCTGTGCCAGCAGGTCACCAACGACCTCCTGACCGCCGGCAAGGTCCGCAACGTCCGCGTTCTCGCGATCTACGGCGGCCGTGCCTACGAGCCCCAGGTCGAGGCCCTCAAGAAGGGCGTCGACGTGATCGTCGGCACCCCGGGCCGGCTGCTCGACCTGGCGGGCCAGCGCAAGCTCGACCTGTCCCACATCCGCGCGCTCGTCCTCGACGAGGCCGACGAGATGCTGGACCTCGGCTTCCTGCCCGACGTCGAGCGCATCATCACGATGCTGCCGCCGAAGCGCCAGACCATGCTGTTCTCGGCGACCATGCCCGGCGCCGTCATCAGCCTCGCGCGCCGCTACATGTCGCAGCCCACGCACATCAACGCCACGTCGCCCGACGACGAGGGCTCGACCGTCAAGAACACGGCGCAGTTCGTCTACCGCGCCCACTCGATGGACAAGCCCGAGATGGTCTCGCGCATCCTGCAGGCCGAGGGCCGCGGGCTCGCGATGATCTTCTGCCGTACGAAGCGGACGGCCGCCGACATCGCCGAGCAGCTGGAGAAGCGCGGTTTCGCCTCCGGCGCGGTCCACGGCGACCTGGGCCAGGGCGCGCGCGAGCAGGCGCTGCGCGCGTTCCGCAACGGCAAGGTGGACGTTCTCGTCTGCACCGACGTCGCGGCCCGCGGTATCGATGTCGAGGGTGTGACCCATGTCATCAACTACCAGTCGCCGGAGGACGAGAAGACCTACCTCCACCGCATCGGCCGGACCGGCCGCGCGGGCGCCAAGGGCATCGCGATCACGCTGGTCGACTGGGACGACATCCCGCGCTGGCAGCTCATCAACAAGGCGCTGGACCTGAAGTTCCCCGACCCGCAGGAGACGTACTCCACGTCGCCGCACCTCTTCGAGGAACTCTGCATCCCCGCGGGCACCAAGGGCGTACTGCCCCGTGCCGAGCGCACCCGTGCGGGTCTGCGCGCGGAAGAGGTCGAGGACCTCGGCGAAACGGGCGGCCGCGGCCGCAAGTCCGCCGCGAGCGCACCGGCCCCCGCCCGCGAGGAGCGCGAGCCGCGTACGCGTACGCCGCGTCAGCGCCGTCGCACCCGCAGCGGAGCCACGCTGGAGGAGGGCACCGCCACGGTGCCCGCACCGGCCGGCGAGGCCACCGTCGTCCCTGAGGCCGCCGAGGGTCCGGCGGAGCCGCGTACACCGCGTCGCCGCCGCCGTACCCGGGTAGGTGCCCCCGAGGCCGCCGCCGAGGCCGCTGTGGCCGTGGTGGAGGCCCCCGCGGCACCGGTCGCCGATGTGGCACCAGTCGCCGATGTGGTGAGCGAGGCGGAGCCCGTGGCGGAGAGCAAGCCGCGCCGCCGCCGCACCCGTACCGCCGCCGCGAAGCCGGTGGAGGACGTGGTCACGCAGGCACCTGCGGCCAGGACCCCCGCGGTCGAGGCACCGGCCGTCAAGGCACCGGCCGAGTTCCAGACCGTGGCCGTCGCCGTCGGCTTCGCCGAGCCGGTGGCCGAGCCGGCCGCCAGGCCGCGCCGCCGCGCCCGGGTCGTGAAGCCGGCCGTCGACGAGGTCGACTTCCAGATCGCCCCGGCGTCCGAGCCCGAGCCGGAGACGAAGCCGCGCCGCCGGACCCGTACCGCCGCCGCGAAGCCGAAGACCGAGGCGAAGGCCGAGCCGAAGGCCGAAGCGAAGCCGAAGGCGGACGCCAAGGCGAAGAAGACCACGGCGACGGGGACCACGCGGGCGAAGGCCGTCGCGGAGACCGTGACCGAGGCTCCGGCCGACGAGGCCGAGGCCAAGCCGCGCCGCCGCCGGGCGACCCGCGCGGTCACCGCGACACAGGCCGCGGTGGTCGCCGAGGCCGAGGCCGTGGTGGGCGGGGCCGCCGACGCGGAGGCCCCGGCCAAGCCGCGCCGCCGCCGGGCCACCCGCGCGACGGCCAAGGCCGAGGCGGCCACGACCGAGGGCTGACAGCCGCGCATCGCTCCCGTACGGCCCCGTTCCCGCAGTTCGCGGGAGCGGGGCCGTACGGCTGCCGGGCGTGATACGTACATCCGGGGATAGCCTCGTCGTATGAGCCGGCCGCCCACCTTCACCCCGCCCTCCTGTGCCCGTGCCCGTGTGCTGCGAACCGCACGCGGGGACTTCGCCGTGCTGGATGCCGCACCGCGTACCGGGGCACCCCACTCCACCGCCCTGCTGCTGCCCGGATACACCGGCAGCAAGGAGGACTTCATCGCCCTGCTCGAACCGCTCTGCGACGCCGGGTACCGCGTGGTCGCCGTCGACGGCCGGGGGCAGTACGAGACCCGGGGAACGGACCGTCAGGAGCCGTACGTCCAGGAGGAGTTGGCCCGCGACGTGCTCGCCCAGGCGGCCGCGCTCACCGAGGACGGCGACGGCACTCCCGGCCGTGTCCACCTGCTCGGCCACTCGCTCGGCGGGCAGATCGCCCGCGCCGCCGTCCTGCTCGACGCCACCCCCTTCCGCTCCCTGACGCTCATGTCCTCGGGCCCCGCCGAGGTCGTCGCCGCCCAGCGGGACAAGGTGAAGATGCTCGGCGACGCGCTGTCGGTGATGAGCATGGCCGAGGTGTGGGAGGCGATGCGGGCCCTCGACCCGCCGCAGGACGTGGACACCGGTGACGGCGAGGCGCTGCGCCACCGCTGGCTGCTGCACAGCCCGGCGCAGCTGATCGCCACCGGCGCCCAGCTGGCCGGCGAACCGGACCGGGTGGCGGAACTGGCCGCCCTCGCGCTCCCCGTCCATGTGATCTCCGGCGAGCGCGACGACGTCTGGCCGGTGGAGCAGTTCGACGCGATGGCGCGGCGGCTGGGGGCCCGCCGCACCACGGTCGAGGGCGCCGAGCACTCCCCCAACACGGCCCGGCCGCAGGAGACGGCCGCCGCACTGGCCGCGTTCTGGGACGGCCTCTGACACCCCTTCGGGGCCCCGGTGGCCGGCGTCGCCCGCGCGGCCGGGCCGCGTCAGTGCCTCAGTACTGCGCCTGGAGGTGCTGCCAGAACCCGTCCCGCAGCGCGCGCCGCAGGTGCGCGTGGCCGCGCAGGGAGTGCTGGAGCAGCCGTTCCGCCTCCACCAGCAGGTCCTGGTCGACCGATCCCGGCAGATAGGGGTGTCCGGGCAGCAGGTCGGCGAGGGACTCACGGCCGCGGGCGGAGAGCCAGGTGGCGGCGATCTGCGCGCCGACGAAGCGGACGTCCTCGCGCGAGGGTGCCGGGGTGTCGTCCTCGTACGTGGTGACGGGCCGCCGGGTGACATAGGGGCGGCAGAAGTCGAGGTCGAAGGTGCGCTGGCTGTCGACCTCCCAGAGCAGTGGCTCGGCCTGGTTGCGGCCTTCGGCGGCCTCGATGCCCCAGAGGTGGACGCGGGCGCCGTAGCCCTGGGCCGCCTCGACCGCCGACACCAGGTCCTCGTCGCCGCCGACGAGGGCCGCGTCGCTGATGGCGCGGTGTCTGGCGAGTGATTCGAGGTCGGTGCGGATGAGGGAGTCGACGCCCTTCTGCTGGTTGTTGGCGTTGAGGTTGCCGAGCCGCACCTTGACGTCGGGGAGTTCGGCGATGGACTGCTGCTCCACGGTGTGGATGCGGCGCCGGGCCCCGTCGTACCAGTAGACGCGCAGCAGTCTGCTGTCCGCGAAGATCGTGCGGGCCTTGTCGATGAAGGCCTCGATCAGCCCCTCCGCATCGAGGTCGAAGGAGCGGCGGTCCTCGGTGCCGGTGACGAGCAGGCCGGCCGCCGCGTACACATAGCCCGCGTCCACGAAGATCGCGTGCGTCGAGGGGGTCTTCGACACCTCGGCCAGCACGCGCTGGAGCAGCTGATTGGCGCGGTCCAGGCGGTCCTCGATCTCGGCCCGGCCGAAGGGTTCTGCGTCCGCCTCGTTCATGCGGACCTCATCGTCTGCGCATGCGCAGCCACTGGCGGGTACTTAGACATCCAAAAAATTTCCTTAGCGTAGGGAATGATTTCAGGGGGCAAGCCGTTGTACCCCCTGTGGAGCGCGAGACGCCGATGCCTTGCGCTCTTCATCCTTGCGGACGGGGTCGCCCCGTCCTCCCAGCAGTTCTCCAGCAGGAGGATCAGACGAAGGGAAGCCTTGTGCGCTTCGAGATCATGCGACTCGACGATGTCGACGGTACCGCCGTGGACAGCACCGTCGTGGACGCCGCCTCCGTCAACCGGATCGTGCAGCAGGCCGCGGCAGTGGGCCAGCGCATCTATATCCGCCCGGCCGACAGTCCGGCTTCGTAACGCCTTGTCACGCATTGCGCCGTAAAGACGAAGCGCCCCCGCACGGAAGGTCCGTGCGGGGGCGCTGTGGTGTGCGGGGCGCGTGGTGCGCGCCCGGGATCAGGCGTTCTGGATGACCTGGGTGACGCCGTTGATGATCTGCTGCACGGCGATGGCCGAGAGCATCATTCCGGCGAGCCGGGTCACCAGCACCACGCCGCCGTCCTTGATCACCCGGATGATCAGCAGCGAATAGCGCATGGTCAGCCAGAGCACCACGTGCATGGCGACGATCGCCGACCAGACCGAGACCTGGCCGCCCACCCCGTCCGCGTGCTGCACCGCCAGGATGACCGAGACGATCGCGCCGGGCCCGGCCAGCAGCGGCATGCCCAGCGGTACGAGCGCGACGTTGACGTCCTTGGTCTGGGTCGGCTCATCGGTCTTGCCGGTCAGCAGGTCCAGCGCGATGAGCAGCAGGAGCAGCCCGCCCGCGATCATCAGCGCGGGCACGGAGACATGCAGATAGTCCAGGATCTGCTGGCCGAGCAGACCGAAGACGGCGATCACCCCGAAGGCGACCATGACCGCCTGGAGCGCCATTTTGCGCTGCACCTTGGCGGGGCGGCCCGCGGTGAGCGCGAGGAAGATCGGAGTGATTCCGGGCGGATCCATAATCACAAAAAGCGTGAGAAAAAGGGATCCGAAGACAGCGACGTCGAACACAGTGAGCCTTGCGAGGAGAGAAGCGGGCGGTACGGGGAGTGTGCGGCCGCGGGCCGGGGCAGCCTCAGCGGCGGCCGGGGCCTGCCGCATGACGGCGGCCGGGCGCGCGGGAGCGGTGTGCGGTGGGTGCGGTACGGATTCGTGCGCGAGCGCGCGAACGGGGGACTACGAGTGGCCGGTTCCGCCGGCGCCCGGCACCGGGAAGGCTCCCGTGGCGCGCCGGGTGATCTCGCCGTAGATCTCGGGGTCGGTCGTGTACTCGCCGAGCCGGACGGTCTTGCGGGTGCCGTGGTAGTCGCTGGACCCGGTCGTCAGCAGTCCCAGTTCACGGGCGAGCCCGCGCAGCCGGGCCCTGGTGGGCTCGTCGTGGTCCATGTGGTCGACCTCGATGCCGTCGAGCCCCGCGGCGGCGAGCCGGGCGATCGCGGACTCGGGCACCACGGCGCCGCGCTTCACGGCGGCCGGGTGGGCGAAGACGGTGACGCCG
Organism: Streptomyces sp. NPDC079020; assembly: GCF_044542225.1. Lineage (NCBI taxonomy): Bacteria > Bacillati > Actinomycetota > Actinomycetes > Kitasatosporales > Streptomycetaceae > Streptomyces > Streptomyces sp. NPDC079020. The sequence continues at coordinate 551,705 of NZ_JBITUB010000002.1, forward strand.
CCCGCCGCCCGGACCAGCCGGATCGCGTCGAACGGGTCGAGTTCGTGTTTCTCGGCGTACGCCCGTCCGCCGTCCGCGAGCCAGTCGGGCGTGAAGGCGTCGGAGACGGTCTCGACGACACCGAGTTCGACGAGCGCGGTGGCCACGTGCGGCCGGCCGACCGAACCGTCCCCGGCGATGCGGGCGACCTGCTCCCAGGTCACCGGGACACCCAGCGCCTGGAGTTTGCGGACCATCTCCTGGGCGCGCGGCACCCGGTCGTCCCGTACCAGCTCGCGTTCGCGGGCCAGCTCGGGCTCCTCGGGATCGAAGAGGTACGCCAGCATGTGCAGGCCCACGCCGTCGAGCTTGCAGGAGAGTTCCGCGCCGGTGACCAGGGTGAGCCCCTCGGGCAGGGCGTCGATGGCCTCCCGGTGTCCGCCGACGGTGTCGTGGTCGGTGAGCGCGATGACATCGAGCCCCGCGGCCGCGGCGGCCGCCGTCAGTTCGGCGGGGGTGTCCGTGCCGTCCGACGCGGTGGAGTGGGTGTGCAGATCTATGCGCACGACGCGTACTCCAGAACTCGCGGGGACAGGACGGGGAAAAGTGACAGGTGTGGCCGGACGGGTCGCTCAAGGATAACCGCCCCCCTATACCCCGGCGGCCCCCTGCCGGGGAGGGCCGCCGGAAGCGTTGAGCAGCCGGGGTGTGAGCGCCCCGCACGGGACGAGGTCCGACTCCCCCCCGGCGTCACGCAGATCGGTCAGTACCAGTTCGTCGTGGAGCAGCAGCCCCGCCTGTTCGGGCCAGACGATCGCCCAGAGCCACAGCCCCCGCGCCTCACCGGCGAAGACCGCCCGGTCCTCCGGGGCACCCCTGACGTGCCACAGAGGGGTGGGGCGTCCGGCGGCCAGGACCTTGGCGTCGGGCCGTCCGTCGACGCACAGACGCGGGCCGGGGTCGGGTCCTTCGATCCCCGCGTAGCGCGCACCGAGGCCGACGCCCAGTTCCTCGGCGACGAGCAGCAGCTCGCCCATGCCGCCGAGCGGCCCCGGGCCGGAGCAGGCGACGACGGTCGCGCGGCCTCCGCTGCGGTCGTCCCCCGCGGACGCGACCCCCGTGAACAGCCACCCCACCGGGAGCGGCCAGGGCATCCAGACGGGCACCTGCGCGCGGTGCACGACCACGCCGAGCGCCTCGACGCTGGGCGGGATCACCGGCTGCAGCGGATGGATCTGACCATGCGCAGGGCACTGCCAGGAGTCGGCGAAGAGACCGGGCGCCCTGACCCGGCCACCGCACTTCGGGCAACTGGGTTCGCCCCTCATAACCGCCAACGGTCCTCCGCGGACCTCCCCGCGTCAAGGACGATCACCCGTCCGCAGCGTGGCTCTCGTCCGCAAAAATAGATGTAGCTTGCACTTATTAGGCGCTCTAACTTATTCTGTGTATAACACAACGATCTAGTGGAGAGCGAGAGAACCCATGCCGGGAGAGGATCCGTTCGACGAGGGGGCGTCAAGCATCCTGCGCCAGCCCAAGGCCGTGTGGGCGACCGCGGGCGCGTCCGTCGTCGCGTTCATGGGGATCGGTCTGGTGGACCCGATCCTGCCGTCCATCGCCAAGGGGCTCGAAGCGACGCCCAGTCAGGTGTCGCTGCTGTTCACCTCGTACTTCCTGATCACCGCGGTCGCGATGCTCGTCACCGGCTTCGTCTCCAGCCGGATCGGCGGCCGCCGGACACTGTTGACCGGCCTCGCCCTGGTCGTCGTCTTCGCCGCGCTCTCCGGGACCTCGTCCTCCGTCGCCGAACTGGTCGGCTTCCGGGCGGGCTGGGGCCTGGGCAACGCGCTCTTCGTCTCCACCGCGCTCGCGGTGATCGTCGGCGCGGCGGCCGGCGGCAGCGCCGCCGCGATCCTGCTGTACGAGTCGGCGCTCGGCCTCGGCATGGCGTGCGGGCCGCTGCTCGGCGCGCTGCTCGGGGACGCCAGCTGGCGCTACCCCTTCTTCGGCACCGCGGCCCTGATGGCGATCGGCTTCCTGTGCATCGCCGCCTTCCTCCGCGAACAGCCCAGGCCCGCGCGGAAGACGTCCCTGCTGGACCCGCTCAAGGCGCTCGGCCACGGCGGTCTCGCCTCGGTCGCGGCCTCGGCGTTCTTCTACAACTACGCGTTCTTCACGATCCTGGCCTTCACCCCGTTCGTGCTGAACATGACCCCGTACAAGTCGGGGGCGGTGTTCTTCGCCTGGGGCCTGCTGCTCGCGGTCTTCTCGGTGCTCGTCGCCCCGCGGCTGCAGAAGCGCTTCGGCTCGCTGAAGGTGGTCGGCGCCTCGCTGGTACTGCTCGCCGCCGACCTGCTGATCCTCGGATACGGCGACCACACCACGGCCATCGTCTGCACGATCGTCTCCGGTGCCTTCATCGGCATGAACAACACCGTCTACACGGAGCTGGCGCTCGGCGTCTCCGACGCGCCGCGTCCGGTGGCGAGCGCCGGGTACAACTTCGTCCGCTGGTTCGCCGCGGCCGCCGCACCCTTCCTCGCCCCGAAGATCGAGGAGTGGAGCGACATCCACATCCCGTTCGTCGTCGCCGCGCTCGCCGCGCTGGCCGGAGCGGCCGTCGTCCGGATCCGGCGCACGGCGCTGACGCACGAGGCCCGGGAGCTGGAGCCGAAGCACGCCACCGAGGACGGCGTCACGGCCTTCGCCGGCTGACCGGCGTACGCGGGCGGGCCGGGCCCCGGGGACGGGCGGGTGCGCCCCCGGGGCCGCGGTTCAGTCCAGCACCACGGACGTACGCAGCGGATCCCGCAGGTCCGTCCCGTGCGACAGCCAGCGCTCCTGGAGCTCCTGCGCCCCCCGCACCCGCTTCCAGGCGGCCTCGTTGTGCGTCATCGGCAGCAACGGCAGGAAGCGCACCGGCTCACACGGCTCGTCCAGTTCCAGATCCTCGACCAGTCCGCCCGGCTCCGCGACCAGCACCGAGCTGAACGGCGCCCCCGTCCACAGCGGCTGCCCGAGGTCCAGCGAGGCGCCCGGGGCCACGATCAGCCCCTCCACCTGCGGGGAGGCGGCCAGCACGGCGAGCGGACGCAGCACCTGGTCGGTGTCGGCGAGCCCCGCCCGTACCGACAGGACGAGTTCGGCCCGGGGGCCCTTCACCGGATCGGCGAGCGGCGAGGTGGGATCGGCCATCGGCTGGGCGGACATGCCGAGCGTGGCGTAGCGCACCACGTCACCGTCGATGAAGCGGAGCACCTCGATGCGGTCGGTACCGAGGAACGTCACACCGGCGCGTGCCTCGGGCTCGCCCAGGGCCGTCCGCAGCCGCGCCTCGACCAGCGCAAGAATTTCTCCCATGCGGCGAGCATAGAGCGCGTATCGAATGGGCAAAGTAAGGGATTGGGCCTTGGGCGGCTGATAGCCTGGCCGCCGGTCGGGACAGCGCGCAGAAGCGTCGCTCTCTCAGTCCCGACGACACGTCGTCCCTCACGGGGGACCGGCCGGAGGAGGTGGGGACTGCCATGGATCCAAGTCGACCGTGCAGTACCGCCCGCTCTTCCGCACGACGCCTTCCCCCGGTGATCTGACCCCTTCGCGGTCAAGACCCCACGGCAGTTCGCACCACGGAAGAGCCTTTCGTTTTTGCCTGTCTGTAGCGAATGCCGTCATCGCGCCCGCGCGGTGCCGCCCGCTTTGCGGACGTGAGCACACGTCCCCATTCCGGGCTGTTCCACGCCCCGCCGACGGCCCTCCGTGAAGGAGTCAGCCCATGTCGATGATCCGCGACCTGCGCGCCGCCGTGCGCCCGTCCCTGCGCCCGTCCCTCCGCAAGAACAGCGCTCCCTACAGCGGTGGTTACGACACCACCCGCGACCCCTCCGCCTCCAGCGCGGTCGTCGACTGCGCGGTCTACCGCGACGGACGGCGCATCGAGGCGTCCGCCTGCCCGACCCCGCACGAGGCGATGCTCCGGGTGCGGGAGAGCGGCGGCTTCGCGTGGATCGGCCTGCACGAGCCGACGGAGGAGGAATTCGCCGTCATCGCACGGGAGTTCGGCCTTCACCCGCTCGCCGTGGAGGACGCCGTCCACGCCCACCAGCGTCCCAAGCTGGAGCGTTACGACGACACCCTGTTCACCGTCTTCAAGACCATCCACTACGTCGAGCACGCCGAACTGACCGCGACCAGCGAGGTCGTCGAGACCGGCGAGGTGATGTGCTTCACCGGCCGGGACTTCGTCATCACCGTCCGGCACGGCGGGCACGGCTCGCTGCGCGCCCTGCGCCGCCGCCTCCAGGACGACCCGGAACTGCTCGCCAAGGGCCCCTCCGCCGTACTGCACTCGATCGCCGACCATGTCGTCGACGGCTACATCGCCGTGGCCGAAGCCGTGCAGGACGACATAGACGAGGTGGAGATCGATGTCTTCTCCAGCCCGGCGAAGGGCAGCCGGCGCGGCTCCGACGCGGGCCGGATCTACCAGCTCAAGCGCGAGGTGATGGAGTTCAGGCGGGCCGTCTCGCCGCTGCTGCGCCCGATGCAGCTGCTGAGCGAGCGCCCGATGCGGCTGATCGACCCCGACATCCAGAAGTACTTCCGTGACGTGGCCGACCACCTCGCCCGGGTCCATGAGGAGGTCATCGGCTTCGACGAGCTGCTGAACTCGATCCTCCAGGCCAATCTGGCGCAGGCGACCGTCACCCAGAACGAGGACATGCGCAAGATCACGTCCTGGGCGGCCATCGTCGCGGTCCCGACGATGATCTGCGGCGTCTACGGCATGAACTTCGACCACATGCCCGAGCTGCACTGGAAGTACGGCTACGCAATGGTGATGGGCGTCATCGGGGTGGTCTGCTTCTCCATCCACCGCATCCTCAAGCGCAACGGCTGGCTCTGAGCACACCGGCCCGGTCCCATAGAGTGCGGCCATGACTGCTGCTGCTGACGTGCTGCTGGACCGGGCCCTCGTCGAGGAGGCCACGAAGAAGTCCGGTCTGGTCTGGGTACGGGGCACCGGGCCCGCCCGTGCGCTGTGGCACGTCTGGCACGAGGGCGCGGCCCATCTCGTCGGCGACGGCCCCGGTGAACAGCCCTTCCCGCCCGGGATCACCGACGGGGCCACCGCCGAGGTCACCGTACGGAGCAAGGACAAGGGCGGCCGTCTCGTCGTCTGGACCGCCGCGGTCGCCGTGCTCGCACCGCACTCCGATGAGTGGGAGGCCGCGGTCGCCGAGCTCAAGGGCAAGCGGCTGAACGCGCCGGACGCCGAGCTGATGACCGAACGCTGGGCGCGCGAGTGCGCGGTGGTACGGCTGACGCCCGGCGAGATCCGGACCGGGCTGCCGGACACCTCGCTCGCCGCGCCCCCGCTGCCGACCGGGGCGACCACCCGCCGGCCGGTGCCGGACGCCCTCCCCCGGCTGCTGCTGAAGCGCCGCCGCAGGAGCTGACGCGGCGCCCCGCCGGGATGCGGCTCAGCCCGAGGACTTCGGGAGCTGGCCGCCGTAGTCGACGGTGTCGTCCTCGGCCGGCGCCTCCAGTGCGAAGGGCTTGTTCCAGTCCTGGAGGCGGATGGTGCCCCCGCCGCCGCCGCGTGCGAAGCGCACCGGGTACGGCTTGCCCTCCAGGGCGACATCGAGCGCGCCGCCCTCGCCCTTTCCGCCGTAGATCTGGATCGTGCGGACCCCGGAGACGGTGTCCCGGTCGCCCTTGTCGACCTTGCCGTGCAGCGAGAGCAGGCCGTCGAGCAGGATCTCCTTGTCCGTGAAGCCGCGCAGCTGCTTGTACGTGGGGTCGCCCTCGGGGACCTTCACGTACTTGCCGTCGAGCTTCTCGGCGGCCGCCCGGTCGGCGGCCGAGCCCTGGTCGCTCTCCTCGTGGTTCCAGAAGGCGGAGTCGGCCTTGAGGAAGAGCTCGTCACCGACCCGGAGCAGCACGAAGGTGCTCTTCCCCGAGGTGACGGAGCCTGAGCCGCCCTCCTCGTTGAGCTGCATGTCGAGGGTGTACGTGCCGCCCTTGCTGACGAGCTTGCCCGCGAGCCGCACCGCGTCCGCCGCGTCCGCCGCCGTTCTGGTCCTCGTCTCGATCTCGGCGGCCGGGAGTCTGCCGACGCCGTTCGTCCCCTTGTCCGGGTCCTCGCCCGCGCATGCCGTGAGGGCTGCGGTGAGCCCGGCACAGAGCACGACGGCGAGAGCGGTCCGGCGGCGGTTCCGGACGGCTGGGGCAACGGAGGTCACGGGCGCACTGCCTCTCATCTGCATGTCGGGGGTGGCAGACGGCAGCGTACCCGGGACATCCGGGTCCTCCGGCAGGGAGCCGGAGCGCCGGGTCCGCCGGGGCGGACCGGCGCGGTACGGGCTAGCCTGATCCCGGCATAACGGCGCAATCGAACCGGCCGGCACGCGTGTGCCGCCCGTGCGCGCGTCACGGACGGACACCGGCGGGCGAAGGAGGCGCATCGGATGGCGGCAGGCGCCCCCAGGGTCTTCGTCTCACATCTCTCCGGTGTGCCGGTCTTCGACCCCAACGGCGACCAGGTCGGCAAGGTCCGCGATCTGGTGGCGATGCTGCGGGTCGGCGGACGCCCGCCGAGGCTGCTGGGCCTGGTCGTCGAGGTGCTCAGCCGGCGGAGGATCTTCCTGCCGATGACCCGGGTGACGGGGGTCGAGTCGGGCCAGGTCATCACCACGGGCGTGGTCAACATGCGGCGCTTCGAACAGCGGCCCACCGAACGTCTGATCCTCGGTGAATTCCTGGACCGGCGGGTCCGGCTGGTGGAGTCCGGCGAGGAGGTCACCGTCCTCGACGTGGCGATCCAGCAGCTGCCGGCCCGCCGCGACTGGGAGATCGACAAGTACTTCGTCCGCAAGGGGCGCGGCGGGGCGCTGCGCCGCAAGGGCGAGACACTGACGGTGGAGTGGTCGGCGGTCAGCGGTTTCTCGCTGGACGAGCACGGCCAGGGCGCCGAGAGCCTGGTCGCCACGTTCGAGCGGCTGCGGCCCACCGATGTGGCCAACGCCCTGCACCACCTCTCCCCCAAGCGCCGCGCCGAGGTCGCCGCCGCGCTGGACGACGACCGGCTCGCCGATGTCCTGGAGGAGCTGCCCGAGGACGACCAGGTGGAGATCATCGGCAAGCTCCAGGAGGAGCGGGCCGCCGACGTCCTGGAGGCGATGGACCCGGACGACGCGGCCGACCTGCTCTCCGAGCTGCCCGAGGAAGACAAGGAACGGCTGCTCGCGCTGATGCGGCCGGACGACGCGGCCGATGTGCGCCGTCTGTTGTCGTACGAGGAGCGCACCGCGGGCGGGCTGATGACGACCGAGCCGATCGTGCTGCGGCCGGACGCGACGGTGGCCGACGCGCTCGCCCGGGTCAGGCAGTCGGACCTGTCGCCGGCGCTGGCCGCGCAGGTGTACGTCTGCCGGTCGCCGGACGAGACCCCGACCGGCAAGTACCTGGGCACGGTGCACTTCCAGCGGCTGCTGCGCGATCCGCCGTTCACCCTGGTCAGCTCGATCGTCGACAGCGACCTCGTACCGCTGTCCCCGGACACCCCGCTGCCGACCGTGACCAGCTATCTGGCGGCGTACAACCTGGTCTCGGTGCCCGTCGTGGACGAGAGCGGCTCGCTGCTCGGCGCGGTGACCGTCGACGACGTACTGGACCACCTGCTGCCCGACGACTGGCGCGAGACGGACTTCCACGGCGAGGAGGGGATCAGCCATGGCGGGTGAGGAGCGTTCGAAGGCCGCGTCGACGGGCTCCTCGGGCATCGTGCGCCCCCCTCGGAACCGGATCGACCAGCCGAAGGACCCGCGGCGCAAGCTGCTGCCGGAGTACGACCCGGAGGCGTTCGGCCGGTTCTCGGAGCGGATCGCCCGCTTCCTGGGCACCGGACGGTTCATCGTCTGGATGACGCTGATCATCATCATCTGGGTGGTGTGGAACATCTTCGCGCCGCGCGCCCTGCGGTTCGACGAGTACCCGTTCATCTTCCTGACGCTGATGCTCTCCCTCCAGGCCTCGTACGCCGCACCGCTGATCCTGCTCGCGCAGAACCGGCAGGACGACCGGGACCGGGTCACCCACGAGCAGGACCGCAAGCAGAACGAGCGCTCCATCGCCGACACCGAATACCTCACCCGGGAGATCGCCGCGCTGCGGATGGGTCTGGGCGAGGTCGCCACCCGGGACTGGATCAGGTCGGAACTCCAGGACATGGTGAAGGACATGGAGGACCGCCAGGTGCTCGTCCGGGCGGAGAGTGACGAAGGCGACCGCTGAGGGGTTACCCGCGCGTACGCCCCTGCGCCGTACCATCGTCCTCATGGCTACGGAAGACGCGGTGCGTGAAGCACTGGCGACAGTGAACGACCCGGAGATCCACCGTCCGATCACCGAACTGGGCATGGTGAAATCGGTCGAGATCGATGCTGACGGTGTAGTCGCTGTCACGGTGTATCTCACGGTCTCCGGCTGCCCGATGCGCGAGACGATCACCAGGAACGTGACCGACGCGGTCGCCCGGGTCGAGGGCGTCTCGCGCGTGGACGTCACGCTCGACGTGATGAGCGACGAGCAGCGCAAGGAGCTGGCGTCCTCGCTGCGCGGCGGCACCGCCGAGCGCGAGGTGCCGTTCGCCCAGCCCGGCTCGCTGACCCGGGTGTACGCGGTCGCCTCCGGCAAGGGCGGCGTCGGCAAGTCCTCGGTGACGGTGAACCTCGCGGCGGCGATGGCGGCCGACGGGCTCAAGGTGGGCGTCGTGGACGCGGACATCTACGGGCACAGCGTGCCCCGGATGCTCGGCGCGGACGGCCGGCCGACCCAGGTCGAGAACATGATCATGCCGCCGTCCGCGCACGGCGTGAAGGTCATCTCCATCGGTATGTTCACCCCGGGCAACGCCCCCGTGGTCTGGCGCGGACCGATGCTGCACCGCGCGCTCCAGCAGTTCCTCGCCGATGTGTACTGGGGCGACCTGGACGTCCTGCTGCTCGACCTGCCGCCGGGCACGGGTGACATCGCGATCTCCGTGGCACAGCTCGTGCCGAACGCGGAGATCCTCGTCGTCACGACCCCGCAGCAGGCGGCGGCCGAGGTCGCCGAGCGGGCCGGCTCCATCGCCGTTCAGACCCACCAGAAGATCGTCGGCGTCGTCGAGAACATGTCGGGCATGCCGTGCCCGCACTGCGACGAGATGGTCGATGTGTTCGGCTCCGGCGGCGGTGCGCGGGTCGCTGAGGGCCTGACGAGGACGGTCGGCGCCGAGGTGCCGGTGCTGGGCTCCATCCCGATCGACGTACGGCTGCGCGAGGGCGGCGACGAGGGCAAGCCGGTGGTCCTGTCCGACCCCGACTCCCCGGCCGGCAGCGCGCTGCGGTCCATCGCGGGCAAGCTGAGCGGCCGTCAGCGCGGCCTGTCCGGCATGTCGCTGGGCATCACGCCCCGCAACAAGTTCTGACAGCACGGCGGCCGGGGTACGGCGGGTGGTCGTCCCGTCGTACCCCGGCCGCCGGTGGGCCTCTAGGCGTACGTGGTGATGTCGCCGACCACCGCGAAGCCCAGACCGTACGCGCTCATCCCCCGCCCGTACGCCCCGAGGTGCACGCCGTCGTGCGCCGATCCGGCCAGCACCCAGCCGAACTCGGACTCGCGGTAGTGGAACTCCACCGGTACGCCGTCCACCGGCAGCGAGAGCTTCGACCAGGGCGGGCCGCCGAGGTCGTCGGCCAGCTCGAACGCCGTCTCGGTCTGCTGGTCCAGCCAGTCGTCCCGCAGCGCGTGGTCCAGCTGCGGCGGCCAGGTGTACGCCAGCAGGCCGGAGCCCGCCAGCCAGGCCGCCGAGGAGACCGTGGTGGCGTCCAGCACGCCCGTACCGTCACCGCTGCGCCGCACAGGGCTGCTGGCCACCGTCACGACGACCGCGAAGCGCTCCTTCTCCGTGCGGGCGTCGGACCGCAGCGAGGGCTCGTCACCGTGTCCGGTGGACCCGTGCTGCACGGTGCCGTCCGCGGCGGTGCCGACCTGCATCAGCCAGCGCGGCCCGGTGAAGGCCTCGTCCAGCCCGTACCAGGGGAATGGCGCCCGCAGATAGCCCTCGACCGTACGCCGGGCCGCCGGCACCCCCTCTGCGGTGACTGTGCTGGGCGCACCTTCCGCGCCTACCCGACTTGTCGTCTCCATCTGCCCGGCCGCCTCCTCGATCTGTCGCGGTCCGGAGCGGCCCGCCCCCCGCGGGCTCGGGCGTCTCGCAACCGGACAGATGGAGAATAGCCATACCGTACGGACGAGTCGGGATTGACCGGTCTCAGGTGGCGTCGGCGTCGAAGGGCGGGCGCTCGTCCTTGACGGGCTGCGCGGGCTTCTTGAGCAGGTCAGGCGTGGTGGAGACACCGCTCGCCGTGCCGCCCGACGACTCCTTCGCCGATCCGTTCGCCGCACTGGTGGCGGAGGAGGCCGACGCGCTCTCGCGCCCGTTCACCGCGTCGGTGACCTCGGCCATCTCCTTGCGCAGGTCGAAGCTCTCGCGGATCTCCTTCAGCCCCAGGTCGTCGTTGCCGTCCATCAGCTGCTTGCGGACGAACGTCTTGGGGTTCAGGTCCTCGAACTCGAAGTCCTTGAACTGCGGGCCGAGCTCCGAGCGGATGTCTTCCTTGGCGCTGTCCGAGAACTCGCGGATCTTGCGGATGGTGCGCGTGACGTCCTGGATGACCTTCGGAAGCTTGTCGGGACCGAAGACCAGCACGGCGAGAACGATGAGCGTCAGCAGCTCCAGTGCGCCTATGTCATTGAACACCTAGCTGCTCCTCGTGTTCTCCGCGTGTTCTCCGTGTGTTCCCTGCCAGGCCGGATGAGGGCCCGGACCGCTCAAAGGTACCTGGCGAAGCTGTCCGGGCGGTACCTTCCGGTGACCGTTACGTGCCGCTCGCGGAGCCGAGCGTCAAAGTCATGGACAGGTCTTTACCACCGCGGGTCAGCCGGAGGTTCAGCTTGTCACCGGGCCGGTGGGCGCGGATCTTCACGATCAGCTCCTCGCCGCTGTGCACCCGCTGGCCCTCCACCTCGTGGATGACGTCGCCGGGCTTGATGCCCGCCTTGGCCCCGGGGCCGTCGGCGGTGACCGCGGGGCCGCCGTCCGCGCCCTTCGCCCCGACCTTCGCCCCGTCACCGGTGTACTTCATGTCCAGGGTGACGCCGATCACGGGGTGGGTCGCCCTGCCCGTGTTGATCAGCTCCTCGGCGACCCGCTTGCCCTGGTTGATCGGTATGGCGAAGCCGAGGCCGATGGAACCGGACTGGCCGCCCTCGGGTCCGGCGCCGGTGTCGGCCGCGCGGATGGCGCTGTTGATGCCGATGACATGGGCCCGGGCGTCGACCAGCGGGCCGCCGGAGTTGCCGGGGTTGATCGGGGCATCGGTCTGGAGCGCGTCGACATAGCTGATGTCGGTGCCGTCGCCCTTCTCGCCGCCCGCGGTGATCGGCCGCTGCTTGGCGCTGATGATGCCGGAGGTGACCGTGTTCGACAGGTCGAAGGGGGCGCCGATGGCCACCACCGGGTCACCCACCTGCACATTGTCGGAGTTGCCGAGGGGCAGCGGCTTGAGCCCGGAGACTCCGGTGACCTTGACGACGGCCAGGTCGTAGCCGCTGTCCTTGCCGACGATCTCGGCGGCCGCCGTCTCGCCGCCGCTGAACGTCACGGTGATGTCGCCGCTGGAGCCGGCCGGGGAGACGACGTGGTTGTTGGTGAGGATGTGGCCCTTGTCGTCGAGGACGAAGCCGGTGCCGGTGCCGGACTCGGCGGAACCGCTGACATGCAGGGTGACCACGCTGGGCAGGGCGCTGGCGGCGATCCCCGCGACGCTGTCGGGGGCCCGGCCGCCGTTGTCCCGGCCCGCCTGCGGCAGCTCGACGCTGGTCAGGCCGCCGTTGCGCTCGATGTACGCGCCGATCCCGCCGCCGATGCCGCCCGCGACCACCGCCAGCAGAACGGCCCCGATCAGGACCGTGCCGCGGCGGCTCTTCCGGCGCCCGGCGGGTTCGGTCCCGAGCGGGGGTCCCTGCTGGGTCAGCGGCTGCCGCTGCGCGCCCCAGGGGTCGTACTGGAGCCACTGGGAGGGGGCCTGCTGCCCGGTCTGCTGGTGCGGGACCTGCTGCGTGACCGGCTGCGGTCCGTGCGGACCGGGGTGCTGGGGCTGCTGGTGGGGCGGGAGGTGCTGCGGCGGGGTCTGGGTCTGTGTTCCGCCCGGCACCGGACCGGGTGGCGGACCCGGGTCGACGGCGGTGGGAGCCGCGTGCGTGCCGGTGTACTGCGGGGGGACGGGGGTGCCGTGCGCCGGGGTCGGCACCGGCCGCTGCACGGGCGGCGCGGGCGCCCACGGACCGGGACCGCCGTACGGCGGGGTGCTGTACTCGTCGGGTTCGTGCAGGGGCTTCATCGCGGCGGCCGGCCGCGGCGGCTCCTCGGCGGGGCGGGCCGGCGGTCCGGCGGGGGCGGAACGCTCATCGGCCGTCGCCGGGCGCTCCACCGCCACGTCGTCCGCCGGTTCCGGGGCGCCCGGGGCGCTCGCGGCGTCCTCGGCGTCCGCGACGGGTGATACGCCTTCCGGTTCCCCGCGGTCGTCGCGGCCCGGGGTGGGGCGGCTCCACCACTTCGCCTTCGGCCCGGTGGGCTTCCCGTCGTCCATGCTCTCCCCGCAACTGGCCTCTGTACGCCCCCACCGAGGCGTCCCTCCCGGAATTCAACCAGGTTTGCGAATCCTCGCGCAGGGTCCCGTCAGCGGCGGGAGGAATGCGGCAGTGCGTGATCGTTGGTCGGCATGGCCGAGGCCTGCGCCGAGGGCAGCGCCGGCTTCGGTGCCGGAGTGCTGCCGGGCGCGGTGGCGAGCAGCGGGGTGGTGCCGGTCGGGCGTATCAGCGGCGACAGAGCCACATTCAGGACGGGAAGGGCGAACGAGTGCCCGGTGAGCGGCGCGGCGCCGAGCAGCGAGGGCACCGCCACGAGGACCGGTGGTGCGGGCGTGGCCGCGAGTGCCGGAGCGACCGGGGCCGCCGTGCCGCCGGTGGCCGGACCGTCGCCGTTCAGGGCGAGCGCGCCACCGCCGCTGCCCCGGCGGCTGGCCGCGGAATTACTGGCGTCGGCGCGGGCGTCGGCGTCGATCGGGGTCACGCTGCTGCCCCCGCCCTCGGCACGGAGCGCGCTGTCGGGCGCGGAGTCCAGCGGCAGGGTGCCGCCGAGCGCGATGGCGGCCAGCGAGACCGCGCTGGCCGCGGCGAAGGCGAACCTCCGGCCGCGCCAGGGCGACCGGTCGGCGTCACGGGCCACGTCGTGGATGCGGAAGGCGCCGCGCGCACCGCCGCCCGGCAGGACCGCGGTGGAGCCGTGCGCGGTGGGAAGGAAGCCGAAGGTGTCCAGGGGCGAGCTGCCCTTGGCCGTGTCCGCACGGCTGCTGCCGGAGGGACGCATCGGGGGGAAGAACTCGTCGGCGAAGCGTCCGCCGCCGCCGAACGGTCCGCCCGGTCCGCCGTCTCCGCCGCTGGGACCCCCGGGAAGGCCCTGGAGGCGGGCCAGGAACCCCTCGGAGGGCGAGGGTGAGGCCGACATGGCAAAGGCGCTCTTCAGCCGCCGCTGGGCGTCGGCCTCGGCCTTGCACTTGGGACACGTGGCCAGATGGGCCAGGACCCGCTCACGGGCGTCATGTTTCAGCTCGCCGTCGACAAGCGCGGCAAGCCGGTCCCCCAGATGCTGCTCCGCGGGTGTCGGGCCTGTGCCACTCACGCCGTTCCGCCCTCCCCTGCCAGGACCGCGCCCGCCAGGGAGCGCTGCTCGGCGCGGGCCTCGGGCGAACGGTGCTTGAGCGCCTTGCGCAGGTGCGAGCGGCCGCGGTGGATACGGCTGCGCACGGTGCCGAGCTTCACGCCGAGCGTCGCGGCGATCTCCTCGTAGCTGAGCCCCTCGATGTCGCAGAGCACCACCGCCGCTCGGAACTCGGGCGCCAGGGTGTCCAGGGCCTGCTGCACGTCGGCGTCGAAATGGGTGTCGTTGAAAACCTGCTGCGGGGACGGCTCACGGCTCGGCAGCCGCTCGGCGGCGTCATCGCCCAGGGAGTCGAAACGGATCCGCTGCTTGCGGCGGACCATGTCCAGGAAGAGGTTGGTCGTGATGCGGTGCAGCCAGCCCTCGAACGTGCCGGGCGTGTAGGTCGACAGCGAACGGAACACCCGGACGAAGACTTCCTGGGTGAGGTCCTCGGCATCGTGCTGGTTGCCCGTCAGCCGGTAGGCAAGGCGGTACACACGTCCGCTGTGCGTGCTGACGATCTCTTCCCATGAGGGCGGGGTCCACGCCTGGGAGTCCGCATCTGAGGCGAAGGTCGCGGTCGTTGCGGAGTCGTTGGAAGAACGGTCAGCAATGTTGGTCACGGATTTCGGCTCACCCGCCGGCCCGAGGAAGCGCCGCAGCACTCCTCTCCGGTCCACAGGCGCAGCCGCACCTCCCCTATCGGCTCTGGTGGTGTCCAGTGGAGCCCCTACCATAGCCACCTCGCCCGTTAGCTCCGGATAAGCCTTTTTCCTGCTGGGGTCGGGCGTCGCCCGGGAACTTCCGGCGCACGGCCGCGGGCCCGATCGGCGGGTCCTTACCTGCGCTTTCCCCTGCCCTTCCCTAACGCCCGGTCCCATCTGCGGGTTCCCGGGTTCAGCGGATACAGTCACCGTTGCGCCAACTACGGGGACAGGAGAGGGTCATTACCGCCAACCGGCAGACGAGCTGGGCGTTCGCCGACGCCTTTGTCGCCGAGGACGAAGCACTGCACTGGGCCCGGGAGCGGGCCCACGAGGCAGGACTCCGCTCGGTGTCCCCAGGCACCGGTGCCGCGCTGCGCCTGCTGGCTGCCGCCGTGGACGCCAAAGCGGTGGCGGAAATCGGCACCGGGACCGGCGTATCCGGCATCCATCTGCTGCACGGAATGCGCCCGGACGGCGTACTGACCACGGTCGATCCGGAACCGGAGCGCCAGCAGTTCGCCCGCGAGGCGTTCCGCGCGGCGGGCTTCGCCGCCAACCGGGCCCGCTTCATCCCCGGGCGCGCCCTGGACGTCCTGCCCAGGCTCGCGGACGGCGGCTACGACCTCGTCTTCTGCGACGGTGACCGGCTGGAGAGCCTCGACTGCCTCGCTGAATCGTTGCGCCTGCTGCGGCCGGGTGGGCTGGTCTGTTTCGAGGGTGTCTTCGCGGACGGCCGCACCGTCGACTCCGCGGCCCAGCCCGCCGAGGTGCTGCGTCTGCGTGAGCTGCTCCGGGCCGTGCGGGAGAGCCAGGAACTGATGTCGACGCTGCTGCCGGTCGGCGACGGGCTGCTCTGCGCGGTCCGGCGCGGCTGACGCCGCCGCGGAGATCCGGACGTCCCGCGGACGCGCCTTCCCGGACGCGCCACTGCCCCGGCACGGAATTCCGTGCCGGGGCAGTGGTCAGGAGTGGGCGCTCCGCGTCAGCCGACGACCTTCTTCAGGGCATCGCCGAGGGCATCGGCCTCGTCCGGGGTCAGCTCGACAACAAGCCGACCGCCGCCTTCGAGCGGAACGCGCATGACGATGCCCCGCCCCTCCTTTGTCACCTCGAGCGGGCCGTCGCCCGTCCGCGGCTTCATGGCCGCCATGCTCGTTCCCCTTCCTGAAACCAGCTCATCGCAACCGGCGGCCCCATGACAGGCGCTGCCTCACCGGCATCGAACACATTGCTTCCCCACCATTATCCCGCATCAAAGACCCCGATGACCAACATCGGTCCGCATCGCTTGCGCAACGCACTCCCGCAAAACCACCCAATTCGGCGATCCGGCTGCGATACTGCGCCGCCTTCGACCCCCTGCTGGGGGCGAATTGTTAGACGCAGGTCACATGTTCCGTCCGCCCGGAGTCGGACATGCTTGCCTCCAGTGGCAACGATGCCCGAGCCGTAAGGGGATACCGGAATGTCCGACGAGATGGCGAACACCGTGCTCTACGCCGTGAGCGAAGGGCTCGCGACGATCACGATCAACCGTCCCGACGCGATGAACGCCATGAACACCGAGGCCAAGGTCGCGCTCCGGGACGCCCTGCGGTCCGCTGCGGACGACCCCGCCGTGCGGGCGGTCCTCCTCACGGCGACCGGGCGGGCCTTCTGCGTGGGCCAGGACCTCAAGGAGCACGTCGCGACGCTCACGGCCACCCGGGAGGCGGGCAGCGGCAACGCGCTGAGCACGGTGCGGGAGCACTACAACCCCGTCGTACGGGCGATCACGGAGATGGCGAAGCCGGTCGTCGCCGGGGTCAACGGCGTCGCCGCCGGGGCGGGCTTCGGATTCGCGCTGGCGGCCGACTACCGGGTGGTCGCCGACACGGCCTCCTTCAACACGTCCTTCGCGGGCGTCGCGCTGACCGCCGACTCGGGGGTGTCCTGGACACTGCCCCGGCTGATCGGCCGGAGCCGCGCCACCGACCTGCTGTTCTTCCCGCGTTCGATCTCCGCGCAGGACGCGTACGAGCTGGGCATCGCGAACCGGGTGGTGCCCGCCGCCGAGCTGGCCGGCGAGGCCGCCGCCGTGGCCCGCGCCCTGGCACAGGGGCCGACGGTGGCGTACGCGGCGCTGAAGGAGTCCATGGCGTACGGGGCGGGGCACACCCTCACCGAGACGCTGGAGAAGGAGGACGAACTCCAGACGGCGGCGGGCGCGTCGCAGGACCACACCATCGCGGTGGAGGCCTTCCTGGCCAAGCGGAAGCCGGAGTACCTCGGAAAGTAGGCGGCCGGGCGCCGGTCCGGGACATCCGCGGTCCCGGGCGCGGCCGGCCGGCTGAGGGGTGTCCCGCAATTCGTGGTGGATCAGTGCGCGGCGTCGGATGCGGTGCATCGCAAGGCGGAGGGACGTCCGCATACTGGATGTATGTGGACGTTCCGACAACGCCGCGAGGTGCCGTAGCTGTCGTCGCGCACCCGCCAGGAATTGCGGGACAGCCCTCAGGACCTGGGGCCGCGGGCCACGCAGTCGGCGAGGTGGTCGTCGACCAGGCCGCAGGCCTGCATCAGGGCGTACGCGGTCGTGGGGCCGACGAAGCGGATGGAGCGCTTCTTCAGCTCCTTGGCGAGCGCGGTGGACTCGGGGGTGATCGCCGGGACGTCCCCCAGCACCCGCGGGGCGGGCCGCCCGGCCGGGTCGGGGGCGTACGACCAGATCAGGGCGTCCAGCTCACCGGGCGCCCAGCCGGCCAGCACCTTCGCGTTGGCGAGGGTCGCGTCGATCTTGGCGCGGTTGCGGATGATGCCGGAGTCGGCCAGCAGCCGTTCCCTGTCGGCGCCGGTGAACTCCGCGACCGCGGAGATGCTGAACCCGGCGAAGGCCTCGCGGAAGCCCTCGCGGCGGCGCAGGATCGTCAGCCACGACAGGCCGGACTGGAAGGCCTCCAGGCAGAGCCGCTCGAAGAGCGCGTCGTCGCCGTGGACCGGGCGGCCCCACTCGGTGTCGTGGTAGCTGAGGTAGTCCTCGGTGGACAGCCCCCAGGGGCAGCGCAGCCTGCCGTCCGGGGCCGCTTCGGCGCCGCTGCTCATCGCTGCCCGCCCTCCTCGTGCTCGTCGCCGTGCTCGTCGTCCCGGAACCGGCCCGGGTCCTGCCCCGGGTGACCGCCGGGGCGCTTGAACAGATCGGGTCCGCCCGCCGCGGCCGCCTGGGCACCGGCGAGCGCGGACTCCAGCTCGGCGATCCGGGAATCCCGCTCGGCCAGTTCGGCACCGAGCCGGTCGAGCGCCTCGTCGACATCCGCCATCCGGTAGCCGCGGGGTGCCATCGGCAGGCGCAGCGCCTCGACATCCGCCCGGCCGACCGGGCGCGTCGCGGGCAGCGGGTCGGTGAGCCGCTCGGGCCCCACGTCCTGGAGCACGGGGCTCCCGCCACCGCCGACCACCGCGAGGGTGACCGCGGCGACCACCACGACCATCGTCAGCAGCAAGAACCAGAACACGAGCATCTCCCCGGGGGCGGAATCCTGTCCGGGTCCGATCGTGCCATGCGGCACCGGCGGTTAGGGTCGCAGGCGACCTACTGAGGAGGAAACACGGGATGCGAAGCGGTGCACTGAGGCTCGGACGGCGGGAATTCGGGCCGCACGAGCCGGTGATCATGGCGATCGTGAACCGGACCCCGGACTCCTTCTACGACCAGGGCGCGACGTTCGCGGACGAGCCGGCGCTCGCCCGGGTCGAGCAGGCGGTCGCCGAGGGTGCCTCGATCATCGACATCGGCGGGGTGAAGGCGGGCCCCGGCGAGGACGTGTCCGCCGAGGAGGAGGCCCGCCGCACGGTCGGGTTCGTCGCCGAGGTCCGCCGCCGCCACCCGGACGTGGTGATCAGCGTGGACACCTGGCGCCACGATGTGGGCGAGGCGGTCTGCGAGGCTGGCGCGGATCTGCTGAACGACGCGTGGGGCGGGGTCGACCCGAAGCTCGCGGAGGTCGCGGCGCGGTACGGGGCGGGCCTGGTGTGCACGCACGCGGGCGGCGCCGAGCCGCGGACCCGGCCGCACCGGATCGCGTACGAGGACGTGATGGCGGACATCCTGCGGGTGACGGTGGGGCTGGCCGAGCGGGCCGTGGAGCTGGGCGTGCGGGCGGACGGGATCATGATCGACCCCGGTCACGACTTCGGGAAGAACACCCGGCACTCCCTGGAGGCGACGCGGCGGCTCGGCGAGATGGCGGAGACCGGGTGGCCGGTGCTCGTCTCGCTGTCCAACAAGGACTTCGTCGGGGAGACCCTCGACCGGCCGGTCAGGGAACGGGTGACCGGCACGCTCGCGACGACCGCGGTCTCCGCGTGGCTCGGGGCCCGGGTGTACCGGGTGCACGAGGTGGCCGAGACACGGCAGGTGCTGGACATGGTGGCGTCGATCGCCGGACACCGGGCGCCGGCGGTGGCACGGCGCGGGCTGGCCTGAAGGCCGTCCCGTGCTCCCTGGCGGACGGGCGCGGGGATCACGGGACCGCCTTCGGCGCGTTCCGGGCGGGGGCGGGTCCGGAGCCTGCGCCCCGGACCCGCCCGCGGGCGCCGGGGCGCCGGACGGACGGGAGGTGCCGGACCGGCCCTACCGGCCGACCTCCTTGGTCACCATCATGACGGCCTCCTCCACGTCGTCCGTGACGTGGAAGAGCAGCAGGTCTTTCTCGGACGCCTTGCCCTGGGCGACCACGGTGTCCCGGAGCCAGTCGACGAGGCCGCCCCAGTACGCCGAACCGAAGAGCACGATCGGGAAGCGGGTCACCTTGCCCGTCTGGACCAGGGTCAGCGCCTCGAAGAGCTCGTCCAGCGTGCCGAGACCGCCGGGCAGGACGACAAAGCCCTGGGCATATTTCACAAACATCGTCTTCCGGACAAAGAAGTAGCGGAAGTTGACTCCGATGTCGACGTGCGGATTCAGCCCCGACTCGAACGGCAGCTCGATGCCGAGCCCGACCGAGACGCCCTTCGCCTCCCGCGCGCCCTTGTTCGCCGCCTCCATCGCCCCGGGGCCGCCGCCGGTGATCACGGCGAAGCCCGCCTCGACGAGCGCCTGTCCGATCCGTACACCCGCCTCGTAGTCCGCCGTACCGGGCGCCGTACGGGCCGATCCGAAGACGCTGATGGCGCTCGGCAGTTCGGCCAGGGCGCCGAACCCCTCGACGAACTCCGACTGGATGCGCATCACCCGCCAGGGGTCGGTGTGCACCCACTCGGAGTCGCCCTCGGAGTCCAGCAGCCGCTGATCGGTCGTACCGGGCTGCACCTGCTCGCGACGGCGCAGCACCGGGCCCATCCGCTGTTCCTCGGGCCTGACCACGCCCTCGGGGACCTCCGTGCTCTCGGGGATCCGTGCATCCTCGGGGTTGCCCATGACCTGCTCCCTCCGCCGACCTGCGATGTGCCTGTCCGGGCCAGCGTAGATCCACCGGGGTTACGGGCAGGGGAATGCCGTGCGTCAGCTGGTGAGCCAGGAGCGGAGCCGGTCCTCGCAGTGGGTGATCCGGTCGACCGCCACATGCTCGTCGCGCTTGTGGGCGAAGATCGGGTCGCCGGGGCCGTAGTTCACCGCGGGCACGCCGAGCGCGCCGAAGCGGGAGACGTCCGTCCAGCCGAACTTGGGCCGGGCCGTGCCGCCGACGGCCGTCATGAACGCCTCGGCCGCCGGGTGCGTCAGTCCGGGCATCGCGGCACCGGAGTGGTCGTCCACGGTGAACTCGGCCACTCCGCAGTCCGCGAAGACCTCATGGACGTGGGCCAGCGCCTCCTCGGCCCCGAGGTCGGGGGCGTAGCGGTAGTTGACCACCACCGTGCAGGCGTCCGGGATGACGTTGTCGGCGACGCCGCCGCCGATCCGTACGGCGTTGAGGCCCTCGTGGTATTCGAGCCCGTCGATGACCGGACGGCGCGGTTCGTACGCGGCGAGCCTGGCCAGGACCGGGGCCGCGGCGTGGATGGCGTTGGAGCCCATCCAGCTGCGCGCGGAGTGGGCCCGCTCCCCCGTCATGTGCAGATGGACCCGCAGCGTGCCCTGGCAGCCGCCCTCGACCTCACCGTCGGAGGGCTCCAGCAGGACGGCGAAGTCTCCGTCCAGCCAGTCGGGGTGGGCCTCGGCGACGTGACCGAGACCGTTGAGGTGGGCGGCGACCTCTTCGTTGTCGTAGAAGATGAAGGTGAGGTCGCGGTTGGGCTCGGGAACGGTCGCGGCGATGCGCAGCTGGACGGCGACGCCCGACTTCATGTCGGAGGTCCCGCAGCCCCACAGCACGCCGTCGTCGTCGAGCCGGGAGGGGACGTTGTCGGCGATCGGCACGGTGTCGATGTGCCCGGCGAGCACGACGCGCTCCGCGCGCCCCAGACGCGTCCTGGCCACGACGTTGTTGCCGTACCGGTCGACGGTCAGGTGCGGGAGCCCGCGCAGCGCCGTCTCGATCGCGTCGGCGAGCGCCTTCTCCTCCCCGCTGACCGAGGGGAAGTCCACGAGCCGGGCGGTCAGCGCCGGTCCGTCCAGGGTGAGGTCAAGTGTGCTGATGGCCATGGTCACGACCCTAACGGCCTGTCCGGCGGGCGGGAGCCGGAGGCGGCGGCGCACGGGGAGCGGCGGCGGTGACGCCCGGGAACGGGCCGTGGCGGCTTGTGTCTCCACCCCGCTCGTACCCTCCAGTACGGTGGGCCCGTGCCCCGGACCGCGACCCCCACCCGCCGCAGCCGCCTCTTCCGCCTCACGGCCGCCTTCGCCGTGCTCGTGGCTCTGGGCGGATATCTGGCGATGCAGTACGTCTCGGGCAACAGGGGGGTGCCCCGGTGCACGGTGCGCGCCGCCGACGGCGCGGGCGGCGAGGGGCGTACGTACGAGATGAGCCCCGAGCAGGCCGCCAACGCGGCGACGATCTCGGCGGTCGGCACCACCCGCGGCATGCCGGAGCGCGCGGTGACCATCGCGCTGGCGACGGCCCTGCAGGAGTCCGCGCTGCGCAATATCGACCACGGCGACCGGGATTCTCTGGGGCTCTTCCAGCAGCGGCCGTCACAGGGCTGGGGAACCGCGCGGCAGATCATGGATCCGGTCTACTCCGCCGGGATCTTCTACGACCGGCTCGCCGAGGTGCCCGGCTACTCCAGGCTTCCGCTGACGGTCGCCGCGCAGCGGGTGCAGCTCAGCGGTTTCCCCCAGGCCTACGCGAAGCACGAGCCGGACGCCACGCTGCTGGCCGCCGCCCTGACCGGGCGGGCGCCCGCCGCGCTGAACTGCTCCCCGTCCACGGCGACCGCGTCGGGTCCGGGCGACGCGGCGAAGGTCCGTTCCGAGCTGGTGCGCGCCTTCGGCCGGGGCGTCCTGCCGTCGGCCAAGGCGGCCGGGGCATCCGCCGCGTCCACGGTCTCGGTGCCCGTGCCGGCGGCGCTCGCGAAGACCGGGGACGGTGACGCGGCGCAGCGCGGCTGGGAGCTGACGCACTGGGCCGTCGCCAGCGCCGAGGCGCTGCGGATCGACGAGGTCCGCTTCGCGGACCGGGTGTGGACAGCCGGTTCCGGCTGGCGGACGGAGCGCGCGGAGCAGAAGGAACCGGGCGCCGCCGAGGTCGGAATCCGGATCGCGCAGTAGTACGACTGATCACCCGGACGGGGCATCCCACCGCTCCCCGGAAGCCGCTCCGACGGCTTGTCACGCAATCATGTCTCCGAGCACCAATTCCCTTGCCAGCAAAGGGAAGTGACGGTTCGTCATCCACATGGCCGGGGCGCTGTTTGCCCGGATTCCTCCGCCGCGGATCATCGGACGCGTTGCTGACTCTTTACCTTCCCGCACCGCAACCTTCCCCGCCCCCGGACCGGTTGTCAGTGCGTCCGATCAGCGGACAGACAGACTCCGAAATCTGTTCTGAATTCCTGTCGAAGGAGCATCATGTCCCTCCCCCTGACCCGTCGGATCGCCCGTGCCGCGCTGCTGATCGCCGCCGGCGCGGCACCCGTGGTCGGTGCGGCCGGTGCCGCGGGTGCCGCGGAGCTCCCGCCGGCTCCGGACCTGGGCGGCCTGACCGCGCTGGACGGCGCCGGTCTCGGCAACACCCTGGACAGCGCCTCGCAGCAGGGCACCAAGGCCGCGGGCGAGACCGGCGGCCGGCTCGTCGGCACCACCCTCCCGGCCGCGGGCAGGACCGTCGGCAAGGCGGGCGCCGTCGCCGCTCCCTCCGCCCAGGAGACCGCCGGCCGGACCTCGGGCGGCGCCGGTGAGCTCCTCGGGGACACCGCCGGTGCCGCGACCGGCGGCGGTCTGCCCACCGACGCCCTCGGCGGCGGCCTCCCCACCGAGCTGCCGATCGGCTGACCGGCAGCACCGGCAGCACCGGCAGCACCGGCAGCACCGGCAGCACCGGCGGTCAGAAACGCGCCGAGGGCCTCGGGAGTGCGCACTCCCGAGGCCCTCGGCGCGTGTCCGGCGGCGCCGCACACCTGGGGCGTGCGGCGCCGCCCGGCCGCGTGAACAGGCCGGTCAGGACAGCCGCTTGACCGCCGCCGCCACCCGCTCGTCGGTCGCCGTGAGCGCCACCCGTACGAAGGTGTCGCCGGCCGGACCGTAGAAGTCGCCGGGAGCGACCAGGATGCCCAGTTCGGCGAGGTGGGCCACCGTCTCCCAGCACGGCTCGTCGCGCGTCGCCCACAGGTAGAGGCTCGCCTCGCTGTGCTCGATCCGGAAGCCGTGGGCCTCCAGCGCGGCGCGCAGGGCGGTGCGCCGCGCCGCGTACCGGGCGCGCTGCTCCGCGACATGGGTGTCGTCGCCGAGGGCCGCGACGGTGGCCGCCTGGACCGGGGCGGGCGTCATCATCCCGCCGTGCTTGCGGATCAGCAGCAGCTCACCGAGGACGGCCGCGTCGCCCGCGATGAAGGCGGCGCGGTATCCGGCGAGGTTGGAGCGCTTGGAGAGGGAGTGGACGGCGACGACGCCCTCGTAGCTGCCGCCGCAGACATCCGGGTGGAGCACGGAGACCGGCTCGGCCTCCCAGCCCAGCTCCAGGTAGCACTCGTCGCTGAAGACCAGGATGCCGTGCTCGCGCGCCCAGGCGACGGTCCGGATCAGTTCGTCCTTGGGCAGGACCCGGCCGGTCGGGTTGGACGGCGAGTTGAGCCAGAGCAGCTTGAGGCCCGCCGGGTCCAGCTCGGTGGGGTCGTCGTAGACGACGGGCTCGGCGCCGCAGAGCCGGGCGCCCACCTCGTACGTCGGGTAGGCGAGCCGCGGGTAGGCCACCCGGTCGCCTTCGCCGAGGCCCAGCTGGGTCGGCAGCCAGGCCACCAACTCCTTGGAGCCGACGACCGGCAGAACGTTCTCGTGGGCCACCGCGACCGCGCCGAGACGCCGCTCCACCCAGCCCGTGAGGGCGTCGCGCAGAGCGGCGGTCCCCCACACCGTCGGATATCCGGGGCTGTCCGCGGCGGCGACGAGCGCCCGCTGGATCAGCTCGGGCACCGCGTCGACCGGCGTACCCACCGACAGGTCGACGATACCGTCCGGATGGGCGTCGGCCGTCGTCTTGTACGGCGTGAGCTTGTCCCAGGGAAAGACCGGGAGGCGGGAGGAGACGGGTGCGGACACGGAACTCTGCTTTCTCGTACGGGCGACGGACTACGGGGAGCCGCCCGCACGGTGACGAGGGCGGCCGCCGGGGCGCCGGAAACACCGCGGTCCCGTACGGTGACGTGCCGTACGGGACCGGGCGGCGCGCATGCTGCCGCTGATTACTGGTTCTGCGGCGGCAACGCGGCGATGAACGCGTGGTCGCGCTCGATCAGGCCCAGCTTGGAGGCACCGCCCGGCGAGCCGAGGTCGTCGAAGAACTCGACGTTCGCCTTGTAGTAGTCCTTCCACTCCTCCGGGGTGTCGTCCTCGTAGAAGATGGCCTCGACCGGGCAGACCGGCTCACAGGCTCCGCAGTCGACGCATTCGTCCGGGTGGATGTACAAGGACCGCTGGCCCTCGTAGATACAGTCGACGGGGCACTCTTCGATGCAGGCCTTGTCCTTTACGTCGACACAAGGCTGCGCGATGACGTAGGTCACGCTGTCGTTCCTCCTCGGTAGGGCGTTGGCTCTCGCGCGGGAGCGCGGCGTCGTCGATGCCCGCACCTAGTATCTCCGTTCCCGGGCACGATCCGAACAGGAGGGGCGCACAGAGCTGTGGAATTCACCATCGGCGGACGGCTGGAAGTCCGCATCACACCGGCTGACGTGGGCAAACGCGTATCGGTCAGGAGTCGCCCCGAGGGGGCCGGCCAAGGCGCCATGTTCACGGACACGGTCGGGGTTCTCACATCATGGGACGACGGTGTGCTCTCGATCACACCGAAGAGCGGCGAGAGCGTCCGTATCGCGGAATCCACGCTGGTGGCCGGGAAGGTCGTGCCCGCCGCCCCGGCCCGGCGCCGGGGTCCCGCCGCCTCCTTCGACGAGCTGGCGCGGGCCTGCGCACGGGCCTGGCAGCCG
Source organism: Streptomyces sp. NPDC079020 (assembly GCF_044542225.1). Taxonomy (NCBI): domain Bacteria; kingdom Bacillati; phylum Actinomycetota; class Actinomycetes; order Kitasatosporales; family Streptomycetaceae; genus Streptomyces; species Streptomyces sp. NPDC079020. Next base: position 576,698 of record NZ_JBITUB010000002.1, read on the forward strand.
GTGGAGAGCGAACCCCTGGGCGACTGGCGGCTGCGCGCCGCCGCGGGGTTCACCCGGCGGGCCAACTCCGTACTGCCGCTCGGCGATCCGGGACTGCCGCTCACCGAGGCGCTCGGCCGGGTCCGGCGCTGGTACGGGGAGCGGGGGCTGCCCGCGTACATCCAGACCGCGACCGGTGCCGAGGGCACGCAGGAGGAGCTGTGCGCGGAGCTGGAGCGGCACGGCTGGCTGCGCGAGGTGTCGGCCGAGGTACGGATCGCGGCGCTGGCGCCGGTGGGGGATCTGGACGCGGAGGTGGCGGCGGTCCGGCTGGAGCGTGAGCCGGACGCCGCGTGGCTCTCCCGCTACCAGCGCTTCGACACCCCCGGCGACCATGTGCTCCGGGTCCTGGGATCGGGACCCTCGGTGTGGTTCGCCTCCGTTCCCGGCGACGCGGAGGACGGCACCCCCGCGGCGATCGGGCGGTGCGTCGTGGACGGGCGCTGGGCCGGGTTCATGGCCGTGGAGGTGGGGCCGGAGTACCGGCGCCGGGGACTGGCGACCTCGGTGATGGCCGCGCTGGCGCGCCGCGCGCTGGACGAGGGCGCGTCGGCCGCGTGGCTCCAGGTGGAGACGGACAACGAGGGGGCGCGGGCGCTCTACGACGGGATGGGCTTCGCGGCGCATCACCGCTATCACCACTTCCGGGCCGCGGAGTGAGGACCGGCCGGGGCCCCGGGAGCACATCGGGCGAGTGCGGCGGATGAGCGGTCACCACGATTCCGGAGCGGCCGAACGGCGGCGGCGGTTCGCCGAGGAGGCCCGCGCGGAGCGGCCGGACCTCGCGCTGCTCTGCCTGCTGCTCGGCGCGGAGGCGGGCCCGCACACGGGGCCGCGGGCCGGTGCGGGGCTACCGGGTGCGGGCGGTCCCGCGGCCGGTGCCGGGGCGGCGGGGACCGGTGACGCGGGGACCGGTGACGCGTGGGCAAAATCGCCTGATCCATACGGTATCGACGCCGCGCAGATCGAGCTGGACCGGTTGGCCGGGCTGCTGCCGTACGGCGCGCGCTCCGCCCGCGCCTGGGCCTCGGCAGCGGCCGAACTGCTCGGTGAACGGTGCGGATTCGCGGGGTCCCCGGCCGACTACCAGCGGCTGGAGTCCTCACTGCTCCAACAGGTGCTGCGCCGCCGTCGCGGGCTGCCGATCCTGCTGTCCGTGATCTGGATCGAGGTCGCGCGGCGGGCGGGCGCCCCGGTGTACGGGGTGGCGCTGCCCGGTCACTTCGTCGTCGGTTTCGGGGACCCCGGGGAACGGGTGCTGGCCGATCCGTTCGCCGGCGGTGCGCCGCTGACCGGGCAGGACGCCGAGCTGATGGTGGCCGGCGCCACCGGGGCACCGCTGGAGGATTCGATGCTGGTGCCCGCGCGGCCGCTGGAGACCGTACTGCGGATCCTGAACAACATCAGGGCCTGGGCGGCGGCCCGCCCCGAGCGGACCGATGTGGCGCTGTGGGCGGTCGATCTGTCGCTGCTGCTGCCCTCGCACCCGGCCAGGCTGCGCTACGAACGGGCCCAGCTCCTCGTGCAGCGCGGGGAGTTCCGGCGCGGGGCAGCGGAGATGGAGGAGTACGCGGAGGTCGTCGCCGGGTTCGATCCGGCGACGGCCGAAGCGGTCCGGCGACGGGCGCGGGCGGCGCGGGCGCTGCTGAACTGACCGCCGGCGCGGGCGTCGCCGAACGCCGGCCGGCGGCGGGCCGCGGCTGCTCCGGGCCTTCGCCCCGCACCCGGGACCCCGGGACCCCGGGACCCCGGGTGGCTGTCACGGCGCTCCCGCTCGTGGTGCCCCGGCCCTGACCCCTGGCTCCGGCCCCCGGCCCCCGGCTCCGGGCTCCGGGCCCCCGGCTCCGGGCAGCAACGGCGGGGCCACCGCGCCCTCCCCTCCCCCTCCCCTCGGCCTCAGGGCCACCACCGGGCGCTTTATCGTGATGTACCGGGCCGAGACGACCCGAACGAGAGGACGCACCACGTGACCAGCCAGAAGGAAGCCATGCTCGCCGGTGAGCTCTACCTCGCCGACGACCCGGAACTGAGCGCCGACGCCCTGCGCGCCGACGTGCTGACCGAGCGCTTCAACGCCTCCTCCGCCGCCGACCCCCGGGCGCGGCGCGCGGCCCTCGCCGAGCTCGTGGGCGAACTGGGCGAGGGCGTGGAGGTCCGGCCTCCGCTGCGGGTGGACTTCGGCTATCAGATCTCCATCGGCGCCCGTACGTTCATCAATGTCGGGGCCGTCCTCCTGGACGTCGGCCGGATCAGCATCGGCGCCGACGCCCAGATCGGCCCGAACGTCCAGCTCCTCACCCCCACCCACCCGGTCGACCCCGAGCCGCGCCGGGCCAAGTGGGAGGCGGCCCGGCCCGTCACGATCGGCGACAACGTCTGGCTGGGCGGCGGCGTGATCGTCTGCCCGGGGGTGACCATCGGTGAGAACACGGTGGTCGGCGCCGGATCGGTGGTCACGAAGGACCTGCCGGCGAACGTCGTCGCGGTCGGCAATCCGGCACGGGTGCTCCGGAAGATCGGCCCGGAGGACGCCGTGGCCGGCCGGGCCGGCTGATCCGGTCCGCCGCGAGGTCCCGCCCCGGCCGGCCGGTCACGCCTTCGCGGCGAGCGGGGCGGCCGGCCGGCCGGTGACCAGCGCGATGCCCCCGCAGCACACGGCCAGGAGCAGCAGTTCGGCCGACGAGGGCACGGGCGCGGTGCCCAGCGCCCAGTCCCCCAGGCGCACGGTGAACGGCACGGCCAGCTGGACCGCGGCGGTGAAGACCGGCCCGCGGCGCAGGATGAGGCGGTGCTGTACGAGGTAGGCGGGCGCGTACACGACCGCGCCGAGCACCACGATCCCGCCCGTCGCGGCGAGCGTCGGGGGGTGGGAAATCAGCGCGGGCAGGGCCATCGGCAGCAGCAGACAGGTGGCCGCCGCGAGCAGGACGGGCAGGGCGGCCGACGGCGGCACCCCGGACATCCGCCGCCGGTAGAGGAACCCGTACACCGCGAAGGCCACGGTCGCCCCCGCCACCAGCAGCAGCCCCGGTCCGTCCACGTCGCCCGCGTCCGCGCCGAGCGCCGCGTATCCGGCCGCCGCCGCGCAGGCGAGGGCCGCCCCCGCCGCCTTGCGCGGCCCGGACCGTTCGGCGAAGAACAGTGCCCCCACCGCCACCGAGACACACGGCATCAGCGCGACGACCAGGTTGGCGAGCGAGGTGCCGATGCGCGGGATGGCGAGCAGCGTCCCCGCGGCGTATCCGGCGAAGCCGAGCAGGCCCAGCAGCCATACGGTGCCGGGTCGGGCCGCCGCACGGCGCAGATCGGCCCGGCCGCCGGGGGCGGAGGCGGCCGCGGCGGTGAGCGCGGCGCAGCAGACCGCGGTGCGGCCGACCGCGACGATCAGCGGATCGGTCCCGGTGACCAGGGCGCCGGACAGCAGCCAGGTCCCGGAGAGCAGGAGCACCAGGACGACCGGCATCGTACGGCCTTTCCACGAACGTCGGCTGGGGCGGTGCGGCGATCCGGTGCGAGGGACCAGCGGCTCACCGCCCGCCGCCGGTGGCGGGAGCGGCCGTCCGCCCGCGGCGGGCTCCGGTGTGCCGCACGGGCGTCCCGGACTCCCCGCGTACCGGCCGCGCTTCGCGCACCTCTTCGGCACGGCCGCCCCCGCATCACCGTTTCCGGTGCCGCTCAGCGTAGGCCGTGCTCCCGGCGCGGTACACCGGCGGTCCGGGCGGGGGCGGTCATTCGGGCCGCTCCCGCGGCAGGTTCACATACAGGTCCCGGAACGCGGCCGCCAGGCTCGCGACGGTCCGCCAGTAGGTGTACGCGTCCGCGTCCGAGGTCGTCTCGTCGGGACGCACGGCGCGGTCGAGGTTGCGGTACGCGACCCGGAACAGCACCCGGACCGCCCCGCGCCCCGGCTCGTCGTGGCCGTAGTCGTCCAGGGCCATCAGGGAGCGCAGCTGGCCGATCAACTGGTCGGTACCCGCGTTGATGACACCGCGCGGCGGGAGGGCCGGGCGGGTGGCGAGCGCATGGTCCACGGCCGCCGCGACCGACTCGATATCGACGCTCGTGCGTGGCGGAGTGACGTCGGCCCCGGTCACATGTCCTCCTCCCCGGTGGCCGGCGGTGGCCGCCACCGGCCGCTCTTCCGGCAGTGAAGTATCAAGGAGAGCCGCAAACGGGTGGGGAACCCAGGCAATTCGGCGTTTCTCCCACTCTCCGGAAACCGGAAATTTCGACCGGATCATCGGCCATCTGGCGGTACGAGAACCGCTACGGTGATGTTTCATGACGAGGAAGACCGGCAATGTTCTGCTGGCCGCCCGTATGAGCGCCGCCGGGCTGAAGCAGCACGAGCTCGCGAGTCGGCTCAATGAGCACATCGAGAGCCTTACGGGACAACCGGGGTCACTGCAGGACCGGCATATCCGGAACTATCTGACCGGCACGACGCGTTGGCCGCACGCCCGTCAACGGATCGCCCTGGAAAAGGAATTCGGCTGCACCGCCGAGGAACTCGGATTCATTCCGCGGCAACGGGCCGGATCCCGGACGAGCGGGGCCCGGGGGACGGCCGCGGGCAATCCCGTGGAAAGGCGGGATTTCAACCAGCGGGCCGCCGTAATGGCCGCGACGGTCGTTCTGCCGCCCGGCCGCACCACCGTCGGCATCGCCGATGTGAAGCGCGTAGGGCAGGCGTTCGCCTCCCTCTACCGCCAGGAGAGCAGGGTCGGCGGCACCAGCCGGATCGAGACGCAGTTCCTGCACTGGATGCGTCACGCGCTCTCGCTCCTGGAGTCGGGGCGCGCCTCCTCCCGGGTACGGTCCATGCTCTACGCCGCCGCCTCGAACGCGGCCAGCACCGCCGCCTGGGCCGCGCTCGACTCCCGCAACCCGCAGCGCGCGGCGCAGTACCTCGACCGCGCGGTGACGCTCGCGGGGCTGTCCGGGGACGGGGAGTCGATGCACCGGGTGTGGAACAACGTCGCCATACTCGCCGGACAGCGGGGCAGCCTCATGGAGGCGCTGCACGCCGCGCAGGCGGTGCGGGACGCCGGGATGGCGCGGCGCGATCCGCTGTACGCCTCGCAGGCCCACGCCCGCATCGCGCTGTCCCACGCCCGGCTGCGCGACAAGCAGTCCGCGCTGCGGGCCCTGGGGCACGCGGAGGACGCCCTCACCCGCGCGGACATGAGCCGCCGGCCCACCTGGCTGAGCTTCTACGACCAGGCCGAGCTGCACGGGCTGGCGGGCATCGTCCACTACCGGCTCGGCCGGGCCGAGCCCGCCGAGGCCCGGATCCATCAGGCCCTCGCGCAGCTGGACCCGGGGCTGACGCGCAACAGGGTCTACTACACCGCCCAGCTGGCGCTGGCGCAGCTCGGCCAGCAGGACGTCGAGGCGGCCTGTGCGAGTGCCGACCGGGCGCTGGCCACGGCCGGAACCGCGCCCGGCAGTCTGCGCATCGGGCACCTCCTCGACGGGTTCCGCCATCGGCTGGCGGCGCACCCGGCACCACTCGCCCAGGAATGGCTCCAGCGGACAGCGAAGGGGACTCCCACATCATGACCGTCCAGTTGCGCCGGTTCACCACCGCAGGCCTGCCCGCCGTCCGCCCCGTACTCCTGGATGTCTACGCGGAGGTGTACGCCGACGAGCTGCACGTCCCGTTCACCAGCCTGGACCGGTTCGACCGGCGGCTGACCAACCACTCGGCCGGCGAGGGGTGGGAGGCGGTGATCGGCTACGACGGCGACCGGCCGGTCGGCTACGCGTACGGCGCTCCGCTGGGCCGGGGGGCCCGCTGGTGGTCGCACATGACGACCCCGCTGCCCGAGGGGTTCGCGGACGAGGACGGGGCGCGCACCCTCGCCCTCTTCGAGCTGATGGTCCGGGCGCCCTGGCAGGGGACGGGTGCCGCGCGCCGAATACACGAGGAGCTGCTGAGGCCGCGCCCGGAGGAGCGCGTGACGCTGCTGTGCGACCCGGAGCACCCCGGGGTGCTGGCCATGTACGAGTCCTGGGGTTACCGGCGCGTCGGCGATCAGCGGCCCTTCCCGGACAGTCCGAGCTTCTCGGTCATGGTGCGCGAGCTGAATGGGCGCTCCGGCTCCCCCCGCATCATCCTGTGAAGTCAGCGGGCCCCCGACTGGGGCCAGCCGGTCCTGGCTCCCCACCCCGCACCCGTACCCGCCGCGGACCCCCGCTCGCGGCCGGGGCCGGCGCGCTACTGGTCGCGCCGGTGCACCGCGGTGACCGCGACGGCCGCGGCCGCGGCCGCCCACACCGCGTACACGGTCCACGCCCCCGCGTCCGTCCACGGGAACGGCACGGGCAGGTGCCGGACATCGGTCAGCCTCGTCCAGGCGCTGAGCGGCAAGGCGTGGTCGAGGACCGCCGCCGCATACCGGCGGTCGTCGATCACCATCGGGAGCAGGAGCAGCACCACGACGGAGGTGACCACGGAGCCCGCGCCGTGCCGGACGAGGGTGCCCAGCGCCAGGCCGGTGAGCGCGGCCACCGGGGCGAGCAGCGCCGAGGCCACGACGACCCGCAGGGCGCCCGGGTGGCCGAGGGGGACCCCGGCGTCCCGCGCGGACAGGATCGCCTGGGTCAGCCAGAAGGACGTCCCCGCGACGGCCGCGCCGAACACCGTCATGACCGAGGCGAGCACGGCCGCCTTGGCCGCCATCACCGAGCGGCGGGCCGGGACGGCGGTGAACGTCGTGCGGATCAGGCCGGACCCGTACTCGGCGGTGACCGCCACGGCGCCGATGGCACCGGTGGCCAGCGCCAGCAGCATGCCCGCGTTCGTGGTGAAGGCGTCCAGCAGGGGCATGCCGTCGGCGACGAAGCCGGTCCGGCCCCTCTCGTCGGACTCGTACCAGTACGTGTAGTGGTCGTACGCCGTACCCACGTTGAACGCGATGACCACCAGCGCGGTGATCAGATACGTCCAGGGGGTCGAGCGCAGGGACCACAGCTTGATCCACTCGGCGGCCAGCAGATCGGTGAAGCGGGCCCGGGGGCCGGTGTCCGCCGCCCGACGGGCGGGCGCGGTCGTCGCCGTGGTCATCGGGGGTCTCCTGCGGGGTATTCGACGCTGTCGGCCGTCAGTTCCATGAAGGCGTCCTCCAGGGAGGAGCTCCGGGTGAAGAGTTCATGCACCGGTACGCGGTGCCGGAAGGCGAGTTCACCGACCCGGGCCGCGTCCATACCGGTCACCGAGAGCGGGCCGTCCTCCGGCCCGCGCCCCACCGAGGCGCCCTCCGCCTCCAGCAGGGCCGCGAGCCGGGCGGCGTCCGGGCTGCGGACGCTCACGCCGGTACGGGTGCCCCGGGCCGCGAACTCCGTGAGGCTCTCCGCGGCGATCAGCCGGCCCCGGCCGATGACGACGAGCTGGTCGGCGGTGTTCTCCATCTCGGTCATCAGATGGCTGGAGACGAACACGGTGCGGCCCTCGGCCGCGAGCCCGCGGAACAGCCCGCGCACCCACAGCACCCCTTCCGGGTCGAGCCCGTTGAGCGGTTCGTCGAACAGCAGCACCGGAGGGTCGCCGAGCAGGGCGGTGGCGATGCCGAGGCGCTGGCGCATCCCGAGGGAGAAGCCCCCGATGCGGCGGCGGGCCGCACCGGCCAGCCCCGCGTCCCGGAGCACCTCGTCGACCCGGCCGCGCGGGATGCCGTTGCTGCGGGCCAGCGCGGACAGATGGGCACGGGCGGTGCGCCCGCCGTGGACGTCGCCCGCGTCCAGGAGCGCGCCGACGTGCCGCAGTCCGCGCGGGTGCTCGCGGAACGGCCGCCCGTCCAGGGTGGCCGTCCCGGACGTGGGCCCGACCAGCCCCAGCAGCATCCGCAGGGTGGTGGTCTTGCCCGCACCGTTGGGGCCCAGGAAACCGGTGACCCGGCCGGGGCGCACGGTGAACGTGAGGTCGCTGACGGCGGTGGCCGCCCCGTATCGCTTGGTGAGTCCGTTGACTTCGATCACGGTGACCACGGTGCCGCCGGCCGCACCCGCGCGTCATCGGCCCACCGCTGACACCCGGCGGGGCCGCGTGTCAGCCGTGGGTGTACATCCGTGGGCGGATGGCGACGCGGCAGTGTCTGGCTACGATCGCCCCCATGTCCACGAAGCCGTCCCTCCTGCTCAGCCGACTGTCGCCGGGCGCCTGGGCGGCCCTCCTGTGGTGCGCCGCCACGCTCTCCTCGATCCGTGCGCAGTTCGGGATTCCGGGAATGCCCCAGGGCGTTCGCCTTCTGGGCGCCGGGGACTGGCCGCTCCTGGCGGTGGCCGTCCTCATGGCGCTGACCGGCTGCCGGCTGCTGTCCACGCGGCCCCTGTCCGCGCTCGCCCTGCTGGCCGCCGGCTCGCTCGGGGCGGCGCTGGCGGTGGACTCGGTGGGGCTCGCCTTCCTCCATCATCTGGCCCTGGACATCGCGCTCGGCGTCATCGTGGCGAACCGGCCGCGCCGCACGTGGGCCCTCGCCTTCGTCCTGACCGTCGCGGCGCTGCCCGGCCATGCGCTGCTGCGTTCCCTCCTGGACCTGCCTCTGCGGTTCCCGCACAGGGCCGAATCGACCTGGACCTTCTGGGAGACCTACACCCTGCTGTCGGTGATCGCCTTCCTGGCCGGGCTGTCGGTGCGCCGGACACGCGAGTACGCACGGGAGCTGACGGCCCGCGCGGCGGCGCAGGCGGTCACCGCCGAACGGCTGCGGATCGCCCGCGAGATGCATGACAGCGTCGCGCACAGCATCGGCATCATCGCCCTGCAGGCCGGTGCGGCGGCCCGGGTCATCGACACCCGGCCCGACGCGGCGCGCGAGGCGATGACGGCGGTGGAGCTGGCCGGGCGGGAGACGCTGGCGGGGCTGCGCCGGATGCTCGTCGCCCTGCGGCAGCCCGAACCGGCCGACGGACGGGGGCGGGCGCCGGAGCCCGCCGCCGCACCGCTGCGGCCCGCCGAGGGCCTCGCGGACGTCGATCGGCTGGCCGCGACGACGACCGGCGCCGGGGTCCGGGTGGACGTGCGGTGGCACGGTGAGCGGCGGCCCCTGCCGCCTGACATCGACCTGTCGGCCTTCCGGATCATTCAGGAGTCGGTCACCAATGTGGTGCGGCACGCGGCCACCGGCTCCTGCCGGGTGTCCGTCGGCTACGGCGCCGAGGAGCTGGCCATCGAGATCACCGACAGCGGCCGGGGCGACGGGGGTACGCCGGGCACCGGATTCGGCCTGGTCGGCATGCGGGAGCGGGTGGCCCTGCTGAAGGGCGAGTTCAGCGCCGCGCCGGATCCCTCGGGCGGCTTCCGGGTCGCGGTCAGACTGCCGGTACCGGCGGGGGCCGGGCGATGAGCGTCCGCGTCGTCCTCGCCGACGACCAGCCGCTCGTACGGGCCGCGCTGAACATGGTCATCTCCGGCACCCCCGACGTCGAGGTCGTCGGCGAGGCCGGTACGGGTGCGGAGGCGGTCGAGCTGACCGCCGAACTGCGCCCCGATGTCGTGGTGATGGACATCCGGATGCCGGGCATGGACGGCATCCGGGCCACCTCCCTGATCACCGGGGGCCCCACGGCCGCGCAGGTCGTCGTCCTGACGACGTTCGACGACGACGAGTACGTCTACGGGGCCCTGCGCGCCGGCGCGTCCGGCTTCCTGGTCAAGGACATGGCACTGGACGACATCCTCGCCGCGATCCGGGTCGTCGCCGCCGGGGACGCCCTGATCTCGCCGAGCGTCACCCGCCGTCTGATCAAGGACTTCGCCGGACGTCCGGCCGCGCCGTCCTCCGCTGCCGCGCGGCCGCTCTCCGCGGTCACCGAGCGGGAGCGCGAGGTGCTGACCCTGGTCGGGAGCGGTCTGTCCAACACCGAGATCGCCGAGCGGCTGAGCATCAGCGTCGCCACCGCGAAGACGTATCTGTCCCGGCTGCTCGCCAAGCTGGACGCCCGGGACCGGGTGCAGCTGGTGATCATCGCGTACGAGGCGGGGCTGGTGTCGGCCACCGGCCGGTGAGCCGCCCGGTGGCTACAGCCAGCCCTTCTCGCGGGCGATCCGGACGGCCTCCGCCCGGTTGCGGGCCACCATCTTCTGGATGGCCGTGGAGAGGTAGTTGCGCACGGTCCCCTGCGAGAGGTGCAGCGCGCTCGCGATCTCCGCGTTGGTGGAGCCGTCGGCCGCCGCGCGCAGCACATCACGCTCGCGGTCGGTCAGCGGGCTCGCCCCGTCGGCGAGCGCGGCGGCGGCGAGGGTCGGGTCGATGACCCGCTCCCCGGCCAGCACCTTGCGTACGGCTTCGGCGAGTTGGGCCGCCGGAGCGTCCTTGACCAGGAAGGCGTCGGCGCCCGCCTCCATCGCCCGGCGCAGATAGCCGGGGCGGCCGAAGGTGGTGACGACCACGATCCTGACGCCGGGCAGTTCGCGGCGCAGTTCGGCGGCGGCCTCGATCCCGGTCATCCCGGGCATCTCGATGTCCAGGAGCGCGACATCGACGCGGTGTTCGCGGGCGGCGGCCAGGACCTCGTCGCCGCGGGCGACCTGGGCGGCCACCTCGATGTCGGGTTCCAGGCCGAGAAGGGCCGCGAGGGCCTCGCGGACCATGGACTGGTCCTCTGCGAGGAGAAGCCTGATCATGCTCATTCCGCGGATCCTAGTGCGCCCGGGACCCGGAGGGTCAGGGCGAACCCCCTGCCGCCCGGGGCCGGATCCGTGGACAGGGTGCCGTCGACCGCGGCGAGCCGTTCGGCGATGCCGGTGAGGCCGTTGCCCGCCTTCGTCCCCGAGGGCCCCCGGCCGTCGTCGGCCACGCACAGTTCGAGGACCGGCCCGGCGAGGGTCTGGCGCGGGGTGAGGGTGACCGTGCAGTGGCGGGCGCCGCTGTGGCGTACGACGTTGGTGACGGCCTCCCGCAGCCCCCACGCCAGCACCTCCTCCTGCTTCCCGGGTACGTCCTCGGGAGCCTCCGCCGGGACGGCGGCGGCGATTCCGGCGGCGGCCAGCGCCGTACGGGCTCCGGCCAGTTCGCCGGGGAGCGTGGGGCGGCGGTAGCCCGTCACCGCGCTGCGCACGTCCACCAGGGCCTGACGGCTGACCTGTTCGATGTCCGCGATCTGGGCGGCGGCCCGGTCCGGATGGTCCGGCAGCATCCGGCCCGCCAGCTCGCTCTTGAGCGTGATGAGGGAGAGCGAGTGGCCGAGCAGGTCGTGCAGATCGCGGGCCAGGCGCAGCCGTTCCTCGTTGGCGGCGAGCTGGGCGACCGTCGCACGGGCCTCCCGCAGCTCGATCGTCGTACGGATCATCTGCCGTACGCCGGTCATGGCGAATCCGCCCAGCAGCGCGGGGAAGACGAGCGCCGTGATGACCTCGCGCGGGTGGTCGCCGGTCAGCCCGATGAGCACCAGCACCCCCGTGGTGAGCGGGATCAGCCGGGCGGCGAGCCGCATCGGGAGGGTGGCGCCCGCGGAGACCGCGACGTACACGAACAGCACCAGCCAGGGCGTGCCGAGCGTCAGCGAGAGGGTCACCGCCAGGGCGCCGAGGAACGCGATCGTCGCGAGGACCTTGGTGCGGGCGAGCGCCTTGGAGGTGTGCCGGAAGACCAGGACCAGGTAGGCGGCGACGAAGACGATCAGGCCGAGCGCCCCGAGCGCGCGGGCCCACGCGGTGTGGTCGCCCTTGACCACATCGGTGACGGGCGCGCCCATGAAGGCGAGCCAGATGCCGATCCACAGCAGCTTGATGAAGAACTGCCGGCGGTCCTGGGGCGGGCGGCCCGGTCCCGCGTACGTCTCTTCCGCACCGCTCTCCCCCGCACTGCTCACGCCACTCACGCCTTCAGGGTGTCCTTCCGGTAGAGCCAGGCCGCGCCGCCCGCGAAGAGCAGGAAGTAGCCGCAGAGGACCGCGATGTCCTTGGCGGCCGGTGCGCCGCCCATCTCGACGGACTGGCCGACAGCAGCGTACGCATGGGTGGGCAGCCATACGGAGATGTTCTGGAGCCACTGCGGGAAGGTGGCGGCCGGCATCCACAGCCCGCCGAGGATCGAGAGTCCGAAGTAGAGGATCATCGTGATCGGGCGGACGGCGTCACCGCTGGCGAGATAGCCGATGGCGACCCCCAGCGCGGCGAAGACCAGCGACCCGGCCCAGATGAGACCGGTCAGGGCGAACCACTGCCAGGCGTCGAGGGTGACGTGCCTGACGGACGCGGCGACGAGGAACACCACCACGACGCAGGGCAGCGTGACGATCGCGGCACCGGCGATCTTGGCCAGGACGTAGCCGCTGCCGGGCAGCGGGGTCAGCCGCAGCTGGCGCACCCAGCCCTTCTCGCGCTCCTTGGCGATGCGTTCGCTGTTCCCCATGAGTACGGCGGTCAGCGCGCCGAAGGAGGCCATCGAGACCATGAAGAAGGCCTGCATGCTCAGGTCCGTGCCGGGCACGGTGTCGGTGGTGTTCCGGGTGCCGGAGATCAGCAGGTAGATCACCGACGGATAGATCACCGAGAAGAACATGAACTTCTTGTTCCGCAGGGTGCGGGTCACTTCGAGTCCGATGAGGGCACCCGGGAAGGGACTGGTCATGCGGCTCCGGCCTCCTCTGCCCCGGTGATGGCGACGAAGGCCTGTTCCAGGCCGAGCCCGGCGACTTCGAGGTTGCGGGGGTGGAGCCCGAGGCCGTACACCGCGTGCACGGTCGCGTCGGCGTCGTGCGACTGGATACGGACCCGGCCGCCGGTGATGTCCAGGGCGGTGAGCGAGGGGAGCGAGCGCAGGACCGCCGGGTCCGCGCCGTCCTCCAGCTCGAAGGAGATCCGGCGGGCCCCGGCCCTGGCCTTGATCTCGGCGGCGCTGCCGTCGGCGAGGAGGCGGCCCCTGTGCAGGACGAGGACACGGTCCGCGATCGTGTCGGCCTCTTCGAGGTAGTGGGTGGCGAACAGCACGGTACGGCCCTGGCCCGCCTGTTCGCGCATGGTGGCCCAGAAGGCCTGGCGGGAGGTGACGTCCATGCCGGTGGTCGGCTCGTCGAGGACGATCAGATCGCTCTCCCCGACGGTGGCGAGCGCGAACCGGACGCGCTGTTCCTGGCCGCCGGAGAGCTTGTTGACCATCCGTCCGGCGATCTCCGCGATCCCGGCCCTGGCCAGCACCTCGCCCACCGGATACGGCCTGGGGTGCAGCCCGTGGACGAGGCGGACCAGTTCGCCGACGGTGACGTCCTCCATCAGGCCGCCGCTCTGGAGCATCGCGCCGACCCGTCCCGCGGCGATCGCCTCCTGGGGAGCGGTGCCGAAGAGCCGGACCGTACCGGAGTCGGGGGTGCGCAGTCCGAGGAGCAGATCGAGGGTGGAGGACTTGCCGGCGCCGTTGGGCCCGAGGAGTGCCACGGTCTCGCCGGGGTGCAGGTCCAGCGTGAGCCCGTCGACGGCGGTGACGTCCCCGTACGCCTTGCTGACGCGGTCGAACCGTACGGGAACGGCTCGCGCTTCGGCTGTTGTTGTCATGTGCCCAGCCTCGCCGTCGAAGGGGTACGGGCGGCAGGGCCGGCTGTCGTGGATGCGGGATGACAGATGTCATGCCGGGCCGGTGACGGGGCGTACGACGCCGCCCCCGGCCGGAGGGTTCCGGCCGGGGGCGGGGCGGGTGCGCCGGCGCGTACGCGGGTGCCTGCGCGGGTTCGTACGGGCGGCGGGTCAGCCCTGGCCCGTCAGATCGATCGTGACGGTGCGCTCGGCCGCGGTCTTCCCCGCCAGTGCGGTCTTGATGGCCTGGGCCACGTCGTCCGCGCTGACCTGGTGCTTCTTGCCGTCGCCCTTGACCGCCATGACGCCGTCGAAGACTCCGTCGCACAGGGTGTCGATGGCCTGCTTGTCGTAGTGGTCGACGAGCCGGCCGTCGACCGCCTTCATGGAGAGGATCTTCGGCAGGGACCTCGCCGGGCCGAACAGGATCTCCTTGGGACCGGCCTTGATGAGGATCAGACCGGACATCGCGGGCTTGGCGAACTCCTTCATCGCCCGGTCCAGTTCGGCCTGGGTGATGGTGGGTTCGTGCGTGGCGACGGGCAGTTCGACGACGCCCGCCTTTCCGGTCTGCACCTGGGCCCGGTAGGCGTCCCGTACGGAGATCAGCGACTGGTTGACGTCCAGCGCCTTGCCCGCCTTGCCCGGTACGGCGACGGCCTTGTTCGGCTCGAACTTGACCGTGCCCTCGGTCGCGGAGCCGGAGACGCCCGCCAGGTCGGTCAGCGCGACCCCGAGCTTCTCCTCGTCGACCGGGATCACCGGGTCGGCCGGACGCACGCCGCCGAACAGGGAACCGATCACCGAGACCGGGTTGTAGTCACTGCCCGCGGCGGCACGCACGGTCGCCTGGCTGTCCAGGGTGAGACCGGCCTTCTCCGGGACGAGCGTCTCCTTCTTGCCGTCCACGGACAGCTGGAGGGGAGCCTGGGCACGCTTGCCGAGGGCGGCTTCGAGCTTGCCGACCGCCTCCTCCTTCGTGCCGCCGCCGATGTCGACGCCGAGCACGGTGGTGCCCTTGGGGACCTCGGAGTGGTTCATCACGAGCCCCGCGCCGTACGCGACACCGAGCAGCACGACGGCACCCGCGCCGAGCAGGACCAGCTTGGAGCGGCCCTTCTTCGCGGGCGCGGCCTTCGGGGCCGGGCGGGCGGCGGTTCCGGGCGCCTGGGCGGACACACCGCCGGGCCCGCTGCCCATCGGGCCCGGTCCCGTGCCGTCGGCTCCGGCGGACCTGCTCGGGAACGACGAGCGGGGCTCGCTCGGCACGACGGGGATGCCGCTGGTGAGCGTGTCACCGAAGACATGGCCGCCGGGGCCGGGCTCGGGGGCCGGGGCCTGCGGGGTCAGTATCGCGGTGTCGTCCGACATCCGCGGGGGTACGCCGCCGGGGGCACCGGGCACCATCGGACCGGGCCCGCCGGCGCCCGGACCGCCCGGCCCCGCCGGGACGCCGATGCCGTGGACTTCCCCGAGGCCGGGGGTGAGGAACGAACTGCCGGTGGCCGGACCCGTGGTGGGACCGGACGGGCCCGGGGTGCGTACCCCGGGATGCGGGGTGGCCCCGAGGCCACCGGGAGCCCGGTCGCCGAACTCGTCCAGGGCGCTGCCGCCGGACTGCGGGCCGTCCGAGAAGTACGGCAGGTCGGCATGGGGCGGGGTGGCCCCGGCGCCCGTACCGGCTCCGGCGGCGCTGCCCGCGCCGGTCGCCGGGGCACCGGTGTCACCGCTGCCGCCGGAGGGGGCGGCGAGGCCGGCCACCGAGGTGGTCGTCGGGGTCTTGCGCGGGGCGAACCAGTCGCTGCCGCTCTTCTCCCTGCCCGGCCTGGCGGCGGGCGGCTCGGCGGCGGCGCCGTCCCGCGCCTCCGTGTCCGGCCCGCCGGAGCCCGCGCCGTCCGCCGCGGGCGCGAACCCGGGCGGGAGCGTGCCGGGACGCGCGGTGCTCCCCGTGCGCTCGGACTCGGGGCGGCCACCGGAGGTGTCGCCCTCGCCCATCGGCGTACGCATCACGACCGGCGGGATGGGGCGCGAACCGGGGATGTTGATCCGGATACGCGTCGTCAGCGTCGTCTCGGTCCTGGGTTCCTCGGGCCGGGGCGGGTCCGCAGGGTCCGGGGTCTCGCCCGGACCGTCCTGCGACGGATACTGGCGGGATCCGTACGGCGGCGTACCCGACGGGTACGCGGCTCCGCCGCGCCCCTGGGGCCCGGAGGACGAACTGTCAGTTTCACGACTCAAAGCAGGTTCTCCCGATTGGCTCCGCCGCCCGTACTTCCCCCATGCCGCAGGCCAGGGGACGGCTCGGCGCGCGCACCACCATACTGGCCGCCGCCGAAGGACACTTCGCGACCGGGGGAAACCTCCACCCCCGCATCACACCCGTGAGGGTCGTTCAGGGATAGGACATGGCACCTCACGTACCGGACCGTCCTGTTCCGGTGGCCGGCCGGGGCAGCCTGGAGGTGGTGGCACAGATCACAGCGACGGCCGTCCCGCCGAGCAGGAAGAGCGTCAGGCCGAGTTCGTCCCCGAAGACGTAGTCGCCCTCGGGCCGGCCGCCCAGCAGGACGATGACCGCGACGAGCCAGCCCGCGCCCGGCGCCAGCGCGCCGAGCTGGGTCCCGAACAGGGTCCGGCCGCCGTAGAAGACTCCCGCCGACGCGGCCAGGGCGAGCAGCAGTCCGCCGGGGAACCAGGCCGCCTGGACGAACGATCCGGCCAGCGCGACCAGCGCCCCCAGCACCGCGAGGCCGACGTAGGCGGCGATCCGGGAGGGGTTCAGCGGCGCGGCGAGACCGGTGGGCTGCGGGCTCCTGGGCGGTGCGTTGGTACGCGGCGAACGTGCCTGGGCCCGCGCCTTGTCCTTGCCGTTGCTCATGCCCGCGCCTTGTCCTTGCCGTTGCTCATGCCCGCGCTCCCGGTGCCCGTGCCGCGTCCGGCACGCCGTCCGGTCCGTGCTCCGTGCCGGGCAGCCCCGCGAAGAGGTCCGTCTCCCGGGCCTCCCCTCCGGCCCCCGGAACCCCGTGCACCAGCTCGTAGTACTCCGTCGTGAAGACGGGCTGTCCGAGGCCGTTCGAGAGGGCGAAGAAGGGGCCCTCCACCGCGATCTGGGTGGCATGGGCACGCAGGGCGGCCGTCTTCGCCTCCGCGTACGCCGAGCCGTCGATCTCCGTGGTGATCCGCGCGTCCTCGACCACGCCCGGTACGTCCTCGACGGCGGCGATGCCCGCGAAGGCGTCCGGGGCGGTGGCCCTCAGCCGCTCGAAGCCCGCCGCGGCCACCGGACGGGGCACCCGGTTCCAGTAGATCTTCGCGATCGTGTGGGGTGCGGCGGTGCCGGTGCCGTACGCCGGGTCGGCGGCGAGCTCCGCGGCGCGCATCGCGACCCGGTGCGCCTGGATGTGGTCGGGGTGCCCGTAGCCGCCGTCGGGGTCGTAGGTGACGAGGACCTGGGGGCGGACCTCCCGGATCACCTCGACGAGCGGGGCGGCGGCGTCGTCGACGGCGGTGTCCCAGAACGCGCCGGGCCGGTGGTTCTGCCCGGCGCCCATCATGCCGGAGTCGCGGAACCGCCCCGGGCCGCCGAGGAAGCGGTGATCGGACACGCGCAGCTCCCGCATCGCGGCGGTGAGTTCACCGATGCGGTGGGTCCCCAGCGTGTCGTCCCGGTCGGCGGCGAGGTGGGCGAGTGCGGGCGGGATGACCTCGCCCTCCTCGCCGAGCGTGCACGTCACCAGCGTGACGTGGGCGCCCTCGGCCGCGTACCTGGCCATGGTGGCGCCGTTGTTGATCGACTCGTCGTCGGGGTGCGCGTGCACCAGGAGCAGCCGGCGCGCGGGAAGGTCCTTCATGAGGACCACCCTACGAGCCCGGCCCCGGGTCCGGGGTCCGGCGTCCGGGGCTGGGGCTCAGATACCCGGCATCGACCGGTGCGCGGGCAGAAGCCGAGCGCACACGGTCAGAAGACGGGCGCACACGGTCAGAACTTGATGCTGCCGATCATCCCCGCCACGTTGCTCGTCAGATCGGAGATGGTCGGCGCGATGGACGAACTCGCGATGTAGAACCCCAGCAGCATGCAGACCACCGCGTGTCCGCCCTTCAGTCCGGATTTCCGGATCAGCAGGAAGACGATGATCGCCAGCAGCACTACCGCCGAAATCGAGAGCGCCACGGCGGTTCACCTCCATCAGTACGGTCGGGACGGGCAGCACACGTGGAGCCAGCAGGTTCATACCCACCGAGCGCTACGGATCATAACTATCCGTGCCAAGGCATTGATCGGGGCACGGCAGCACGAGGGGCGCACGAACCCTTCCCCGGGGCTAAGTTCGGAGCCATGACCTCGCAGAAGCTGTCTTTCCCCCGCCAGCACGCACGGACCCAGCGGTTCACTCTCGGCGCACCTCGCGCGTTCACCGTCTCACCGGATGAGACACGGGTGATTTTCCTTCGCTCGTCCTCGGGCACCGACCGGACCAACCGGCTCTGGGTGCTGGACCCGGCGACCGGCGAGGAGCGCCTGGCCGCCGACCCCGAAGCCCTGCTGGGCGGTTCGGCGGAGAAGCTGTCGCCCCAGGAGCGGGCCCGGCGTGAGCGGACCCGGGAGGGGTCGGCGGGCATCGTCGGCTACGCGGTCGACAGCGCCGCCGAGTTGGCGGCGTTCGCCCTCTCCGGAAAGGTGTACGTGGCCGAATTGCGGGCCGGGACGGCACGGGCGCTGCCGGTGCCGGGTCCGGTGATCGACCCGCGGCCCTCCCCCGACGGACGGCACATCGCCTATGTGACGAAGGGTGCGCTGCGGGTCGTGGGCGCGGCGGGCGAGGACGACCGGGCCCTCGCCGAACCGGAGGCCCCGAACGTCACCTACGGCCTCGCGGAGTTCGTCGCGGCCGAGGAGATGCACCGCTTCCGGGGCTTCTGGTGGTCGCCGGAATCGGACCGGCTGCTGGTGGCACGCGCCGACGACAGCCCGGTACAGCGTTGGTGGATCGCCGATCCGGCGCATCCGGACCGCAGGCCCGCCGAGGTCGCCTACCCGGCCGCGGGGACGCCCAACGCCGAGGTGCGGCTCTTCCTGACGGACCTGGACGGGGCCCGTACCGAGGTGGTCTGGGACCGGGCGCACTACCCGTATCTCGCCCAGGTGCACTGGTCGTCGGCGGGCGCTCCGCTGCTGCTGGTGCAGGCCCGGGACCAGCGCGGCCAGCGGTATCTGGCGGTGGACACCGAGAGCGGTGCGACGCGGACCGTGCATGCCGACGAGGACCCGGTGTGGCTTGATCTTTTCCCCGGGGTGCCCGCGTGGGCACCGGACGGGCGGCTCGTCCGGATCGCCGACGAGGGCGGCGCACGGGTGCTCGCGGTGGGCGACCGGCCGCTGACGGGGGCCCAGTTGCACATCCAGGCGGTGCTGGACATCGGTGATTCGGATGTCCTGGTGTCGGCGACGGCGGGCGAGGAGGCGGCCGTCGCGGAGACCGGGCAGAGCCATGTGTACCGGGTCAACGAGCTGGGCGTCGAGCGGATCTCCGAGGGCGAGGGGGTGCATTCGGCGGTCCGGTCCGGTGCGCTGACGGTGCTGGTCTCGGCGTCGCCGGAGCGGCCGGGGGCCGACGTACAGGTGCTGCGGGACGGCAAGCGGATCGCCCGGGTCGCGAACTTTGCCCAGGAACCGGTGCTGTCCGCCCGGGTGACCCTCACCGAGGGGGGCGCACGGCGGATTCCGTGCGCCGTGCTGCTTCCCACGGACTATAAGGAGTCGGACGGTCCGCTTCCGGTTCTGATGGATCCGTACGGCGGGCCGCACGGCCGCCGGGTGGTCGCCGCGCACAACGCGCATCTGACGTCCCAGTGGTTCGCCGACCAGGGGTTCGCGGTGGTCGTCGCGGACGGCCGGGGCGCACCGGGCCGTTCGCCGGGCTGGGAGAAGGCGGTCCGGGACGACTTCGTGCTCACCCTCGACGACCAGATCGAGGCACTGCACGCGCTCGCCGGGCGCTTTCCGCTGGATCTGTCCCGCGTCGCGATCCGCGGCTGGTCGTTCGGCGGCTATCTGGCGGGGCTCGCGGTGCTGCGGCGCCCGGACGTCTTCCACGCGGCGGTCGTGGGCGCTCCGGTCACCGACTGGCGGCTGTACGACACCCACTACACGGAGCGCTATCTCGGTGACCCCGCCGAGCAGCCCGAGGTGTACGCGCGCAACGCCCTGATGACGGACGACGGGCTGTCCGAACCCGCCGACGAGATGCGGCCGATGATGATCGTGCACGGTCTGGCGGACGACAACGTGGTGGTCGCCCACGCCCTGCGGCTGTCCTCGGCGCTGCTCGCCGCGGGCCGGCCGCACGAGGTGCTGCCGCTGAGCGGGGTGACGCACATGACCCCGCAGGAGCAGGTGGCGGAGAACCTGCTGCTGCTCCAGGTGGACTTCCTCAAGCGGTCCCTGGGCCTGAAGGCCGTCTGAGCCACGCACGGCCGGACAGCCCCGCCCGGCCGGCCCTCTCCGCGCCGCAGGGCCTTCTCCGGGCCTCCGGGCGCCTCGGGGCTCCCGGAGGCCCCGTCACCAGCCGGGCGGCGGGGAGGAGGGCGGCGGCGGGCCGTAGCCGGGCGGACCGGCGGGCGGGGTGCCCGGCGCGGCGGCGGGAGGTCCGCCCTGCGGGTAGCCGTAACCGGGCGCCTGGCCGGGAACGGGCGGGTAGCCGTATCCCGGACCCGGCCCGGCCGGCGGCGCGTATCCCGGTCCGTACCCCGGTCCGGCTCCCTGACCGGGCGTGGCGCCGGGGCCCCAGCCCTGGCCCCAGCCGCCGGGGCCCTGGTTCCCGCCGGGGACCTGCTCGACGCCGCCGCGGGCCAGGGCCATCAGCGTCACCGCCCCGGCGAGGACCGAGAAGAACATGGTCAGCATGTTCAGCTGGAGCTCGGTCCCCATACCGTCGAAGTTGTCCAGCATGTCGTGGTGGACCGTGCGGGCGACGCCCAGGGCGCCCGAGGAGAGCACGAACCCGCCTGCGATCAGGCCCAGCGGCCGGGTGTGGACCGCCTGGACGAGGGCGCTGAAGGCGGCGACCAGACAGAGCAGGGCGACGGACACACTGCTCCAGCCGGGCGGCGCGTCGGTCAGCGCGACCCGGATCCGCTCCCCTCCGGTGTACCAGTCGGGGTAGACGGAGGACGGCAGGGTGAACGCCTGCCGGATCTCCCACGCGAGGTAGACCGCCCCCGTGGCACCCAGCACCAGGAAGGCGAGGACCGAGGCACCCCGGCCGGGCCGGGCGGGCCGCTGCCCGCCGGTCTCGTCCGAGGGGCGGCGGCCCGCCGCACCGGTGATGATCAGCGCGAGCGCGGCCGCCAGGGCCACGAAGGTGCCGATCATCGCGCGGGTGCGCAGCTCGTCCGCGTAGGAACCGTCCATCCAGGAGGCGCCGATGATCCAGATGCCGGGGAGCCGTACGACCAGGGTGACCACCCCGGTGGCGACCAGCACCGAGGCCGCGACGGAGGACCGCAGCGCGGCGACGGCGGCCAGCACATGGACCACGAGCAGCACCGCGCCGTCCTGCGAGGTCGCGGGCACTCCCTTCGGCCGGGAGTCCATATAGCCGGCCCAGTACTCCCACAGCTCGGCCGGTCCGCCGAGGGCCCGCAGGTCCCGCACTATCCAGCCCGCCGCGATCAGCGCGAGCACCGCGCACAGCACGGCACCGGTGATTCTTGCTCCCCGTGTCAATGTCACACCGGCGATACTCCACTGCCCCGTGACGATGGACAAGGGGCTCCGGAGGGAATCGGCCCTGGATACGGGAACGGGCAGCCGGCCGGGGCGACATGACGACCCCCCGGCCGGTTCACGGCACCCGCACGGCCGTACGCCGTTCATCGTCGGGCGTTCGTATATCGGTGCGGCGACGGCCGAGTTGCCTCCGTGTCAACGAAGTCGGTGCTCATTCATCACCGTATGCCGCCCGGCTCCGCATTCCGGTTCGGAATCGGTCAGGAATCGGTCCGGGAATCCGGCGGCGGGATATTCACCCGGCGGCTCCCCGTAATCCAACGGACCGTTCCCGGAATTTCCGGGCGGCGTCACGGTCCTTTTTCCGGCTCCGGGCCGGAGGGGTCCGCTTCCTGCGGCGGCCGGCCTTTCCTGAGCGCCGTGCCGGGGGCCTCCACATCCGGGCCCGGAGTCCCGTCCTGGGTCTCCAGCTGCCCCTCCGGCGGCACCACCCGCTTCTCCTCCGCGAAGTGACAGGCCGAGTCGTGCTTCGCCGGACTGTCCACCAGCCGGAACACCGCCGGGACCGCCAGCAGCGGCACCTCCAGCTCGCAGCGCTCCTGGGCCTTCCAGCACCGGGTGCGGAAGCGGCAGCCGGACGGCGGGTGCGCGGGCGAGGGCACGTCGCCGTGCAGGATGATCCGCTCGCGGTACTCGCGGGCCATCGGGTCCGGCACCGGGACGGCCGAGAGCAGCGCCTGGGTGTAGGGGTGCGTGGGGTGTTCGTAGATCTGCTCGTCGGTGCCGATCTCGATGATCCGGCCCAGGTACATCACCCCGACCCGGTCGGAGATGTGCCGCACGATCGACAGGTCGTGGGCGATGAAGACGAAGCTGAGGTTGAACTCCGACTGGAGCCGGTCCAGCAGGTTGACCACCTGTGCCTGGACGGAGACGTCGAGCGCGGAGACCGGTTCGTCGGCCACGATGATCTCGGGGTTGAGCGCGAGGCCGCGGGCGATGCCGATGCGCTGGCGCTGACCGCCGGAGAACTGGTGCGGATAGCGGTTGATGTACTCCGGGTTGAGCCCGACGACATCCAGCAGGTCCTGGACCTTCCGGCGCCGGCTGCCCTTGGGGGCGACCTCGGGGTGGATCTCGTACGGCTCCCCGATGATGTCGCCGACCGTCATACGCGGGTTCAGCGAGGTGTACGGGTCCTGGAACACCATCTGGATGTTGCGGCGCACGGCCTTCAGCGCCCGGCCGGACAGCTTGGTGATGTCCTCACCCTTGTAGCGGATCGCGCCCGCCGTCGGCCGTTCCAGGTGGACCAGCATCCGGGCCACGGTCGACTTGCCGCAGCCGGACTCCCCCACGATGCCCAGGGTCTCGCCGGCCGCGAGGTCGAAGCTGACCCCGTCGACGGCCTTGACGGCCCCGATCTGCTTCTTGATCAGGATGCCCTGGGTCAGCGGGTAGTGCTTGACGAGGTCGCGGACCTCCAGGATCGGGTCGCCGTTCGCGTACGCCGTCCGCTCCCGCGCCTTGGACAGCAGGGTGGCGGCCACCTCGCCCTCCTCGCGTGCTTGCTTGCGTCCGCCGGAGTGGTCAGCGTGCATCGAGCGTCTCCTTCCAGAAGTGGCAGGCGCTCTGACGGTGCTCGGCCACGTCGTACAGCGGCGGCTCGTCGGTGCGGCACACGGCCTGGGCCATCGGGCAGCGGGGGTTGAAGGCACAGCCGGGCGGGATGTGCAGCAGGTTGGGCGGCAGGCCCTTGATCGCGTACAGCTCCCGGCCCTTCTGGTCCAGCCGCGGAATGGACCGGAGCAGGCCCTTGGTGTACGGGTGGGCGGGGGCCCGGTAGATCTCGTGGACCGGGGAGGTCTCGACGATCCGGCCCGCGTACATCACGGCGATCTTGTCCGCGACGTCGGCGACCACGCCGAGGTCGTGGGTGATCAGGATCAGACCCATGTTGAGCTCGCGCTGGAGCTCCGCGAGCAGATCCATCACCTGGGCCTGCACCGTCACATCGAGCGCGGTGGTGGGCTCGTCGGCGATGATCAGGGAGGGTTCCAGGGCCAGCGCCATGGCGATCATGATGCGCTGGCGCATCCCGCCGGAGAACTGGTGCGGATAGTTGCCGACCCGCTCCTTGGCGGCCGGGATACGGACCCGGTCCATCAGCTCGACGGCCTTGGCGCGGGCGTTCTTGCGGGACATCCCCCGGTGCACGACGAACATCTCGCCGAGCTGCTCGCCGACCGTCAGGACCGGGTTCAGCGAGGACAGCGCGTCCTGGAAGATCATGGCCATCTCCTGGCCGCGGACCTTGCGGCGCTCCTCCGGCTTGAGCTTCAGCAGATCGCGGTCCTTGAAGAGGATCTCGCCGCCGCTGATCTTCCCGGGCGGCATGTCGAGGATGCCCATGATCGCCTGGGCGGTGACCGACTTCCCGGAGCCGGACTCGCCCAGGACGGCGAGCGTCTCCCCCTCGGAGACCGAGTAGTTGACCCCGTTGACGGCCTTGGCCACGCCGTCGCGGGTGTGGAACTCCACGTGCAGATCGCGCACTTCCAGCAGCATGGCAACGGGCTCCTCAGCGCAGCTTGGGGTCGAGGGCGTCGCGCACCGCGTCGCCGAGCATGATGAACGCGAGCACGGTGACCGCCAGCGCTCCGGCGGGCCAGAGCAGCATGTGCGGGGCGTTGCGGATGTAGTTGGACGCGGCGGAGATGTCGATGCCCCAGGACACGGCGGGGTCCTTCAGGCCGACGCCCAGGTACGAGAGGGTCGCCTCCAGCGAGATGTACGTACCGAGCGCGATCGTCGCGACGACGATGACCGGCGCGATGGCGTTGGGGGTGATGTGGCGCAGCATCATCCGGGTGTTGGAGGCGCCCAGCGCGCGGGCGGCCTGGACGTAGTCGTTCTGCTTCGCGGTGATCACCGAGCCGCGGGCGATGCGGGCGATCTGGGGCCAGCCCAGCAGGACGATGAAGCCGACGACCGGCCAGACGGTGGAGCTGGTGACGACGGAGAGGAAGACGAGGCCGCCGAGGACCACCGGGATACCGAAGAAGACGTCGGTGATCCGGGAGAGGATCGCGTCCCAGAAGCCGCCGAAGAAGCCGGCCAGGCCGCCGAGCACGCTGCCCAGGATCGCGACGCCGAAGGTGGCGCAGACGCCGACGGTCACCGAGGTCCGGGTGCCGTAGACGACCCGGGTGTAGACGTCGCGGCCCTGCGGGTCGAAGCCGAAGGGGTGGCCCGGTTCGGAGCCCTTCTGCGCGTCGTCCAGGTTGGCCTGGAGCGGGTCGCCGCTCGCGATCAGCGACGGCCAGATGGAGATGATGACCAGGAAGAGGATGACCAGCCCGGAGATGATGAAGACCGGGTTGCGGCGAAGGTCCCGCCAGGCGTCGGACCATAGGCTGTGCGGTTTGCCGGACGGGCCCATCCCCTCGGGTCCGCCCGGTGTCTTCTCCAGGGTCACCCCCTCCTCCAGGGCGAGGTCCATCCCGGCGCCGGCTCCCGCCGGGGAGATCGCTCCGTCCGATGACAGCGGCTCAGGCATAGCGGATCCTCGGGTCGAGTACGGCGTACAGGAGGTCGACGATCAGGTTGGCCGCCAGGAAGACGAGGACGAGTACGGTGACGAACCCGACGACGGTCTGGGAGTTCTGGCGCAGGATGCCCTGGTAGAGCTGATAGCCGACGCCGTGGATGTTGAAGATCCGCTCGGTGACGATCGCCCCGCCCATCAGGGCGCCCACGTCCGTACCGATGAAGGTGACGACGGGGATCAGCGAGTTGCGCAGCAGGTGCCGGACGACCACGCGGCGCCGGGGCAGCCCCTTGGCGACGGCGGTGCGTACGTAGTCGGCGCGGGCGTTCTCGGCGATCGAGGTCCGGGTGAGCCGGGTGACGTAGGCCAGTGAGACCGAGGCGAGCACGAGTCCGGGGATGAGCAGCTCGTTGACGGGGGCCTCGGGCGACACGGAGGGCTTGATGATGCCCCATTCGACGCCGAGGAGGAGCTGGAGCAGCAGACCGGTGACGAAGGTCGGGATGGAGATGACGACCAGGGTGAGGATCAGCACGGTGGTGTCGATGGGCCGGCCCCGGCGCAGGCCGGTGACGACGCCGAGGCTGATGCCGATGACGATCTCGAAGACGATCGCGATGATGGTGAGCCGGATGGTGATGGGGAAGGCGGTGGCCATCAGCTCGGTGACCGGCTGCCCGTTGAACGCGGTGCCGAAGTCGCCGGTGAAGACGTTGCCCATATAGGTCAGGTATTGCTGCCAGACCGGCTTGTCGAGGCCGAACTCCGCCTCCAGTTGCGCAGCGGTGGCCGGGTCGCACTGGCGGTCGCCGCAGAGGCCCGCGATGGGGTCGCCCATCACGTTCACCATGAGGAAGATCAACAGCGTGGTGCCGAAGAAGACGGGGATCATCTGCAGCAGCCGCCGGATCACATAACGTCCCATGAGGGGCTCCGGGGGTCGGGGCGAACATGCGGGGGAAGGGGACCGTGGCGTGCCCCGGGCCGGGTGGCGGGGGCGCTCGGGACGCCCCCGCCACCCGGTGTCAGGGGGTCACTTGACCTTGATCTCTTCGTAGACCGGGACGCTGAAGGAGTTCAGCGCGACGTTCGAGACCCGGTCCGAGTAGCCGGCGCTGCCGTTCTGGTACCAGAGCGGGATGACGGGCATCTGCTGGACGAGGATCTTCTCCGCGTCCTGGAAGGTGGAGACTGCCTTGGCCTTGTCGGACTCGGCGTTCGCCTGGTTGACCAGGTCGTCGAACTTCTGGTCGCTCCACTTGCCGTCGTTGGACGGGGCGTTGGTGTAGTAGACCGGCTGCAGGAAGTTCTGGATCAGCGGGTAGTCCATCTGCCAGCCCGCGCGCCAGGCGCCGGACAGCTTCTGCTGGGAGACCTGGCTGCGGAAGTCGGCGAAGGTGCCGACCGGGCCGCCGACGCAGGCCTTGTTGTTGCCCAGGACGTTGTTGATGCTGTTGCAGACGGCGTCGACCCATTCCTTGTGGGAGCCGGTGTCCGCGTTGTAGGAGATCTTGAGCTGGCCCCCGGGGATGCCGCCGCCCTCCTCGATCAGCTTCTTGGCCTCGGTCTTGTTGTACGTGCACTCCTTGCCGCACAGCCCCTCCTTGAAGCCGCCGTCCGCGCCGAGGACCGGGGAGGTCCAGTCGGAGGCGGGGGTGCGGGTCTTCTGGAAGATCTGGTCGGTGATCTGCTCCCGGTTGATCGCCATCGACAGGCCCTGGCGGACCTTGGCCCCGTCCGGGGTGTCCCAGGCCTTCTCGTAGAAGGGGAAGGCGAGGGTCTGGATGATGCCGGCCGGGGTGTTGATGTAGCGGTCGCCGAGGTCCGCCTTGACGTTCTTGAGCTGGGAGGCGGGCACGTCGTCGACGAGGTCGAGGTTGCCGGCCGTCAGGTCGGTGTAGGCGGTGTTGTTGTCGGTGTAGACCTTGAGGTCGATGCCGCCGTTCTGCGCCTTGTCGTCACCGGGGTACTTGTCCCACTTGCGCAGGTTCATCGACGAGCCCTTGGCGTACTTGTCGATGGTGTACGGGCCGTTGCCCACCGGCTTGGAGAGCCAGGCGCTGTGGTCCGTGAAGAACTGCTGGGGCAGCGGGGCGAACGCCGGGTAGCCGAGGGTGTCGGGCCACAGCGAGAACTTCTGGCTGAGCTTGGCCGTGAAGGTCTTGTCGTCGACGATCTTGAGCCCGGCGAGGCTGGCCGCGCTGGCGGTGCCGCTGTCGGGGTGCACCTTGTCGTAGCCGTCGATGTACTGGAAGAAGTAGGCGTTCTTCTGGTTGTTCTTCAGCGCGGCGCCGTAGTTCCAGGCGTCGACGAAGGACTTGGAGGTGATCTTCTCGCCGTTGGAGAACGTCCAGCCGTCCTTCAGCGTGATCGTGAAGTTCTGCGAGTCGGTCGTCTCGATCTTCTCGGCGAGCATGTCGGTGGCCTCGCCGGTCTTCGGGTCGTACCTCTTGAGACCCCGGAAGACCATGTCGAGGACCTTGCCGCCCTGCACCTCGTTGGTGTTCGCGGGCTCCAGCGGATTCTGCGGATCACCCCAGGAGGAGCTCACGATCCCGTCGGCGCCACCACCGCCACCGTTACTGTCCCCGCCGCCGCAGGCCGTCGCTGTCAGGGCGACAGCCACCGCACATGCGGCCCACCTGGCCTGTGTGGCTCCGCGCATGAAGTGCCTCCTAGAGTCCATTGAGTAGCTCAATGCCCTATATCACCCCATTTGACGGTCTATCGCATTTTCGCTTACCCCGTACGGGCACACACGAAGGCGCCCGGCCCCCCAAGGGGGACCGGGCGCCTTTCGGTCACGTACGCCGGAGGGTCACGCCGCGTGCACGACGTCCCGCTCCTCGGCGAAGTGGCACGCGGACTCGTGCGCGGCCGGGGTGGTCGAGGACGTGAAGCGCTCGGGGACGGCCAGCAGGGGCATCTCCGTGGCGCACTTGTCCTCCGCCTTCCAGCAGCGGGTACGGAACCGGCAGCCGGACGGCGGGTTCGCCGGGGACGGAACGTCACCGCTCAGGATGATCCGCTCGCGGCCTTCGCGCGCCGACGGGTCCGGCACCGGGACGGCCGACAGCAGCGCCTGGGTGTAGGGGTGCGTCGGGTGGTCGTAGATCTCGGTGTCCGTACCGATCTCGGCCATCTTGCCGAGGTACATGACGCCGACCCGGTCGGAGATGTGCCGCACGATCGACAGGTCGTGCGCGATGAAGAGGTAGGACAGGTTGAACTCGTCCTGGAGCTTCTCCATCAGGTTGATGACCTGGGCCTGCACCGACACGTCGAGCGCGGAGACCGGCTCGTCGCAGATGATGATCTCCGGGTTGAGCGCGAGGCCGCGGGCGATGCCGATGCGCTGGCGCTGACCGCCGGAGAACTGGTGCGGGTACCGGTTGATGTACTCCGGGTTGAGCCCGACGACGTCCAGCAGCTCCTGCACCCGGCGGCGGCGGTCACCCTTCGGGGCCACCTCGGGGTGGATCTCGAAGGTCTCCCCGATGATGTCGCCGACCGTCATACGCGGGTTCAGCGAGGTGTACGGGTCCTGGAACACCATCTGGATGTTGCGGCGCACGGCCTTCAGCGCACGGCCGGACAGCTTGGTGATGTCCTGGCCCTTGTAGAAGACCTCACCGGCGGTGGCGCGCTCCAGCGTCATCAGGAGCTTGGCGACCGTGGACTTGCCACAGCCGGACTCGCCCACGATGCCCAGGGTCTCGCCCGCGTAGAGATCGAAGGAGATCCCGTCGACGGCCTTGACCGCGCCGACCTGCTTCTTGAAGAGGATGCCCTGGGTCAGCGGGAAGTGCTTGACCAGGTTGCGCACCTGGAGGATCGGCTCCCCCTGGGAGACCGGCGCGTCGATGGCGGCGACCGCCTCCGCCTCGGTCGCGGCGTGCACGGTCTCGACGTCGGAGACGTTCGGGGTGGCGTCCACGGGCTCCTTCTTGAGCTCAGCCATGGATCGTCTCCTTCCAGAAGTGGCACGCGCTGCCGCGGCCGTCCAGCTCGGTGCCGTCCTGCTCGGTCACCGGGAGCAGCGCCGGGGTGTCCGTACGGCAGATGTCCTGCGCCTTCGGGCACCGCGGGCTGAACGCGCAGCCGGAGGGGATGCGCGTGAGGTTGGGCGGCAGGCCCTTGATCGCGTAGAGCTCCTGGCCCTTCTGGTCCAGGCGCGGGATCGAGTCCAGCAGACCCTTGGTGTACGGGTGGGCCGGGCGGCTGTACAGCTCGCCGACCGGTGCCGTCTCCACGATCCGGCCCGCGTACATCACGGCGATCTTGTCCGCGACGTCGGCGACCACGCCGAGGTCGTGGGTGATCAGGATCAGACCCATGTTGTACTCGCGCTGGAGCTCCGCGAGCAGATCCATCACCTGGGCCTGCACCGTCACGTCGAGCGCGGTGGTCGGCTCGTCGGCGATGATCAGGTCCGGCTCCAGGGCCAGCGCCATGGCGATCATGATGCGCTGGCGCATCCCGCCGGAGAACTGGTGCGGGTAGTCGGAGATACGGGCCGCGGCGGCCGGGATCTTGACCTGGTCCATCAGCGCGATGGCCTTGGCCTTGGCGGCCTTCTTGGACAGGCCCTGGTGGACCCGGAACATCTCGCCGAGCTGGTAGCCGACGGTCAGGACCGGGTTCAGCGAGGAGAGCGCGTCCTGGAAGATCATCGCGATCTTCCGGCCGCGGATCTTCCGGCGCTCCTCGTTGGACATCTTGAGCATGTCCTGGCCGCGGAAGAGGATCTCACCCTGGGTGATCTTCCCGGGCGGCATGTCGAGGATGCCCATGATGGTCTGCGCGGTCACGGACTTGCCGGAACCGGACTCGCCGAGCACCGCGAGCGTCTCGCCGGCGCTGACGGTGTAGTTCACACCGTTGACCGCCTTGGCCACACCGTCGCGGGTGTGGAACTCCACGTGCAGATCGCGGACGTCCAGCAGTGGACCGTCGCCCTTGACGGAATCCCGCGGCTCGGGGACGTGTGCCGTCTTGTCGATGATAGTCACGAACGCCTCCCTCAGCGCATCTTGGGGTCGAGGGCGTTGCGGACCGCATCGCCGAACATCAGGAAGGACAGCACCGTGACCGAGACCATCACCGAGGGGATGACCAGGACGTACGGAGCATTGCGGAGCTGGTCCTTCGCGGAGGACACATCGATGCCCCACGAGACCGTCGGCTCGGCGAGGCCGATACCGAGGAACGACAGGGTGGCCTCGGCGGCGATGTAGCCGCCGAGCGCGATGGTGGCGACCACGATCACCGGAGCGATGGCGTTCGGCAGGATGTGCCGCGTCAGGATCCGGGTGGTGGAGGCGCCGAGCGCCTTGGCCGCGACCACGTAGTCGGCCTGCTTGATCGTGATGACCGAGCCTCGGGCGACTCGGGCGATCTGCGTCCAGCCGAGGAAGGCCATCGACAGGATCACGACCCAGACCGAGCGCTCCTCGAAGCTGGTCAGGATGACCATGGCGCCGACGATGAACGGGACACCGAAGAAGACGTCGGTGACGCGGGAGAGGATCGTGTCGATCCAGCCGCCGAAGTAACCGGCGATCATGCCGACCACCAGGCCGGTGACGGTGACCGCGATGGTCACGACCACGCCGACGGTGATGGAGGCCCGGGCCCCGTACACGACACGCGCGTAGATCGAGCGGCCCTGAACGTCGTAACCGAGCCAGTCGGGGGCGAAGAAGTTGCCCCACTTCGGGTGCTGGAGGTAGTGCTCGGCCAGGTTGGCGTCCCGCGGCGAGGCACTGGTGAACAGGCCCGGGAAGATCGCCATGACGGCGAGCAGCAGGATCAGCACCATCGAGATGATGAAGAGCGGGTTGCGGCGCAGGTCGTGCCAGGCGTCGGACCAGAGGCTGCGCGGCTTGCCGGGAGCGGGCCCGGAGTCCGTCACGGCGGGCGCTTCCACGCCGGTGGCCGGAGCGTCGGTGCTCTTGAGTGCGGTGGTGTCAGGCATACCGGATCCTCGGGTCCAGGACCGCGTAGAGCAGGTCGACGAGCAGGCTGCAGACGAGGTAGACGATGACGAGCAGCGTCACGACGCCGACGACGGTGGCGCCCTCACGCTTGCCGAGCGCCTCGAAGACGAGCGATCCGACGCCCTTGATGTTGAAGATGCCCTCGGTCACGATCGCGCCGCCCATCAGCGCACCGATGTCGGTGCCGAGGAAGGTGACGACCGGGATGAGCGAGTTGCGCATCAGGTGCACACCGATGACGCGGCGGCGCGGCAGGCCCTTGGCGACGGCCGTGCGCATGTAGTCGGCGCGGATGTTCTCGGCGACCGAGGTACGCGTCAGACGGGCGACGTAGGCGAGGGAGAGCGATGCCAGCACGATGGCGGGCATGATCAGCTCGGACGGCGTCGGGTCAATGCTCACGTTCGGGTTGGCGATGCCCAGCTTGAACGCGACGAAGTACTGGACGAGGAAGCCCAGCACGAAGGACGGCATGGAGATCAGCACGAGCGTCAGGCCGAGCAGACCGCGGTCCCGGAGGGAGTCGGCCTTCAGCCCGGCGATGATGCCGAGGGAGATGCCCGCGACGACCGTGAAGACGAACGCGAAGAGCGCCAGCTGGATCGTGATCGGGTAGGCGTCGGCGATGACTTCGGAGACCGGACGCTGCGTTCCGATCTGCGTGCCGAGATCGCCCTGGAACAGATTGCCCAGGTAGTTCAAATACTGCTGCCAGATCGGCTTGTCGAGCCCGTACTCCGCCTTCAGCGCAGCGATCTGAGAGGGATCGACATGCTGTTCACCGGCCAGCGCTCTGACGGGGTCGCCGGGCAGTGCGTACATCATCAGGAAGACCAGCAGGGTCGACCCGAGGAAGACCGGGATCATCTGGAGCAGTCGTCGTGCGACATAGCGCCCCATGGGTGCCTCCGTGTGGGGATAACTGCGGCTCGGGGGCCGCCTCTTCGCAGAGACGACCCCCGAGCCTCCGGCACCGCTGAGGGGCAGCTGTACCGGATAACGGCCAAGTGGGGAATGACCCGCCGGCGTACTACTTGGTGGTGACGCCGGTCAGTTCGAGGTCACCGTGGAAGTCGACCTTGACGTTGTCGACGTTCTTGCCGTGGCCGCCGTTGATGGCGTAGTACCAGAGCGGAATGGCCGGCATCTTCTCGACGAGCTTCTTCTCGACCTCCTGGTAGGCGGCGACCGAGGCCTCGAGCGAGTCGGCCTTGTCCCCCTTCGCCATCAGGTCGTCGATTTCCTTGTCGTTGAAGCGGCCGTTGTTGGACTCCGCCTTGGAGTGGTAGAGCTCCTTGAGGAAGTTCACGTTGACCGGGTAGTCGGCCACCCAGCCACCGCGGTAGAAGCCCTTGACCTCGTCGTTGTCACGAGCCTCGAGGTCGGTCGGGAAGTCGGGCTTGGCGTCGCCCACGCAGTCGACCCCGGTGGCGTTGCGGATGGACTCGCAGACAGCGGTCACCCACTCCTTGTGCCCACCGTCGGCGTTGTACTGGACGGAGATCTTGTTCTCAGGGACGCCACCGCCGTCCTTGATGAGCTGCTTCGCCTTGGTCGGGTTGAACTTCAGGATGTCCGACTCGAGGGTCTGGTTGCCCTTGACCTGCGGAGGCGTGAAGCTCGTCGCCGGGGTGCGGGTGCCGTTCAGGACGGTCTTCGTGATCGTGTCACGGTCGATCGCCATGGACAGACCCTGGAGAACCTTGGGGTTGATGTCCTTGAACGTCTTGGAGTAGAACGCCGGGGTCAGCGTCTGGATCGCGGCGTACGGCTGCTCGATCGCGCCGTCACCGAGGTCCGTCTTGTACTTCGGGAGGTCCTTCGGACCGACCTGGCGGATCATGTCCAGGTTGCCGGAGATGACGTCCTGGTAGGCGGCCTCGACGGTCGAGTAGTTCTTGAACTGGATGCCCTTGTTGGCAGCCTTGTTCGGACCCTGGTACCCATCGAAGGCCTTGACCTGGATGAGCTTCTTGTGGGTCCACTTCTCGAACGAGTACGGGCCGTTACCGATCGGCTTCTGGCCGAACGCCTTCGGGTCGTCGTAGAAGACCTTGGGCAGCGGCGCGAAGGTCGCGTAGCCGAGCTTGTAGTTGAAGTAGGGGACCTTCTCCGACAGCTCGATCGTGAACGTGGTGTCGTCCACGGCCTTCAGGCCGGACATCGCCTCGGCCTTCGGGTCACCCTTCTCGGGGTGGACGTCCGCGTAGCCCTTGATGTCCGAGAACCAGAACGCGTTCTGCTGGGCGTTCTTGACGTTGGCGTACCAGTTCCACGCGTCGATGTACGACTGCGAGGTGACGGCCTCACCGTTGTGGAACTTCCAGCCCTTCTTGAGCTTCACGGTCCACGTCTTGGAGTCCTTGGTCTCGACGGACTCGGCGTTCGTGAGAACGATGTCGCCCTTGTCGTCGAAGTCCAGCAGCTGCGTGAACAGCGACTGGATGACGTAGGAGCCGTTGCTCTCGTTCGTGTCGGCCGGCATCAGAGGCTTCTGCGGCTCGCCGACGTCGATCGAGACGTACCCGGCGGGCTGTCCCGACGTGTTCTTCTTGCCTTCGTCACTGTCGCCGCCGCCACAGGCAGTCGCGGCCAGGGCGATGATTGCCGCTCCCGCGACCCACTTGGCGCTCTTGGCACCGCGCATGGGTTTCCTCCTCATGAGTCCACTTTTGACTACAAGAGGGGCACTGGAGAGATTCACCGACACCCCTGACGGTGATCGTTCAGTGCCCCGAGTGTGCTCGTGAGTCGGCACTCCCCACAGTGCGTGACCCATTGACCCGAGCTCAATGGAGCCAACTATTGGGTACGGCCGGGCTGTAAACCACACTTAAAGGGTCTCGGTTTGACAACATCAGACCACCGCGTGTGCCCGAAATCCGGACAAAGTGATCCCAGACAGACACGCCCGAAACGGACTGTTAACACATGTTCCGGAGAGCGACGCCCGATATCCGGACAGCACGGTCAGGAAATATGGTTGACGAAAGGTCCGGCCCCCCACAGTCTCTGCGGGAGGCCGGACCTTCTGTCAACGCCCGTGCCGAATGTTCGGCCGCGCGACCCGGGCGGAGCCGGGCCGCGCCGGAAAATCTCCACATGCGGAACGCCCGCTCCGGTCACCCGGGGCGGGCGCGGCCCGCTCGTGGCGCGGTCAGCCGCTCGTGGCGCGGTCAGCCGTTCTTGACGTGCTCAGCCGCTCTTGACGCGGTCAGGCGTTCTTGGCGCGCGAGGCCGTGCGGCCGCGCTGCTTCGCGTCCAGGACGACCTTGCGGATACGCACGGTCTCCGGGGTGACCTCGATGCACTCGTCGTCGCGGCAGAACTCCAGGGACTGCTCCAGCGACAGCTTGCGGGCCGGGACCACGTTCTCCGTGGTGTCCGCGGACGCCGCACGCATGTTGGTGAGCTTCTTCTCCTTGGTGATGTTCACGTCCATGTCGTCGGCGCGCGAGTTCTCGCCGATGATCATGCCCTCGTAGACCTCGGTGCCGGCCTCGGTGAAGATGACACCGCGCTCCTGGAGGTTGACCATCGCGAACGGCGTCACCGTGCCCGAACGGTCCGCGACCAGCGAGCCGTTGTGACGGGTGCGCAGCTCTCCGAACCACGGCTCGTGGCCCTCGAAGATGGAGTGCGCGATACCCGTGCCGCGGGTCTGGGTGAGGAACTCCGTACGGAAGCCGATGAGGCCGCGGGACGGGACGATCCACTCCATGCGGACCCAGCCCGAACCGTGGTTCGTCATGGTCTCCATGCGGCCCTTGCGGGTCGCCATCAGCTGCGTGATGGCGCCGAGGTGCTCCTCCGGCGAGTCGATCGTCATGCGCTCGATCGGCTCGTGGGTCTTGCCGTCGATCTGCTTGGTGACGACCTCCGGCTTGCCGACCGTCAGCTCGAAGCCCTCACGGCGCATCTGCTCGACGAGGATCGCCAGCGCGAGCTCACCGCGGCCCTGGACCTCCCAGGCGTCCGGGCGCTCGGTGTCCAGGACGCGGAGCGAGACGTTACCGACCAGCTCGCGGTCGAGGCGGTCCTTGATCTGGCGGGCCGTGACCTTGTGGCCCTTGCCGCCCTTGCCGACCAGCGGCGAGGTGTTCGCGCCGATGGTCATCGAGATGGCCGGCTCGTCGACCGTGATCAGCGGCAGCGCGATCGGGTTCTCGGTGTCGGCCAGGGTCTCGCCGATCATGATGTCCGGGATACCGGCGATGGCGCAGATGTCGCCCGGACCGGCCATCTCGGCCGGCTTGCGGGTGAGCGCCTCCGTCATCAGCAGTTCGGTGATGCGGACGTTGGACATCGTGCCGTCGCGCTTGATCCAGGTGACCGTCTGGCCCTTGCGCAGCTCGCCCTGCTCGACGCGGCAGAGCGCGATACGGCCGAGGAAGTTGTCGGCGTCCAGGTTGGTGACGTGGGCCTGCAGCGGTGCTTCCGCGTCGTACTCCGGGGCCGGGACCGTGGAGAGGATCGTGGAGAAGAACGGCTCCAGGCTGTCGCTGTCCGGCGGGACCGTGCCGTCCTCCGGCTTGGTCAGCGAGGCGACCCCGTCACGGGCGCAGGCGTAGACGATCGGGAACTCGATCTGGTCCTCGTCGGCGTCCAGGTCCAGGAAGAGGTCGTACGTCTCATCGATGACCTCGGCGATCCGGGAGTCCGGACGGTCGGTCTTGTTGATGCAGAGGATGACCGGCAGCTTGGCGGTCAGCGCCTTGCGCAGCACGAACCGGGTCTGCGGGAGCGGGCCCTCGGAGGCGTCGACGAGCAGCACGACCGCGTCCACCATCGACAGACCGCGCTCGACCTCGCCGCCGAAGTCGGCGTGGCCGGGGGTGTCGATGATGTTGATCGTGATCGGGTCCCCGCCGTCCTTGGGGTGATACTTCACCGCCGTGTTCTTGGCGAGGATCGTGATGCCCTTTTCACGCTCCAGGTCGTTCGAGTCCATCATGCGATCGTCGAGGTGCTCGGCGGCGTGCGCGGCGAACGCGCCGGCCTGCTTGAGCATGGCGTCGACCAGCGTGGTCTTGCCGTGGTCGACGTGGGCGACGATGGCTACGTTACGGATGTCGTGGCGCGTGGGCATGGGTGGCTTGCGCTTCTCTCGGATCGTGGGATCAGGCGTCTCAGTCGGTCTCGAGTCCTCGTACGCCCGCCGGGCGGACACGCCACGGCTCGTCCAATGGTACGGGCCCGGCACGACGCGGGCTTCCCGGCCCGTTCCCCGAGGCCGCTCTTCCACGGAGTTTCAGCCGATATTCAGCCCGTATCAGGTCACTGGCCGACTGCTCGGCAATCGGGTGAAAAGGGTGGATCAGGGGGTGTGGGGGGAGGTGAACAGCCCGGGTCGGGACGAACACCACCTTGCCCGCCGGGCAATCGGCGGGCAAGGGAATTGAGCGGCTCCTGAGCTTTGAGTGCGGCCTTGACCTGCTACTTCTTACGGCTCGCGGGGGCACCCGCCGCTTGCGGCTTCCTGAAACCGATGTCCTGGTAACGGGGTGCGGCGAAGCCGAAGGCGCCGATGTTCGCGAGCTTCTTGTCGACCGCCACGAGCTGCGGGCGCTGATAGAGCGGAATGGATCCGGCGGCGGCCCAGATCCGTGCGTCCGCCTGCCTCATCAGGTCCCTGGCGGCGTCCTCGTCGAGCTCGGAGACCGCCTGGTCGAAGAGCTGGTCGATGTGGTCGGTGCCGACCCGGGTGTAGTTCTGCTCGACGAGCAGCGATCCGTCGGTGGCCGGCTCGGGCTTGGCGTAGATCGGGCGCCCGTCGGTCGCCGGGTAGGCGGTGGCGGGCCAGGAGTACAGCGCCAGGTCGTAGTCGCCGGAGGCGATGTGATCCTTGAAATAGCTGTCGTCGGGGACCTTGGTGATCTCCGTGCCGATGCCGATCGAGTCCAGCATCGCCGCGATCTTCTCGCCGACGCTGCGCAGCGGCTGGGAGCCGGGCCCCGACGGGAGGACGAAGCGCAGCGTCAGCGCCTTGCCCTCCTTGCCGAGCGGTCCCCGCACCGAGGCGGGAGCCGGTGCGGCGGTGCCCGCAGGGGCGTACGCGCCGGCGGCGCCGCCCGGCCGCTTGTCCTGGGCGCTGACCTTGGGGGGCCTCTCCTCGGCGGCACCGTCGGCCCTGGCCTCCGTACGGGACGCGGGCCGTGCGTCCGTGAGGGCTCCGGCCTGGCGCAGGAGGGCGGCGCTCTGGGCGGCCGCGGCGGGGGCGGGGGCGAGGATGTGGACGGCGGCGCCCGGCCGGGAGCCGCTCGCGTCGCCCGGACCGTCGCCGGGCCCGTCGCCCGGCTTGTTGTCCTCGCCGACGATGTAGGTGCCCTCGTCGGAGGCGGACTCGTCCTTCTTGCCCGCGTCCCCCTTCTCCCTGTCCGCGGCCTTCTCCGCGGCCTTCCCAGCGGCCTTCTCCGCTGCCGTGTCCTCCGTCTTGCCCTCCGTCCTGTCGGCCGCCTTGCCCTCCGTGCTGTCCTCGGCCTTCTTCCCGGCCTCGGGCTTCTCCCCGGCCGCCCCTTCCTTCTCCGCCGCCCCTCCCTTCTCCCTCTCCTTCTCCTTCTCCGCCTCGCTGCCCGCCTTGGTGTCCTTGGGCTTCTGGGCCGCGCCGCCCCGGGTCCAGCCCGCGTCGGCCAGCAGCGCCTGGGCCTCCTTGGTGTTCTGGTCGCCGAGTGCGCCGCTGCCGTCCTTGTACCCGGGCTGTCCGGCGAGGGCCAGGTGACTGCCGGGCGGGTTCGCCGGGAGTCCGAGCGGCGCCAGTACGGTGTCGGCCAGCTCCTGGCGGTCCAGGGCGCGGGCCACCGCCCGGCGCACCCGGTCGTCCGCGAGCGGCCCGGTCTCGCCGTTCAGCGCGAGCTGGGTGTAGGCGGGCTCCAGGGATTTGCGGATGGCATAGCCGCGCAGGGCCTTCTGCTCGGCCCCGTACGCCGCCGCGGCCACCCTGTTCCGCTCCCGGACGGTCTGGGCGGCCTCCGCCTCCTCCTCGTCCGAGCCGTGCGCCAGGGCCCAGGAGCGCAGGGCTTCGGCGGGCGTCATGCCGGACCCGGGGCCGTGCGCGGGCGGCTGCCCGGCCGCGCCCCCGTCCCTGGCGGCCAGGGCGATACGGTGCGCCGCCGCCGGGTCGACGTCGGCGATGTCGAGAGTGCCGGCGGCGAGGGCCTTGGCGCGTTCCTCGGGCTTGACGGCACGCAGGACGAGCGTTTCGAGCTTCGCCTCGTCGCCCCACCAGCGCGGGTCGCGCGCGAGGGTGACGGTCCCCTCCTCCTTGCTCGCACTGCGCAGCCGGAAGGGTCCCGCCGAGGTCTTGAGCGCGGTGCGGGCGCCGTCGTTGAAGGTGTCCGGGGAACCGGTCACCTCCTTCGGGTACAGCGGCGAGAACAGCGCGCGCCAGTCCGCGTACGGCTTGGAGAAGGTGACCCGGACCTGGAGGTCGTCGGCGCCGCGCTCGATCTTCTCGATCCGGTCGTAGCCCGCGTTGCGGGCGGTCCAGAACGCCGAGTCCTTGCCGCTCAGCGCACGCCACTGGGCGACGAAGTCGGGCGCCCCGATCTCCCGGCCGTTGCTCCACACGGCCTGCTGGTTCAGCTTGTAGAGCACGACCTGCTTGGGCTCGCGCCCGATGACCTTCGCCGACTCCAGATAGTCCGGGTTGAGCCGGGGCCTGCCGGTCACGTCCAGCGGGAAGAGGGAGGGCAGCACCGCCCCCGTGATGCGGGTGGTGGTGCTGTCGGCATCCGCCTGGAAGGCGTTGAAGGTGGCGGGCATCGCGTCGACCGCCCAGTTCACCGAGGAGCCGTCGGTGACCAGGTCACGGGCGGCCGGGGCGATGTCCTGCGGGAAGGGCCGCGCGGTGTCCCGGGTGCCCGAGCTGCATCCGGCCAGCACCGGGATCGTGAGCACACCGGTCGTGAGGAGGGCGAGAGAGCGGCGCTTTCGGACTGTCCCGCGCGGGACGCCGACGTGGGACATGGCTGATACCTCCGGGGCCGGCCCGGACCACCCCGTACCGGAATGGACCGGATTGTGCGTTTTGGTGGCATTTGCAGTTGATCACACTGGTTTCGCGCTTCCACTGAAGGCGCCCCCGCGCGGGAGGCGGCGCAGACACGGCGCACGGCCCCCGCAACCTCACCCGAGCGGAGGAACGTTCCACCAAGACCGGACGCCCCCGCTCCCTTCACAAAGGCGATGTGACGCGCGACACTCGCAACCGCATGAGCATTGCCACCCGCCCACCGCGGAAGTGAGGGCAAGTCATGTCCCTGCACAAGGAATTGACGGCTGTTCAGCAATGCCTGGACGACCTGGTCCGCACCGTCGGACAGCTGGAGCGGAGTCTCGCGCGACTGCGCGAGGCCGATGCCGCTGACGGCGCCGGAGCGCCGGACCACCGCCCCGGCATGGTCACCATCAACGACGCGCCGTACGACGCCACCCTGTGGACGGACTCGGACGACGAGGGTCTGGGCGTCCGCGGCAGGCACGCCCCCTAGGAGAGCCCCTTGGCCACCGGTACGGAATCAGGCACGGATTCGGATACGGAACCAGGCACAGGACCGGGCACGGGACCGAAAGCGGGACCGGGCACGGGGCGGGGCGTCAGGCACCCCTCGCGCGCCGCCATCCCCGCCCGCCATCTGCGGACCGACCGCTGGTGGCTGGCGCCCGCGGGGACCGCCGCGGGACTCCTGGCCTTCATCGTGTACTCGACGTGGCGGGCCTTCGCCAACGCCGACTACTACGCCGCCCCCTATGTGTCGCCGTTCTACTCGCCGTGCCTGGCGGAGAACTGCGCCCCCATGCGGTCGGGACCCAACTGGGAGATCCTCGGCAGCTGGTGGGGCCTCTCCCCCGCCCTGCTGATCCTGATCTTCCCCCTGGGCTTCCGGCTGACCTGCTACTACTACCGCAAGGCCTACTACCGGGGCTTCTGGGCGTCGCCCCCGGCCTGCGCGGTCGCCGAGCCGCACGCCTCGTACAGCGGCGAGACCCGCTTCCCGCTCGTCATGCAGAACATGCACCGGTACTTCTTCTACGCCGCGGTGCCGGTCGCCGGAATCCTGACGTACGACACCGTGCTGACCTTCCGCGACGAGCACTACGCGTGGGGGCACATGGGGCTCGGCTCGCTGATCTTCCTGGTCAACATCGCGCTGATCTGGGCGTACACCCTCTCCTGCCACTCGTGCCGGCACATCATCGGCGGCCGGCTGCGGCACTTCTCCCGGCACCCCGTGCGCTACCGGCTGTGGGGGTGGGCCGGAAAG
Organism: Streptomyces sp. NPDC079020; assembly: GCF_044542225.1. Lineage (NCBI taxonomy): Bacteria > Bacillati > Actinomycetota > Actinomycetes > Kitasatosporales > Streptomycetaceae > Streptomyces > Streptomyces sp. NPDC079020. Next base: position 616,794 of record NZ_JBITUB010000002.1, read on the forward strand.
CTGAACGCCCGGCACATGCAGCTCGCCTGGGCCTCCCTGATCAGCGTGGCGGTCGCCGACTTCTACGTCTGGCTCGTCGCGTCCGGGGCCTTCGACGACCCGAGATTCTTCTAGTGCCCCGCCCGGCGGGGCGTGCCGTGACCGCACTGATGACCGTGAGCTTCCTCCAGACCGTGAGGTTCTTCCTGTGACTCAGCTCGAACGACAGCAGTGGGACGTCGTCGTGGTCGGCGCCGGGGGCGCCGGACTGCGCGCCGCCATCGAGGCGCGGGAGCGCGGCGCGCGCACCGCGGTCATCTGCAAGTCGCTGTTCGGCAAGGCCCACACCGTCATGGCGGAGGGCGGGATCGCCGCCTCCATGGGCAATGTGAACTCCGGCGACAACTGGCAGGTCCACTTCCGCGACACGATGCGCGGCGGCAAGTTCCTCAACCAGTGGCGGATGGCCGAGCTGCACGCCAAGGAGGCGCCCGACCGGGTCTGGGAACTGGAGACCTGGGGCGCCCTCTTCGACCGTACGCCGGACGGGAGGATCTCCCAGCGCAACTTCGGCGGCCACGAGTACCCCCGGCTCGCGCACGTCGGGGACCGTACCGGCCTCGAACTGATCCGTACGCTCCAGCAGAAGATCGTCGCGCTCCAGCAGGAGGACTTCCGCGAGACGGGCGACTACGAGGCCCGGCTGAAGGTCTTCCAGGAGTGCACGGTCACCCGGATCCTCAAGGACGGCGAACGGGTCTCCGGCACCTTCTGCTACGAACGGGAGTCCGGCCGCTTCTTCGTCCTCGAAGCGCCCGCGGTCGTCCTCGCGACCGGCGGCATCGGCAAGTCCTTCAAGGTCACGTCGAACTCCTGGGAGTACACGGGCGACGGCCACGCGCTCGCCCTGCTGGCGGGCGCTCCCCTGCTGAACATGGAGTTCGTGCAGTTCCACCCGACCGGTATGGTCTGGCCGCCCTCGGTCAAGGGCATCCTGGTCACCGAATCGGTGCGGGGCGACGGCGGAGTGCTGCGCAACTCCGAGGGCAAGCGGTTCATGTTCGACTACGTCCCCGATGTGTTCAAGGAGAAGTACGCGCGGTCGGAGGCCGAGGGCGACCGCTGGTACGAGGACCCGGACCACAACCGCCGCCCGCCCGAACTGCTGCCGCGCGACGAGGTCGCCCGCGCCATCAACTCCGAGGTCAAGGCGGGCCGCGGCTCGCCGCACGGCGGGGTGTTCCTGGATGTGTCGACCCGGATGCCCGCGGAGACGATCCGGCGCCGGCTGCCGTCGATGTACCACCAGTTCAAGGAGCTGGCCGATGTCGACATCACGGCGGAGGCGATGGAGGTCGGACCGACCTGCCACTACGTGATGGGCGGCATCGCCGTCGAGTCCGACACCGCCGCCGCCCTCGCCGTGCCCGGACTGTACGCGGCGGGCGAGGTCGCGGGCGGTATGCACGGCTCCAACCGGCTCGGCGGGAACTCCCTCTCCGACCTGCTGGTCTTCGGCCGGCGGGCGGGCCTGCACGCCGCCGCCCACGCGGCGGGGCCCGCGGGGCGCCCCGCGGTGGACGAGGAACAGATCGACGCGGCGGCGGCGGAGGCGCTGCGCCCCTTCGGCGCGGAGGCCTCCGCGGCCCCCGGGGAGCCCGCGGAGAACCCGTACACCCTCCACCAGGAACTCCAGCAGACGATGAACGACCTGGTCGGCATCATCCGCCGCGAGGCCGAGATGACCGAGGCCCTGGAGCGGCTGGCCGGGCTGCGGGCACGCGCCCGGCGGGCCGGGGTCGAGGGCCACCGGCAGTTCAACCCGGGCTGGCACCTCTCCCTGGACCTGCGCAACATGCTGCTGGTCAGCGAGTGCGTCGCGCGGGCGGCACTGGAGCGCACCGAGAGCCGGGGCGGTCACACCCGCGAGGACCGCCCCACGATGGAGCGCTCCTGGCGCCCGGTGAATCTGCTGTGCCGGCTCGCGGGTGGGGCGGCCGAGCCGCTGGGCGGACGCATCGAGCTCGTACGGAGAACGACCGAACCCATCCGTCCGGACCTGCTCTCCCTGTTCGAGAAGGAGGAGCTGGTCAAGTACCTCGCCGAGGAGGAGCTGAACGAATGAGCGGCTACGAGGGCCGGTTCCGGGTATGGCGCGGCGACACCGGCGGCGGCGGTCTGGCGGACTACACGGTCGAGGTGAACGACGGCGAGGTGGTCCTCGACATCATCCACCGCATCCAGGCCACCCAGGCGGGCGACCTCGCCGTGCGCTGGAACTGCAAGGCGGGCAAATGCGGTTCGTGCAGCGCGGAGATCAACGGGCGCCCGCGGCTGCTGTGCATGACCCGGATGTCGGTGTTCAGCCGGGAGGAAGTGATCACCGTCACCCCGCTGCGGGCCTTCCCGGTCGTCCGTGACCTGGTGACGGACGTGGGCTTCAACTACGCGAAGGCCCGCGAGGTGCCCGCCTTCGTGCCGCCGGAGGGGGTGAAGGCGGGTGACTACCGGATGCAACAGGTCGATGTGGAGCGCTCGCAGGAGTTCCGCAAGTGCATCGAGTGCTTCCTGTGCCAGGACACCTGTCATGTGGTGCGCGACCACGAGGAGAACAAGGAGGCCTTCGCCGGGCCGCGCTTCCTGATGCGGGTCGCCGAGCTGGACATGCACCCCCTGGACGCCGCCGCCGAGGCGGGCCTGGACCGCAGGGCCATGGCGCAGGAGGAGCACGGCCTCGGCCACTGCAACATCACCAAGTGCTGTACGGAGGTGTGCCCCGAGCACATCAGGATCACCGACAACGCGCTGATCCCCCTGAAGGAGCGGGTGGTGGACCGCGCGTACGACCCGCTGGTGTGGCTGGGCAGCAGGATCGGGAGGCGCCGGAACGGGAGCTGACCGGGCTGCCGGCCCCGGCGCGGCCCGGGGCTGTCCCGTCATCCCTTTCCGGCCAGGGATCGCGGGGCAGCCTTTGGCCTCGAAGTCATGGAACTCGAACTGGCGGACGGCGGAGGACCGGCCCCTGCGTGCGTCCCTTGGCCTGAACCAGTGCACACCGGATCGATGGGTCTTGCCCGTGCGACAGCGCACGATCTAGGGTGAATGCGCTTTCAAAAGCCAGGGTGAACAGCATCACCCCGGACAAGCCAGCACAAACCCAGCACACGCAGCAGCACACGCTCAGGCGCGTCGCTACGGAAGCAGAAGCGGACGGTCGGTCGAGTGAGCGCCCCCACGGTGTACGACGTCGCCGAGCGATCGGGCGTCTCCATTGCCACGGTCTCGCGGGTCTACCGGAATCCGGATTCCGTACGCCTCCAGACCCGCGAAAGGGTCCTGGACGCGGCCCGCGAGCTCGGCTACGTACCGAGCGGGAGCGCCCGGGGGCTGGCCAGCCGCACCACGGGCATCCTCGGTCTGTGTTTTCCCGACTACGCGGACCCGGACGCCGAATCCGCGGCGGCGATGAACGACGCCGACGACGACCAGGCCGTCATGCTCTACTCCGACCAGATCATCCGGGGCATGGAGCGGGCGTCCCGGCGGCACGGTTACGCGCTCCTGATCGCGGCTTCGCTGGACGGCGGGCCCGAGAGCCTGGTCGCGAAGGTCGCGGGACGGGTCGACGGCTTCGCCGTGCTGGCGCAGACCGTACCGACCGAGGACCTGGAAGTGATATCGCGCCGGCTGCCCGTGGTGATGCTCGCCGGGCCGCGCGAGATCGACCACCTGGACCACATCGTGGTCGCCAACGCCGACGGGGAGCGCGAGCTGGCCCGCCATCTCGTCGAGGACCACGGACTGCGCAGGCTCGCGTTCATCGGCGGCGAGGTGCGCTCGCCGGACGCCGACGCGCGCTTCCACGGCTTCCGGGAGGCCTGCCGGGAGGCCGGGCTGCCGGTGCCGGACGAGCCGGATCTGCGCGCCGGGATGATGACGCAGGCCGAGGGCGCCCGGACCGCCGAGGCGCTGCTGGACCGGGCGGACGCGTCGGGCCTGCCCCGCCCGGAGGCGATGCTGTTCGCCAATGACCAGATGGCGGTGGGGGCGCTCCAGGCGCTGGAGCGGCGCGGGGTGCGGGTGCCGCGGGACATCGCCGTGACCGGCTTCGACGGGATTCCGCTCAGCCGGATGGTCCGCCCGCCGCTGACGACCGTGCGGCAGCCGATACGGCAGCTCGGCGAGCAGGCCGTGGAGCTGCTGGTGCAGCGCCTAGCCGACCGCGACCGCCCTCCGGTGTCCCTGGAGCTCCCGGTGTCCATGGCCCGCCGCGCCAGCTGCGGCTGCGGCTGACCCACCGCCCGGCCGGCCGCCCCGCCCGGCCGCCTACTTCCCCAGCCACTCCGCGAAGAAGCGCCGCCGGTTCGCGTGCAGCTCCGCCGTCTCCGCGGCCTGCCCGTCGTGCACGAAATGCCCCGCGCTCAGTACCTGGAGCTCACGCACCCCGCCGAGCGCGTTGTATACGGCGAACTGCCCCGGCGGCGGGACCGAGGGGTCGAAGAGCGCGGCGGCCACGAGGGTCGGCCGTTCCACCCGCGCCGCGGCCGTCGCCGCGTCGAAGTACCGCAGCACATCGGTGACTTCGGGGTGCTCCCGGTAGTACGCGCGTACCGATTCCCCGCTTCCGGTGCACGGCAGCGTGAGCCGCAGCGGATGGTTGCCGAACGTCGGCACGGTGAGCTGCGCGGCACCGAAGCGGTCGTCCCACGGCAGCGCGAGGGCCCCGAGCCCGCCCCCGAAGCTCTCCCCCAGACAGCCGAGGCGCGGCGCGTCCCCCTCCGCCAGTTCCGGTACGAGTTCGCCGAGGGCCGAGGCGGCGCACCAGAGGTCGGCCACACAGTCGCCGATGACGTACGTCTCGCGGGATTCGATGCCGTGCAGGACGTGCTCGGAGGACACCTCCGGGATTCCCTCCCACCGCCCTCGGCCGCCCTGTCCCCGTACGCACGGCAGGATCGCGGCGGAGTGGGGCAGGGGCAGCGGCACATCGGGGCCGGGCTCCTGACGGCCGCCGTAGCCGTGCCCGATGACGAAGCCGTGCCGGGCGGGGCCCTCGACGGGCAGGGCGAGCCAGCCGCCCAGCCGCACCCCTCCCACGGAGGTGTACGTCACACCGTGGATGCGGACGCCGTCGCGCTCCTCCTCGACGGGCCCGAGCTCCGGCTCCGTGGCGACCGCGCGGGCCGCCGCGTACCGGGCCCTCCAGAACGCCTCGAAGTCGTCCGGGGCCTCGGGAGCGGGTATGCGCAGGAGTTCGTCGAGCGTGCGCCCGTAAGCCGGATCGAAGGGGAAGTCATGTACGTACGTAGACATGATCGCGACAGTAGACCGGCCCCTCGGGCACGTCCACAAACAAGCGGAATCGGTCACATCAGCTGTTTTTCCGCAAACCGTACGTTTACCGTTCAGTGGCCGGACATCCAGGTGTCGAGCACGTTGCGCGAGTGTGACCTAGCACCCTCTTGCGGATTCCCGAATGTCTGGCGCAGAGTGATGTATGCGCTTACAGGCAGCGCATACATTCGGATTGCTCAAGGAGGAGCCCTCCATGTCCCGCACCGCCAGAACCGCCTCCGTCAGCATCGCTGTCGCGCTCGCCTTCGGCATCACCGCTTGCGGCAGCTCCGGCGGCGACGACGTCGCCGCGGACAAGAAGCAGACGCTCACCGTCTGGGCCATGGGGGCCGAGGGCGAGAAGCTCGCCGATGTGGCCAAGGTCTACGAGAAGGCCAACCCGAACATCACCGTGAAGGTGACCCCGGTGGGCTGGGACGTCGCCCACCAGAAGCTGGTCTCCGCGGCCGCCGCCGGCACCATGCCGGACGTGGCGCAGATGGGCGGCAGCTACATGGGCGAGTTCGCCGAGCTCGGTGTCCTGGAGCCGGTCGACACCAAGGTCTTCGACAAGAAGGACTTCTTCGAGTCGGGCTGGAACCAGGGCGAGGTGGACGGCACCGCCTACGGCGTGCCGTGGTACGTCGACACCCGTGTCCTCTACTACCGCACCGACCTGGCCGAGAAGGCGGGCATCGACAAGGCTCCGACCAACTGGAAGGAGATGCAGGACCTCGCGACCGCGTACCAGAAGAAGACCGGTACCAAGTGGGGCCTGTCCATCCAGCCGAGCGGCCTGGACACGGTGCAGAACTTCTACTCCTTCCTGTACTCGGCGGGCGGCGAGATCGTCAATGACAAGGGCGAGGCCGTCATCGACAGCCCCGAGGCCGTCAAGGCGCTGAAGGAGTACGGCTCGTACTTCGACAAGGGCCTCTCCAACAAGTCCGTGCAGCCCGGCTACGACGTCGTGAAGGACTTCGGCAACGGCCGCGTCCCGATGTTCTTCGGCGGCCCCTGGCACGTGACCCTCCTGAACGAGGGCCAGCCCCAGCTCAAGGGCAAGTGGACCGTGGCCAACGTCCCGGCGGACAAGTCCTCGGTCTCCATGGCCGGCGGCTCCTCCCTGGTGATCTCCAAGGACAGCGAGCACAAGGCCGCCGCCACGGAGTTCATCAAGTACCTGACCGACACCAAGGGCCAGGCCGACTGGTACGAGCGCACCAAGGACCTCCCGGCCAACACCTCGGCCTGGACCTCCGGCTCGCTCGCCGACGACGCCAACCTCCAGGTCTTCAAGAAGCAGATGGACACCGCCAAGTCCTCGCCGTCCATGGCCAAGTGGACGGAGATCACCGACAAGGTCGACCAGGCCATCGCGAAGGTGACGCAGGGCAAGGCTTCCGCCGAGGACGCGCTGAAGACGGCGCAGTCCCAGATCGAAGGCCTCGTGAAGTAGGAGCCATGAGCACCACGACCGGAAAGGCCGCGCAGCCGGCCAAGGTGCCGGCCGGGCCGGGGACCGCGAAGTCCCCGGCCGCCGGGCCCAAGGATCGCCGGGGCCGCAAGAAGTCGATGGGTGTGCAGAACGCGGCCGGCTGGCTGTTCTCCACCCCCTTCATCGTCCTCTTCACCGTCTTCATGGCGTTCCCGATCGTCGCCACGCTGGTGATGAGCTTCACGGACTTCGGGCTGCGCAATGTGACGCGCCCGTGGGAAGCGAACTTCATCGGCTTCGAGAACTACGTCAAGCTGTTCGGCGACGAGAAGTTCCTCAAGTCGCTGTTCAACACGGCCTACTTCGTGGTCATCGGAGTCCCGCTGACGATCGGTATCGGCCTTGTCGTCGCGGTGCTGCTCAACAACGGCATCGACCGGGCGCGGACCTTCTTCCGCGTCGGTTTCTACGCCCCGGTGGTCACCACCATCGTCGCGGTCGCCGTGGTCTGGCGGTTCGTGCTCGACCCGAGCGACGGGCTGATCTCCGGCCTCTTCGCCGAAGTGGGCCTCACCTCACCCGACTTCCTCGGTTCCGAGACGCTCGCCATGCCCTCGATGATCGCGATGGCGGTCTGGCGCAACGTCGGCACGGTCATGGTGCTCTTCATCGCGGGCCTGCAGGCCATTCCCACCGAGGTCCGGGAGGCCGCGAAGCTCGACGGCGCCGGGGTCTGGCAGGAGTTCAGAGGCATCACGGTGCCCCTGCTGCGGCCCACGCTGCTGTACGCCACGGTGATCACCACCATCGGCTACCTCAATGTGTTCGAGGAGCCGTTCGTGATGACCCAGGGCGGCCCCTCCGACTCCACCCTCACCGTCTCGCTGAACATGTACCGCGAAGGCTTCAACTTCTTCCACATGGGCTATGCGAGCGCCATGGCGTATGTCCTCTTCGTAGTGATCATGGGCATCACGGTGCTCCAGCTCCGACTGCTGAAGGACAACACCAAATGAGCGCCAATGCACCCGGTGCCGTGCGGACGGCGCCGTCGAAGAAGCCCGAGCAGACCTCCGTACCGAAGCGGAAGCGGAATCTGAAGCGCCCGCTCGTCTACGTCCTGCTGTCGGTCGGACTGCTGGTCATGTCCGCGCCCTTCCTCTGGATGGGGCTCTCCGCCTTCAAGACGCAGAGTGAGCTGTCGGCCAGCCCGCCGGTGTGGATTCCGACCGAGTGGACGCTGGAGAACTTCCGGCAGCTGCTCGACGAGCTGAACCTGCCGCTGTACTTCATGAACTCCGTGATCGTCGCGGTGCTGGTCACCGTCGCGAACCTGGTGTTCTGCTCGATGATGGGGTACGCGCTGGCCAAGCTGAACTTCGTCGGCAAGAACAAGATCTTCGGTCTGGTCCTCGGCGCTCTGATGGTCCCCGGCAACCTGATGCTGCTGCCGCTCTTCGTGCTGATGAGCAAGCTCCAGCTGATCGACTCGTACGCGGGTCTGGTGCTGCCGTTCGCCGCCGGAGCCTTCGGGGTCTTCCTGATGCGGCAGTTCATGCAGTCGATCCCGGACGAGCTGCTGGAAGCGGCCCGGATGGACGGCGCCGGTGAGTGGTACATCTTCTGGCGGATCGTGATGCCGCTGGTGAAGCCTGCCCTCGCGACGCTCTCGATCTTCACCTTCCTCGGTTCCTGGAACAACTTCGTCTGGCCGCTGATCGCGACCAACGATCCCGACAAGTACACGCTCCCGGTCGCCCTGGCGACGTTCGCCACGGACCCGAACAAGGCCGGTGGCTCCAACGGCATGCTGATGGCCGGAGCGTTCCTGGTCGTGCTGCCGGTGCTGATCCTCTTCATCGCACTGCAGCGGCACTTCACCCAGGGCATCGCCACGGCGGGCATGAAGTAGCCCGCCCGGCCGCCCCCGCCGGGCAGCCCGGACACGTACGAGGCCGTGCCCCGCACACCCCCACGGCCACACCCCTTACGCAGCAGAAGGACATCTCGCCATGACTCACACCACGGTCCCGTTCCCCGAAGGCTTCCTGTGGGGTGCCTCCACGGCCGCCCACCAGATCGAGGGCAACAACACCAACAGCGACTGGTGGGTCAAGGAACACTCCACCGGCACCCACATCCAGGAGCCCAGCCTGGACGCCTGTGACAGCTACCACCGCTGGAACGAGGACATGGACGTCCTGGCCGGACTCGGCTTCACGGACTACCGCTTCTCCATCGAGTGGGCGCGGATCGAGCCCGCCGAGGGCCAGTTCTCCCGGGCCGAGCTCGCCCACTACCGGCGCATGGTCGAAGGCGCCGTCGCGCGCGGTCTGCGCCCGATGATCACCCTGCACCACTTCACCGTGCCGCAGTGGTTCGAGGCGCGCGGCGGCTGGACGGCCGAGGGCGCGGTCGAGCTCTTCGCCCGCTACGTCGCGGCCTGCGCACCGGTGATCTCCGAGGGCGTCAGCCACGTCTGCACCATCAACGAGCCGAACATGATCGCCGTGATGGCCGGCCAGGCCAAGCGCGGGGACATCGGCTTCCCGCCCGCCGGTCTGCCGACCCCGGACGACGAGACCACCCAGGCCGTCATCGCCGCCCACCACGCGGCCGTCAAGGAAGTCCGGGCGATCGACGCCGGCATCCAGGTCGGCTGGACCATCGCCAACCAGGTCTACCAGGCGCTCCCGGGCGCCGAGGACGTCACCGCCGCCTACCGGTACCCGCGCGAGGACATCTTCATCGAGGCCTCCCGCGGCGACGACTGGATCGGTGTCCAGTCCTACACCCGCACCAAGATCGGCCCCGAGGGCCCGATCCCGACCGCGGACGACGTCGAGCGCACGCTGACCCAGTGGGAGTACTACCCCTCCGCCGTCGGCCACGCCCTGCGCCACACCGCCGGCATCCTCGGCAACGGCGTCGCGCTGATCGTCACGGAGAACGGCATCGCGACCGATGCCGACACCCGTCGGGTCGACTACTACACCGGCGCTCTGAACGAGGTCGCCTCCGCGCTGGAGGACGGCCTCAACATCCAGGGCTACCTGGCGTGGAGCGCGCTCGACAACTACGAGTGGGGCTCCTACAAGCCCACCTTCGGCCTGATCGGCTGGGACCCCGAGACCTTCGAGCGGCTGCCGAAGCCGTCCGCCGTCTGGCTGGGCGAGATGGGCCGCACCCGCACCCTCCCGCGCATCACCGGCTGAGAGCCTGCCGGGTGACCCTCGACCGGAGGTCACCCCGGCAGGCTCCGGCACCACCCCACGGACGGGGAGCCACCTGACGGCTCCCTCCGGTGCGGGAGCCGGCGCACCTGACGGCCGCCGGCTCCCGCACCACCCAGGCGTTCGGCGCGCCGTGCCCCGCTACCGCCGTTCGCCGTCCGGTGCGGCCGGAGCCCACAGCTCCGGCCGCCCACGCGCATCCGGGGCGTCCCGGACAACCGGGCCGTCCCGCCCTCCGGCACGTCGCGTCGCCCCGCGCCGCGTCATGTCATGTGACACCCACAGCCGCTGCCGCCGTCGTTCCGACACAGCCCACGCCGCGGCAGCGGCACCGAGCACGCCACGAAATTCCCCCTTCCCCTTCTGCCACCGGGAGCTGGACCTTCATGGACCGTCGCACATTCGTCACCGCCGCGGGAACGGGGGCCGCCGCCCTCTCCCTCGGAGCCGTAACGGCGCACTCCGCCACCGCCGCGTCCCCGCCCGCCCGCACCGCGGGGGCCATGGCCGGAGCCGGCCGCGGCGCGCACTCCCCGTACTCCGCCGACGACCGGCAGCTGCTGCGCTGGTTCCGGGACACCTACCGGTCGATCGAGGCGATGACGACCGACTTCGGTCTCGCCACGGACAAGATCGACCTCAGCGGCCCCGACGCCCCCGCGCAGTCGCGCCAGACCTCGCCCACCAACATCGGCTGCGGACTGTGGTCGACCGTCGCCGCCGCCGGACTCGGGGTGATCAGCGAGACCACGATGCGCCGCAGGCTGGCGCACACCGTCTCCGCCGTCGGGAAGCTGGAGCGCCACCACGGCTTCTGGCTCAACTGGTACGACGCGCACGACGGTTCGGTACTGACCCGGTGGCCCGGCACCGGCGACCCCGTCCGCCCGTTCCTCTCCTCGGTCGACAACGCCTGGCTGGTCACCGGACTGCGGATCGCCGCCGACGCCGCGCCCTCCCTGCGCCCCCGCATCGCGCGGATCCTCGCGGACGCGGACTGGTCGTACTACTACACGCCGTACGACCCGGCCGATCCGGTCGCGGGCCCCGGCCAGCTGCGCGGCGGGTTCTGGACCGACACGGAGGAGCCCACCGGCCACCACTACGGGGCGCTGAACACCGAGCCCCGCATGGCCAGCTACCTGGGCATCGCCGATGGCTCGCTGCCCGGCGACCACTACTGGCACCTGCTGCGCACGATGCTTCCCGAGCACGGCCAGGAGCAGTACCCGCAGGGCGGTTACGTCGCCATGGACGGCGTACGCGTCTGGCAGGGGCACTACACCCACCGCAGCCGGAAGATCGTCCCCACCTGGGGCGGCTCCATGTTCGAGGCCCTGATGGTCCCGCTGTTCGTGCCGGAGCCGGAGTGGTCGCCCCGGTCCTGGGGCCGCAACCACCAGCGGTACGTGCGGAGCCAGATCGACCACGGCATGCGGGAGGCGGAGTACGGGTACTGGGGGTTCTCCCCCTCGAACATCCCCGAGGGCGGCTACCAGGAGTACGGCGTGGACGCGCTCGGCATGCAGGTGGACGGTTACGCCTCCAACACCGACCGTACGTACACGACCGACGGTGCGCCGCTGCCGCCCGCGTCCGCGTTCACCAACGGTGTGGTCACGCCGCACGCCTCGTTTCTCGCGCTGCCGTACGCCCCGCAGGAGGCGGTGGCCAACCTGCACGCGCTGGACCGGGACTTCGGCGCCTACCACGACGGATACGGCTTCCGGGACTCGGTGAACGTCGGAACCGGCCGGGTCAGCGACTTCATGCTCGCCCTCGACCAGGGCATGATCGCGGCGGCGCTGGCCCAGGCGATCCGTCCCGGTCTGCTCCAGACACCGTTCCGGACCGGCGGCTTCCGCTCCCGGGTGCGTCCGCTGCTCGCCAAGGAGCGTTTCTCCATCTGACGGTGCGCGGACCGCGGGGGCCACCGGCGTCGCCGGCCCCCGCGGTCCATGCCGGGTAGCGGGTCACCGAGGGTGGACATAGCCTCACAAATGTGATGCCGCCCGTGAGCCGTACCCGGAGCCCCATACTCGTCAGGGCCCTGCTCGCCGCGCTGCTGGCGGTGTGCTGGCCGGCCCTGTCCCCCGCCGTGACCGCCCGTGCCGAGGACCCGGTCACACTCTCCCGCGACGGGCAGATCACCGACCTGGTGGGGGCGCTCGGCGACCGCGAGCCACAGGTGAAGGCGGCCCTCGACCAGCTCTTCGCCGACCGGCGCGTCCAGCTCTTCGTCGTGTACGTGCGCGACTTCTCCGGCCGGTCCGCGCAGACCTGGGCCGACGAGACCGCCAACCGCAACGGTCTGGGCCAGGAGGACGTGCTGCTCTCCGTCGCCACCCACGACCGGCAGTACGCCTACACCGTCGACGCGGGCTCCCGGCTCACCGACTCCCAGCTCCGGGACGTGGCGGGCACCGCGATCGAGCCCGCCCTCCGGGAGAACGACTGGGCCGGCGCCGCCATCGGGGCGGCCAACGGCTACTCCGCCGTCCTGGCCGGGCAGCCGGTGCCGGTGCCGGCCCTCACACCGGGCCCCGCCGACCCCGGGACGGGCGGCTCCGACTCCAGCAGCGCCGGGGACCTCGTCCTGCCCGTGGCCCTTCTCGGCGGCGCGGGCGTGGTCGCCGCCTACGCGTACACCCGGCGCAAGCGGCGCATGTCGTCCCGCACCACCCCCGCCGCGAGCGGGTGGGGCGGCGCGGGACGTGGGCCCGAGCCGTCGGTCCCGCTCCCCGAACTCGACGCACAGGCCAAGGGCGTGCTGGTGGACACCGATGACGCGGTGCGCACCAGCGAGGAGGAACTCGGATTCGCCACCGCCCAGTTCGGCGAGGAGGCCGCCGCACCCTTCACCGAGGCCGTCACCCGGGCGAAGACCGAGCTGACGGCCGCGTTCCGGCTGCGCCAGCAGCTCGACGACGCCTTCCCCGAGGACGACGCGACGCGCCGCCGGATGCTCGACGAGATCATCGGCCGCTGCACGGCCGCCAACGAGGGACTCGACACGGTGTCCGAGGACTTCGACCGGCTGCGCGCCCTGGAACGCACCGCTCCGCAGGCCCTGGCCGCGGTCGAGACCACCTTCCGCGAGCTCACCGGACGGGTCACCGCGGCGGAGGCGACGCTGAGCGGTATGCGCGCCCGGTACGCCGAATCCGCCACCGCTCCCGCGGCGGCCGGCCTCGAACAGGCCAAGGACCGGCTCGTCTTCGCCACCTCCGGCCTCAACCAGGCCCGCCAGGCGGTCGACGACGGCGACAACGCCAGGGCGGCGGTCTACGTACGGGCCGCCGAGGGCGCGGTCGGGCAGGCAGCCACCCTGGCCGACGCCGTGGACCGGCGGGCCGCGGAGCTGGCCGAGGCGGCGGACCGGCTCCCGGCCGCGCTCACCGAGACGGAGACGGACCTGGCGGACGCGGGAGGCCTGCTGGAGGGCACCTCCGCAGGGGTCTCGACCGCGGACCTGCGCGGCCGGATCTCCCGCGCCGAGACGGTGCTCAGTGGCGTACGGGAAGAGGTGGCCGCCGGACGTCACGACCCCGTCGAGGCGCTGCGCCGGGTGGAGGAGGCGGACACCGCGCTGGACAGGGCGCTGGCCGGGGCCCGCGAGCGGGACCGGGGCGACCGCCGGGCCCGTTCGCTCCTCGATCAGGCGATGCTCACCGCCCGCTCCGCCATCGCGGCGGCGGCGGACTACATCACCACGAACCGGGGCGCGGTCGGCAGCCAGGCCCGCACCCGGCTGGCGGAGGCCCAGCGGCGCTGGGAACGGGCCCGGGAGCTGTCCGCCGCGGACGACGCCCAGGGCGCACTGGCCGAGGCACAGCGGGCGGACGCACTGGCCGGGCAGGCGCGGAGCCTGGCCGAACAGGACGTACGCGGCTTCGACGGCCCGCAGGGTCCGGGCGGCGGTGCCCGGTCGGGCGGGGGCGGCATGGGCGGCGCGGTGCTCGGCGGCATCCTCCTCGGCGGGCTGCTGGGCGGGGGCGGCATGGGCGGCGGGGGCCTCGGGGGCGGCTCGCTCGGCGGACCGGGCAGTTTCGGCGGCGGGGGAACCCGTGGCCGGCGGGGCGGCGGGGGCCGCTTCTGACGCCTTCCCGCCGCACCCCGCTTCCCGCGCGTCTCTCCCCCGTGTCCCCCGCGTCTCCCCTTTGCCCCCTCCCGTCCTCCGTTCGTCGTCGAAGGAGCAGTGCCATGACCAAGCAGACCGTCCTCGGCCGCGTCACTCAGCTGGCGAAGGCCAACATCAACGCCCTGATCGACCAGGCGGAGGACCCGCAGAAGATGCTGGACCAGCTGATCCGGGACTACACGAACAACATCGCGGAGGCCGAGCAGGCGGTGGCCGCCACCATCGGCAACCTGCGGCTGATGGAGCAGGACCACCGGGAGGACGTCGACGCGGCGGCGGAGTGGGGCGGGAAGGCCCTCGCGGCCAGCCGGAAGGCGGACGAGCTGCGGGCGGCGGGCTCGGCGGCCGACGCCGACAAGTTCGACAAGCTGGCCAAGGTCGCGCTGGGCCGCCAGCTCCGGGCGGAGCAGGAGGCGAAGGCGGCGGAACCGACCATCGCCTCGCAGACGGAGGTGGTGGACAAGCTCAAGTCCGGGCTGGACCGGATGAGGAACAAGCTCACGGAGCTGATGTCCAAGCGCGACGAGCTGGTCGCCCGCGCCAAGTCCGCGCAGGCGCAGAACCGGATGATGGACGCCGTCAAGAACATCGACGTGCTCGACCCGACGAGCGAGCTGAGCCGCTTCGAGGACAAGGTCCGGCGTGAGGAGGCGAAGGCCCTGGGCAAGCAGGAACTCGCGGCCTCTTCGCTGGACGCGCAGTTCGAGCAGCTGGACGGTCTGGGCGAGAGCGTCGAGGTGGAGGCGCGGCTCGCGGCCCTGAAGACGGCCTCGTAGCGGGGCCGGCCGGCCCGCCGCCCGGGTTCAGTACATGCTCAGCAGCTGCTCCACCGAGAGCTCGGCGGGCCGTTCGCCGTCGGGCAGGGGCAGTTCGAACCAGACGGTCTTGCCGCGCGGGGTCCGCCGGGACCCCCAGGCGGCGCTGAGCAGTCCGACGAGCTGCAGCCCGCGGCCGCCCTCGTCGGTGTCCCGGGCGCGGCGCCGCCGGGGCTGGACGAGCCCCGCGTCCCATACCTCGCACACCAGCGTACGGTCGCGCAGCAGCCTGATCCGGATCTCGCCCTCGCCGTAGCGCAGGGCGTTGGTGACCAGTTCGCTGACGAGGAGTTCGGTCGTGTCGACCAGGTCGTCGAGGTCCCAGGCGAGCAGCTGGGAGCGGGCCAGTTCACGGGCGCGGCCCACGGAGCGGGGCTCGGGAGGCAGCCGCCATTCGCCGACCGCGTCCACCGCAAGCCCCTGGACACGGGCCATCAGCAGGGCGATGTCGTCCTCGCCGTGCCGGGTGTCCAGCGTGCTCAGGACGTGGTCGCAGACATCCTCCAGCGCTTGGTCCGGCGCGGTGAGGGCGTCGCGGAACGCCTGGAGTCCCTCGTCGAGCGGATGGTCCCGGGACTCGACCAGGCCGTCCGTGTAGAGAGCGAGCAGGGCGCCCTCCTTCAGCTCCACCTCGACCTCCTCGAAGGGCTCGCCGCCGACGCCCAGCGGCATCCCGGGCGGGACGTCGAGCATCGCGGCGGGCCGGCCCGGCTCGGCCACCACCGGGGGGAGGTGGCCGGCGTTGGCGAAGGTGGCCCGCCGGGTGACCGGGTCGTAGACGGCGTAGACGCAGGTCGCCAGGTAGACCTCGGACAGGTCCGCCTCGCGGGACTTGTGGGCGGCCCGGGAGGGCCACTGGGCGCCTCCGCCCCGGCCGGGTCCGGAGGCGCCGGGGGTGCCGAGGCCCCGGGCGACCTCGTCCAGGGCGGCGAGCACCTCGGCGGGTTCCAGGTCGAGCAGGGCCAGGGTGCGCACCGCGGTGCGGAGTTCGCCCATGGCGACGGCGGCCCGCAGTCCGCGGCCCATGACGTCCCCGACGACCAGGGCCGTGCGGTGTCCGGGCAGCTCGATCACGTCGAACCAGTCGCCGCCGACCTCGGTGGCGGTGTTGCCGGGCAGATAGCGGCAGGCGATGTCCAGCCCCGCGGCCTCCGGGTCGCCGGGCGGGAGGAGGCTGCGCTGCAGGATCAGCGCGCGCTCGTGCTCGCGGCGGTAGAGGCGGGCGTTGTCGATGCAGACGGCGGCGCGGGCGGCGAGTTCGGTGGCCAGTGCCCGGTCCCGCTCCCCGAAGGGTTCGCTGCCCTTCGTACGGGAGAACTGGACGAGGCCGACGACGGTGTCGTGGGCGACCATCGGCACGGCGAGCGTCGACTGGACGAAGCCGAGGCCGTCGCCGGGTACGTCCTCGACGTGGCCGGTGCGCAGGGCGACGGCGCAGGGGGAGCCGAAGGGGAAGCTGTGGACCGAGCCGAGTGCGGGCGGCAGGCCGTCCGCCCCGGTGCCGCACGCGGTGCCGGGTCCGGCCGCCGCGGTGGGCATGGCGTCGGCGACGGCGCTCGCATGGGCCACCCTGCGCAGTTCGGCCGAGCCGCCGGACTCGCCGTGCGGTGAGCCCCAGCTGCCGGGCGGGGCCTCCTCGCCGGAGAGCAGCCCTTGGTACAGGTCGACGGAGGCGAGGTCGCAGAAGCCGGGGACGGCGACGTCGAGGAGTTCGCGGGCGGTGGTCTCCAGGTCCAGTGAGTTCCCGATCCGGACACTCGCCTCGTTGAGAAGGGCGAGATTGCGCCGGGCGCTGGCCGCCTCGCGGGCGGCTATGTGCCGGCGGGTGACATCGGTGGCCAGCCCGGCGATCCCCACGGGCCGGCCCGACCCGCTGTGCACCCGGTAGAGGTTCATGGACCAGTGCCGGCTGCCGGACTCGCCGGGTGCGGTACCGATCAGCTGGAGGTCGGTGACGGATTCGCCGGTGTCCAGGACCCGCTTGAGGGTGGCCGAGAGCCGTTCGGCCTCGGGCCCGGCCAGATAGTCGTCCACCGTCCGGCCCCGGTGGTCGTCCGCGGCTCCGCCGAAGACCGTCGCGAACCGCTGGTTGGCCCGTACGACGGTGAAGTCCGTGCCGAACAGCACAAAGGCGAAGGGAGATTGGCCGAATATGGCTTGTGAGGCGGCAAGATCCGTCTCGATGCGGCGCAGCGCCCGTACGTCCACGACGATACAGAGCGCGCCCCGTTCGCCCTCCGCCGTCAGACTCGGCATGACATAGATCTCGGCGAGCCCGTGGGCACCGCCCTCACCCGGCATCCGGAACGGGACGAGGCCCGTCCACTCCTTGCCGTCGAGGATCTCGCCGACCCGCCGGTGTCCCTCCGAGCGCAGCTCGGCGGGCATGAACACGTCGACCGGATCCCTGCCGACCGCCTCGCGCGAGGCCATGCCGAAAAGACCGGCGGCCCGCCAGCTCCACTGCTCGATCAACCCGTCGGGTCCGATCGAGAAGGAGGCGACCCTGATGTAGTCATAGATCGAGCCAGGCGGGCTGCTCTGCCACACGACGTCGCCCGCTGTCCCAGGTATTTCGCTCACGCGACCGTCCCCTCCAGCTCACACACCGGACCGGTCCTGCCCGCAGTATTCAGCACTACGGCCCCGTCCGACACGGCGTTCACGATCACAGCAAGGTCTCAGTCCCTTTCAGCCAGGTGCTGCCCGACCTCCGGTGATCGCTGTGCGTCCCTCCCCTCTCCTAACCAGGGAGAGCCAGCTCGAACCACACGGTCTTGCCGGTCTTTCCGCGCCGGGTCCCCCAGCGGCAGGCGGAACAAGCCACGAGCTGCAGTCCCCTGCCCCCTTCGTCCTCGGGGCCCGCACTGCGTTCGGTGGGTGGATCCGGAAGCGGATCGGAGACTTCCACGAGCAGTCCGTGGGGGGCGGGCGGGGAGCCGTCGGCACGCCCGGAACCCCTCTCACCAACGCCTTCGCGACCGTTTCCGCCGGAGCCGTCCGACATACCGGCCGCCCCGCCGATCGCCCCGCCGGCCTCCCCGTCCGGGTACGGCCGCACCAGCCGTACGCCGATGGGGCCGGAGGCGTACCGCAGGGAATTGGTCACCAGCTCACTGACGAGCAGCACGGTCACATCACCGAAAGCCGCGTCGAGTCCCCAGGTGCGCAGCGCGTCGCGGACCGCGTGCCGGGCGCTGCGTACGGAACCGGGTGCCGCCGGAAAGGTCCACTCGGCGCAGTCGTCCTCGGTATCGATCACGCCGATCACTTCCCAAGATCAGCAACGGGGCACATCCCTCACGTGGGGACATTCTGTACATACCCGCTAACTCATCCGCACTATCCTGAATCACGACGCATGGGTCGTACGGGTGCATGACACAGGCAGACGGCCGTCGCCACGCACCCCGGGCCGCACTCTCTCGGCGTCGGCGCGCGAACGCGGCGCGACGCGGGAATACCGCGCGTCACGGCCGGGCGGGAATGCGGCGTACGACTTCCGCGACGGCGGGCCGGTCCTGGTCCAGCCAGTCGACCCGGTCCACCTCGTCGGGCGCGAGCCAGCGCAGCTCGTCGTGGTCCTCCAACGGCTCGGGCACCCCGGACAGCAGACGCACGGTCCATACGTGCAGCACATATCCGGGCTTCAGCGGCCAGACGCCGGGAACGCGCTCCAGCACCTCCGTCTCCACGCCCAGCTCCTCGCGGAGTTCCCGTACGAGCGCCTGCTCATCGCTCTCACCGGGTTCCACCTTGCCGCCGGGAAGCTCCCAGCGACCGGCCAGCTCGGGCGGTGCGCTGCGGCGGGCGGCCAGCAGCCGTCCCTGATCACAGACGGCTCCGGCCACCACCACCACGGAATCGTTCATACGGCGGAGCGTAGCCGCCCCCACCGCCCGCACCTCGCCCGGCCCGGATCCGGACCGGGCCCTCAGGGCCGCGCGCGCCGGTCCATTCGCTCGACCCAGTACAGCTGCTTGTGGCCGTGGACATCGAGGCCCTCGGCTATCTTCTGGGCCTCGTCCTGCGTGGCATATCTGCCGACGCGGTAGCGATTGCCGTTGTCGTCCTGCCGTATCACCAGCCACGCGAGCGCGGCACCGCTGTCGCTCATCGTGTCGCTCCCCCGCATATCGCCCCTCTCCCCACCGGCGTGCACGTCTCTAAGGATCCCCAGGAAACCGCAGTACGCATATGCCGGAGCCTACGCCTGACCTTCACGCTGCGGAGGCGAATTTACACAAAGAGATACACATCCCGTCCGGCGCGAGGGGGCGCACGCCCTCGGATGCGCCCCCACCGGTCCGGCGCGCGGGCAGCGAACAGGAGGCGAGGAGCTGGACATGACAAGTCAGCACCGTCGGCGGCCGCCTCTGCGTGACGGGACCCGGAGCCGCGGGAAGCGAGGACGCGACGGCCCGGCGTCATGGACGGCGGACCGGCGGCCCCGATACCGGCCGCACGACGGGAACACCGCTCCGGCGCCGCCCCACGGCACCGCCCCAGGCCCCACCGCGAGCCCGCCCGGACCACGGCGGTCCGGACACCCGGCCCGCGCCGGTGCCGCGGGGCACCGCGGATGACGGGAGGTCACCTGACCGGCAGATGGTAGGCGACGCGATAGCGGTCGGCCGGAACCACGACGTCGGCCGTCTCGACCGCGCGCCCCGAGGCGAAGTACGTCCGCCCGATCACCATGACCACATGGCCCGGTACGCCGCCGAGCGCCAGGAGCTCCTCCGCCAGCCCCGGGCGCGCGCCGACCTCTTCGGTCATGTTGTCCACGACGACATCGATCGCCGCCATCCGGTCGACCACCCCGCAGCCGCCCAGCGGACCCTCCTCCGGCAGCATCACCGGGGTGCGTCCGGTGACCGCGAGCGGTTCCCAGGAGGTGGAGAGCATCATCGGCTCGCCCGCCTCCCGGAACACGTAGTGCGTACGCATCACGCGGTCGCCCGGCTCGATCCCGAGCCGCTCGGCGATCTCCGGGCCGGCCTCCTCCTGCTCGCTGCGCGACTCCCAGGTCCCGCGCGCACCGTCCGCCGTCTGCTCCTGGCGGAACGGACTGGCCCCGGCACCCGGCCGGTAGCCGGAGCGGGCGATCCTGCGCGGCACCGGGCGCTCCCGCACATACGTACCCGAACCGGAACGCCCCTCCACCAGCCCCTCGGCCATCAGGACCTTCCGCGCCTCCAGGGCGACGGTGTCCGAGACCCCGTACTCCTGACGGATACGGGCCTGGGACGGCAGGCGGGTGTGGGGCGGCAGCGCGCCGTTGACGATCTTCTCTCTGAGATCGCTGGCCACGCGCAGATAGGCGGGCTGCTCACCGAAAGTCACAGGCACTCCCAAAAGGTTGACAGTCTGCAACAGACTGGCAACCGTGGGTTGTGGACCGCAAGCACAGGCCAAAGTTTCACTCGAAGTGATGATTTGGCCGCGACCGGCGCATATGCCGACCGTGAGCACCACAGGAGTCCCAGCCTTTTCCTGCCCCCGTCCACTCCCCTCCACACGGCCCACCCGATCAACAATTGCCAAACCCTTGACCATTTTTGGTCCAGACCAATAACTTCCTGCGCACAAACGGCTTTCGCGCGCTCACATCGCTTACACCCAGCTTCAGTTCACGCACAGGAGCGAGCCTCATGCGTCGAAGAACGCTGTCCAGAATGACCGTCGCCGCCTGCGCCTTCACCTTGCTGGCAGGCATCGCCCCCACCGCCACGGCCACAGCCGCCACGGGCGACGACCGCGGCAAGGGACACCACCGCCCCGCGTACCGGAGCGTCGGCTACTTCACCCAGTGGGGCGTCCACGGGCGGGACTTCCAGGTCAAGGACCTGGACACCAGCGGCACCGCGGCCAGGCTCACCCACATCAACTACGCCTTCGGCAACGTCAGCGCCGACGGGAAGTGCTTCACCGGCAACGTGCCGGGCGAGTCGGACGCCTGGGCCGACTACGGCCGTCCGCTGGACGCGGCGGGATCGGTGGACGGCGTCGCGGACACCGACACCCAGCCCCTGGCCGGCAACTTCAACCAGCTGCGCGAGCTCAAGGCCGAGCACCCCGGCCTCAAGGTGATGATCTCGCTGGGCGGCTGGAGCTGGTCCACCCACTTCTCCGACGCGGCCCGCACCGCGGCCTCCCGCAAGGCACTCGTCGCCTCCTGCGTCGACCTGTACATCAAGGGCAATCTGCCGGTGGACGGGGCGCGCGGAGGCGAGGGGGCGGCGGCCGGACTCTTCGACGGCATCGACATCGACTGGAAGTGGCCCGGCTCCGAGGGCGACGCCGGTACGGTCTTCCGGCCGGAGGACCGCGAGAACTTCACCGCGCTGGTGCACGAGTTCCGCAGGCAGCTCGACGCCCACGCGAAGAGCACGGCGAAGAGCACGGCGAAGAGCACGGCGAAGAAGGCGGTGCCGAAGTCGGTGCCGAAGCACTACGACCTCTCGGCCTTCGTCCCCACCTCCCCCGCCAAGATCGACGCGGGCTTCGACGTCCGCCGGATCATGCGGGACTTCGACTTCGTGAACCTTCAGGGGTACGACTTCCACTTCTCCGGCGAGAAGACCACCGCCCAGCAGTCGGCGCTGTACGCGAAGAACGACTTCAGCGTCGACCGGACCGTGCGCGACTGGATCAGGCGCGGCGCACCGGCCCGCAAGCTCGTCGTGGGCATGCCCTTCTACGGTCAGGGCTGGACCGGAGTGACGGGCGGCGGCGACGGCCTCGGCCGGCCGGCCGCCGCACCGGCGCCCGCCACGTACGCGAACGGCTACGAGGACTACAAGGCCCTCAAGAAGCTGGCGGACTCCGGGACGTACACGCTCCACAGGGACGTGCGCAACGGCCACGCGTGGC
Source organism: Streptomyces sp. NPDC079020 (assembly GCF_044542225.1). NCBI lineage: Bacteria > Bacillati > Actinomycetota > Actinomycetes > Kitasatosporales > Streptomycetaceae > Streptomyces > Streptomyces sp. NPDC079020. The sequence goes on from NZ_JBITUB010000002.1 coordinate 638,610, forward strand.
TGTTCGACGGCACCACCCTGTGGACGTACGACGACCCGCAGGTGCTGCGCGCCAAGGCCGCCTACGTCCGCGAGCGCGGCCTCGGCGGTGCGATGTTCTGGTCGCTGGACGGGGACACGGACAACGGTGAGCTGATCCGCGCCGTCGAGCGCGGGCTCAACCGCCGCTGAGCCGGATCCGGGAACACGGATGCGGGGCGGTCGCCCGATGCGACCGCCCCGCACACGTCACTCACTCACTCACTCACATGTTCCTGCGCGCACTGCTTCCACCGCTCGCCGGAACGCCCGTCAGAACTGCAGCGCCCAGGAGTTGATCCGTCCGGTGTCCGCGGCCGCGTTGTCGCTGACCCGCAGCTTCCAGGTGCCGTTGGCCACCTCCGACGAGGCGTTCACCGTGTAGGTGGTGTTCACGTTGTCGGTGCTGCCGCCGGTCCCGTACGCCTTCAGGTTGTAGACCGAACCGTCGGGCGCGACCAGGTCGATCTTCAGGTCGCCGGAGTAGGTGTGCGTGATGTTGACCGGCACGCTCAGCGCGGCGGGAGCGTTGCCCGTGATGCCGGAGACGGTCACCGGGGCCTCGACGGTCGCGTTGTCGGCGATCGCGTAACCGGTCGTGTTCTCGAACTTCTTGCCGGGCGGCGTGGTGGTGCCGGTGCCGACGTTCAGCAGCCGGTTGGGGGAGCCGGTGCCCGGGTTCGTCACCACTCCGGTGGTCGCCGCGGCGACCAGACCGGCGGAGACCTGTGCCGGGGTCGAGCCCGCGTGGTCGGCGAGGTAGAGGGCTGCCGCGCCGGCCACGTGCGGGCTCGCCATCGACGTACCGGAGATGGTGTTCGTGGCGGAGTCGCTGGTGTTCCACGACGAGGTGATCGAGGAGCCCGGGGCGAAGATGTCCACGATGCTGCCGTAGTTGGAGAAGCTCGAACGGGCGTCGGTGCTGGTGGTCGAGCCGACGGTGATCGCCTCGCCGACGCGCGCCGGCGACTTGGTGGAGGCGTCGGTCGACTCGTTGCCCGCCGCGACGGCGTAGGTGATGCCGGACGCGATCGAGTTGCGCACGGCGGTGTCGAGCGCGGAGTCCGCCCCGCCGCCGAGGCTCATGTTGGCGACGGCCGGCTTGACGGCGTTGGCCGTCACCCAGTCGATGCCCGCGACGACCTGCTCGGTGGTTCCGGAGCCGCTGTTGTCGAGGACCCGGACGCCGACGATCTTGGCCTTCTTGGCGACGCCGTACGAGGAGCCGGCGACGGTGCCCGCCACGTGCGTGCCGTGGCCGTGGCCGTCCTGCGCCGTGTTGTCGTTGTCGATGGCGTCGTAGCCGTTCGAGGCGCGGCCGCCGAAGTCACTGTGGCTGATCCGTACACCGGTGTCGATGATGTACGCGGTGACACCCTCGCCCGCCTTGTCGGGATAGGTGTAACTCTGGTTCAGCGGAAGGTTCTTCTGGTCGATCCGGTCCAGGCCCCAGGAGGGCGGTGAGGGCTGGGTGCCGGAGACCGTGAAGGTCCGGTTCTGCACCACGGACGCGACGGCCGGGTCGGCGGCGAGCCTCCTCGCCTCGGCGGCCGAGGCCTTGACCGAGTAGCCGTTGAGGGCCGCGCGGTAGGTCTTCTTGACCTCGGCGCCGTACTCCTCGGCCAGCGCCTTGCCGCGTGCGGAGCCCGCGTCGGGAGCCGACTCGTCGAGGGTGACGATGTAGCTGCCGCTGATCGCGCCCGGGGCGCCCGCGTTCTCGATCACGCCTTCCGCCGCACGCTCGGACGCGGCGGCCGGGAAGGCCGCAGCGGTGGAGAGAGCCAGGGCGGCACCGGCTATGACGCTCGCCGCGGCGAGTCTTCGACGGGCCTGGGGGGTGTGACGCGTCACTGACATGTGAGGGGTCCTCCTCATGGGCGTGTGCTGGTGGGGGCACTGGAGCCGCGCCGCGACTCCAGTCATGGTCATGACAAATCAGACACCGTGGCGCCACGCTTTCCGCGCCGTCCGTGACCGGCCTGCCGTACTGCCAGGCGAAACTTTGACCGATCCATGGCAAACCCACAAGGGCGCCTTGGGGTGTGCCATACATTCGACATTCATCCGCCATCCGCCTGACATGCTGGCGGGCATGGCCATGTATCGCTGCCCGCAGGACGGGACCCGTGCCGAGATCACCGACCTGACCTGGTGCTGCCCCCGCTGCCGGGGCCCCTGGGACCTCGACTTCGAGACCTCTCCGGGGCTCTCGCTGAACTCCCTTTCCGGGCGCGTCAATTCACAGTGGCGTTACGAGGAGGCGCTGCCCCTCTCCGCCCCCACGACCTCCCTCGGCGAGGGCCGCACCCCGCTGGTGCCGCTCACGGGAACGGTCGGCGCCAAGCTCGACTACCTGATGCCGACGCTCTCCTTCAAGGACCGCGGCGCCGTGATGCTCGTGGAACTCGCCCGCCGGCTGAACCCGGACCGTGTCGTCGCCGACAGCAGCGGCAACGCGGGCACCGCCGTCGCCGCGTACTGCGCGCGGGCCGCCCTGCCCTGCACGGTGTACGTCCCCGAGGGGACCTCCCCGAAGAAGACCGAACAGATCCGGGCCCACGGCGCCCGGCTTGAGGTCGTCCCGGGCGGCCGGGAGGCCACCGCGCTGGCCGCCCGCGCCGCCGCCGACGCCCCCGGCACCTTCTACGCCTCGCACGTCTTCAACCCGTACTTCCTGCACGGTACGAAGACCTACGTGTACGAGCTGTGGGAGGACCTCGGCGGCCGGCTGCCCGACGCGCTCGCCGTGCCCGTGGGCAACGGCACCCTGCTGCTCGGCGCGGCACTCGCCACCGCCGAACTCCACGCCCGGGGCCTGATCGAGCGGCGCCCGGCCCTGATCGCCGTCCAGGCCGAGGCGGTCTCCCCGCTGGCCGCCGCGTTCCACGCGGGCGCGCGGGACCTCCCGGCCACCGCCGACGCGGACGCCGCCCCCACGCTCGCGGAGGGCATCGCCATCCCCCGTCCGCCCCGCGCCCGTCAGATCCTGGCGGCCGTCCGCGCGTCGGGCGGCACCTTCCTCACCGTGACGGAGGACCGGATCCGCACCGCCCAGCGGGACCTGGCGTCCCGCGGCTTCTTCGTGGAGACGACCGGGGTCGCCTGCTGGGCGGCGGTGGGCGGCTGGACGGACCGCGAGGTCGTCGTACCGCTGTGCGGAGCGGGACTCAAGACGGGCCTGGCGGCAGAACGGGCGTGAGCCGGTCGGTGAGTCGGCCGGTGAGTCGGCCGGTGCGTCAACCGTCGGTCCGTGAGCCCGGCCGGTGCGTCGGTCCGTGGGCCGACCGGTCGGTTCGTGAGCCGGCAAGGTCGGTCCGCGAGTCGGCAGGTGATCGGGTCCTTGAGCCGGCCGGTGGGTCGGTCCGCGAGCCGGCCGGCCGTTCCGCGAGCCGACCGGAGTCGGTCCGTGGGCCGGCCGGGGTCGGTCCGTGAGCGGTCACGTGGGTCGGTCCGTGCACCGGCCGGTGGGTCAGTCCGTCCAGTGGGTGTCGTGCTTGAGGAAGAACTCCGCCCGCTCCTCGGGCGACCACTCGGCGGCCTCGGCCACCTGCTCGAAGTACTCCTCGCGCGGCGCACCCGGTGTGAAGAGCAGCAGCATCGACGCGGGCTCGTCCGCGTCGTTGCGGAAGGCGTGCAGACCGCCCTGCGGGACGTGAACGAAGTCGCCCCGCGTCGCGTCCACCCAGCGCTCGCCGTCGTAGATCCGTACGGTCCCGTCGAGGATGAAGAAGGACTCCGAGATCGACCGGTGGAAGTGCGTGGCGGGGCCGCCCGCCCGGGGTGCCATGTCCATCCGGTACAGCCCGAACTCACCGCGGGTCGACTCCGTGGTGGCCAGGTAGTGCGTCCGTCCGCCGCTGGGTGTCAGCAGCTCCGGGGCGGTGTCCGAGGGCCGGTACGTGGCGCTGATCTCGCCCGCACCGACGGTGTATGTGGGATCCGGGTACGACATGCCGCTCTCCTCTGCTCCATCCGGCCGCTTCGCCCCGCGGCCGTCCGCCGTTCACGCGCGCCGTGCTCCCGCCCGCGCCGCCGCTTTCCCTACCTTCGTGACGTGAGCCTCTCGCGCATCCCTCTCCTCGCGTCCTTGGCCGCGGGCGCCCTGATCGCGCCCCTGCCACTCTTCTCGTACGCCGCCGAAGCCCCGCACGGCACGGCCCGGCACCACGCGGGTCCGCACGGGACCGACCCGCACGGCACCGCACGGAACGGCACACCGCGCAACGGCATCGCGCCGCCGCCCGTCTGCGGCCGGACGGACGGCGCCGACGCCTCCTGGGCGCCGAGCTCCACCCGCTTCGGCGAGGCCGCCGGTTACGACCCCTATGTCGGCAACGGATATCTCGGACACCGCGTCCCCGCAACCGGTGCCGGGTACGACGCCTCGGGCGAGAGGACCGGCTGGCCCCTGTACACCCCCCGCTACGACGGCGCGTTCGTCTCCGGGCTGTACGCCAGGGAGCAGGGCACGGCCGAGGGGCGCGAGGTCATCGCGGCGCTGCCGAGCTGGACGACCCTGGACGTCCGCGTCGGCGGGGAGACGTACGGCACCGGCACCCCGGCGGGCCGGATCTCGCGCTACCGGCAGACCCTGTTCCTGGCCTGTGGGCTGGTCCGTACCTCGCTGCGCTGGACCACCGCGGACGGACGGGCGACCGACCTGACCTACGACGTGCTGACCGACCGGTCCGACGTCCACACCGGAGCCGTACGGCTGCGCATGACCCCGCGCTGGAGCGGTACGGCGACCGTCACCGGGCGTCTGGACGAGCGGGGCGCGCGCCGGATCACGATGGCCTCGGACGGCACGTTCCGCACGCTGGGCACCGGGACCGAGGGGGCCATCGCCCAGACGATGCGACGCGGCTCGGGCGTCGTCGAGACACTGCGGCACGGGTCCGGGAAGGCCCCGCAGCCGACCCCGGTGCGCGAGGGCGTCACGTACACCTTCGAGAAGTACGTGGGCGTCGACACCGCGCTCACGTCCCCCGCTCCGCGCCGGTCCGCTCTCGACGCCGCGCACCGTGCGGCCCGGCGCGGCTGGGCGGGTGTCCTCGAAGCGAACGCCGCCGCCTGGCGGCGGGCCTGGGCCGCCGATGTCACCGTGCGGGGCCGCCCCGCACTCCAGGGCTGGCTGCGGTCCGCACAGTACGGGCTGCTCGCGAACACCCGGCCGGGCTCCTCGGACAGCATCGCTCCGGCCGGTCTGACCAGCGACAACTACGCGGGCATGGTGTTCTGGGACGCCGAGACCTGGATGTACCCCGGGCTGCTCGCCACCCGCCCGGAGCTCGCGCGCCCGGTCGTCGAGTACCGCTATCGCACCCGCGACGCCGCCCGCGCGAACGCGGAGAAGCTCGGCTACGACGGCCTGTTCTACCCCTGGACCAGCGCGAGCAGGGGCCGGCTGGACTCCGAGTGCCAGAGCTGGGACCCGCCGCACTGCCTCACCCAGAACCACCTCCAGGGCGATATCGCGCTCGCCGTCTGGCAGTACTACCTGGCCACCGGCGACCGCGGCTGGCTCGCGGAACGCGGCTGGCCACTGCTGCGGGGCATCGCCGAGTTCTGGCGGTCACGCGCCACCGCGAACAGCGACGGCAGCTACTCGGTGCGGAACGTGGCGGGCCCGGACGAATACAGCAACGGGGTCACGGACGGGGTCTTCACCAACGCGGTCGCCGCCACCGCGCTGCGTCACGCGACCCGTGCCGCCGAGCTGCTCGGCCATCCGGCACCGGCCGCCTGGACGCGGGTCGCGGACGGTCTCCGCATCCCGTACGACGCGGAACGGAAGGTGTTCCTCCAGTACGCGGGCTACAACGGCTCCACCATCAAGCAGGCCGATACCGTGCTGCTGATCCATCCCCTGGAGTGGCCGATGGAGCCGGGCGCGGCCGCCGCCACGCTCGACTACTACGCGGCCCGTACCGACCCGGACGGCCCCGCGATGACGGACTCGGTGCACGCGGTCGCCGCCGCCGCCATCGGGGAGCCGGGTTGTGCGACGTACACCTATCTCCAGCGCGCCGTGCGGCCGTTCGTCCGCGGCCCCTACGCCTTGTTCTCCGAGGCACGCGGCGAGAAGTCCGGTGCGCAGGATCCCCTCTCCGGCTTCCCGGCCGACGACTTCATCACCGGGAAGGGCGGCTTCCTCCAGGTCTTCACGCACGGGCTGACGGGGCTGCGGCTGCGCGAGGACGGGGTGCGCCTCGACCCGATGCTGCCCCCTCAGCTGAGCGAGGGCGTCACGCTGACGGGCCTGCGCCATCAGGGCCGTACGTACGACGTGGTCATCGGTGCCCGGACGAGCACGGTGCGGCTGACGTCCGGCGCGCCGTTCACCGTCCACACTCCGGCGGGCCCGCGCCGGTTGTCCACCACCCTCACCCTGCCCACACGCCGCCCCGACCTGACCCCGACGGCCGACGTGGCACGCTGCCGCCCGGTGACAGCCACCTCCGAGACCCCCGGCCTGTACGCGGAGGCGGCGGTGGACGGCAGCCCGGCGACGGTCTGGTCCCCGGACGGGGCGATCGGATCGCTCACGGTGGACCTGGGCCGGCCGCTCGGCGTGACCTCCCTCGTACCTGAGTGGGGCGATGTGCCCCCCGCGTCGCACACCCTGGAGACCTCGGTGGACGGGCGCGTGTGGCAGCCGTACGTGGCCGGGGACAGCGCCAGGATGGTGCGGGTGACGGTCCGCTCGGAGGACGCGGAGAAACCTGCGGGCATCGCCGAACTGAGGGTCGGCACGGCGAACTGACCACCGGCGGCCGGGCGTCGGCCGCCCCGGGGACGCGCCGCCTCCGTCCCGCCTCCACGCGGATGCGCGCCGCCGCCACCCCGGATGCGCGCCGCCGCCACCCCGGATGCGCGCCGCCTCCGCCCTGGATGCGCGCCGCCTCCGCCTTCCGTGCCGTCCCGGCGGGAGGCGGCGGTTTTCGGCCGTGCCGTCGAGGTGCGAATACGGGTATCCGCAGCGGCATCGGGCCTCTTGTCACCCGGATCTCCGCTGCCTACCTTCGTGATCAGCACCTTGGAACAGCGGGAACCCCGGCCGGTCCCCACCGGCCGGAACCCGTTTCATCAGCGCATGCTCGACAAGACACGGAGGCGTCACATGCCCACAGCCATGCTGGAACTCCAGAAGGTCGACGAAGTCCGCGACGCGGGGCCGCTGGCGGTCGACGACGAGGCGATCGTGTTCGAGGACGACGACCGCAGCGACCGCGAGCACACGGCCTGCCTGTCCGACCCCTGGGTCACCGCCACCACCCGCTTCGAGTGCCAGAAGAACTCCTAGCGTGACCGAATCCATCGCCGGCCGCAGCGGATGGTCCGACTGGTCCGACGACATCTGGTCGTACCTGAACGATCCGCGGATGCCGGCGATGGACCACGGCTGGAAACTGCACATCACGGCGCGTCCCGCCGAACTCGACGACGTGACCGCTCTCGTGCTGCCGGTGCTGCGGCGGCATGTCTGCCACGCGAAGTTCGCCCGGGACGCGGAGACACTGCGCACCATCAACTCCGGTGTGCCGGACGCGGGCATCGTCGGGAAGGCGATCACGGTCTACCCCGCGCCCGGCTCCGTCGTGGAGATCGCGGGGGAACTGGTCGCCGTACTGCGCGGCCGGGAGGGCCCGCAGGTCGTCAGCGACCGGCGGGTCGATCCGGACTCCCCCGTCTACTACCGGTACGGGCCCTTCACGGGCGAGTACCGGACCGGCCGGAGCGGACGGCTGGAGTCGGTCATGACCGGACCGGACGGCCGGATCTTCGACGGGCTGGCCGTCGGCTCGTACCGCTGCCCGCCCTGGGCCGAGGATCCTTTCGCGACCGCGACAGCATCCGGAGCCGGGTCCGCGACAGCATCCGGGTCCGGACCCGCGACAGCGTCCGGTTCCGAACCCGCGTCCGCGTCCGGAACCGGCCCCGAGCCCGGAGCCGATTCCGCGGGCAAGACGTCCCCGCCCGGCCTGGGCGGCGGACGCTACGCGATCACCGCGGGCATCGTGCGCAAGCCCGAGGGCAACGTCTACCGCGCGGTCGACCGGTCCACGGGGCGGTCCGTGGTGGTCAAGCAGGCGAGGGCGTTCGTGGCCGAGGACGAGTCCGGCGCGGACACACGCGACCGGCTGCGCAACGAACGTACGGTCCTTGCCGCACTCGGCTCCGTCGACGGTGTGCCCCGGGGGCTGGACTACTTCCGGCATCGCTCGGACGAGTACCTGGTGATGAGCAGTTGCGGCGGCCGGGACCTGCGCCGGGACGTCCAGGAGAACGGCCCCTACCGGGAGGACCCCGCCGATCCGGCGCGCACACTCTCCGCTCTCGCCACGGGTCTCCTGCGCATCGTGGACGACATCCACGGCCGGGGCGTCGTCGTCCGTGACCTCAAACCGGACAACGTGGTCCTCGATGACACGGGCCGGTGCCATCTGATCGACTTCGGGATCAGCGAGCTGCACGGTAACGGCCCGGGAGGGGCGACCCCCGGCTACAGCGCACCCGTTCAGCGCGGAAGCGGGCCGGCCGCGCCCGCCGACGACTACTACGCGCTGGGCGCGACCCTCTTCTACGCTGCCACGGGCCTGGACCCGGTGATCGCCGACGCCGACGACGGGGTCAACCTGGAACGGACCCTCGACGCCCTGGCCTGGGTGCTGCCCGGCCGTGGCCACCGGGGGATCCGGTCCTCCGTCACCGGCCTGATGGACCTCGACGCGACCGCGCGGACCGCCGGTGCCGACCGGCTCCGGACGGGGACGCCCGAGGTGTCCGGACCGTCCCGGCGGCCGCGACGGCAACGGCTGGACGACGGCCTGCTCCAGGAGATCATCGAGCACACGACCGCCTACTGCGCCGAGGAGGCGCGCAGGATCGTGGACCCGGAGCACGCCGCCCGACTGAACATCCCGACGCCGATCGATGTCTACGGCGGAAGCTCGGGGCTCGGCCTGGAACTCCTCCACCACACCGGGCGTCCCGGGGTGCGGGAAGCCGTCGACGCACTGGCCCGATGGACCGGTCAGCAGACGAGGAGCATGTCCCCGGGCTTCTACGCGGGCCGCACCGGCGTGGAGCTGTTCCTCGCGGAGGCGAATACGGGGACGGGGACGGGGGACGCCGGCACAGGGGGCGCGGGTACACGGGGCGCGGGTACACGGGGCGCGAGCACACGGGGCGCGGGTACACAGGGCGCGGGTACGGACACGGCGGCGCCGGACGGGCGGCCGGACCATCCGGTCCTGCCGGATCACCCGGTCCTGCCGGATCATCCGGTCCTGCCGGCCCGGACGCCGGACGGCGGACCGCCGGAGGCGGACCTGATCGAGGGGGCCGCGGGAATCGGCCTCGGCCGCCTGCTGCTCGCCCGGCAGGCCCGCGCGGCGGGCGACTTCCACGCGGCCGACCGGCACCGGGCCATAGCCGCCGCCTGCGACCGGATGCTGGAGTCCGGCGAGGCCGGGCTGACGGCGACGGGCACCGGCTCACCCGGCAGTGCCGCGCTGGGCGCGGGCCTCGCGCACGGCGAGGCGGGCGTCGCGTACTTCCTCCTCGAACACGGCAGGGCGACGGGCGACCCGGCCGTGATCAGCAGGTCCCGGAAGGCCTGCGCGCACCTCGCCGCCGCCACACCGGGCATCATCGCGGCGGCGGGCGAGCCGCACGCGACCCGTCGCTACGGCTCATGGTGCCGCGGCCTCGCCGGGATCGGAGCCGTACTCCTGCGCGCCGCGGACCGCCTCGGCGAACCCGAGTATCTGCGCCTCGCACAGCGGACCGCACACACCTGCGCCGCACTGGCACCACGCATGCCGCTGGTCACGCAGTGCTGCGGGCTGGCGGGGGTCGGCGACCTGATGGTGGACGTCGCGGAGGCGTCCGGGTCCGAGGAGATGTGGGGCGCCGCCGAGAACGTAGCGATGATCATCCTGAGCCGCAGCGGCGGCCCGCGGTCCCGCCCGACGTTCCCGGACGTCGGCCTGACCGGCCCGAACGCCACCTGGGCCGGGGGCTCCGCCGGTGTACTGGCCTTCTTCCGGCGGCTGCACGACCGGGGCGGGGAGCGGCTGGGCCTGATCGGCTGACGCGACGCGGGGCACGGCGGTACGCCACCGCCCCGTACTGCCCGGCCCCCGGCCCCAGGCCCCAGGCCCCGGGCCCCCGGCTCCGGCTCCGGCTCCGGCTCCGGCTCCGAACTCCTGGCGCCCGACCCCCGACCCCGACCCTGGCTGGCTCCCGGCTCCCGGCTCCCGCCACCGCCTACGGGTGCCCCGCCGGCGGGGCGGGGACCGTTCCCGCTCCCAGCCGGGCCTGCTCCTCCTCGACGATCCGGCGGGCCATCGCCGTGTCCGACACATCGACGGCGTCCGGCGTCGACTCGGCGACGGCACTGCGGCGTGCGTACGCGTCGAACAGCCGGGACTTGTTCTTCAGCATCCGCACCATCCGCTCGTCCACCCCGCCCGTCGCGAGCAGCCGGTGCACCCGGACCGAACGCAACTGCCCCATGCGGTGGGCCCGCGCCACCGCCTGATGCTCAAGGGTCGGCTTGACCTGAGGCTCGCAGATGATCACGACGGACGCGGCCTGCATGTTGAGCCCCACTCCCGCCGCCTCGATCTGCGCCACCAGCACCGCGTGCCCGGGTGCGGCGGCGAACTCGTCGACCAGTTGCTGGCGGCGTACGGGCGGCACGCTCCCCGCGAGGGGGCCGAACACCTGCCCGCCGCCGGGGCCACGGGCGCCGTCCAGCGCCTCCTTCACCGCTGCCAGGACATCCCTGAAGTGGGAGAACACCACCACCTTCAGCCCGTTCTCGGCGGCGTCCTGGACGATCTCGCACAGCCGGTCCAGCTTGGCCGAATTCTCGGGGTGTGCGTAGGCCGCTCTGCGCATCGCCATGAAGTTGCCCTCGCTCACCGCCTCGCGGTAGGCGGCCTCGTCCGACGCGCTCAGTTCCTCCCACTCGTCCGTGTGCTGGAGGGTGGGCAGTTCGGTGAGGACGTCCTGCTGGTTGCGGCGCAGGTAGACCGGGGCGACCGCCCGGCGGAAGGCCTTGGCACCGGCCGCACCGTCGCGGTCACCGATGGCCTCGGCCAGCTGCGGCTGAAGGATCCGCACGAGACTGCGGAACTCGGCGACGCGGTTCTCCATGGGGGTGCCGGTCATGAAGAGGACACGCTCGCAGTGCTCGGACCAGGCCGTCACGGTCCGGGAGCGGCGCGCCTGCGGGTTCTTCACGTAGTGGGCCTCGTCGACGACCAGCATCCCGAGCTCGCCGCCCGCGGGGACGGGAAAGCCGCTCAGCGCGGCGAAGGTCGTCACTCCTACCCCGCCCCGGCTCCGCCAGTCGGCGAACGCCTCCTGCCGGTCGGGGCCGTGAAGGGGCGTCGCGCGCAGTTTGCTGCGGGCCTCGATCTCGCGTGTCCAGTTGATCAGGACGCCGGCCGGGCAGACGACCATGAAGTGGCTCTGCCCCTCGGCGGCGAGGTGGGACAGGGCGGCGATGGCCTGGATGGTCTTGCCGAGCCCCATCTCGTCGCCGAGTATCACTCTGCGCTGGGTGAGGGCGAAGCGTGCCCCGAAGGCCTGGTAGCCGCGCAGCGACACCCTGCGGTGGGTGTCGTCGAGCAGCTGGCCGCGGACCCGTTCGGCGACCTCGTCGGGCAGGAACCCCTCGGCGGCGTCGGGGTCGGGGCCGCCGCCGGAGATCTCCGCGAGCAGGCTGTAGTACTCGGCGGAGCGCAGCTCGAAGTCGACCCAGGCCGCCGCGTCGGAAGGGGGACCGCGCAGCAGATCGACCGAGGCCTGGGCGAGCAGTTCCGGCACTCCGCCCCGTACCGCCTCCTCGGTCGCCCCGCGGACCTCGGCGACCGCCCGGAGCGCCCGTTCCCGTTTGGCCCGCCCGGCCAGCAGCATGCGCATCCGCCCGCCGGCGGTCCTGGCCTCGGCCAGCAGCGGGCCGAGCAGCGCCGAGAGAACCGCGGCGGCGTCAACGGCGCGCCGCGCGTCGGGACCCGCCTCCACCAGGACGTGCAGGGCCCCGACGAGCGCGGTGGTGCGGGGCTCCGGCGCGTCCACATCGATGTGGACGGCGACGGTCTCGCGTACGGCATCGGCTATCCGGCCCGCCGCCGCGACGATCTGATCGGCGGTCCGCTGTCCCACGCCGGGAATCTGCCGCAACCGGTAGGGGCCCGCGTCGAGCACCTGCCGGACCGACCGCAGCCCGCTCTGCTCGACGTCGCCGAGCCTCAGCCTGCCCTCGGTGACCTCCTTCAGCCTGGTCACGGAGATGGCATCGAGCGCCTGCTCCACCGCCTCGCCGTGGATCGGCTTCAGCGCCGCCCGGACCGCCTCGACGGCCCTCCCGTGGTCACCGGCCACCGCCTGCGCGGCGTCGTGCAGCCGCACGCCCTCCGCGACCGCTTCCCGCTCACCGCGCCCCATCCCGCCCCGGCCTCTCTCATCGCACTGTGTCCCCGGATACCGCGGGCCATCCGATCATGACCGCCGTCGAGGTGCGCCTCTTCCTCACCCGCCCCGGCCGCGGCCCCCCCCCCCCCCCCCGGGGGGGGGCCGGCGGGGCGGGGGGGCCCCCCCCCCACCCGGGGGGGCCCCGGTTTAAGTGACCGGGGTACCCCGGGGCGGGGTGTACCCGGCGCCG
>NZ_JBITUB010000002.1:651318-713777 GCF_044542225.1 Streptomyces sp. NPDC079020
CGCCCCCCCCCCCCCCCGCGCCCTCTGCCTGGCCAGTGTGCCCCCGTAAACGGCGGCCAATCCCGCGGGGGCGGCGGGGGGGGGGCGCCCCCCCCCCCCCCCCCCCGGCCGCCCCCCCCCGCCCCCCGGCGGGGGGGCCGCGGCTCGGTCGCGGCGGCGCCTGCCTAACGTACGGGGGAACACACCACCTGCCAGGAGGTCCCGTGCCCCGTACCCGTGCGAAGAGATTCACACCTCCCTCCGAGGCCATCGAGCCGCCGCGCAACGCCGAAGTCGTGATCGGTGTGGTGTCGATGACCGTCCTGGTGCTGGTCCTCGGTGCCCTGTCCGGTTCACTGGTGTGGCTTCTGGGGCTTCTCGTGTTTCTGCCGGGGACGGCCTCGGCGCTGTGCACCGTACGGCAGACACTGTTCGTCTCCGCATGGACCACGGTCGCGGTCATCGTCACCGTGGTGATCCGCCACGGTGACGGGGCGTCGTGGGTCGACAGGACCCTCATGATGCTGCTCACGCTCACCCTGGGCGCGGCCTCCGTCTACGCCTGCGGTCGCCGTATCCGCCGGGAGCACGAGATGCTGCGGATCCGCTCCACCGCCGCGGCGATGCAGCGCCACATCCTGCGCCCGCTGCCTCTGCTCACCGATGACGCCCTGGTCGACGGCGTGTACGAGCCCGTGCAGGAGGACCGGCTCGTCGGCGGTGACATCTACGACGTCGTCGCCTCCCCGTGGGGCACCCGGGTCCTGATCGGCGATGTCCAGGGCAAGGGCCTGCCCGCGGTCGGCGCCGCGTTCGCCGTCATCGGCGCGTTCCGCGAGGCCGCCCACCGGGAGCCCACCCTGACCGCGCTCGCCGACGCGCTCGACGCCTCCGTCGTACGGCACAACTCCTACGCCGCGCAGACCGGGGACGACGAGCGGTTCGTCACAGCCCTCGTCGTCAACATCGACGCGCACACCGAGGTACAGGTCATCAACTGCGGCCACATTCCGCCGCAGCTGCTCCACGACGCCGCGGTCAGCACCCCGGCCCTCGCATCCGGTGTCCCCCTGGGCCTGGCCGAACTCGCCACCGAACCCGCGACCGTCGACTGGTTCGCCTTCCCGCCCGGCGCGACGCTCCTGCTGACCACCGACGGACTCACCGAGACCCGCGCCGCCGACGGCACGTTCTACCCCATCACCGAACGGCTGGCCGAGCGTGTCTCGCTCTCCCCCACCGACCTGCCGCGCGCCCTCTACGACAACGCGCGCGCATTCGCCGGGGACGGCAGCCAGCACGACGACGTCGCGGTCCTGTCCGTCCGCCGTTCACCGCTGCACTGAGCCGCGGCCCGGCAGACAGCGGGAAAGGGCCGGGCGGGTCCCCCTGTGGAGGGAGACCCGCCCGGCCCTGCCGTGTGGCTATCGGACGTCGTAGGCGCGGGTGATGGTCTGGGTGACCGCGTTGTCGCCGGAGTCCGTGAGGGTGGTCTTCAGCATGACCTGCTCGCCGGTGGCACCGGTGTGGTCGAGCGTGGCCGTCCACCTGCCGGCCCGCTGCTCGGTCGGCGCCTGGGTCCAGGTGGTGCCGCCGTCGTAGGAGTAGGAGACGGAGGCCTCCGTGATCCTGCCCGGGGTGTACCCGGCGTGACCCTCGACCGACAGACCGACCTTGATACCGCTCCGCGCGGGCAGCGTGTTCACGCTGTCCACCGGCAGGTCGTACGCCGGGAAGAGGATCGGTATGCCGCGGGAGTAGACATCGGGCTCCAGGTGGGAGCGGAAGCTCCAGGTGGTGGTGACGGCGGTGGAACGCAGCCAGTTCCGGTCCGAGGTGTCGATCTTGGACAGGTTCTGGGTGAGTTCGTACGCGGAGTCCTCGGCCGGCACCTCGAACGCGTCGTACGGGTAGGTGCTTCTGGCGATCTCCTCGCCGTTGCGCTTCAGCAACAGGTTGCCGAGGTCGCCGAACGACCCGCCGTAGGACCAGTGGTCGCCGGAGCCGTCGAGCCAGAGCGCACTCTGGAAGCCGATCAGATCGCCCTGCCGCTCGGCGGCCAGCGCCAGGTCGCCGTCGGTGTCGCGCGCCGCGGCCGGCCGCAGGAGGCCGCCGTACCACTCCTCGGTACGCCGGTCACCGGGCCGGTGGACGCGGTACTGGTCGGACATGAACGCGGCAAAGGGGAAGCTGGTCATCGCGCCGTGGAGCCAGGTGTCGTCGCCGGTCGTGTAGTAGGCGGTACGGGTGCCCGGCACCTTGACCGGAGCGAGCAGGCTCACCGGGATGGCGGTGTTCGTGTTCCAGGCGGGGAGGATGAACAGCCCGTCGAGGTAGTCGGCCTCCTTGCCGAGGGCGTTCCACTTCTCGGTGACCCGGGCCAGCCCGGCATCACTCGGGCGGTAGACCCGGTCGGACCGCAGCGGCCCCCCGGTCGGGAACGAGAGGTTGTAGACGTAGGACGAGCCGCCCTGCGAACCGGTGGCACGCCAGGTGGGCCGGAACTCGAAGAAGCCCTTCCGGGCCCGCCCTTCGACGGAGGCGTAGAACTTCTGCACGTTGCTGCCGGAAGAGAGCGATCCGTTCAGCTGCCAGGTGTCGTCCCACGTACGGCCGTAGCTGAGCGTGGTGCTGCTCACCTTGGAAGGACGGTCGGTCCGCGGGCTGAGCCGGTGTGCCTTGCGGGCGTCGAGGACGACGGTGGTGTCACCGGTGATCCGCAGCTGCGGGCGGCCGAGGTAGCCGATCGATTCGGGTGCGTTGTCCGCGTCGTAGGTGGCCACGAAACCGGCGAGTGCGTAGTCACCAGGGCGCACGCGGTACATCTGCTCGGCGGCGCCCTCGTTGCTGCGGCGCTCGCCCCGGTCGGTGTCGAGGCTGACCAGGTCCAGCGAGGAGGCGCCGTCCGCGGGCTTGCCGTTGCGGTCGACGACCTTGACCCGGAGGGTGACCGTTTCCGGCTGGACGTGGAGCGTGACCGGCACACTGACATGCGCGTCGCCGCCGGTGGCGATGACGCGGCCGGTGACGGCCCCGTACTGGGAGGCCTTGAGCCGGGCGGTGGGGTCGATACGCAGCGGCACGTTGACCGTGGCGCCCGCGGGAACGGTCACCTTGCTGTGTTCGAGCCTCATGATGCCGGAGCTGACATCGCTGCCGTCGTTGCCGTGCACACCGCTCACCCCGAGCTTCAGGGTGACTTCGTCGGTGCCGGTGTTGGTGAAGGGCACCTGCACGGTGGTGCGGTCGGAGGTGTCCTGCGGCCAGTTGTAGCTGCCGCCCTGGACGGCCGGTGCGGACAGCACCTTCTGGCGCACCGCGTCGAACACATCGAGCACGCCCGCCCCGGTCTGGTCGGCACCGGCGACCTTCCCGCCGGTACGGGCGGAGGAGACGAGGGCCGCCTTGATCTGCTGCGCGGTCCACTCCGGGTGGGCCTGGCGGACGATGGCAGCGGCGCCCGCGACGTGCGGGGTCGCCATGGATGTGCCCGACATCTCCCGGTAGGCGTAGGGGCCGCGTCCACCCGCGCTGGCGGCCGAGATACCGACGCCGGGGGCGGCGATCTCGGGCTTGAGGGTATGCGTGACGGCCACCGGGCCGCGGCTGGAGAACCACGCGGTGGTGTCGTCACGGTCGACGGCGCCGACGGTGAGCACGCCGGGCACACAGCCGGGCGAGGAAACGGTCTCGATGCCCGAACCGGCGTTGCCCGCGGCGACGACGAACAGGGTGCGCGTGTTCCGCGAGAGCTCCTTCGTGGCCTCCGCCAGCGGGTCGGAGCAGGTGCCGATGGCCGGGTTGCCCAGGCTCATGGAGACGACATCGGCCTTCTGGTCGACGGCCCACTGCATACCGGCGATGATCCAGGAGCTTTCGCCGGACCCCGAGTCGTTGAGGACCTTGCCGACGAGCAGGGAGGTCCCGGGGGCGACGCCTTTCCTGCGGCCGTCGTCGGCGGCTCCGGAGCCGCCGACGGTGGACGCGGTGTGAGTGCCGTGCCCCTGGCGGTCCGCGGTGCTCTGGGAGTCCGTGAAGTTCTTGGACGCGGCGATCCGGTTCACCAGGTCCGGGTGCTCGGCGTCCACGCCGGTGTCCAGCACGGCGACCCTGGTGCCCTTGCCGTCGTAGCCGGCGGCCCAGGCCTCCGGCGCGTGCACCTGCTTGGTCGACCGGTCCAACGTGGCCTCGACCTTGCTGTCCAGCCACAGCTTCTTCAACGTGGAGGCAGCACGCGAACGGGTGTCGGTGATGTCCTGCCAGAAGGCGGCGGCGGTGTCCTTGCCCGCCTTGAGCGCGACGCCGTTCACGGCGGGAAGCTCAAGGCCGCGCTTCGACCCGCGAGGAGCCACCGGCAGGCTGTCGGCGACATCGACACGGTTCTGGTACGTGGCGATGAGCGGCAGCGCATCGGTGTTCGTGTCGTCGTATCCCTGACGTATCAGGCCGGTGACGTTGAACAGCTGCTCGTCGACCCTGCCTTCGGCGATCGCCCGGGAAACGCCCTCCGGATAGACGTAGAGGTCCTTGCCCAGCTGGAAGGTCTGCACGAGCGGCTGCGTGCCGTCCTCGTGGGGCAGCAGGGCCGCGGAGCTGCGGCCCGACGGGTCTGTGGTGACCAGCACCTTGTCGCCGGTGACGAGCGTGACCGTCACCTGCTTGCCGCCCGCCGGCGGGGTCCCGCCACCGACGATGGGCTTCTCTCCCGAAGCACCGTCAGGCGGTGTGGTCGCCGCCCCGGACGGTGCGACAGCGGTGACGCCCAGGACTGCGGCGGTCGCCGCGCCCAAGGCTATGCGCGCTATGGGATGCATGAGTCTCCCCTACTTGACGCCGTGAACATGCCAGGCTTGCGGCTGAATCCTGGCAGACATACGGAGCGCGTAGGCGTGCCACGCATGGCGGGTTCCCCACGTGACGGCATTCCGTCACGCGGTCACCTCCACTGCTCGTCACCGTCGGGAACCGCCGCCTCGCACGGTCGCGGGGCGCGGCCGCCCTCCGCCCGACGCCCTCCGCCGGACGCCCTCCGCCGGAACGTCGCCGTGGGGCCGCGACGCTGTGGGGCGACGCCGTGGGGCGACGCCGCCCGCCGCCGGCCGTCCCGGGGCTGCCAGGAACTGCCGGCGCCGGTACCGGAGTCCTCGGCTCTCAGACAGACGGAGAGGGCGGGCACAGCCAGCCCGCACGTGCCGCGTGCCAGCCGAGCTGCAAGCGCGAGTCCACTCCGGCGAGGTCCATCAAACGGCGTATCCGCCGCTCCACCGTACGCACGGAGAGACCGAGCTGGGACGCCGTCCGCCGGTCCGAGATGCCCGCCAACAGCCGTGCGAGGACCTCCAGTTCCCCCTCGGTCGGCTGATCGGCCGCAGGTTCCTCGGGCGCCCCCGTGGTCGTGTACATCGGCCGGGCCTGGGCCCATTCCTTCTCGAAGAGATGGACCAGGGCCGTCAGCAGGCCGCTGCGGTGCACCACGATCGCGCTCGGCTCACCACCGGAGTCCGCCATGTCCAGTGGCACCATGGCGCGTTCCCGGTCCGACACGACCATCTTCAGCGGCAGCGAGTCGACCAGGCGCAGGTCGAGGCCCGCCATGACAGCCGTCCGCACGTCCCGCACGATGTCGTGACCGTCCAGATAGTCCTTGGCGGCGACGACCCGGAAGTCGACTCCGCGATCCAACGCGGAACTCTCCGCCGTGTCGGTGTCCTCGCGCGGCACCGCGATGGGCGCGCCGACGAGGAAGACGAGCAACTCCCGCTGGGCCCCGCTCTGCAATTGGTGGAACCGGTGCGCGACCTGCTCCACACCGACGACCACCTCCACGACACCCCCCGCGGTCTGTGCGGCGGTACTGCGGTACTGCTCGCTCAGGATCGAGAAGGCGGTCTCGGCGTGGTGAAGCGCGTTGCGCTGCTCGACAAGGAGCGGAGCCAGGGCCACCGAGGGCGGTGTGAGCCGATAGCGGGCGGGCGGCGGGCCGGCCTCGCCCTCGGCGGGTTCGGGCGACCCGCTCGCGGCCTCCGCCACAACGGCCACCAGGCCCCGCGCCGCCAGGTCATCGAGGATCCGGACGCTCTCGGCCTCGTCGAGTCCGGTCTGCCGGGCCAGGTCCCGCGCGGAACCGGTGGGTGTGGCCAGCAGCGCCGTATAGATGACCTCTTCGCCCGGTCCCAGTCCCAGCGCCTGCAGCATCCGGCTCCTCCTCGGGGCGGCCACCGTACCGCCCCGGCGCAACTCGCCCGCGCCGAGCGGATCTTCTCGGCCGAACCCTATGCCTCCGCCAGGAGGCCGCCATCGGCCGTTCACCCGGCCGGTCCGCGACGGCCGTTGCCGGATGTCGCGAACTCGCCGCGGACCGGCCGGGTGCGCCAGGGCGGAGAAATCCATGGCACACCGACGGGACCGCACAGGTGGACCATTCCCCCCTGCTCCCCTGCTGCGGTCACCGCGTGCTCGACAAGACCGTGGGCGGCTCCGAGGAGAAGAGCTGATGGCCTACGTCCATGACGAAGCGAATGCGGCGAGTCGGAGGCACAGTGACGACGGGACGACCAACAGCACGAGCAGCGGTGACCCGGGGCCGGACTCAACACCGCCCCGCCCCTTCCGACCTGCACATTTAGCCGATCAGCGCGCACAGCATGCGGACGATTACAAGCAGAAGGGGGACATTCAACACAGGGCTCCCATCTACGGAAACGCTAGTTTCGAAGCTCCTGCCCCGCACGCATCCAGCACGATGAAGAGCCATCCAGCACGGCCCGGGGTTCACCCAAGACCAGTAGCCATTGTGTACACATGAGACATCCGGTACCTTTGAGCATATGACGCAGATGCCCATTGAGTCCATCCGCGACGTCCGCGCACACTTGGCCGAGGTCGTCGAACGCGCCGATCGCGACGACACGCCCACAGTCATCACGCGACGAGGCAAAGAAGTTGCCGCCGTCGTGTCGATAGAGGTGCTCCGCAAGTACCAGGAATGGGAAGAGCGCGAGATCAACCGCCTCATCGACGAGCGCATGGCGACCCGGTCGGCCGGCATCCCGATCGAGGACGTCATGAAGGAGACGCTGGCGCGAAGTGAGTGAGTACCGCGCCGTCTTCCACCCGGAAGCCCGAGCCGAACTCCGCAAGGTTCCGCGCGACACCGCGCTCCGCATCCTGACCAAGCTGACGGAACTGGAAACCGACCCGTTCGGCTTCAACACCACCGCGCTCGTTTCCCAGCCCGAGCGCCGCCGTCTCAGAATCGGCGACTACCGCGTCATCTACACCGTCGAAAACGGCGAACTGATCGTGTGGGTCATCCGCGTCGGACACCGCTCCACGATCTACGACACCTGAATCGCCCTGACGGAGAATCCGAATATCCAGCACCGATCCAGCACCGATCCAGCACGGGAAAACGAAGGGGCCCGCCTCCGAGGAGGCGGACCCCTTCCGACCCGCACATTCAACTGGTTCTGAACGAAGTGCTGATCTCTACCCGCCTGATGCACCCGAGCGGCATCGGAGGCATCGGCCCGCATCGACCAGGGCTCGTTCATCCCATCGTCACGCCGGGGCGGAGTCACGACTGGGTGATCTTCTGGTCACGCCCGGCCTGGAACACGTGTGCTTTGCCGCTCGCATGGGCTGTCATCTTCAGGGAGGAAGGGGGACCGCTGGTGTTCTCTTGTGTGAGGACCGTGCTGAGGTGCCTGAGGGCGTCAAGAGCGTTCGGCTGTGCGACGAGTAACCCGAGAAAGTACCCGTTCCATGCGGCGATCAGTGCGGCGCGTTTGTGTTCGTCACCCGCTGGCAGAGAATCGACGAGGACCCTCCGGTTCCCTTCGAAATCCGCATGGACCGCGTCGGCGGACTCGGGTCGGAACCGTGGCCAGAGCGCTACGACGCTGTCCCTCGCACGGTGCCAGCCATCCGTAGCCATTACCGAAACGATGGCAGTGCCAGCCGCACCGGCTACTGCGACGATCTGCGGGTCCGCCCATTCCCCCTGGAAGACGCGGGACGATCTCGTGACTTCTGGTGCTGTTGTGACCCTAAAGTCGCATACAACAAGTCATCAGCTATAGCGCGCATTTGATGGCTCGCGACAGGGGGCTGTCAGTGGCGCCCTGCATGCTGGAGGGCGAGCTGAGGCCAAGGGGGATGCACCACATGGGTGGAGTCGACACGGCACGGGGCATGGGGTTCCAGACAGCGTGCGCCATTCTCCAGCTGATCCGCACTCCGGACCAGTATCCGGAGGCAGAGACCTTCCGGGTGGAGGGCGCCGACGAGGCCATCGACTTCGAGGTGAGGGACGCGCGGGGACGACCGCTGCTGCTCGCCCAGGCGAAGACCCGGGTGGAACCGCGCACCTGGTCGGGACCGGAGCTGGTGCGGCTCGCCCGCCGCTGGGGCGAGGCCGACCCCGACAAATCGCCTCCACGGCGGCCCTCGCCACGACCATCTCCTGAGCAACTGGCGGTCTGGGGGTCGTTCACGTGGTACGTCGGTCCACCGTTTACGACACCTGATCAACCGCTGCCCATACGTCAGAACATCCAGCGCCCATCCAGCATGGTGACGCCAAAGGGGTCGGACCCGACGGAGTCCGACCCCTTCCCACCTGCACGCTTGACCAATCAAGTCACGTGCAGTGCACACGACTACACGTTGAAGCGGAACTCCACCACGTCGCCGTCCTGCATGACGTAGTCCTTGCCCTCCATGCGGGCCTTGCCCTTGGCGCGGGCCTCGGCGACCGAGCCGGTCTCCACCAGGTCCTCGAAGGAGATGATCTCCGCCTTGATGAAGCCCTTCTGGAAGTCGGTGTGGATCACACCGGCCGCCTCGGGGGCCGTGGCGCCCTTCTTGATCGTCCAGGCACGGGCTTCCTTGGGGCCTGCCGTGAGGTAGGTCTGGAGGCCCAGGGTGTCGAAGCCGACGCGGCCGAGGGTGGCCAGGCCGGGCTCTTCCTGGCCCATGGACTGGAGGAGCTCCAGGGCTTCGTCGTCGTCCAGCTCGATCAGCTCGGACTCGATCTTGGCGTTCAGGAAGATGGCCTCGGCGGGGGCGACCAGGGCGCGCTGGGCGTTCTTGAAGTCCTCGTCGACCAGCTCGTCCTCGTCGACGTTGAAGACGTAGAGGAAAGGCTTGGTGGTGAGCAGGTGCAGCTCGTGCAGGAGCCGGCCCTTCTCGGTGGACGCGGTGATGCCCGCGGCGAAGAGGGTCTCGCCGGACTCCAGGATCTTCTGGGCCTCCTCGACGGCGGCGAGGACCGCCACCTTCTCCTTCTGGAGGCGGGACTCCTTCGTCAGGCGCGGGACGGCCTTCTCGACGGACTGGAGGTCGGCCAGGATCAGCTCGGTGTTGATCGTCTCGATGTCGTCCTTGGGCGAGACCTTGCCGTCGACGTGGACGACGTTCTCGTCCTTGAAGGCGCGGATGACCTGGCAGATCGCATCGGACTCACGGATGTTCGCGAGGAACTTGTTGCCCAGGCCCTCACCCTCGCTCGCGCCGCGGACGATGCCCGCGATGTCGACGAAGTCGACGGTGGCGGGGAGAAGCTTCTGAGAGTTGAAGATCTCCGCGAGCTTGTTCAGGCGCGGGTCCGGGACGCCGACCACGCCGACGTTCGGCTCGATCGTGGCGAACGGGTAGTTGGCCGCCAGCACGTCGTTCTTGGTCAGGGCGTTGAACAGGGTCGACTTGCCGACATTCGGCAGACCGACGATTCCGATCGTGAGCGACACTTTGGCGACTTCCTGGAGTGAGGAGGTGAGGAGGGGTCGTGCTGTTCGGGCCAGGCCTCGGAGTGGAGACCGATTCTCCAGTTTACGGGCGGCGGCGGGCGGCCCGGCACGGGTCCGCCGGAGGTCTGCCGGAGGTCTGCCGGAGGTCTGCCGGAGGTCCCCGCCGGGCCGCTCGGCAGGGCCGATCAGGTCGGTATTCGGCCGTGTGACATCGAACTCAACCCCAAGGTCGGCCAAAGGGCGTGTCCAACGCCTGATTCCTCCCGCCTCGCGACCTACGTTGTGCAGGTGGAGCAGCACAGGACACGACCCCCGCAGCGCAGGCAGCCTCAGCAGGCCCCGCCGGCCCCGTCCCCGCAGGGCGCCCTCGGCGAGAGCGCCGCCGTCTACCGGGTGACGGGTGCGCCGGGAGACCGGACCCGCTCGCTGCCGCCCGCGGTGGCGGCACTGCGCAGATTCCCCAGCCCCCGGCTGACCGGCATCGGGGCGGGGCTCTTCGCCGCCGTCACCATGTTCGTCCTGGCCTGCCTCGACCGGCTGCTGTTCGACAGCTCGGAGATCGTCTACGGGCTGTTGTTCCTGCCGGTCAGCGCGCTCACCGCGCTCTGGGTGCGCCCCGCCGACCTGGTCACCGCGCCGATCAGCGTGCCGATCGCCTTCGCCGTCGGTGTCATCCCGGTCTCCGGGGGCACCGGAGGCCTGGGCGGTCAGACGATGGCCGTCGTCACCGCGCTCGCCGTGCACGCCGGCTGGCTGTACGGCGGCACTCTCGTCGCCGGGCTCATCGCCACCGTGCGCAAGGTCCGGCACATGCGGGCCAAGCGGCGGCATCCGGTCCCGGCGGTCCAGCCGGTCCGCGCCGCGCAGGGAGCCCAGGCCGCCCAGGCCGCCGCCCGTACCGGACAGTCCGTCGCGGGCGCCGCGCGCCGCGCCCCGCGCCCGTAGCGCCGCGGGCAGACGGCCCGCGGGGCTGTTGCGGGGGGCCTGCTGCCGCGGGGACTACTTGTCCCCCGCCGCCATCGCCGCGCCCACGATCCCCGCGTTGTTCTGCAGCTCCGCCGGGACGATCTCGGCCCGTACGTTTTCGATCAGGGGCAGGAACTTCTCCGCCTTACGGCTGACGCCGCCGCCGATGATGAACAGCTCGGGCGAGAACAGCATCTCCACGTGCGCCAAATACTTCTGCACCCGGTGCGCCCAGTGGTGCCAGCTGAGGTTCTCGTCCTCCTTGGCCTTCGTGGACGCGTGCTTCTCCGCGTCGTGGCCGTGCAGCTCCAGGTGGCCGAGCTCGGTGTTGGGGACGAGGCGGCCGTCCGTGAAGACCGCGCTGCCGATGCCCGTACCGAAGGTCAGCATGATGACCGTGCCCTTGCGTCCCCGCCCCGCGCCGAAGGTCATCTCGGCGACTCCCGCCGCGTCGGCGTCGTTGAGGATCGTGACGGGCTGCCCGATCCGGTCGCCCAGCAGGGTGCGCGCGTCCGTGTCGATCCAGCCCTTGTCGACATTGGCCGCGGTACGGGTGACACCGTCCGTGACGACCCCGGGGAACGTGATGCCGATCGGGCCCGACCAGTCGAAGTGGCCGACGACCTCGGCCACGCAGTCGGCCACGCCCTTGGGCGTGGCCGGCTGCGGTGTCAGTACTTTGTGGCGCTCCTGCGCCAGGTCTCCGCGGTCCAGGTCCACGGGAGCGCCCTTGATCCCGGATCCGCCGATGTCCACGCCGAAGATCTGCATGGAATCCACCGTACGGGCAGGCCGGACACCGCGCCCGCCTACTCGGCGGAAAGGGCTGCCGCCTCGGCGCGCAGGTCGCGGCGCAGTTCCTTGGGCAGCGAGAAGGTGATCGACTCGTCGGCCGTCTTCACCGTCTCGACATCGCCGTAGCCGCGCTCGGCCAGCCATTCCAGCACGCCGTCCACCAGTACGTCGGGGACGGAGGCGCCGGAGGTGAGGCCGACCGTGGTCACGCCCTCCAGCCAGGCCTCGTCGATCTCGCTCGCGAAGTCGACCAGGTGGGCGGCCGGGGCGCCCGCGTCGAGGGCGACCTCGACCATGCGGATGGAGTTCGAGGAGTTCTTGGAGCCGACGACGATGACCAGCTCGGCGTCCTGGGCCAGCTTCTTCACCGCGATCTGGCGGTTCTGCGTGGCGTAGCAGATGTCGTCGCTGGGCGGCGAGAGAAGGTTCGGGAACTTGCCCCTGAGGGCGTCGACCGTCTCCATCGTCTCGTCGACCGAGAGCGTGGTCTGCGAGAGCCAGACGACCTTCGACTCGTCGCGGACCTTCACGTTCGCCACGTCCTCGGGGCCGTCGACCAGCGTGATGTGGTCCGGGGCCTCGCCGCTCGTGCCGATGACCTCCTCGTGGCCCTCGTGACCGATCAGGAGGATGTCGTAGTCCTCCTTGGCGTACCGGACGGCCTCCTTGTGGACCTTGGTGACCAGCGGGCACGTGGCATCGATCGTGGCGAGCTTGCGCTCGGCGGCCTCGGCGTGGACGGTCGGCGCGACACCGTGCGCGGAGAACATCACGATGGAGCCCTCGGGGACCTCCGCGGTGACGTCGACGAAGATCGCGCCCTTCTTCTCCAGGGTCTGCACGACGTACTTGTTGTGCACGATCTCGTGGCGCACGTAGATCGGGGCCCCGTACT
The DNA here is from genome assembly GCF_044542225.1 of Streptomyces sp. NPDC079020. NCBI lineage: Bacteria > Bacillati > Actinomycetota > Actinomycetes > Kitasatosporales > Streptomycetaceae > Streptomyces > Streptomyces sp. NPDC079020. The sequence goes on from NZ_JBITUB010000002.1 coordinate 663,703, forward strand.
GCTCCAGGGCCTTCTCGACGGCGATCACGGCACGGTCCACGCCCGCGCAGTAGCCACGGGGAGCGGCGAGCAGGACACGGCGGGCAGGAGTTGCAGTCATGCGTCCCATCGTAAGGCCGTACCGAAGAGGCGCCGGTCCTGCCGGGTCGGGAGACTGTTGGCGACGTTGATGTGCACGGACGGCGATGGAGGTCGGATGTCGGGAGGCAGCAGCACGGAGCGGGCCACGTTGCGGCGCACGCTCGGCTTCCGGGATCTGGTGGTCTACGGGCTGCTGTTCATCGCTCCGATGGCGCCGGTCGGTGTGTTCGGGACGCTGGACGCGAAGTCCGACGGCGCGGTCGCGCTCGTCTACATCGCGGCGACCGTCGTCATGGCGTTCACCGCCTTCAGCTACGCCCAGATGGTGCGGGTCGCCCCACTGGCGGGTTCGGTGTTCGCGTATGCCCGCAAGGGGCTCGGGGAAGGGCCGGGATTCATCGCCGGGTGGATGGCGATGCTCGACTATCTGCTGATCCCCGCGGTCGCCTACCTCTTCTCCGGGATCGCGATGAACGCGCTGGTCCCCGAGGTGTCGCGCTGGGTGTGGACGGCCATGGCGGTCGTACTGACCACACTGCTCAACCTGTGGGGGGTACGGGCCGCTGCCCGGGTCGGCTTCGCCGTGCTGGCCATGGAGATCGCGGTGCTGCTGGTGTTCCTGGTGTCGGCGGTGGTGGTGCTCGTGCGCGACGGGGCGCAGCGCGGCTGGCTCTCGCCGCTCACCGGCGATTCCGGGTTCTCGATGACGGCGGTGCTGGGGGCGGTGTCGGTCGCCGTGCTCTCGTATCTGGGCTTCGACGCCATCGCCTCGTTCGCCGAGGAGGTGACCGGCGGTTCGGCGAAGGTGGCGCGGGCGGTGCTGTTCTGCCTGGTGCTCGCGGGGGTGCTGTTCATCGCCCAGTCCTATCTGGCCGCGCTGCTGGAGCCGGTCAGCTCGGCGGAGCTGGCGGCCGATCCGGCGAAGCAGGGGTCCGCGTTCTACGACGCGGTCGACGCCTCGGTCGGGACCTGGCTGCACGATCTGGTGGCCGTCAGCAAGGCGATCGGTGCGGCGTTCGCCGCGCTGGCGGGGCAGGCGGCGGCCGGGCGGCTGGTGTTCGCGATGGCGCGCGAGCGGCGACTGCCGCCGTTCCTGGCGAGGGTCGACCCGAAGTCCGGCGTGCCGCGGGTCGCGATCCTGGGCGCGGCCGTCGTGACGCTGGTGGCCGCGGTGTGGGCGGCCCGGCGCGACGACGGGCTGGACCATCTGGTGTCGGTCGTCGACGTGGGCGCGCTGACGGCGTTCGTGCTGCTGCACGCGTCGGTGGTCGGCTGGTTCGCCGTACGCCGGATGGAAGGGCCGCCCAATTGGTGGCTCCATGTGGTCATCCCGGTGGTGGGTGCCGCGGTGCTGATCGCGGTGATCGTGGAGGCGACTGCGAGCGCCCAGGTGGTCGGGCTGTGCTGGCTGGCGGTGGGGCTGGTGGTGCTCGCGGTGCAGTGGGGGCGGCGCCCCGGGGCTGGCGGGAGCGCGGGGAGCTCCGGCGGGAGCGGTGGGAACGCAGGCGGCGGAGGGAGCTGAGGCACGAGGGGTAGCCGGGGGAGCCGTGTGGGTGGTGGAGGCAGCGGTGCGGGGTGGTGGAGGCAGCGGGGGCAGGTGGTGGAAGCAGCGGGGGCGGTGGGGTGGAAGCAGCGGGGGGCGGGTGGTGGAAGCAGCGGGGGTGGTGGGGTGTGAGCGGGCCCGAGTGCCTGTCCGCCCCTTCCTGTCGGCGCCTGCCGATACGCTCCTTCGCATGGCTCTCAATACGTCCGCGGAAGCACCGCTGCCCGTCGGCGAGGTGTCCCGGCTCATCGGGGGGTGGATCGACCGGCTCGGTGCGATCTGGGTCGAGGGGCAGATCACTCAGCTGTCGCGGCGGCCCGGTGCCGGGGTCGTCTTCCTGACCCTGCGCGATCCGTCGCACGACATCTCCGTGAGCGTGACCTGCTACCGGCAGGTCTTCGACCGCATCGCCGATGTGGTGACGGAGGGTGCGCGGGTCGTCGTGCTCGCCAAGCCGGAGTGGTACGCGCCCCGGGGGCAGCTCTCCCTCCGGGCGACGGAGATACGGCCGGTCGGGATCGGGGAACTGCTGGTCCGGCTGGAGCAGCTGAAGAAGTCGCTCGCCGCGGAGGGGCTCTTCGCGCTGGACCGCAAGAGGCCGCTGCCGTTCCTGCCGCAGTTGATCGGTCTGGTCTGCGGGCGGGCCTCCGCGGCCGAGCGCGATGTCCTGGAGAACGCCCGCCGCCGCTGGCCCGCGGTGCGCTTCGAGGTGCGCAATACCGCGGTGCAGGGCGTGCACGCGGTGAATCAGGTGGTCAAGGCGGTCGAGGAGCTGGACTCCCTGGACGAGGTCGACGTGATCGTCGTCGCCCGCGGCGGCGGCAGCGTGGAGGACCTGCTGCCGTTCTCCGACGAGCAGCTGATCCGGGCGGTGGCCGCGTGCCGTACGCCGGTGGTTTCCGCGATCGGGCACGAGCCGGACTCCCCGCTGCTGGACCTCGTGGCGGATCTGCGGGCCTCGACGCCCACGGACGCCGCGAAGAAGGTCGTCCCGGACGTGGGCGAGGAGCTGGAGCGGGTGCGGCAGCTGCGGGACCGGGCGCTGCGCACCGTACGGGGCGTCCTGGACCGGGAGGAGCGGGGGCTGGCCCATGCGCTGGGCCGCCCGTCGATGGAGCGTCCCCACCGGCTGGTGGACGAGCGGGCCGCGGAGGTGGACGCGCTCGTCGGGCGGAGCCGCCGGGTGCTCGGTCATCTGCTGGACCGCGCCGATTCGGAGCTCGCGCACACCCGGGCCCGGGTGGTCTCGCTGTCGCCCGCCGCGACGCTGGAGCGGGGTTACGCCGTGCTCCAGCGGCCGGACGGCCATGTGGTGCGCTCCCCCGCCGACGCCGGTGCGCCCGGCGAGCCGCTGCGGGCGCGGGTGTCGGAGGGCGAGTTCACCGTACGGGTGGAGGGGTGAGCCCCTCACGTTGTTTTCCCAGCTCACGAATAGGGTGGATCACATGACGGACGACGGGACGGCGACGGCCGCCGCGACAGGCACGCTCGGGTACGAGCAGGCGCGCGACGAGCTGATCGAGGTCGTGCGGCGCCTGGAGGCGGGCGGCACGACGCTGGAGGAGTCGCTGGCCCTGTGGGAGCGGGGCGAGGAGCTGGCCAAAATCTGCCGGCACTGGCTGGAGGGCGCCCGCGCCCGGCTGGACGCGGCCCTGGCCCGCCCGGAGGAGCCCGCCCAGGCCCCGGGCGCCGACGACTGAACCGTGCGGCGGTACGGCGGCGGGGAACGGTGAACGCGGCGGCGGACGCGGAGGAAGCGGCAGGCGGGCCCCGTACTCGGCCCGCCCGGTGCGGCCTCCCGCCCTGTGGAGTGGATCACTCCGGAAGCGGTTTAGTTGAAAGTTAACCTACTTCTCCACTACGGTGGCGACATCGCTTGATCCCCCCTGTTCCTCCGGAAGGTAATCCGCAAGATGCCCCTCGCTCTTGACCCCGCCGCCCAGGACCTCCTCTTCCGTGAGGCCCGTACCGCCAACACGTTCACCGACGAGCCGGTGACCGATGAGCAGGTCCAGGCGATCTACGACCTGGTCAAGTTCGGCCCCACCGCCTTCAACCAGTCGCCGCTGCGCGTCATCCTGGTCCGCTCCGCCGAGGGCCGCGAGCGCCTCGTCCAGCACATGGCCGAGGGCAACCAGGCGAAGACCGCCACCGCCCCGCTCGTCGCGATCCTCGCCGCCGACAACGAGTTCCACGAGGAGCTCCCGGCGCTGCTGCCGCACTTCCCGCAGGCCAAGGACGCGTTCTTCTCCGAGCGCCCGGTCCGCGAGTCGGCCGCCCTCCTGAACGCCGCGCTCCAGGCCGCGTACTTCATCATCGGTGTCCGCGCCGCCGGTCTGGCCGCCGGCCCGATGACCGGTTGCGACGCCGCGGGCATCCAGAAGGAGTTCCTGGACGACGACCACACCCCGCTGATGGTCGTCAACATCGGCAAGCCGGGCGAGGACGCCTGGTTCCCGCGTTCGCCGCGCCTGTCGTACGACGAGGTCGTCACGACCGTCTGAGCCGTCCGGGGCCCACGGACGGGTCCGGTGCTGCTGGACCGTCAGTACCGTCGGCCCCGGCACCGCTCGATCCCTCCGGATCCGCGGCCGCTCCGGCGGAAATGACATACGAAAGCGCCCGGCCGGGCATTCCCGGCCGGGCGCTCTCGCGTGTGCGCTCCGACGTCCGTCAGGGGGTGGTCTGCAGGGCGGCGGCCATTTCCACCAGCCGCGCCTTGGGCGCCGAGCCCGTGACCACGGTGGTCGAGCCCTTCTCATGGAGCACGAGGGCGTCGTACTTCGGGCCCTCCCAGTGCTGCCACGTGCGGCCCGCCACGTCCTCGGTGCGCCCGGTGTTCTTCGCGTTCCGGGTCACCTGGGCGACGTACTTCCTCGCCGGGGACGTGGACTGCTCGACCGCGACGTACTTCTTGTCCGGGTCGAGGAAGCCGAGGTGCCAGTTGTTGCCCGCCGCTCCCTCGTACGAGACGGAGGTCGACTTCCAGCCCTTCCCCAGGTCGCCCGGGGCGGCCACCGGATACGGTGCCGCGCGCCTGGCCGTCGCGAGTTCCACCCGGAAGTCGACGGCCTTGACGGGGTCGGCCTTCTCGTCATGCGGAACGAAGACGTAAATGACCCCCGCGGCCGCGGTGATCACCATCATCGACAGGAACATGTCCCGGACCGTCTGCTTGCCTCGCTTGCTCGCCACGTGCTCCATGGTGGCATGAGGCCCCGCCCGTCCGGCCACTGGGCGGCCACTCGCACCCAGCCCGACACCGGGCGCTCATACGTGACCCGCTCTGCTCATTTTATCGACCTACCGATAGAGTCACAGCACCCTCTTTTCCGGTCGTCGTCGTACAGAAAGGTGCGCTCCGATGTCCGAGCATCATCTGCCGTCCCAACTGGAGGTCTCCCCGGAGGCCCCCGACCGCAACCTGGCTCTTGAACTGGTCCGGGTCACCGAGGCCGCCGCCATGGCCGCCGGGCGCTGGGTGGGCCGCGGCGACAAGATCGGCGCCGACGGCGCCGCCGTGAAGGCCATGCGCACCCTCGTCTCCACCGTCTCGATGAACGGCGTCGTCGTCATCGGTGAGGGCGAGAAGGACGAAGCCCCCATGCTGTTCAACGGCGAGCGCGTGGGCGACGGCACCGGCCCGGAGGTCGACATCGCCGTCGACCCGATCGACGGGACCACGCTCAACGCCAAGGGCATGCCGAACGCGATCGCCGTCCTGGCCGCCGCCGACCGCGGCGCCATGTTCGACCCGTCCGCCGTCTTCTACATGGACAAGCTGGTCACCGGCCCCGAGGCCGCGGACTTCGTCGACATCAACGCGCCCGTGGCAGTGAACATCCGGCGTGTCGCGCGGGCCAAGAACTCCATGCCCGAGGACGTCACCGTCGTCATCCTCGACCGCCCCCGCCACGAGGGCATCGTCAAGGAGATCCGGGAGACGGGCGCCCGGATCAAGTTCATCTCGGACGGCGATGTCGCGGGCTCGATCATGGCGGCCCGGGAGGGCACCGGCGTCGACCTGCTGATGGGCATCGGCGGCACACCCGAGGGCATCATCTCGGCGTGCGCCATAAAGTGCCTCGGCGGTGTCATCCAGGGCAAGCTCTGGCCCAAGGACGATGCCGAGCGTCAGCGCGCGCTGGACGCCGGGCACGACCTGGACCGGGTGCTGTCGACCGACGACCTGGTCAGCGGCGACAACGTGTTCTTCGTGGCGACCGGAATCACCGACGGTGAACTGATGCGCGGTGTGCGGTACCGCGCGGAGACGGCGACCACCGAGTCGATCGTCATGCGCTCCAAGTCGGGCACGATCCGGAAGATCGACTCGACCCACCGGCTGTCGAAACTGCGCGCCTACAGCGCGATCGACTTCGACCGCGCGAAGTAGCACCACGCGCAGCGGCGGGAACCACGCGTGGCGGTAGGCGTCAAGCAGTCGGGGCAAGGGGGAGGGGCCGCCGGTCCGGCGGCCCCTCCCCCTTGCCCCGGCGGCCTCAGCCCGCCGCGGCTATCTGTCCCGTGGGCGCCGCGGACTTGATCTCGATGTCCCGCCTGCGGCGCCTGGCGAGCACCACGCGGCGTTCGGCGGCGGTCAGTCCGCCCCACACCCCGTACGGCTCGGGTTGCATCAGGGCGTGCTCCTGGCACGCTTCCATCACCGGGCAGCGGGCGCAGACCCGCTTGGCGGCCTCCTCGCGGGACAGTCGGGCAGCAGTCGGCTCCTTCGACGGGGCGAAGAACAGCCCGGCTTCGTCCCGGCGGCACACCGCCTCCGAATGCCAGGGACCCGCCTGGTCTTCCCGAGCGGGAGTGCGCTGGGAAGGAACGGCGGCGACCTGCAGAGTCTGATGCGGCGGTTGCAGCACGGCCTACTCCTGACGACGGCTTCGCGAGCAAGAGACGATGCAGCATTCCCTACCCGCTGTGCGCGTGCCTAAGCCCTGCGTGGCACCGGCTTCCGGAGCACGAAATTGCACCCGGCGCGCACTTTGGCCGGAACCAGAAGCCCGCCCGCCGCCCCGCTCAGCGGCCCAGGTGTTTGCGAAGTTGGTCGTGGAGGTCGGCAATGAACTTGCCCCGCTTGGGCTTTGCCTCCACGTTCCCGAACACGGAATAGCCGTTCACCACGACGACCGGTGCTTCCGGGTCGGCGGATTCCAGCGTCAACACTTCGAAATTACCGAAAACACCCGTCCCGCTGCCGCGCAGCGAGATGTTCTGCGGCACCTTGATCTCGACACTGCCGAAGATGGACGTCGCATTGACGACGGTGAGCCGTTGGCCGAAAAGCGCCTCCGTCAGATCGATCTCCACGCTGCCGAACAGCGCGAAGGCGTTCGTCCGGCCGCCGACCCGCCAACGCCCCTTCCTGGTCGAGCTGCTGAAGACCGCCACCAGGTTGTCCGCCGGCCCGGCGGGGGCCTCGGGGCCGTACGCGTAGGGGCGGGCCTGCGAACCGGCCTGCGGGGCGGTGGCACCGGTCGCGGGCAGATCACGGACGAGGGGTTCGAGTTCGCCGACCGTCTTGGCGCGGTAGACCAGATCGATCCGCTCGGCGTGCTCCTCGGCGGTCAGCCGGCCCTCGGCCATGGCGTCCCGGAGAATGTCCGCGATCCGGTCGCGGTCGGCGTCGGAGGCCCGGATGCCGGCCGGCGCGGGTTCAGCCGGGGCGACGGGCTGCTGGGGCTGCTTTTCGAGGTCCACCGAACCAGCCTACCCAAACGCGATAGATCGCGACTAGGGGCCGTCCCGGCGATCCGGCCAATCCGCCCGCCGCGTTCCGTCCACCACGCCCCGTCGTGCCCCGCCGGGAGTGCTCCGCCGCGCCTCTTCGGGGACGCCCCGCCGTCCTCCAGGTGAGCCTTACCTCACAGGATCGGGAGCCGTACAGGGTTCTACCCTGGTGGGTGCGCTGTCCAAGGGAGGCCAGCCACCGTCGCCGAGTGAGGAATGGCCGTAATGCCAGAGTTTGCGTACTCCGATCTGCTCCCCCTGGGAGAGGACACCACGCCCTATCGTCTGGTGACCGCCGAGGGTGTCTCCACCTTCGAGGCCGACGGCCGTACGTTCCTCAAGGTCGAGCCGGAGGCCCTGCGCGCGCTCGCCGCCGAGGCCATGCACGACATCTCGCACTTCCTGCGCCCCGCCCACCTCGCGCAGCTGCGCCGGATCGTGGACGACCCCGAGGCCTCGTCGAACGACAAGTTCGTCGCGCTCGACCTCCTGAAGAACGCGAACATCTCCGCCGCGGGCGTCCTGCCGATGTGCCAGGACACCGGTACGGCGATCGTCATGGGCAAGCGCGGCCAGAACGTGCTGACCTCGGGCGGTGACGAGGAGGCCCTGTCGCACGGCATCTTCGACGCGTACACCGAGCTCAACCTGCGCTACTCGCAGATGGCCCCGCTGAACATGTGGGACGAGAAGAACACCGGCTCCAACCTCCCGGCGCAGATCGAGCTGTACGCCACCGACGGCGGCGCGTACAAGTTCCTCTTCATGGCGAAGGGCGGCGGCTCGGCCAACAAGTCGTTCCTCTTCCAGGAGACCAAGGCGGTCCTGAACGAGGCCTCCATGATGAAGTTCCTGGAGGAGAAGATCCGTTCGCTGGGGACTGCGGCCTGCCCGCCGTACCACCTGGCGATCGTCGTCGGCGGTACGTCGGCCGAGTTCGCGCTGAAGACCGCGAAGTACGCCTCCGCGCACTACCTGGACGAACTGCCCGCCGAGGGCTCCCCGGCCGGGCACGGCTTCCGGGACCAGGAGCTGGAGCAGAAGGTCTTCGAGCTGACCCAGAAGATCGGGATCGGCGCGCAGTTCGGCGGCAAGTACTTCTGCCACGACGTGCGCGTGGTCCGGCTCCCCCGGCACGGCGCCTCGCTGCCCGTCGCCATCGCCGTGTCCTGTTCCGCCGACCGCCAGGCCACCGCGAAGATCACCGCCGAGGGCGTCTTCCTGGAGCAGCTGGAGAAGGACCCGGCGCGCTTCCTGCCGGACACCACCGACGACCACCTGGACGAGGCCGCGGACGTCGTCCGGATCGACCTGAACCGGCCGATGGACGACATCCTCGCCGAGCTGACCAAGTACCCCGTCAAGACCCGGCTCTCGCTGACCGGCCCGCTGGTCGTGGCGCGCGACATCGCGCACGCCAAGATCAAGGAGCGGCTGGACGCGGGCGAGGAGATGCCGCAGTACCTGAAGGACCACCCGGTGTATTACGCGGGCCCGGCGAAGACGCCCGAGGGGTACGCCTCCGGCTCCTTCGGCCCCACGACGGCCGGCCGCATGGACAGTTATGTCGCGCAGTTCCAGGCGGCGGGCGGCTCCAAGGTCATGCTGGCCAAGGGCAACCGGTCCCGGCAGGTCACCGACGCGTGCGACGCGCACGGCGGCTTCTACCTGGGCTCGATCGGCGGCCCGGCGGCACGCCTCGCGCAGGACTGCATCAAGAAGGTCGAGGTCGTCGAGTACGAGGAGCTCGGCATGGAGGCGGTCTGGAAGATCGAGGTCGAGGACTTCCCCGCGTTCATCGTGGTCGACGACAAGGGCAACGACTTCTTCACCGAGCCCGCCCCGGCGCCGACCTTCACCAGCATTCCGGTACGGGGTCCCGGCCTCGGCTGACGGGCCGGTGGGCTGACGGGCCGGTGGGCTGTCGGCCTGCGGGCTGACCGACCGGCGGGTCGAGGCCCGGCGGGCTGACGCACTGACGGGGGCGTTCCGGACGGAGCGCCCCCGTCGCACGCTCTCAGCCGTCCCCGCCGCCCTCGCCGTACCGGCTGTCCTCGCCGCCCAAGCTGCCCTCGCCGTCCGAACCGCCCTCGCCGAACCGGCCGGCGCGGCCCGCCCCGTCCTGCCGCGCCTCCGTGCCCAGCGGCCCCGGGCCACCCGGCACGTCCGAGCCGTTCAGCAGGCCCGATGTGGCGACCAGATACCCGAGCTGGGCCCTGCTGTTGCTCCCCAGCTGCTCGGAGACCTTGCGCATGTGCTCGGCGACGCTGCGCCGGCTCATGCCGATGCGCCGGGCGATCGCCGCGTCCGTCTCGCCGTTGACGACCGCCCGCAGGATCGTGCGCTGGAGGTCGGAGGTGATGACGGGGGTGCGCAGCGGCGCGCGTTCCGGGCGGACGGGGACCGAGCGGGCCCACGCCTCGTCGAAGTGCCGGACCAGGAAGCGGACCAGGGGCGGATGCTGGATGCGCAGCGCGTGGTTGGGCTCGTCGGAGAACGGGATGAACGCGAGGTCCCGGTCGAACACGATGATCCGGTCGACGACTTCGGGGAGCGTCCTGATCTCGGCGCCCGCCGCGGTCACCTGCTCGATGTACGAGAGCGTCGTGCGGTCCGAGCGGACGGTGTGCTGGTAGATCGTGCGCTGCCGGATGCCGCGCCGCAGATTGCGCAGGTCCCGGGGCAGCGACTCCGCCAGGACGTCTGCCGGGCGTCCGCCGCCCGGGTGGGCGGTGCGTACCGACTCCCGGCAGCCGCTGACCCCCGCGTCGAGCGCCTTGCTGATGACGGCTTGGCCGGAGAGCCGGGTGAGGGCGGGCTGTTCGAGCCGGTGCACATCGGCGTACAGACCCTCGAAGGCGGCGAGGGTGGCGCGCGCCGAGCGGAGTGTGCGGCGCCCTTCGAGGATCGCCTCCTCGATGGGGGCGAGTGCGGCGAACGAGGCGGTCTCCGGCGGTACGGGGATCATGAAGCCGGGTGACTCCCGGTCGGCCACCATCAGGTGCAGGGCACGCAGACAATCGGCCACCTCGTCCTGCGGCAGGCTGCCCTCGATGAGGGCGCGCCGGTAGGTCGCGAGTGACGCCTCGCAGGGCCGCTCCGGATTCGGTCGGTCCGGCGACGATTCGCGGCAATCACATACCGGTGGGAGGGAATGATCGTGCTGCACAAGTATGCAGATTACCTTTGTACAAACGGGGCGACATCGGTGAGCGCCGCGGCTGGACGAGTATGTGCGGGTGACGCCCGGTATCAACGGCACCGACAGCCAATCGAACAGTCCATCGGAGAACGAGGCGGGCAGGGAAGCGGACAGGAAAACGGACATCGATACACGGATCGTGGCCGGGAGCGCGGGCGACACGGCGCGTTCCGAGCGGCGTTATCGATTCCTCGTCGCCGGTTACGCGGTCTCTTCGTACGGCACGTTCCTGAATATGGTGGCGCTCAATCTCTTCGTCTATGAGACGACGGGCAGAGCACTCGCCATGGGGCTGTTCATGGCCGTACGCCTGGCTTCCGGATTTGTCGCCGGACTGGTCGCGGGCGGGCTGCTCGCCCGTTTCACGGCGAAAAGCGTCATGCTGTGGACGAATGTCGCGCAGGCGGCGGTGATGCTGCTGCTCATCGTGGCCCCGGACGGTCTGCGGACGGCCTCGCTGATGGCCGTCTCGGTGGTGATCGGCGCGTGCGGAACGCTGTTCATGGTCTCGCTGCGCAGCTCGATCCCGGAGATGGTCCGTGAGGACCGCCGGCCCTGGGCGAACTCCCTGTCGATCACGGGACGTTCGCTGGCGATGGTGGCGGGCTTCGCCTCGGCGGGTGTGGTGGTGTCCCTGGTCGGGTACACCGCGGCGTTCGTGGTCGACATGGCGACCTTTGTGACCTGCGCGGTGACGGTGGCGCTGCTGCCGATCGCGGGGGGCGGCAGGGGTACGGGCGCCACGCCGGATTCGGAGGGGGATTCCGGTGGGCGCGCGGACGGGGAGCCGGCGGGAGCGCCCGGCGAGGGCGCGGCGGCCCGGAAGCCGGGACGGCGGCGCATGCCCGTCGCCGTCCTGGCGCTGGCCGCCGCGCCCGGTATGGGGCTGATGGTGGCGCTGCGCGGGGTGGACGCGTTCGGCTCGTCCTCCCACAACGCGGCGCTGCCGATCTACTCCACCGAGCTGGACGCGTCCAACCCCGCGGTGTTCGTCTCCGCCTTCTGGTGTGTGTGGGCGGTCGGCAACATCGCCGCGCAGCAGGTGATCCAGCGGTACGCGAAGCGCGCCGGGCGGTCCGTGGGGGCCCTCGGCTTCGGCTACGGGACCATCGTGATGTCCGCGGCGTTCATCCTGGCCTTCGCGGGGTTCCCGCTGGGCGTGACGGCGGTGATCGCGCTGGTCGCGGGCGCCGCGGACGGGCTCACCGAGGTGTCGTACACCTCGCATCTCCAGACTCTTCCGACCGCCCTGCGCGGTCATGCCTTCGGGCTCTCCGCCACGTTCGAGAACCTCGGCTTCGGGGTCGGCATGATCCTGGTGGCCGCCGCCCTCGACCGGTACACCTCCTTCACCGTGGTCGCGTGGTCCCATGGGGCTGCCATCGTGGTCGCCCTGGCATTCCTGCTGCGGGTGGCGGGGCTGCGGAGGGGAGTAGCAGTTGAAGGAGAACCGCGTCGCGGTGATCGGGACGGCGCTGAGGTTTCCCGGAGCTGACAGCACCGAGGCGTACTGGCGCGACATCCGTGCCGGTGTGAGCCGGGTACGCCGTTTCACCGACGCCGAGTTCGCGGCGGCGGGAGTGCCCGAGTCGGAGTACGGCACCCCCGGGTACGTCGGCGCGAGCGCGCTGCTGGATTCCGTGGACGGCTTCGATGCCGCCTTCTTCGGGATGAGCGGGCGGGAGGCCGCGCTCACCGATCCGCAGCAGCGGCTGTTCCTGGAGTGCTGCTTCCACGCGCTGGAGGACGGCGGGTACGCGCGGCCGGACGAAGCGGTACGGATCGGGGTGTACGGGAGCGCGGGCTACCGGCTGTACTCGCTGCACAGTTATCTCGCGGAGAATCTGGGCGCGGAGTCCCGCTCCGGCGACTGGATGACCGCCAAGCAGGTGCAGGTCGGCAACTACCCGGATTTCACGGCGAACCGGGCCGCGTACCGGCTCGGGCTGACCGGTCCCGCGGTGAACGTGGCGACGGCCTGTTCGAGTGCGCTGGTCTCCGTACATCTGGCCTGCCAGGCGCTGCGGGCCGGGGACGCGGAGCTGATGCTGGTGGGCTCCGCGGCCCTGCATCTGCCGCAGATCACCGGGCACCGCCCGGTGAAGGGTTCGACGCTCTCCCCCACCGGTACGGTCCGGGCCTTCGACGCCGACGCGGACGGCACCGTCGGCGGCAACGGGGTCGCCGCCGTCCTGCTGAAGCCGCTGGAGCGCGCGCTGGCCGACGGGGACACCGTGCGCGCCGTGATCCTGGGGTCGGCCGTCACCAATGACGGGGCGGACAAGGCGGGGTTCGCCGCACCGGGCGTCGCCGGGCAGCGCGACGCCGTGCTCGGGGCGCTGCGCGCGGCCGGGGTGTCCGCGGAGTCGGTCGGCTATGTGGAAGCGCACGGTACGGGCACGCTCAAGGGCGACCCCATCGAGTTCGCCGCCCTGACGGAGGCGTTCCGCCGGCACACCGGCCGGACCGGGTTCTGCGCGCTGGGCTCCACGAAGCCCGCGATCGGCCATCTCGACAGCGCGGCCGGGCTCGCCGGACTGATCAAGGCGATCGAGGTGCTGCGGCACGGGGTCGTCCCTCCGCTGGTGAACTTCTCCCGTCCCAATCCGGCGCTCGCGGTCGGGGCGAGCCCGTTCGTCCTGCCGGACCGCGAGCTGGACTGGCCGGTGGACGGAGTGCGGCGAGCCGGTGTGCACTCGATCGGCATGGGCGGTACCAATGCGCACGTGATCATGGAACAGGCGCCCGACGCACCCCGGCGTACGGAGCGGATGCCCCGGCGTGCGGCCGGAGCGTCCCGCCGTGCCGAGGGGTCACACCCGGATTCCCCGCCGACGCCCGCGCCGCTTCCGTCGCCCGCGCCGCTCCCGATACCCGCGCCGCTCCCGACGCCCATGACGCTTCCGACGCCCGCACCGCTCCCGTCGCCCGCGCTGCTTCCGGTGTCCGCCGCGAGTGCGGACGCGCTCGTGGCGTACGCCCGCTCGCTGCGTGACCATCTCGTCCGCCACCCCGAAACCTCCCCCGCCGATCTGCTGGTCACCACCGCGCTGGGACGCCGGCTGCTGCCGCACCGGCTGGTCGTCACGGCGGTGGACCCGGTGGCGGGGCTCGACGCGTTCCTGCGCGACGGCGCGGCGGGCGACATGGGCACAGCGGATACGGCGGGCGGAAAGGGCACGGCGGGAGCGGCGGCAAGCGGGACGTATGTGACCGGGGTGGTGGAGGAGCGCGGCGGTGCGGTGGCGCCGGTCTTCCTGTTCAGCGGGCAGGGCAGCACCCGCCCCGGCATGGGCGCCGAACTGTCGGCGCGCTTCCCGGTGGTGGCCGGAACACTCGCTCTCTGCGCCCGGCTGTACGAGGAGGAGACCGGCCACCGCGACTTCCTGGCGCGGGTCGTGGACGGCCGGGGGCCGGACCGCTGGGACACGGCCTTCGCGCAGCCCGCGCTCTTCGCCCTCCAGATCGCCCAGGCCCGGCTCTGGGAACAGCTCGGCGTCACTCCGGCGCGGGTCGCCGGACACAGCGTCGGCGAGTACGCCGCGCTGTGCGTGGCCGGGGCGATGGACGTCGAGGACGCGATGCGGCTGGTGTGCCGGCGCGGCCGGCTGATGCAGAACGACGTGGCGCCCGGGGCCATGCTCGCCGCCTTCGTGTCACGCGAGCGGGTAAGGGAGCTGCTGGCCGGGGTCGACGGCCTGGAGCTCGCCGCGGTCAACGGCGCCGCCCTGCATGTCCTCGCCGGCCCCCCGGCGGTGGTCGCGGCCGCACGGTCCCTGCTGGCGGAACGGGGCGAGGCGTACGAGCCACTGGCCCTGGACCGGGCCTTCCACACCGCGCTGCTCGACCCGGTCCTCGACGAGCTCCGGGTCCTCGTAGCCAGGACGGAACTCCGGCCGTTGCGCACGGAGTTCGTCAGCGGACTCGACGGGTCCGTACGGCCCGTCGGATGGCTGCCCGACGCCGATCACCTGGTCCGGCAGGCGCGGAGGCGGGCCGACTTCGCCGCCGTACTGGCCACCCTCGGCGACGCCCCCGTCCTGCTGGAGCTGGGGCCGTCCGCCACGCTGACCGGGCTGGTCCGCCGGGCCCTGCCGGACGCCGTGCGGGTACCGACCCGGCAGTGGGAGCACGCGGTGGCCCGGCTCCACTGCGCGGGAGTGGCCCTCGACTGGCCGGCGCTGCTGGCCGGGAGCGGCGGCCGGCGGGTGCCGCTGCCGACGTACCCGTTCCGGCATCGGTCCTACTGGGCGGGTCCGGAGCCGGTCCGTATCCCCGCGCCCCCGCAGCACATATCCGCACGCACGACGGAGGATGGCATGACCGAACAGGCCGTACTGGACCGGGTGCTGGAACTGGCCGCCCGTCATCTGGGCCACCGGCCCTCGGCGGCCGACGCCGACCGCACGTTCGTGGCGATGGGCGCGGACTCCCTCCAGCTGATCGGCATGGTCCGCCAGCTGGAGGCGGAGTTCGGCACGGAGCTGGCCGTGCGGGAGATCCTGGAGGAGGCCGGGACCCCGAGGCTGACGGCCCGGCTGATCGCGGGCCGCACGGCGACGCACCAGGCGAACGAACCGTCGACGGTGCCGGCGGAGGACCCGGTGCCCGAGCCGGTACCCGTACGGTCTCCCGTGCCGGCGCCGGTGTCCGCCGCGGACCGGGAGCCGGCCCTCGCGACCCGCGCCGAGGTCGAGGAACTGTCCCGCCAGATACGCCTGCTGGCCGAGACCCAGGCCGCGATGCTCACCCAGCTCTCCGACGCGGTCGCCCTGCTGACCGGCCGCACCGGGGCGGCGGAGCGATGAGCGCCCCGCACACCGGCGGCCGGGACGCGACGGCCGAAGCGGTGGACAGGGCGGCGGAGCTCTCCCGGCAGCTGACCCGGCAGCTCGCGGCCGCCGCCCGTGACCGCGCCGGAAGCACGCCACCGCAGGCACTCCGGCCCACGCCCTCGTCCGACCGACGGCCCACACCTCCGCGAGCGCAGCCGCCGCGGGAGCACCCCGCTGCCCCGGCCGTCCCGCCCCACGGCCCCCGCCTCGTCGTCGACGCGGCGGGCGGGATGACCGGGGCGGGCCGGGCCGATGCCGCGCAGCGGGCCCACACCGACACGCTCGTCCGCAGGTTCACCGAGCGGACCCGCACCTCCAAGCGGCTCGCCCAGCAGCACCGTTCCGTCCTCGCGGACAGCCGGGCCGTCGTGGGGTTCCGCGACGCCACCAAGGAGATGCTGTACCCGATAGCCGCGCGTTCGGCGCACGGCTCCCGGCTCACCGACGTCGACGGCAACGACTACACCGACATCACCATGGGCTTCGGTGCCCTGCTCTTCGGTCATGAACCGGAGTTCGTCACCGAGGCCGTCCGGCGCCATCTCTCCCGGGGCCTCCGCTTCGGCCCCCGCTCCCCCGACACCGGCGAGGCAGCGGCGCTGCTCGCCGGGCTGACGGGGCTGGAGCGGGTGGCCTTCGCCGGGTCCGGTACGGAGGCGAACTCGGCGGCCGTCCGGCTGGCCCGCGCCGCCACCGGGCGCGACAAGATCGTCATGTTCCGGGGCTCGTACCACGGGCACATCGACTCCGTGCTCGGCCGCCCCGGCGGCCCCGACCGGCACGCCGTCCCCGTCTCGCGCGGCATCCCGGCGAGCGCCGTCGCCGACCTGATCGTGCTGGAGTACGGGGACCAGGAGTCCCTCGACGCCATCGACGCGCTGGGCGACCGCATCGCGGCCGTCCTCGTCGAACCCGTCCAGTGCCGCGCTCCCGCCCTGCGGCCGGTGGACTTCCTGCGCTCCCTGCGCGAACTGACCGCCCGCCGGGGCATCGTGCTGCTCTTCGACGAGATGCTGACCGGACTGCGCCCGCACCCGCGCGGCGCCCAGGACCACTTCGGTGTCGTCCCCGACCTCGCCACGTACGGGAAGGCGCTCGGCAGCGGCTTCCCCATCGGGGCGGTGGCGGGCCGGGCCGATCTGCTCGACGGGGTCGACGGCGGTTTCTGGCAGTACGGGGACGGCAGCCGGCCCACCCGCGAGACCACCTTCATCGGCGGCACGTATATGCAGCACCCGCTGTCGATGGCAGCGGCGAAGGCGGTGCTCACCCATCTCAGGGACCAGGGGCCGGGGCTCCAGGAGGGGCTCAACGCCCGCACCTCGGCGCTCGCCGGACAGCTCAACGCCTTTTTCCGGGACGAGGAGTTCCCGCTGGAACTGGCACACTTCGGGTCGATGTTCCGCTTCACCCACCGCGCCGACATGGAGCTGCTCTACCACCACCTCCAGCTGCGCGGGGTGTACGTCTGGGAGTGGCGCAGCTTCTACCTCTCCACCGCGCACACCGACGAGGACGTGGCGGCGGTGGCGGACGCGGTGAAGGGCTCGCTCCGCGAGCTGCGCGAGGGCGGGTTCTTCCCCCGTACGGCACCCGCGGCCGAGCCCGTGCGCCCGCCGGTACGGCCGGTGCGCCCCGCCCCCGACTTCGGGGTGTACTTCTTCGGCGACCACCCGCAGAGCGACACCCCGGAGAACGGCGCCCCTCGGAGCGACGCCCCGCAGAGCGGCGGCCCCCGGAACAGCCACCCGGGGAACGCCCGCCCCGCGACGGACGGTCCGGACACCGCGTCGGCCGCCGCCCAGGCGTACGGGACGGTCTTCGAGACCGCCCGCTTCGCCGACGAGCACGGCTTCTCCTCGCTCTGGCTGCCCGAGCGGCACTTCCACTCCTTCGGCGGTCTCTTCCCGAATCCCGCCGTCCTGGCCGCCGCCCTCGCCCGCGAGACCACCCGGATCCGGATCAACGCGGGCTCCGTCGTCCTGCCACTGCACGACCCGGTGCGGGTGGCCGAGGAGTGGTCGGTCGTCGACAACCTCTCCGGCGGCCGGGTCGGCATCGGGTGCGCCACCGGCTGGCACGCCCAGGACTTCGCGCTGCACCCCGACCGGTTCGCCGACCGCCGCGAGATCGCGTTCGCCCACCTGGACGAGGTCCGCGCGCTGTGGCGCGGGGAGGCCGTCCGGCGGCGTACGGGCGAGGGCGCCGAGACCGACGTACGCATCCGGCCGCGCCCGGTGCAGGAGGAGCCGCCGATGTTCCTCGCCACCTCCGGGCGGCGTGCCTCCTACGGGGAGGCGGCCCGGCGCGGGCTCGGTGTGGTCACCAATCTGATGAGCCAGACCGTGGAGGAGCTGGCCGCGCACATCGCGTACTACCGGCAGGTGCGCGCGGAGTGCGGGCTGGACCCGGAGACCGGCCGGGTGACCGTCCTGGTGCACACGTACCTCGGTACGGATCACGGGACCGCGCGGGCCGAGGCGCTGGAGCCGATGGTCCGCTATCTGCGCTCGTCGCTGCTGATGCGGTCGGCCGCCACCGCGCTCGGCCACGGCCCGCGGGACGTCGCGGATTCGGGCGAGGAGGACCTCGACTATCTGTTCCGGCGGGCCTACGACCGGTACTGCGACCAGCGGGCCCTGATCGGTTCGCCGGAGGGTGTCGCGCCGCTCGTCGACGCGCTGCACCGGGCGGGCGTCGACGAGATCGCCGCGCTCGTCGACTTCGGGATGAGCGCGGAACAGCTGCGCGCGGGGCTCGGTCAGCTGGATCTGCTGCGCCGCCGCACGCAGGAACGGGCACGCGAGAGCACCGCGCCCGCCACCGCCGCGCAGCGCCGGCTCTGGCTGTCCTCCCGGCTGCTCGGCGACCGGGCCGCGTACAACGAGACCCAGGCGGTACGGCTGCGCGGGCCGCTGGACGAGGCGGCGATGCGCACCGCCGTGGACGGTCTGGTGGAACGGCACGACGGGCTGCGGACCGTGTTCCGGGCCGGGCGGGGCGATGGACCGGGCGAGGAGTCCGTGCTGCAGGTCGTCCGGTCCGGGCAGCGCGTTCCGCTCCGGGTCACCGACGCCCGGGGGCAGCTGCCCGACGCGGCGATCGGGGCGGCGCTCTCCGAGGAGAGCACCCGTGCCTACGACCTGGCCGAGGGGCCGCTGTTCACCCCCCGGCTGCTCAGGCTGGCCGACGACGACCACGTACTGGTCTTCGGGCTGCACCACATCATCACGGACGCGCACTCGGCCGGACTGCTCGCGGCGGACCTCCAGGAGCTGTACCGGGCGGCGGCCGAGGGCCGGCCCGCCGTGTTCGACAGGCCCGCCGGGACGGCTCTCGGCGCCCCCGAACCGCCCTGCGACGACGCCGATCTGACCTGGTGGCGTACGCGGCTGGGCGAGCGGCCCCCCGTACTGGAGCTGCCCACGGACCGGCCGCGCGGGCGCCGGGTGGCGGGGCGCGGCGGGGCGGAGACCCGCGGCCTGGACCAGGAGCGGGCGGATCTGCTCCGGGAGTGGAGCGGGGAGCGGGGGGTCACCCTGTTCGCCACGCTCTGCACGGCCTGGCAGCTGGTGCTGCGCCGGCGTTCGGGGCAGGACGACTTCCTCCTCGGCACGACGTTCGGGCGGCGCCCGCCGGAGACCCTGGACACGGTCGGTTTCCATGTGGCGCTGCTGCCGTTGCGGCTGACGGCGACGGACGCGACACCGGTGCGGGAGGCCGTACGGGCCACGGGGCGCGCCCTGTTCGAGGCGGACGCGCACAGCCGGGTGGACCTCGATGCCCTGCTCGCCGCCGTCCGACCGGCCGCGGCCGGTCCGCGACCGCTGATCACGGTGTCGGCCGACCTCGGGACCGCGCCGCTCACCGGCATCGACCTGCCCGGTCTGCGCGCGGAGGAGGTGGCGGCCGGGACGGAGTCGGCGCCGCTGGAGCTGGCCCTGATGGTCACCCGCACGATGTCGGGGAGCCTGCGGCTGCGGCTGCGCTACGACGCGGACCTGTTCGACGCCGGGACGGCGCGCGGGTATCTCGCCGAACTGGACGACACCCTGCGGACGATGACCGGCACCCGGGACCCGGAGGAGCCGTCCGGACCCGAGGCGCCCGAGGCGCCCGGGGAGCGGGGGGAGCGGGGGGAGGCCGGTGCCGGCGGGGCGCCCGGCACCGGCGCCGTTCTGCGGGAGGTCTGGGAGTCCGTGCTCGATGTGCGCGGTTTCCCCGACGACGCCAACTTCTTCGATCTCGGCGGCAACTCCATCGCCGCGATCCGGCTGGTGAACCGGGTGCGCGACACCCTCGGCGTCGACTACCCGCTGGCGGACTTCTTCTCCGAGGCCACCCTGCGGGCCATGACGGAGCAGTTCACGGGCGGGCCCGCCGCGCTGCCGCCGGAGGACGGGCCGGTCGCGGTGGCCGAGGACGGGCCGGTCGCGGTGGCCGAGACGGTCCTCGACCGCGCTCCCGTGAGCGACCAGCAGGCGCGGATGATCGCCGGTCACCATGCCGTCCCGCACGCGGAGGTGTGGAACGTACCGACCCGGATCACGTTCACCGGCCCGCTGGATCCGGAGGCGCTGCGGTCCGCGCTGGCCGAGGTGACCGCCCGGCACGACTCGCTGCGGACCCGGTTCGTGCCGGAGGGGAGCGCGCCGGACGGGCCCTGGTGGCAGGAGGTTCTCGCGCCGGTTGCGCCGGTGCTGCCGGTGGAGGACCTCACCGGGCTCCCGCCCGCCGAACGGGAGCCGCGGGCCGAGGCGTTGTGCAGGGAGACCGCCGCCCGCGCCTTCGACCTGAGCCGGTCCGTGCTGCCGGGGCTGCGGCTGCTGCGTGTCGAGGAGGACCGCTGGACGCTGATGTTCGTGCTGCACCACATCACCGCCGACGGCTGGTCCCTGTCGCTGCTGCTCGCCGAGATCGCCGAGCTGTACACCGCGGCGGCGGCGGGCGTCCCGCACACGCTGCCGGCACCGGCCCTGCAGGCCCCGGAGTACGCCCGCCGCCAGCGTGCCGAGCACGATCCGGAGACCGAAGCGGCCAGGGCCGCGTACTGTGCCGCGTACCTGGACGGGGTGCCGTCCGCCGTTCCCGTACCCACCGACCGTCCCCGCCCCGAGAAGCTGAGCGGGCACGGGGACACGATCCGCGGGGTCGCGTCCGGCGAGGTGAGGGCGGCGGTGGAGGAGTTCGCGAGTTCCCGGCACACCACACCGTTCGCGGTCGCGGCGGCGGCCCTCGGGGTGTTCCTGACGAGGCTGTCGGGGGAGCCGGACATCCTGCTGAGCGTGCCGTACGCCAATCGCCGGGGCACCGATTCCGAGTCGCTCGTCGCGATGACGTCGACCGCCGTGATGGTTCGCGTACGACTGGATTCAGCCAATCTCGCGGAGACCTGCGCGGAGTTCGCGGCCCGGACCGGCGCGGGCGCGATGGGCGCCATGGCACATGTCCTGCCGACCGCGCGCATCATGCAGGCGATGCGGGACGCGGGCGCGCAGGGCGTCCCGGACCGGGTCCCGCACGTCCTGGCGTTCCAGAACTCCGTCGACACGGACATCGAGATCCCCGGCCTCGGTGTCGAGGTGGCCGATCTGGCACCGCCTCTTTCCCGCAGTGAGCTGTGCTTCGGGCTTGCGCCGCGCCGGGACCCTGCGATGGGTTATCGAACGTTCCTGGAGTTCTCCTCGGACCTCTGGAACCGGGAGACCGCCGAGGAACTGCTCACCTCGTACACCGGACTGCTCGCGGAGTTCTGTGCCCGGCCCGACCGGCCGGTCCGCGAACTGCTCGGACCGCCCGGCGAGGCGACCGGCGAACCGGTCGACGGGCAGACCCACGCCTTGACCGACGTACCGACCGAAGCATCCGCAGCACCCTCACCCCCGCAGTCACTGCCGAACACCGGAAAGGCGGACGCCGTATGACGCCGGCCAACCACCGCAGCCACACCGACGACCTGCTCTCCTTCATCGCGGCCAGCCCCTCGCCGTACCACGTGGTGGCGAGCGCCGCCCAGCGCCTGGAGAAGGCCGGATTCCGCGAGCTGCGCGGGACGGACGACTGGACCGGGGCGACCGGCGGCTGCTTCGTCATCCGCGCCGGTGCGCTGATCGCCTGGTACGTCCCCGAGGGCGCTCCGGCGCACACCCCTTTCCGGATCGTCGGCACCCACACCGACTCGCCGAACCTGCGGATCAAGCCGTCGCCCGACACCGGGACGGCGGGCTGGCGCCAGATCGGCGTGGAGATCTACGGCGGTGTCCCGCTCAACACCTGGCTCGACCGTGACCTGGGCATCTCCGGCCGGCTCGCCCTGCGCGGCCCGGACGGCACCCCGCGCAACCGGCTCGTCCAGATCGACGAACCGCTGCTGCGGGTGCCCCAGCTGGCCATTCATCTGGACCGCTCGGTCAACGAGGGTGTGGCGCTCGACCGGCAGCGGCACCTCGCCCCGGTCTGGGCGCTCGGTGATCCGCAGGAGGGCGCGCTGCTGCGCCGGGTGGCGGCCGCCGCCGAGGAGGACCCGGACGATGTGCTGGGCTGGGACCTCATGCTGCACGACATCCAGCCGCCCGGATATCTGGGCGTCGACCGGGAGTTCGTGGTCGCGTCCCGGCTGGACAACCAGATCTCGGTGCACGCGGGGGTCACGGCGCTGGTCGGTGCGGCGACCGGCGTCGAGGAGCCGGACTACGTCCCCGTGCTGGCCGCCTTCGACCACGAGGAGGTCGGCAGCGGTTCGGAGACCGGTGCGCAGAGCCCGCTGCTGGAGCGGGTCCTGTCGCGTTCCGTCGCGGCCCGGGGCGGCAGCGGCGAGGACTGGTCGCGGGCCCTGTCCGGTGCCTTCTGCGTCTCCGCGGACATGGCGCACGCCGTCCACCCCAACTACGCGGAGCGGCACGACCCGGACCACCGGCCGCTGCCCAACGGCGGGCCCACGGTCAAGGTCAATGTGAACCAGCGGTACGCCACCGACAGCACCGGTATCGCGGTGTTCACGGCGGCGTGCGAGCGGGCGGGCGCTCCGTGGCAGCCGTTCGTCTCCAACAACGCGATGCCGTGCGGCACCTCCATCGGCCCGCTCACCGCTGCCCGGCTGGGCGTCACCACGGTCGACGTGGGGGTGCCGGGGCTGTCCATGCACTCGGCGCGCGAACTGTGCGGTGCGGACGACCCGGCCCATCTGGCGGCCATCCTGGGCGCGATCATGACCGGGGGCTGACCCGGGTCCCCGGGCGCCCCGTTCGTACCGCCGGACCGGAAGAAGGACCGAGAGACCGTGGAAGAGACCGTCCTGATCTGCCTGCCCTTCGCCGGGGCGGGTCCGTCGTTCTACGCTCCGTGGCAGGCGCTGGCCCCGACGGGTCTGCGGATCCTCCCGGTGCAGCTGCCGGGCCGTGAGAAACGGTTCGCCGAACCCGCGTACACCTCGGTGGCTCCGGCCGTGGACGACGCGTACGCGCAGGTCACCGCCGCGCTCGGGGACGGCGGGCCGGTGGCCCTGTTCGGTCACAGCATGGGCGCGGTGCTCGCGTACGAGCTGGCGCACCGGATCGAGCAGGCCGCCGGCCCGGCGGGCCCGCGGCTGGAGTCGCTGGTGGTCAGCGGGTCCCCCGGCCCGTGGACGGCCCGGACGGACCGGGCGGGCGGCCTGCCGGACGAGGAGTTCACGGCGCGGGTGAAGAGCTTCGCCGGGTACGCCCATCCGGCACTGGAGGACCCGGAGATGCGGGAGCTGCTGCTGCCCGCGCTCCGGGCCGACGTGCGGCTCCACGAGACGTACGTTCCCTCCTCCGACCGCCCGCTGTCGGTGCCCGTCACCTCGGTGCGGGGCCGCACGGACGCGCTGGTCGGGCCGGGGGACGCGGCGCAGTGGTGCCGGGCGACCACGGGTGTGCTGACCGTGGCCGAACTGGACGGCGGGCACATGTATCTGGCCGATCAGCCCGCCGCGCTGCTGAAGCTGGTGGCCGCCGGGCTGCGTACCGCCCGGGACGGCTGAGACCCGCCGTCCGGTCCGCGGGGGAAGGGGTGGCCACGGCATCGCGGCCACCCCTTCCCCCGCGTTCGCTGCGCCTCTGTCCTTCCCGGCGTCCGCGGCCGGGAGGGGTGTTCCTACACGAACCGCTGCTTCGTGCTGCCGTCGCACGCCTGGAGCCTGAGCGGGTCCTTGGCCCCGGCCAGGGTCAGGCAGAGCCCGGTCGCCGCGGCGGGGCGCAGGGTGCCCGACTGCTGGACGAACTTCTGGTTGGCCGCGCCCGAGCAGTCCCACACGACGAGCGTGGTGCCCGCGGCGTACTTGGCGCCCGGCACGTCCAGGCACCGGTCGTGGCTCAGTTCGCTGCGGACGGTCCGCTCGGTGGAGTCGTACCACCAGCCCTGGTTGCGGCCGTCGTGGCAGTCCCAGCCGCCGATCGCGGTGCCGTTGCGGGTCTCCGAGGCGGGGACGTCCACACAGGTGCCGGTGGCCTCGTTCCTCAGCGGCCCGAACACGTCGTCCCAGGCGGCCGGCTGGAGCACCGGCCTGCCCGTGCTGCCCGGGTCGGCGCAGCCGGCCTCACGCAGGCCGGAGTTGTAGATCTGGGTGAGGCAGGACGCGAAGGCGCCGTGGCCGGCCGCGTTGGGGTGGAAGGACTGCCGCACCGAGTTCTCGTCCGGTGTGCCCGGCTTGGTGAGGTCGATGTAGAGCCCGCGCGCCCAGGTCTGCTGGGTGCAGACCTCGTGGCCGTGGAAGAGCCGGGAGTTGTCGAGGAAGACGGCTCCGGTCGAGGCCGCGGCCTTGCGCATGCCGACCTCGAACGCGGGGACGGCGGTGTTGCGGCCCCAGACGGTGTCGGAGTCGTAGCCGAGACCGCCGCAGGCGAGCTTCCCGGGGAAGTCCGGGTTGTCGCGGAAGTCGGGGCCGATCGGGCTCGGGTAGCCCATGACGACCAGCTTGTAGTCGCTGTTGGCGTAGCCCGCGCCCGTCATGACGGTGCGCAGGTCCCGGACGGTCTGCTCGACCTTGGGGACGAGCGCGTCCACGCGTGCCTGCCAGCCACCGGCGTACTTGGGCTCGCAGGGGCCCTGGAGGCTGATGTAGCGCACCACGCAGTCGGTCATGACCGGACCGAACTGGAGGTCGTCGTTGGCCCCGGCCACCAGCACGATCATCTTGATACGGGTGTTGCGCGCCTTCACGGCGAGGCTGTCGCTCTGAACGATTTCATCGGCGTACTGCTTGGATCCGCCGATCTTGATGTTCCCGGTATAGGCGCCGGAGCACGAGACGTTGTACGTGACGTCCGCCGCGATGCCCGTGCGGTGGATGGCGGCGTCGGGCGACCGGTGGCACCAGTTGTCCGGGCCATTGGTGCCGGGCTCGTACGTGCCGACCCCCTCGCCGGAGATCTCGCTGTCGCCCAGCGAGATCAGTCCGGTCTTGCGGTCGGCGAGCGGCCGCTCGGCGGGGCTGCCGTACAGCTGGGTGGCTTCCGCGGCCCGGACGGCTTCCAGTTCGGGCGGGAGCGGGGTGGATGCGGTAGTGGTGGTACGGGACTCGCTCGCGCCTGCCGGTCCGGCGGCGGCCATACCGCCGACGGCCGCCGCGAGGGCGGCGGCTGCCGCGACCGTACAGCGAAGCCCGCGAAAGCTGGGCCTGGTGCGCCTCATTGCGCCTCCTGGTGAGTTGTTACCCCCGGTATTTACTGGTCGGTAGCCGCCAAGGGAATACATAGAACAAGACAAGTGCTCAACTTTTTCAGGAGGTTTACCCACCATGGACGAGTCGTCAGGCACCACGGAGTACCGCATCGAGCACGATTCGATGGGTGAGGTGAGGGTCCCGGCGCACGCCAAGTGGCGTGCCCAGACCCAGCGGGCCGTGGCGAACTTCCCGGTCTCCGGACAGCGGCTGGAGCGCGCCCACATCGAGGCCCTGGCCCGGATCAAGGCGGCCGCCGCCAAGGTCAACGCGGAGCTCGGGGTGCTGGACGCGGACATCGCCGGAGCGATCCGGGAGGCCGCGGCGGAGGTCGCCGGGGGCCGGTGGGACGAGCACTTCCCCGTCGACGTGTTCCAGACGGGCTCCGGCACCTCGTCCAACATGAACACCAACGAGGTCATCGCCACGCTCGCCACCGAGCGCCTGGGCCGTGAGGTCCACCCCAACGACCATGTGAACGCCTCGCAGTCGTCCAACGACGTGTTCCCGTCCTCCATCCACATCGCCGCGACCGCCGCCGTCACCGCCGACCTCATCCCGGCGCTGGGCCATCTGGCGGACGCCCTGGAGCGGAAATCGGCCGAATTCTCGGAGGTCGTCAAGTCGGGCCGTACGCATCTGATGGACGCCACCCCGGTGACCCTGGGCCAGGAGTTCGGCGGCTACGCGGCCCAGATCCGCTACGGCGTCGAGCGGCTGCGCGCCTCGCTCCCCCGCCTCGCCGAGCTCCCGCTGGGCGGTACGGCGGTGGGCACCGGGATCAACACCCCGCCCGGCTTCCCGGCCGCGGTGATCGCCGAGGTCGCCGCCACCACCGGGCTGCCGCTCACCGAGGCCCGCGACCACTTCGAGGCACAGGGCGCCCGGGACGGACTCGTGGAGACCTCCGGTCAGCTGCGGACGATCGCGGTCTCCCTGACCAAGATCTCCAACGACCTGCGCTGGATGGCCTCGGGCCCCCGCACCGGACTGGCCGAGATCAGCCTGCCCGACCTCCAGCCGGGCTCGTCGATCATGCCGGGCAAGGTGAATCCGGTCATCCCGGAGGCGGTGCTGATGGTGGCCGCCCAGGTGACGGGGAACGACACGACGGTCGCCGTCGCGGGCGCGGCGGGCAATTTCGAGCTGAACGTGATGCTGCCCGTGATGGCGAAGAACCTGCTGGAGTCGGTGCGGCTGCTCACGACCGCCTCCCGGCTGCTCGCCGACCGCACGGTCGACGGCATCACCGCCCATGTCGAGCGGGCCCGCGCGTACGCGGAGTCCTCGCCGTCCGTGGTGACCCCGCTGAACAAGTACATCGGCTACGAGGAGGCGGCGAAGGTCGCCAAGAAGTCCCTCAAGGACGGCACGACGATCCGCGAGACGGTACTGGCCTCGGGTTACGTCGAGCGCGGCGACCTCACCGTCGAGCAGCTCGACGAAGCCCTGGACGTCCTGCGCATGACGCGGCCGTGATGTCCCGCTGACGCGCCGCCCGCGCCGCCCGTGCCCCCTGTACGCCGCCCGCGCGGCGCGGCGTACGGCTCGGGCGGTGCGTGCCGTGGCGTGCCGCGTACCGCGTCCCCCGTAAGGCAGGCGGGTGACGCGTATCGCAGCGGGCGGGCGGACCCCGTCCGTAAGATCCCTCCATGACAGACACGGGAGAGCACGCACGCTGGTCGCCGGGGGACCGGATCCTCTGGCGCTACCGCGACAACGGCCGGGCCTGCGGGGACTCTGCCGTCCGCCCCGTGCACATCTGCCGCCCGGTCACCGTCGTCGAGGACTCCGAGACGCTGCTCGCCGTCTGGATGGCGCCCGGCACCGAGTGCGTACGGCCGGTTCTCGCCGACGGCACCCCGGTGCAGGCCGAGCCCCTCGCCACCCGCTACACCGCGCCGCGCACGACCGCCCGCTCGACCTGGTTCGGCTCGGGCGTGCTGAAGCTCGCCAGGCCCGGGGACCCCTGGTCGGTGTGGCTTTTCTGGGACCGCGGATGGCTCTTCCGCAACTGGTACGTCAACCTGGAGGAGCCCCGTACCCGCTGGGCCGGAGGGGTCGATTCCGAGGATCACTTTCTCGACATCTCCGTGCACCCGGACCGGAGCTGGAAGTGGCTCGACGAGGACGAGTTCGCCCAGGCGCAGCGGGTCGGCCTGATGGACGCGGCCACCGCCGCGCGGGTGCGGGCGGCGGGCCGTGCGGCCGTCCAGGTGATCCAGGAGTGGGGCGCGCCGTTCCGTGACGGCTGGGAGGACTGGCGGCCCGACCCGCGGTGGCAGGTGCCGCCGCTGCCGGATGACTGGGACCGCACCCCTGCGCGTATGCCGTCGTGAGACCCTTGGAACACCCCAGGGGGCGGACCGTAGGATCGTCCCCCTCAGGGGCCCCGCCACCACAACCGGCGGGCACGGCACAGGACCTGACCACAAGTCATCGCAACGGCCGCGCGGACCGTACGGGACACGGACCCGGACGGAACGTACGGCCGCAGGAACCACTACGAGGGGGTGGAGACATGCTCGCTGTCCGCTGCCCCGTCCCTGGAAACGTTGTCAATCGGCCACCGTGCGGACGCTCGGTTTCGGCCCCGCGAATGCGGGCATCCGGTGACAGCCGTTGTTCTTACCGCTCTTGCCGGGGCACAGTAGCGCCCCACGAGGTGACTGCCTCATACAACCGGCCCGGACGGACGGAATCCCACGCGTGACGGAGCACCCCACCTCCCACGAAGGCCGGCAGCCCCTCGCGGCCCGGCCGCAGGAACGCACCCGGCCGCGGCAGCAGGACGCCGCGGCGGGGGCAGCCCCTGCCACCGCCGCGATCCCCGGCCCGGCCGCCGCGCCCGGACCGGGTCCGCGGACCGCCGCGAACGCGATCCCCGGCCCCGCGGCCGTCACCGACCACCAGGCGGCCGCCCGGCGCGAGGGCGACCGGCTGCGCTTCGTGGGCGCCGCCACCCGGCGCATCGCCCGCGGCATAGACCTGGACGAGATCGTGCTGGGGCTGTGCCGGGCCAGCGTGCCGACGTTCTCCGACGCGATCCTGGTCTACCTCCGTGACCCGCTGCCCGTCGGGGACGAGCGGCCGGTCGTCCCGTTCGTCCTGCGGCTGCGCCGCAGCGACCGGCTGCGGCTGACCGACGAGGAGAGCGAGGGCGTCCCGGACACCGAGCGCCTGCGGCTGCCCGTCACCGACCCGCAGGCCGGTCTGCTGCCCGCCGCCGAGCTGTGCGAGGTCCGCCCCGGCGGCGCGCTGGCCGAGGTGCTGCGCGGCGTACGGCCGGTGTTCGGGGACTCCGCGGCGGCCCGCGCGGCGCTGCCCGAACTGCTCGGGGCGGGTCACACCGTGCCCACCGGGCACCGTGCGATCCTCGCCCCGCTGCGCGGCCGGCGCCGGGTGATCGGGGCCGCCGTCTTCCTGCGCGGGACCGAGCGGCCCCCGTTCGAGGCCAATGACCTGCTGGTCGCGGCCCAGCTGGCGACCCACACCGCGCTCGGCATCGACAAGGCCGTGCTGTACGGGCGCGAGGCCTACATCGCCGACGAGCTCCAGCGCACCATGCTGCCGGACTCGCTGCCGCAGCCCACCGGTGTCCGGCTCGCCTCCCGCTATCTCCCGGCCGCCGAGACGGCCCGGGTCGGCGGCGACTGGTACGACGCGATCCCGCTGCCCGGCAGCCGGGTCGCCCTGGTCGTCGGCGACGTGATGGGCCACTCGATGACCTCCGCGGCGATCATGGGCCAGCTCCGCACCACCGCGCAGACCCTGGCCGGTCTCGATCTGCCGCCGCAGGAGGTGCTGCACCATCTGGACGAACAGGCGCAGCGGCTCGGCAGCGACCGCATGGCGACCTGCCTGTACGCGGTGTACGACCCGGTCGCGCACCGGATCACCATCGCCAACGCCGGTCACCCGCCGCCCGTCCTGCTGCACCTGGGCGGGCGCGCGGAGGTGCTGCGGGTACCGCCGGGTGCGCCGATCGGGGTCGGCGGTGTCGACTTCGAGGCCGTGGAGCTGGACGCGCCCGCGGGCGCCACGCTGCTGCTGTACACCGACGGCCTGGTCGAGTCCCGGCTGCGCGACGTCTGGACGGGCATCGAGCAGCTGCGCGAGCGCCTCGCCGCCACCGCCCAGCTGACCGGCCCCGACCACTCGCCGCCGCTGGAGGCGCTCTGCGACGACGTGCTCGACATGCTCGGCCCGGGTGACCGGGACGACGACATCGCACTGCTGGCCGCCCGCTTCGACGGGATCGCGCCGAGCGATGTGGCGTACTGGTTCCTGGAACCGGAGGACGCCGCCCCGGGACGGGCCCGCAGGCTGGCCCGCCGGGCGCTCAGCCGGTGGGGCCTGGACGACCTCTCGGACGAGGTCGAGCTGCTCGTGAGCGAGGTCGTCACCAACGCCGTCAGGTACGCGGAGCGGCCGGTGACGCTGCGGCTGCTGCGGACCGACATCCTGCGCTGCGAGGTCGGCGACGACTCCCCGCAGCTGCCGAGGCAGCGCCGCGCCCGCGAGACGGACGAGGGCGGACGCGGTCTGTTCCTGGTGAACCGGCTGGCCAGGCGCTGGGGGGCGACCCGGCTCTCCACGGGCAAGGTGGTCTGGTTCGAGATGGCGACGCGGGGGCAGTAGGGCCTGTCCGGCATCCGGCGCCGTCCGCCCCGAGGGGCGGGCGGCGCTTCGTGCTGGGGCGCGTGGGTCCGGTGCGGTGACCGGATCACCGCACCGGACCGAAATGTTGCCGGTCCGGAATCGCCGGAGTTGACTGCATGTGTGAACGAGGCGACCTGACCGATACCCCCCACCGACGGGAGGACGCTCGTGACCGAGGAAACCCCGCAGCTTCCGTACACCACGAACAATGCCGGGATCCCGGTGGAGAGCGACGAACATTCGCTCACCGTCGGATCCGACGGCCCGATCCTGCTCCAGGACCACTACCTCATCGAGAAGATGGCCCAGTTCAACCGTGAACGGGTCCCCGAACGGGTGGTCCACGCCAAGGGCTCCGGCGCGTACGGCACCTTCAAGGTGACGAACGACATCAGCCAGTTCACCAAGGCGGACCTGTTCCAGCCTGGCAGGCAGACCGACATGCTGGCCCGCTTCTCCACGGTCGCCGGTGAGCAGGGCTCCCCCGACACCTGGCGCGACCCGCGCGGCTTCGCACTGAAGTTCTATACCCAGCACGGCAACTACGACATGGTCGGCAACAACACGCCGGTCTTCTTCGTACGCGACCCGATGAAGTTCCAGGACTTCATCCGCTCCCAGAAGCGCCGCCCGGACAGCGCGGTGCGCGACCACGACATGCAGTGGGACTTCTGGTCGCTGTCCCCCGAGAGCGCGCACCAGGTCACCTGGCTGATGGGTGACCGGGGCATCCCGAAGACGTACCGCCACATGAACGGCTACAGCTCGCACACCTATATGTGGGTGAACGCGGGCGGCGAGCGGTTCTGGGTGAAGTACCACTTCAAGACCGACCAGGGCATCGAGTTCTACACCCAGGCCGACGCGGACGCGATGGCGGGGACCGACGGCGATGTCCACCGCCGCGACCTGTTCGACTCGATCGAGCGCGGTGACCACCCGAGCTGGACGCTGAAGGTCCAGATCATGCCGTTCGACGCGGCACCGGACTACCGGTTCAACCCCTTCGACCTCACCAAGGTGTGGCCGCAGGGCGACTATCCGCTGATCGAGGTCGGCCGGATGACGCTGAACCAGAATCCCGAGGACTTCTTCGTCCACATCGAGCAGGCGTCCTTCGAGCCGTCGAACCTGGTGCCCGGCATCGGTCCGTCGCCCGACAAGATGCTGCTGGGCCGGCTGTTCTCGTACCCGGACACCCACCGCTACCGGATCGGCCCGAACTACGCCCAGCTGCCGCCCAACCGGCCGCGCTTCGGGCGGAGCTCGTACGCGAAGGACGGCCCGATGCGGTACGAGCCGGCCCGGACGGGCGCGGTGTACGCACCGAACTCGTACGGGGGTCCGGCGGCCGACACCGCGCAGTTCGGCGACCCGGCGGGCTGGGCCACGGCGGGCGAGATGGTCCACGAGGCGTACAAGCTGCACAGCGAGGACGACGACTGGGGCCAGCCGGGCACGCTGGTGCGCGAGGTCATGGACGACGCGGCGCGCGAGCGGCTGGTCTCCAACGCCTCCGGCCATCTGCTGGACGGGGTGAGCCGCCCGGTCCTGGACCGTTCGCTCCAGTACTGGCGCAATGTGGACAAGGACCTCGGCGACCGGATCGCGAAGAAGGTGAACGGCGGCTGATCCGCCGGGACGGGGAGAGGGGCGGTGCCGGCCGGCACCGCCCCTCTCCCCGTCCTCACCCGGAGGCCGTCACCGTCCGGGGCGATCGTTGCTGTTGCTTCCCTGCCCCTCGCCGGGCCTGCCCTCGCCGTCTCCCGGGTCCGTGGGCAGGATCGGCGACTCGGTGGGAGCCGTCGGCGGGGCCGTGGTCGGCGTGGGCGGCGGGGTGGTCGCGCCCGTGGGCGGGCCGCTGGGCGTCCCGGACGGCGACTGCGACGGGGCCGAGGGGGTCTCCTCGGGCTTCGTGGACTCGGACGGCGTCGAGGAGGGGCTCTCGGTCACGGTCACCTCGCCGCGCTCGACGTCCTCCAGGTCGAACTGTGCGTTCGAACCGCCGCCCAGTGCGCTGAGCGTGTAGTCCGCCCAGATCTCCGCCGGGAAGCCACCGCCGTTGGCCCGGCCGGAGTTGGCCGTGCCGGTCAGGCTGACCTGCCCGCCGCCGTCCTTGGCGGACTCCCCGAAGAGCGCCACGACCGTGGTCAGCTCCGGGGTGTAGCCGGCGAACCAGGCCGACTTGTTGTCCTCCGACGTACCCGTCTTGCCCGCCGCGTCGTACGCGGAGGTGTTGGCCGCCCGGCCGGAACCGGCGTCGACGACCCCGGTGAGCCCGGAGGTCACGGTGTCGGCCGACTTGCGGCTGATCACCTGCTTGCCGATGCCGTCGACCGTCTTCGCCGTGAGGTCGCGGTGCTCGGCGGACTTCACGATGTGCGGGGTGACCTGCTTGCCGTGGTTGTCCAGGGTGGCGTACGCGCCCGCCATGTCCCAGGTCGAGGCGTTCATCGTGCCGAGGGTGATCGCGGGGCGCTCGGGGAAGTTCTTGTCCGGCACGCCGAGGCCGAGCGCGGTCCGCTTCACGGCGGCGGGGGTGACATCGACGACCATCTGCGCGAAGACCGAGTTGACCGAGCTGTTCAGGGCCTTCTGGACGGAGATCGGACCGTAGGACCGGTCGTCCTCGTTCTGCGGCTTGAACGGGGTGTCGCTGCCGACGACGGGGCGTCTGCTGGTTCCGTCGTAGACCGTGTTCAGCCCGATCAGATCGCCGTCCTGGGTCTTCGCCCCGTTCTCCAGGGCGGAGGCCAGCACCAGGGGCTTGAAGGTGGAGGCGGGCTGGTAGTCCTGGCGGGTGGCGTTGGATATCCAGTGCTGGGTGGCTCCGACGCCGCCGTACAGCGCGACCACGGCGCCGTTCTTCGGGTTCACGGAGGTGGCGCCCGCCTGGACGGTGGCGTCGACCTTGTTCCCCTCGCGGTCGAGCTTGGACTCCAGCTGGTCCTCGACCGACTTCTCCAGCTGCTTCTGGCGCTTCTTGTCGATGTTCAGGGTGAAGGTCCAGCCGCCGGCCTCCCGGGCCTCGTCGCTCAGTCCCTGCTTCCGCAGCTCCTGGTTGGCCGCCTCCACGAGGTAGCCGGTCTGCCCCTCCATCCCGGGTGCGGGCTTGGGTTTCTGCGGGACGGGGAACTTCAGCGTGGCGCGCTCGGCGGCGTCGAGCCAGCCCATCTCGACCATGTTGTCGAGGGTGTACTCCCAGCGGTCGGACACCAGACGCTTGCCGGTCTCGCTGGCGACGGCCCAGTCGTACTGGCTGGGGGCCTGGAGCAGCGAGGCGAGGTAGGCGCCCTGGGCGACGTCGAGATCCTTGGCGTCGACGCCGTAGTACGCCTGCGCGGCGGCCTGGATGCCACTGGCTCCGCGGCCGTAGTACGCGGTGTTGATGTACCCGGCGAGGATGTATTCCTTGCTCTTCTTCTGGTCGACCTTGAGGGAGATCACGAGTTCCTTGAGCTTGCGGCTCACCGTCGCGTCCTGGGTCAGGTAGTAGTTCTTCACGTACTGCTGGGTGATGGTCGAGCCGCCCTGCTTGCCCTTGCCGCTGAGCGTGTTGAACAGGCCGCGGGCGGTGCCCTTCAGGTCGACGCCCTTGTCGTCGTAGAAGGTCTTGTTCTCGGCCGCGGCGAAGGTGTGCTGGACCGCCTTCGGTACGACGGCGAGGTCCACGATCTGGCGGTTGACGCCCTTGCCGTCCCGGGCGAGCAGCGTGCCGTCGCTGTACTTGTAGACGTTGCTCTGCCGCTCGGCCAAGGCGTTGGCCTCGGGCACGTCCACGTACACGTAGAGCGCCACGAAGGCCCCCATGACCAGCAGGCACAGCCCGAAGAAGGTGCCGAGCAGCTTCTTCCAGGTGAAGAGTCCGCGTATGCCGCCGCTCTTCGCAGCCCGGCGCGATCCTCGCGCCGGGGCTCGTCGCGCATCCGCTCGACCCATCGGTGTTGCTCCCTGTTTCTCTGCTCGACCAGCTCCGCTCAGCCCAGCCAGCTAACACCGTCGGCGAGAGCGAAAAGCGAGTGATTTGGTCTTTTCCGGACGTGACAATCAGCACCCGTTCCCGTAGGAACCGACTCCCGAGAGGTGCACAGGGTTGCGAAAACCGTTAATGTGAAATCACATTGATAGCGCGGCTCACCGCCGCACGAAACGGGGGACCCCATGACCGAACAGCACGACCGCCCCGGCACGGACGCCCCGGCCACCGCACCCCCCGGCCTCGTCCCGGACGCCCCGGAGATGCCCGCCCCGCAGGTCAGAGAGGTCACGGCGCACTCCATCCCGGGCGGTGTCGGCCTGCTGCTGACGGTGCTGGGCGTGTTCCTCGGCGTCGGCCTGGTGATCCTCGGCGCCGTACTGGGCGCGAACGGGCACAACGGGATCGGCATCCCGCTCCTCATCCTCGGGGCCCTGCTCGTCATCGCCTCCTTCTTCTGCATGAGCGGTGTGAAGATGGTCGCTCCGGGCGAGGCCCGGGTGATCCAGCTCTTCGGCCGGTACGTCGGCACGATCCGCGCCGACGGGCTGCGCTGGATCAACCCGCTGACCACCAGCCGGAAGATCTCCACCCGGGTCCGCAACCACGAGACCGCCGTCCTGAAGGTCAACGACGCCTACGGCAACCCGATCGAACTGGCGGCGATCGTCGTCTGGAAGGTCGAGGACACCGCGCAGGCACTGTTCGAGGTGGACGACTTCCTGGAGTTCGTCGCCACCCAGACCGAGGCCGCCGTCCGGCACATCGCGATCGAGTACCCCTACGACGCCCATGACGAGGACGGCCTCTCCCTGCGCGGCAACGCGGAGGAGATCACCGAGAAGCTGGCCGTCGAGCTCACCGCCCGGGTGCAGGCGGCGGGCGTCCTGATCATCGAGTCGCGCTTCAGCCATCTCGCGTACGCCCCCGAGATCGCGTCCGCGATGCTCCAGCGCCAGCAGGCGGGCGCGGTCGTCGCGGCCCGTCAGCAGATCGTGGAAGGAGCGGTCGGCATGGTCGAGATGGCCCTGACCCGGATCGCCGAGCAGGACATCGTCGAGCTCGACTCCGAGCGCAAGGCGGCCATGGTCAGCAACCTCATGGTGGTGCTGTGCGGTGATCGTGCGGCGCAGCCGGTCCTCAACACGGGCACGCTCTACCAGTGACCGAACAGACGCCTCCCCGGCGCGCACCGGCGTCGCGGCCGCAGCAGCGCAAGCAGATGCTGCTGCGGCTCGACCCCGCGGTGCACGACGCGCTGGCCCGCTGGGCCTCCGACGAGCTGCGCAGCGCGAACGCGCAGATCGAGTTCCTGCTGCGCCGGGCGCTGGCGGAGGCGGGCCGGCTGCCCGGCTCGGCCGCCCCGATCGCCCGCCGCGGCCGGCCGCCGAAGGCCGCCGCGCAGGACGGACCCGGTCCGCGGGACAGACCGGGAGCGCAGGAGCGGACCGGAGCCCAGCCCCGGACCGGAGCCCAGGAGCGGCCCGGCCCGCAGCCCCGGACCGGCCCCCGGTCCGGTCCGGGGCCGCAGGACGGTCCGGGCCCTTCGGGACCGGGTCCCGCCGGTGACTGAGGACTGAGGCCCCTGCCCGCTCCCGGGCGGCGGGGGCCTCGGACGCCCGGGTATACACCCGGGGTATACACACCATGTAGAGTGCTCGGCATGTCAATCGGCCACACCCTGCTCGGACTCCTGGAGTCCGGCCCCCGCCACGGCTACGACCTCAAGCGGACCTTCGACGAGAAGTTCGGCCACGACCGCCCCCTGCACTACGGGCAGGTCTACTCGACCATGTCCCGGCTGCTCAAGAACGGCCTCGTCGTCGTCGACGGGGTCGAGAGCGACGGCGGTCCCGAGCGCAAGCGGTACGCCATCACCGACGCGGGGATCACGGATGTCTCCAGCTGGCTCGCCCAGCCGGAGAAACCGGAACCCTACCTTCAGTCGACTCTCTACACCAAGGTCGTGCTGGCTCTCCTGACCGGCCGCAGCGCCGCCGAGATGCTCGACACCCAGCGGGCGGAGCACCTGCGCCTGATGCGCATCCTCACCGACCGCAAGCGGCGGGGCGACCTCGCCGACCAGCTGATCTGCGACCACGCGCTGTTCCATCTGGAGGCCGACCTGCGCTGGCTGGAACTGACCGCGGCACGGCTCGACCGGCTCGCCGAGGTGGTGGCCAAGTGATCCCCGAAGGCTCCCTGCTCGCCGCCCACGACCTGCGCAAGACCTACGGTTCGACGCCCGCCCTGGACGGCGCCTCGTTCTCCATCCACCCCGGCGAGGTCGTCGCCGTGATGGGCCCCTCCGGCTCCGGGAAGTCCACCCTGCTGCACTGCCTCGCCGGGATCATCACACCCGACTCGGGCACCATCACCTACGCGGGCCGTGAGCTGACGGCGATGTCCGACGCCGAGCGCAGCGCCCTGCGCCGCAGCGATTTCGGCTTCGTGTTCCAGTTCGGCCAGCTCGTCCCGGAGCTGACCTGCGTGGAGAACGTCGCGCTGCCGCTCCGGCTCGACGGGGTCAAGCGCAAGGCCGCCGAGCGCACCGCCCTCGAATGGATGGAGCGCCTGGAGGTCGACGACCTCGGCGCCAAGCGTCCCGGCGAGGTCTCCGGCGGTCAGGGCCAGCGCGTCGCCGTGGCCCGCGCGCTGGCCTCCTCCCCGAAGGTGATCTTCGCGGACGAGCCGACCGGCGCGCTGGACTCCCTGAACGGCGAGCGGGTCATGGAGCTGCTCACCGAGGCCGCCCGGTCCGCCAACGTCGCCGTGGTCCTGGTGACGCACGAGACCCGGGTCGCCGCCTACTCCGACCGTGATGTCACCGTGCGCGACGGCCGGGCCCGCGACTTGGAGCACTCCGTATGACACTGCTCGACGAGAAGCGGGGCACCGCGGTGCCACCGCGTCCCACCCCGCCCTCGCGCGGCGCGGCGACGCTCCGCGACCTCGGCCTCGGCATCCGGTTCGCCGCCGCCGGGGGCCGTGAGGGCTGGGCCCGGACGCTGCTGACCGGGATCGGGGTGGGCCTCGGTGTCGCACTGCTGCTGACCGCCTCCGCCGTGCCGCACATGCTCGAACAGCGGTCCGGCCGCGAACAGGCCCGGACCGAGGCCCCGGTGTCGGATTCCCCCGACGCCCAGGCGAAGAAGTCGGACACCTCGGTGGTGACCGCCGAGGCCGGGACCGAGTACCACGACCGCACCGTCTCGGGTCATCTGATGCGGGCGGACGGTGCGCACCCGGCCCTGCCGCCGGGCGTCGGCCGCTTCCCGGGGCCGGACGAGATGCTGGTCTCGCCCGCCCTGCGAAAACTGCTGGCCGCACCGGAGAACACCCTGCTCAGGGAACGCCTGGCGTACCGGACCATCGGCACGATCGGGGACGCGGGCCTGGTCTCCCCCGGGGAGCTGCGGTACTACGCGGGCAGCGGCACACTGACTCCCGCCAATGGCGGGTACCGGATCGCGGGCTACGGCGACGACCGTCCGGGCGAGCCGTTCTCGCCCCTTCTCGTGCTGCTGAGCATCATGGTCTGCGTCGTGCTGCTCGTCCCGGTCGGGATCTTCATCGCGACGGCCGTGCGCTTCGGCGGCGACCGCCGCGACCGCAGACTGGCCGCACTGCGGCTGGTGGGCGCGGACATCCGGACGACCCGCCGGATCGCGGCCGGGGAGGCGCTGTTCGGCTCGCTGCTCGGGCTGCTGATCGGCCTGGGGTTCTTCCTGGTGGGGAGGCAGTTCGTCGGTGCGGTGGAGATCTGGGACGTCAGCGCGTTCCCGGCCGACCTGGTGCCCGATCCCCTGCTGGTGGCGCTCATCGTGGTGGCGGTGCCGCTGACCGCCGTGCTCGTCACCCTGACGGCGATGCGGTCCGTGGTGATCGAGCCCCTGGGCGTCGTACGCCGGGGCCGTGAGCGGGGGCGCCGCCTGTGGTGGCGGCTGCCGGTGCCGCTGGCAGGGCTGGCGGTGCTCGGATTCACGGGCCGGGTCGGGGCGTACGAGCCTGTGAACCCGGTTCCGATCACAGCCGGTGCCGTACTGGTGCTGATCGGGCTCGCGCTGCTGCTGCCCTGGCTGGTCGAGGCGTGTGTGAACCGGCTGCGCGGTGGCCCGGTGCCCTGGCAGCTCGCCACCCGCAGGCTCCAGTTGAGCAGCGGGTCCGCGTCACGCGCGGTCAGCGGGGTCACGGTGGCGGTGGCGGGAGCCATCGCCCTGCAGATGCTCTTCGCCGCGATGAACGCCGACTTCAACCGGATCACCGGCCAGGACCCCACGCGGGCCCAGTTCGCCGGCTTCTCCGAGAAGGTCACGGGCGAGGCGGCCACCTCGGCCATCGAGCAGTTCCGCGCCACCAAGGGCGTGGACGTGGTCATCGGTTCGGTGGAGGCGTACGCGACCAGGCCCGGTGTCTACTCCGAGGACGAGATCGAGCCCACCACCTCGCTGACGGTCGGCACCTGCGACACCCTGCGCGAACTGGCCAGGATCGGCGCCTGCGAGGACGGCGACACGTTCGTCGTCCACCCGGCGGGCGACAAGGACATGTCCGCCTGGATCGACAAGACCGCCCGCAAGGGCAAGGAGGTCGAGATCAGCTCCGGGCAGGCGAAGCCGGTGCGGTGGACGCTGCCCGCCGATTCCCCGACCGTGAAGGGCCGCAAGGACCCGATGGGCACGGTCCACTGGGGGATCATGGCCACGACCGGAGCGATCGACGCGGGCAAGCTGCCCGGCGCGACGATCACCGCCCAGATCCGGGTCGACAAGAGCGTTCCGGACGTCGCCGAGTACGTACGCAACACGGCGGCCAGGATCGATCCCGCCATGCGCTTCGTCACCATCGAATCGGTGGAGCGCAACCGGCAGTACGCGAGCATCCAGACCGGCCTCCAGGTGGGCGCGACCGCGACGCTGCTGCTGATCGCCGCGTCCATGCTGGTCTCCCAGCTGGAGCAGCTGCGGGAGCGCAAGCGGCTGCTGTCGGTCCTGGTGGCCTTCGGCACCCGGCGTACCACGCTCGGCTGGTCGGTGCTGTGGCAGACCGCGGTGCCGGTGGCGCTGGGGCTCACGGTGGCGGTCCTGGGCGGACTGGCGCTCGGGGCGATGCTGACCTGGATGATCGAGAAGACGGTCTCCGACTGGTTCCTGTTCCTGCCGATGGCAGGGGCGGGCGCGGGGCTGATCCTGCTGGTGACGCTGCTGTCGCTGCCCTCGCTGTGGCGCCTGATGCGCCCGGACGGGCTGCGTACGGAGTAGCCCGCCCCGGGTCACCGGACGGGAACGGGGCGGGCCGCGCAAGGGCGGGCCGCCCCTCAGCCGTGTCCGGCGGCCGGGACCCGTACCGGCAGCGCCGCCATCGCCTCCCGCAGCGCGGCGGCGAGCTCCTCGAACTCCCCGCGCCGCGCCGTCCCGCTCCGCATCGCGAGGGCCACCCGCCGCGAGGGGGCCGGGTCCGCGAAGTACCCGGTCGACAGCGCCTCGTTGCGCCCGGTCTCCACGATCAGCGCGGTGCGCGGCAGCAGGGTGACTCCGAGTCCGCCCGCGACCAGCTGCACCAGGGTGGAGAGCCCGGCGGCGGTGGTGGTCACCGGCGCCCCCTCCTTGCGCCCGGCCTCCCGGCAGATGTCCAGGGCCTGGTCGCGCAGGCAGTGCCCCTCGTCGAGCAGGAGCAGCGGCAGCTCGCGCAGTGCCTCGCGCGGAATGTCGGCCCGGCCGCCCAGCCAGTGCTTGCTCTCCATGACGAGGACGAAGTCCTCGTCGAACAGCGGCAGCTCGGTCACCCCGGGCACGCCCAGCGGCACGGCGAGCAGCAGCAGGTCCAGCCGTCCGGCGGCCAGCCCCTCCAGCAGCGAGGAGGTCTGCTCCTCGTGGACCTGGAGGTCGAGGTCCGGGTAGCGCTCATGGACCAGCCGGAGCACGGTCGGCAGCAGATACGGGGCGACGGTCGGGATCACACCGAGCCGGAGCACCCCGGTGAAGGGCGCCCGGACCGCCTCCGCCTCCTCCATCAGCTCACCGACGGCCTCCAGCACCGCCCTGGCCCGCACCGCGAGCCGCGCCCCCGCGGGCGAGAGCAGTACCTTGCGCGTCGTACGCTCGATGAGCTGGACACCCAGTGCCTCCTCCAGTGCCGACACGGCTCCGGAGAGTGCCGGCTGACTCATCCCGATTGCTGCCGCCGCGTCCCTGAAGTGCAGATGTTCCGCCACGGCAGTGAAGGCACGCAGCTGCGAGAGACTGGGCTGTTTGGGCCTGATGCCCTGATTACCCTGGGCCACTGATAGGCACCTCCGATCATCACAACCGAGTGTAGCTATTTCCGCGATCAATGCACTCTGTGCCAAGGTAGGACTCGTCCAACCCTCAGGAACTCCCTCAAAAGGGGAATTCCTACGCTGCAAGGAGAGCGCGTGCTCACTGTCGGTGACAAGTTCCCCGAGTTCGACCTGACTGCTTGTGTTTCGCTGGAGAGCGGCAAGGAGTTCGAGCAGATCAACCACAAGACCTACGAGGGCAAGTGGAAGATCGTCTTCGCGTGGCCGAAGGACTTCACCTTCGTGTGCCCCACCGAGATCGCCGCCTTCGGCAAGCTGAACGAGGAGTTCGCCGACCGCGACGCGCAGATCCTGGGCTTCTCCGGTGACTCCGAGTTCGTGCACCACGCCTGGCGCAAGGACCACCCGGACCTGACCGACCTGCCCTTCCCGATGCTGGCCGACTCGAAGCACGAGCTCATGCGTGACCTCGGCATCGAGGGCGAGGACGGCTTCGCGCAGCGCGCCGTCTTCATCGTCGACCAGAACAACGAGATCCAGTTCACGATGGTGACCGCCGGTTCCGTGGGCCGTAACCCCAAGGAGGTCCTGCGGGTCCTCGACGCCCTGCAGACCGACGAGCTGTGCCCCTGCAACTGGACCAAGGGCGAGAACACCCTCGACCCGGTCGCCCTCCTCTCGGGCGAGTGAGCTGACACAGACATGGCACTCGACGAACTGAAGGCCGCCATACCGGACTTCGCCAAGGACCTGAAGCTGAACCTCGGTTCGGTCATCGGGAACAGCGAGCTTCCGCGGCAGCAGCTCTGGGGCACCGTCCTGGCCTGCGCGATCGCCTCGCGCTCGCCGAAGGTGCTGCGCGAGCTGGAGCCGGAGGCCAAGGCGGAGCTCTCCGCCGAGGCGTACACCGCGGCGAAGTCCGCAGCGGCCATCATGGCGATGAACAACGTCTTCTACCGGACCCGGCACCTGCTGTCGGACCCGGAGTACGGCACGCTCCGCGCGGGCCTGCGGATGAACGTCATCGGCAACCCGGGCGTGGAGAAGGTCGACTTCGAACTGTGGTCGCTCGCCGTCTCCGCGATCAACGGCTGTGGCCAGTGCCTCGACTCCCACGAGCAGGTGCTGCGCAAGGCCGGCGTGGATCGTGAGACCATTCAGGAAGCCGTCAAGATCGCTTCGGTGATCCAGGCGGTCGGCGTGACCCTCGAAGCCGAGGCCGTGCTCGCCGAGTGACACAGCGGTACCCCTGAACGAGAAGGGCCCCGAGGACGACCGACCGTCCGCGGGGCCCTTCTTTTCGTCTCTCCGGCCGCCGGGGGCCTCGGTCCCCGGCGGCCGTGTCTTACTTCTCCGGCTGCGGCGGACCGCCGTGGGCGTCCGCCGCGTCCGCGGGAACCCCGTCCGGGTCCTGCGGGGGCGCCCCGGGTGCCGGGATCGGGGCCACCGCGAGAGCCGGGGCGCCACGCGGCGGTGCCGAGTGGCGCCGGGCCTCGTCCTGGCCGTACGCCCGCAGATAGCCGACCACCGTATTGGTCACGGCGACCAGCGGTACGGCGACCACCGCACCGCCGATGCCCGCGATCATGCCGCCCGCCGCGACCGAGAGCACCACGGCCAGCGGATGGACCCGGACGGCGCGTCCCAGGATGAACGGCTGGAGGATGTGGCCCTCGATCTGCTGCACCGCGAGCACCACGACGAGCACCATCAGCGCGGTGAACACGCCCTCGGTGACCAGCGCGACGACCACCGCCAGCGCCCCGGAGACCACGGCGCCGACCAGCGGGATGAAGGCGAACAGGAAGATGAAGACGGCCAGCGGGACCGCCATCGGCACATTGAGGAAGTAGATCCCCAGCCCGATGAAGATCGCGTCGATCAGCGCGACGAGCACCGTGCCCCGTACATAGGCGGTCAGGGTGCGCCAGGCGCGCGGCCCGGCG
Source organism: Streptomyces sp. NPDC079020 (assembly GCF_044542225.1). Taxonomy (NCBI): domain Bacteria; kingdom Bacillati; phylum Actinomycetota; class Actinomycetes; order Kitasatosporales; family Streptomycetaceae; genus Streptomyces; species Streptomyces sp. NPDC079020. The sequence continues at coordinate 705,652 of NZ_JBITUB010000002.1, forward strand.
CCCGCGACACCCGGCCGGGCCTGGGCGGGCACGAGCTTCAGCACCCAGTGCCAGATGCGCTTGCCGTCGTACAGGAGGAAGAGCGTCGAGAACATCGCCAGCAGCATCCCGGTGAGGAACTCCACCATCACGGTGACGCCCTGGAGTCCGGCGGAGGTGATCTCCTCCGTGTTGGTGCCGATGGTGTCGCTGAGGTTCTTGGCGATGTCGTTGATCTGCGACTCGGTGACATGGAAGGGGCTGTCGAGCAGCCAGCGCTTCAACTCGTCGATACCGTCGCGGACCTTGTCGGAGAGCGTGTCGAGGTTGTCCATCACCTGCCACACCACGAACCAGCCGACCAGCCCCATGATGACGAAGCCCAGTACGGCGGTGACGGCGGTGGCCAGGCCGCGCGGCAGCCCGAGCCGCCTCAGCCGGACCACGGTCGGCTGGAGCATCGCGGTGACGAGCAGGGCCGCGACGAAGGCCAGTACGACGAGCTGTACGGCACTGATGATCCGCATCAGCACCCAGAGCGTGCCCGCCAGCACGAGCAGCCGCCAGCCGGCCTCGGCCGCGACCCGCATCCCCCAGGGAATCGCCGCGACCGGATCGGGTTTGGCGGCGACGGCGGGGGCGTACGCGGGCGGTGCCGGTACCGAGGAGCCGCCCCCGGCGTCCGCCGGTCCGCCCGCGGCCTCGGCCCGACCGCGTGACACGCGCTCGTCGTCGTCCGACTCGGCCTGCGCCCGCCGTTCGTCCAGGCGTGCGCCCAGATCGGTCAGTTCGGCGCCGACGCGGCCGAGCCAACCGGGCAGTTTCGACATGTCTTCCCTTTCCCCCGTCCGTTCGCCCCATCGCTCCCCCGGGGCGCCCGATGGTGACCGTACACGCGCGAAGCCCCCCACCGCTGGACGGTGGAGGGCTTCGCGGGGTGGGGAGCCGAGCCTCGGAAGGCTCCGCCCGTCCCCCTAGTACCAGTGGTTGGCCTGCCAGAAGGACCAGGCGCCGCACGGGCTGCCGTAACGGCCGTCCATGTAGCTGAGGCCCCACTTGATCTGGGTGGCCGGGTTGGTCTGCCAGTCGGCGCCGGCGGACGACATCTTGGAGCCCGGGAGTGCCTGGACGAGCCCGTACGCCCCGGAGGACGGGTTGCTCGCGCGGTAGTTCCAGGTCGACTCGTGGTTCACGATGTTGCTGAAGCACTGGAACTGGTCCGCGGGGACCATCTGCCGTGCCATCGCCTGGACTTCGGCCACGCTGTACGAGCCCTTCGCGGAGAAGGAGGACGCGTCGCGGACGGAGGAACGGCTCGCGCGCTCGGCGCGGTCCTTCTTCTCCTGGCGCTCGGCCTCGGCCCGCTTCTCGGCCGCCGCCTTCTTCGACTTGGCGTCCTTGGCGGCCTGGATACGGGCCGTCTCCTCGGCGGACTTCTTCGCGGCGGCGTCGGCGGCGGATGCCTGGGCATCGGCCTGCTGCGTCAGCGAAGCAGTCTGCACCTGGGCCTGCTGGCCCGCGGGGATGTCTGCGAGCAGCGTGGTGTCGGCTGCGGTCGCCTCGAAGTTGTTGTCGTCGGCAGCGGGAGTGCTGCCCGAAGCAACGCCTACGACGGCGCCTACGGTGGTGACCGCAGTGGCAGATGCCACGGCGAACCCCCGGACCGAGATCCGGCTCACACGGTGTCCTTCCAGCATCGCCCGCTTAGGTGACCTCGCGGGCGCAATCGTGCCCTTGACACTGGCCTCCCTACTGCTTGGGTCACGGGAGGCACGGGCCCGGTGGGCGACTCCCCCTGGGAGGAGTGCCGCGTGGTGCTCGCGGGCGGCATACGGACGGCGATTGTTGAGTTGTGTGGTGCGTGGCGCCTCTTGAGGTGCCCATGTGCCGTATGCGGGGCCTGACGGAAGCAAGACTCTGCCGGACAGGCACACCGTGAGGCAATTCTGTGCCGAGTGTGAAAGCTCACACCTCGTTCGGGTCAACCGTTTTTCGGAAATGACGGCGCAGCACGATGCCGCCCGGCTAAGCTCCTTGGCTCGCCGGGCGGCATCCATGGGTCAAGCCAGGTCAGATCTGACCTTCCTCCAGCATTTCGGTCACCAGCGCGGCGATCTGCGACCGCTCCGAGCGGGTGAGCGTGATGTGGGAGAAGAGCGGATGGCCCTTCAGCTTCTCGACCACGGCGACGACTCCGTCGTAACGGCCGACCCTGAGGTTGTCCCGCTGGGCCACGTCATGCGTGAGCACCACCCGTGAATTCGCCCCGATCCGGGACAACACGGTCAGCAGGACGTTCCGTTCGAGCGACTGCGCCTCGTCCACGATCACGAACGCGTCGTGGAGCGAACGGCCCCGGATATGGGTGAGCGGCAGAACCTCCAGCATCCCGCGCCCCAGCACCTCCTCGATGACCTCGCGCCCGGCGACGGCCGAGAGCGTGTCGAAGACGGCCTGTGCCCAGGGGCTCATCTTCTCGGCCTCGCTGCCGGGGAGATAGCCGAGCTCCTGACCGCCGACCGCGTAGAGCGGACGGAAGACCATCACCTTCTTGTGCTGCTGCCGCTCCAGCACCGCTTCCAGACCGGCACAGAGCGCCAGGGCCGACTTTCCGGTACCCGCCCGGCCGCCCAGCGACACGATGCCGACGTCCTGGTCGAGGAGGACGTCCAGGGCGATCCGCTGTTCCGCGCTGCGGCCGTGGATCCCGAAGGCCTCCCGGTCGCCGCGCACCAGCCGGACGAGACCCTCGGCCGTGACCCGGCCGAGCGCCTTGCCGCGCTCGGACTGGAGGACCAGCCCGGTGTGCACGGGCAGCTCGGCCGCCTCGGGGACGTACAGCGACTCCTCACTGAACAGCAGGTCCACCTGCTCCCCGGCGATGGACAGTTCGGCCATGCCGGTCCAGCCGGAGTCGGTGATGGCGAGCTCGGCGCGGTACTCCTCGGCGAGAAGGCCGACCGAGGACGCCTTGATCCGCAGCGGCAGGTCCTTGGAGACGACCGTGACGTCGTACCCCTCGGCCTGGAGGTTGCGCGCGACCGCGAGAATCCGTGAGTCGTTGTCCCCCAACCGGTAGCCGGCGGGGAGTACGCCGGGATCGGAGTGGTTGAGTTCGACACGGAGCGTCCCGCCCAGATCCCCGAGCGGGATCGGGGCGTCCAGCCGGCCGTACCGGACCCGGAAGTCGTCCAGCAGGCGCAGGGCCTGCCGGGCGAAGTAGCCGAGTTCGGGGTGATGCCGTTTGGCCTCCAGCTCCGTGACCACCACGATCGGCAGCACGACTTCGTGCTCGTCGAATCGGGCCATGGCGTTGGGGTCGGCCAGCAGGACGCTGGTGTCGAGAACGTAGGTGCGCCGGTCGGGCATGCGGCGCTTAGTGCTGGTCACCACGGAAGGACGTACCCCCTCGGACGAGGTCGGGGAGTGCGACGGACGTCGCGGAACTTCCCAAAAGGAGAGGACGGACCGGGTTCTGCCCCTCGCGTGAGAGCCGAACGCCGGCCCTCCGCGTCGGCCGCACGTCGCGTACGGTCCTTCGTGTGCAAAGGGCCTCCCGGGCGAGCGGGCTGGGAGCCGCTCACTTGGATGCGACATCCGCCCGGTTACTGACCGGATGTCGACCTGTCAGGGGTATTCCCTCGAACGCCCGAAGCCATGCCACCGCATATGACACGGTGCGGAACCGTCCTGGTGTACGGGCGGTGAAGGCCCGGGGCCGTCCGGCCACGCGAAAGCCCTCCCCTATATACAGGGGAGGGCCCGGTCCGTCGGGGAAAGGCGCGATCAGGCCCCGTAGCGCCTGCCGCGTGCCGCGTAGTCGCGCAGCGCGCGCAGGAAGTCGACCTTGCGGAAGGCCGGCCAGAAGACCTCGCAGAAGTAGTACTCCGAATGGGCGCTCTGCCAGAGCATGAAGCCCGACAGCCGCTGCTCCCCGCTGGTACGGATCACCAGGTCCGGATCCGGCTGCCCCCGGGTGTAGAGGTGCTCGGAGATCAGGTCCGTGGAGACGACCTCCGCCAGCTCCTCGAAGGTCGTGCCCTTCTCGGAGTGCTCCAGCAGGAGCGACCTGACCGCGTCGGCGATCTCCTGGCGGCCACCGTAGCCAACCGCGACATTGACGATTATTCCGTCGATATCGGACGTGGCTGCCTCCGCCTCCTTGAGGACGGTCTGCGTGCCCGCCGGCAGGAGGTCGAGCGTGCCGACGTGATGGACCCGCCACCGGCCGTCCGCCGCGAGGTTGCGTACGGTGTTCTCGATGATGCCCAGCAGGGGGGTCAGCTCGGCCTCGGGCCGGTCGAAGTTGTCCGTGGAAAGCAGCCAGAGGGTGACGACCTCGACATCGGTCTCGTTGCACCAGCCGAGCAGGTCGGAGATCTTGTCCGCACCGGCCTGGTGCCCCTGGACGGCCGAACCGCCGGACGCCTTCGCCCATCGCCGGTTGCCGTCGAGAATGACCCCGATGTGTTTCGGTACCTGGGCGTGGTCCAGGCGGCCTTCCACCCGGCGTGCGTAGAGCCCGTACACCAGGTCACGCAAGTTCACTGAGTTCACCCTCTCGGTTCCGTACGGGCCGCAGGCCCATCCGCCCCGTCTCCGGGGGGTCCGGGGCCCGTCCCCCGTGGGGAGATCGCCACAAAAGGTCAGCACGGTCCGCAGGCTTTCGCCGCGCCGCGCATCGGCATTCCCCGAAGCCGCCACATTACTGCGAGCGGGTCACGGGGGCCCAACCCGGTCTGTCACAACACCGTGATAAAGAGACAAACGTGACTCATTCTCTTCCCTACCGCGCCGCCGATTCGCGCTACGACTCCATGGAGTACCGCCGCACCGGCCGCAGCGGACTCAAACTGCCCGCACTCTCGCTCGGCCTGTGGCACAACTTCGGGGACGACCGCACGCTGGACTCCCAGCGGGCGATCCTCCGGCGCGCCTTCGACCTCGGCGTGACCCACTTCGATCTGGCCAATAACTACGGTCCGCCGCCCGGCTCCGCCGAGCTCAACTTCGGCAAGCTGTTCCGGCAGGACTTCGCCCCGTACCGCGACGAGCTGGTCATCTCCACCAAGGCCGGATACGAGATGCACCCCGGCCCGTACGGCGAGTGGGGCTCCCGCAAGTACCTGCTGTCCTCGCTCGACGCCTCGCTGGGGCGCATGGGCCTGGACCACGTCGACATCTTCTACTCGCACCGCTTCGACCCGGACACTCCGCTGGAGGAGACGATGGGTGCGCTGGCCTCCGCCGTGCAGCAGGGCAAGGCGCTCTACGTGGGTGTGTCCTCGTACAACGCGGCGCAGACCGCCGAGGCGGCCCGGCTGCTCCGGGAGATGCGCGTCCCGGCCCTGATCCACCAGCCGTCCTACTCGATGATCAACCGCTGGACCGAGGACGACGGGCTGCTCGACACGCTGGAGGCGGCCGGCATGGGCTGCATCTCCTTCGTGCCGCTCGCGCAGGGCCTGCTCACCGACAAGTACCTCAAGGGCATCCCGGCGGGCTCGCGCGCCACGCAGGGCAAGTCCCTCGACCCGGGCCTGCTCTCCGACGAGGTGGTCCGCCGCCTCAACGGGCTCGACGGCATCGCCCGGCGCAGGGGCCAGTCGCTCGCCCAGCTGGCGATCGCCTGGGTGCTGCGGGACAGCCGGATGACGTCGGCCCTGATCGGCGCTTCGAGCGTGGGCCAGCTGGAGCAGAACGTGGCCGCGCTGGCCGGACCGCCGCTGTCCGCAGAGGAGTTGGCGGAGATCGACACCTTCGCCGTCGACACCGCGGGCACCAACATCTGGGCCGGACGGGGCTGACCCCGCGCCGGTTCAGGACCGGCGCACAAAAAACGGGCCGGTCCGTGGGGGGGATACGGACCGGCCCGAGGGGGGGTTTCCACCATAACCCTTCGTAAGTGATGCTGGGTGCCACGCCACTCCACAACTACTCTCCGGATCCGCCGGACTGCGTTCCGGGCACGTGGCCCGGGGGCGCGCCGGGCCCCGGAAGGCCTCCGGACCCGCTGCCGGGGACGGCGTACGGCGGTGGGCGCGGGCTTGACGCGGCCGGTGGAGCCGTCCCATGAGGACAGTTTCCGACCTATTGACGTCCTAGATTCGGACGCATGACGACACGAGCCCGCACCGTGACCGTGACCTGGCCCGAGGCGAACGCGCGGCGGCTGTCCCGCCAGCGGCTGTCCGCCGCCCCGGCGAGCGCCCCTGCGAGCGCCCCGCCGGGCAGCCCCTCGTCGGACGGCTCACCCCGCGGGGCCGTGGGCGCGATGCTCGGAGCCCACGCCCAGGTGCTGCCCGCCGCCGAGCTCTCCATCGGGGTGCGCGCCGCCGGGGTGACCCGTGCCGATGTCCGCCGGGCCCTGTGGACCGACCGCACCCTGGTCAAGACGTTCGGACCGCGCGGGACCGTCCATCTGCTCCCCGCCGACGAGCTGCCGCTCTGGACCGGCGCCCTGTCCGCCGTACCCACCGGAACCGGTCCGTTCGCCAAGGACGCCCGGATGGCACCGGATCAGGTGGAGGCGGTCGTCGCCGCCGTGGCCGACGCGCTGACCGGAGCGGAGCTGACGATCGACGAGCTCGGCGACGAGGTCGTCGCCCGTACCGGGCCGTGGGCCGGAGACCTGGTGATGCCCGGCTTCCAGACGATGTGGCCGCGCTGGCGGCAGGTACTCCATCTGGCGGGCCACCGGGGCGCCCTGTGCTACGCCCCGAACCGCGGCCGCAAGGCCACCTACACCAACCCGGGCGGTACCCCGATGCCCGGCCCGCAGGCGCTGGCCGCCCTGGTGGAGCGCTATCTGCACGCGTACGGCCCCGCCACGTCCGGCCACTTCGCGAAGTGGCTCGCCGCGCCGAAGGGGTGGGCCGACGGGCTGTTCGCCTCACTGGCCTCGGCGGGAGCGATCGAGGAGGTGGCGTTCGAGGACGCCGGACCCGCGTGGGTGGTGGCGGGCGACACCGCGTTCCCGGCCGATGCCGCGCGGGGTGTGCTCCTGCTGCCGTACTTCGACGCGTTCAGCATCGCCTCCCAGCCCCGTGAGCGGCTGTTCCCGGGGGCCGCGTACGAGCGGGCCCTGGCGCGCGGCCAGGCGGGGAACTACCCGACGCTGCTGGTCGACGGCACGGTCGCCGGGGTCTGGCACCAGCGCCGCTCGGGGCGCCGGATCACGGTGACGGTGGAGCCGCTGGACCCGCTGGGGCCCGCGCGGCTGCGGGAGCTGGAGGAGCAGGTGGAGCGGGTGGCCGAGGTGATGGAGGGGGGCCGGGCGGAGCTGACGGTGGGGAAGGTGACCGTGGGGCCGCACGCGTGACGGGCCGCCCCGCGGGGTGCGGGGCGGCCCGGGGGCGTTCCCGGGAAGGGACGCGGGGGTGCGGGCGTCCTCGGTCAGTGGTGGCGGGGCCCTGGTCAGTGGCGGCGGAGTGCGGGCGTGCTCGGTCAGTGGCGGACGAAGCGGACCGCCATCGTGTCCCCGCCGACGACCACGAAGTCCCCGTCCTCGCACCGGATGACGGCCTCGTGCACCTCGCCCCTCCCGTCGCGGCGCTCGTGCGTACCGATGACCGTCCAGGCTCCCCCGTACGGCACCGGGGGCAGATTCGCCACGGCGGCGTGCTGCCACTGACTGGCCGGCACGCACCAGTCGGGCAGTTCCGGCCAGGCGCCGGGGGTGACCCGAAGGGTCCGGTCGGAGGCACAGGTCAGCAGGACCGACTGCCCGTCGTCGAGCACGAACTCGACGGCCTCCGGTTCGCCCGCGCGGCCCTCCGGCCGGTAGAAGACGCCCTGGACCGCGGTGATGCGGGCGCCCTTGAGCCAGTCGGGATTGCCGCTCCGCGCCCGGCCGGCCGGTCCGCCGGGTTCTTCCCTCTCCACCGTCATGACCTGCCCACCCCTCTCCGCACGCTCCGTCATCAGGCTCGTACCTCCCAAAGGTAGGACGGCTGCGGCCGCATTCCCGTTGCCTGCGGCACCGCGATGAACTGGCGTACGGAGTAAGAGCGACCGGCAAATGGTGGGCGGGGCTGCCCAGCCGGGCCCGAACGCAAGGCAGGCACGAGCCTGAGTGATCATGGAGTTCTTGACGCTCAGTGATCACCCGGAGGGCTCGTGCCTGCGGTCCCATCATGCCTTTTGGA